>CAZKOX010000023.1:0-5370 GCA_964554485.1 uncultured Candidatus Saccharibacteria bacterium | reverse complement strand
ATCATAACAAATGGGACGCTTTATTTATCAAGATAGCTTCCGAAGGCGCGAACGAAATGGCAGGTGTAACCACCAGGGTTATTAAGTAAGTAGTCTTGGTGGTATCTCTCTGCCGGCCAGAACTTGGTAAAAGGCTCTAAGGTTGTAACTACAGGGTTCGGCAAATTACCGGAATCATTGACTAGCTTGATCATTTTATTGGCATCTTTTAATTCACAGTCGTTCTGATAGAAGATAGCGGAACGATAAGAAGAACCTGTGTCATTCCCTTGCCGGTTGAGAGTTGTCGGGTCGTGAATACGAAAGAAGTAGTCGAGAATCTTCAAATACGATGTTTTGGCCTCGTCGTAGGTTATTTCAAGCGCTTCGGCGTGTCCGGGGTGATTTTGGTAGGTAGGATTGTCGTTTTCGCCGCCTGTATACCCCACTTTTGTTTCTAGCACGCCAGGTTGTGCACGGACTAGGTCTTCTAACCCCCAGAAACATCCGCCCGCTAAGTAAGCTTTTCTCATCGTTATCATCGTATCAAATTACAGTGCTATTTTTTTATTTCTGCCATGATCTATACCCTAGATTTCCTGATTTATAATTAATCAAGATGAAGATCTTAAAAAATGTTACATTAAGGAAATATTCAACCATGCGGCTAGGTGGAACGGCCCGATACTGTACT
Source organism: uncultured Candidatus Saccharibacteria bacterium (assembly GCA_964554485.1). Taxonomy (GTDB): domain Bacteria; phylum Patescibacteriota; class Saccharimonadia; order Saccharimonadales; family JAGQMS01; genus JBBQBM01. Next base: position 4,697 of record CAZKOX010000023.1, on the reverse strand, counting down.
CACATCAACACCGAGGCTGAACTACTCGAAGCAATCGCCTGGGCGGATGAAAAGAAATTAAAGCTAAAAGTTATTGGTTCTGGCAGTAATATCATCTGGAGTGACGACGGGTTCGACGGTTTGGTAGCTGTCATGGCAATCAAGAGTGTTGAAATTCTTGGGGAAGCACAGGTATGCATCGGCGCGGGTCATAATTGGGACGAAGCAGTCGAGCAGACAGTTAAAGCTGGCTTATCTGGCATAGAGACACTTAGCTATATTCCAGGAACGGCCGGTGCTACCCCTGTCCAGAACGTCGGCGCCTACGGGCAAGAAATCTCCAAAGTATTGGTTAGCCTAAGAGCTTATGATCGCCAAGCAAGAAAGTTTGTTGTGATAAATAACGCTGATTGTGCCTTTGGCTTTCGTAGCAGTCGTTTCAAAACCTCCGACAAAGATCGGTTTATTATTGTCTCAATCACTCTGCAGTTGAGTGCCGAACCGCCCTCCCCGCCCTTTTATGAAAGTCTTCAGTGCTATCTAGACGAAAATAAGATTTATCAATACTCTTCGCAGAACATCAGGGACGCCGTGATAGCTATTCGGACGGATAAACTTCCCGACCCTCACGAATTCGCCAATGACGGCTCGTTCTTTGTTAACCCAATTATCAATAGTGTTCAGTTTGAAAAGTTAAAGTCAAAATACCCTGACATCAAAGCATGGCCTTTGCCAGACGAGAAATTCAAAGTTTCTGCCGGATGGCTAATCGAACAGGCGGGATTCAAGAATTATCACGACAAAGAAACGGGTATGGCAACATGGGCAAAACAGGCCTTGGTGCTGATCAACGAGAACGCCAAAACCACCAAAGACCTACTTTCCTTTAAGCAAAAAATTGTAAGCGCGATAAAGAATAAATCTGGCATTACCTTAGAACAAGAACCAGAACTAATTATCTAGGTCCACCTGATAAGAAAATACTTTTACTGGTATTCCTTTTTGCTTTGCTTTTTCGATAGTGTCTTGGGTCCCGGCGCTGGCGTTAACTTGAAAGGCTACGAGCCCGTCGCTAGCATTCACGACCTCGGTATCGCGAAGATAGTATGTAGTTTGGTTAACCACTGTCTGGTCGTTATTCTCAACGAGCGATCCTAGCTCATTTACTCTAATTAGTTGTGATATTAGCTGTTCGGCTTGATCGCTAGTTATTACACCCTCCTGTGCGCGTTTCCGGTAGTGTGCAGCATAAATTTCTAGATTAGTGGGTAGGAACACTTTAATTTGCGATCCGTCCGGGGATCTTTCTAGTGCAATATCTGTCGCAGCATAGTCGACACCTAGCGCGCCGCCAGTCACAACTCCGTCTCCAGTATCGAGAAAAGCGCTTACCTCACGCTTCAAATCACTTTGTAGTTCGGGGCATGTCGTTCTCCATGATCCGCTAATTCCTATCCATTTCATAAGACTACTTTAGAAGTCGGCGATTATCAGTTTCTTCATTTCCATCATTTTGGCGAAGGCGCCAGGGCGTTTTAATAGCTCGTCGGAATTATTCGGCACAACCTGCCAGCTAAGACCAAACTTATCTTTACACCACCCGCACTGCTCGAACTTCGGGTCGGCAGATAATTTGCCCCAGTAGTAGTCAATCTCTTCTTGATCTTTACAGGGAACAGAAAACGACACAGCTTCGGTAAACTTGAATTCTGGGCCTGCATTTATAGCTACAAACGGATTGCCGCTTAATTCGAACTCAATAGTTAGTACCTTACCGGCGAGTTCTAGTTGAAAATTAGCCAAACCCTCTTCTGCAGTCTTTGGATAATACTCGGTTGAGATAATCTTGCTGTTTGGAAACACTGATACGTAAAAGTCGACCGCCTCTTTAGCGTTGCCGTTGAACCATAGATTTGGTGTAATTTTGTTCATAACTAAATTATACATTGTCGACATGTATAATCTTGACATGGTAAGCAAAGACGTAATCTCTTATAACGACTCTATGACAGGCGAAGATCAGGCAATTTGCAAAAAACTTTGCGGTGAGATCGTAAAGAACCTAAACGGGGCAACTAACAAAGTCTGGCATGGGGCTCCAGTGTGGTTTATAGAAGAGAATCCGATTGCCGGTTATTCTGTACAAAAGAATGGTGTTCAGCTCCTGTTTTGGAGTGGGCAGTCTTTCGACGAACCAGGCCTTTCGCCTGAGGGCAAATTTAAGGCAGCAGAGGCTCGCTATACAAGCGAAGACCAGATCAGTACTGAAGATTTAGCCCGTTGGTTAGAAAAGAGTCAGAAGATCCAGTGGGATTATAAAAACATCGTCAAACGCAAAGGCGAACTCGAAAAGTTATAGTCCGAAAGCACTTCTTCTTTTTTGGATGGTTTCCAGCCCTCGAAGGATCCAACGCCCAACATTAGCCGCTCGAATTAATGGAATGGGGGTCCGCATAAAATACTCACCCTTGTTTATTACGAGTCCATCATACGTTTGCCTAGCTAGTAGAATTGGTATCTGCCCTTCGCAGATATCAAGTGGGTATCCAAAAGCATTCAGATCAACTCTCTGGCGTAGTCGAGCTTCTGCTCTGAACAATTGAGCCATCGCATCGAAGCCTGGCAATGATCCATTCGTGAGCTCAATTATCCCAGGTGTATCTTGAACAGGCTGAACTGCAACGCACGCTACGGATGTATACTCATCCTTTGTGTGCTCGTAGAAAGTAGAATCAGGATCTTCTTGATTGTCATTCGTCGGATAAACTTTCATAAGCCAATCCCCCAGGTCTTGGATGTTAGCCCTTCCATCTACGGTAACATTACCCTCCCGGCCGCAATCTTCGTCTAAGGCCGATTGTTTGCGAGATATCCGTACACCGTCTTCAACAACGCTAAAAGTTACAATATCCAGCCCATCTGTGAGCTGCAGGCCTTTATCTGTAGAGCGAATTCTTTGCATTCATATACTAAACTATATTCATAATAAAAATACAAGGAACTATTGTCGTTCTTTTCTGTGGATGCAGCCCGCCCAGCAACAAGGGCGGCGCATACCTGACATCATCTTGCTAATACCTACTTTAACTCGGCGCTCTCTAGTCTCTTGCTGTTTTGCTGATATAACCCAGCATATCCATTCATTGCGCGCCAGCGGCGTGATGTCTTCCCATAGTCTTAACACTTTAGGTTCGGAGATGATAGCTTCCCTAAGATCTGAAGGCAATTTGTGCACAACGCCTTCGGAAAGCTTTTTTGTTGTCATATATTAACTATACCAAACAAAAACAGAGCGCTATATGCGCTCTGTTTCCTGCTGTTACTTACTCTTTAGATTTGAGCAATAATCCAGACTACAGCTGCGAGCGAAAGCGAAAAGATACTTAATCCCACAAGAGAACCCCAGCTAAACCATGAACCCCACGAACGCCGAGGCTATTTATTAAACATCTATATAAGCTTGTCACCATAAGCACATCGTTCGAGTTGTGCGGCAGAATATGTGGCCTGATATGATAATTTAATGAAAAAGTAACTGATTGCTGTCATTGGTCGCAAAGCCTCGGGCAAGGATACTGCGGGAGGTTATTTAGTGCATTCACTTAAAGCAGGCTGTTTTCAGTGTAGTGAGTGGTTAAGGAACTACGCAAAAGAGAACGACATTCGATACACCCTTCTGGGCGAAGTCAGTGAAAGATTGGAAACGGAACGAGGAAAAGACTTCTTTGTTGCTGAGGCGTTGAAGCTTCCTGAATCAACGATCGTTATAACAGGCCTCAGAGACATAACATCATTAAAAAAAATAAAGGAAGTAGGAGGAACAATAGTCTATATGGAAATTACGGATGAATCAATCCGTGAAGGCCGCGTCAGGAAGCGCAACAGAGACAATGATCAACTTTGGATTAAAAATTGGGATCCGAATCACATACAATACCGGGAATTACATGGAGGCGCAACCTGGGCAGAAATGAAGGCAGCAGCCAATCTCGTAGTTAATAACGACGGGTCTTTAGAGAAACTACACGCTGAGCTTGATAGGCTCATAGCCAGATTCAAAGACCCTGGATCATAATTTGTTAATTCTGTTATATGGTCAGATTAACGTTTAAAAACACCGTAGTCTATAGAAGCATTGACAAAACATGACAATATGTTACAATCTACAATGAATTCAAGCCCGAATTCGCAGCGGCTATTGTCGCAACAACAGAGGGAGATAGGCATGTCGCTCACATGGACACGCAAACACTCACTGAGAGTCGACCTTCGGCCCGGCGTGGACACCACGAGCTTGGCTCATGAGCTCCTGGGCATCGAGGGTGTCACTGGACAGGCCAGTACCGCAACCGCCCTGACGATGGGGTTCGCCCATCGTTACAACCAGGGACAGCTCCGGCGTGGTCCGTACCGTCAGGTCCGCGAGGTCCTCGTCAAGTACGGAGTCATCACTCCGAACGCCAGAGCACGGCAGGCCTAGTCCTGCAACCCGGGGGCCTAACAAGGCCCCCGGATCAACCAGAGCACTTAAAGAATTTAAGTTTTGTGGTTGGTAATAGCGTAAAGAGATCGGCATAGTGCACTTATATCTGTTTTTTGGTAGAATTGTCGGTGTTAGCTAGACGTGTGAAAGCTTGTCTTATATATTCGGGGATCGTCTAACGGTAGGACAACGGTTTTTGGTGCCGTTTATCTAGGTTCGAATCCTGGTCCCCGAG
>CAZKOX010000022.1:0-6176 GCA_964554485.1 uncultured Candidatus Saccharibacteria bacterium | reverse complement strand
AGAAAATAAAAGCAATGATTAATCCATAAAGCGCAATGATACGCGCCGGTAAGATTGGACCCTGGCTAATAAAGTTATACGTAATAACTCCCATAACTCCGATAATAGATCCGACTAGCAAACGGCTTAACTCACGCCAACGCCACTCATAAGTATCGCGGTTATAAAGTCCTAAAAAGCCAAACAGAATCAACCACAGTGGCGTTAACAGCAAGAAAGCTGCAACATAATCGCCGGCATAAACCGTCCTAAACGGTTCGTCGCTTAAAGTAACCCGAAGAATATAAGCCAAAGAGAAAGCCGCAAGAATCGCCGCAAAGTCACCAACTATTAATATCAATGCATAGGCCGTTGAGACACTACTCTTCATAATATACAGTCATTATATCTGACTATTGGTTATATGAGGGGGTAATAATCATATACAATTAATTACAGATGATTGATAAGATCCGCCGCCTCACCCTCATTACGACAATATCCATAATGAGCTATGTGCCATTTCACGCATTTTTCAGTACCTGGCTTATAAGTAACTTCGGACACGTAATATTATTCAAGTCCTTAAAAGATGTTCTTGTGTTCTTCACTTTAGGTCTTTTAGTAGCAAACTTTTATCTATATAAAGACAAGAATCCGATTAACAGAAGGATACTTTTTCTAATATGTCTGTATTTAGGTATGAATACTATCTACCTTGCGTTCTCGCACGGTAGCATCGCCCAAAGACTTGCCGGCTTTGACGTTAATACACGATTTTTTAGTCTTTTCTTAATTGCATACTTCGTAGGAACTACCTACAGAAACACTGAAAAATTAATACTAAAGATAGTTGTTGTTGGTCTCGGCATTGTGGGTATCTTTGGTCTACTACAATCTACGATACTACCTCATGACTTCTTAAGTCACTTTGGCTATAACGGTAAGATCATTCCGTCCTACTTCACAATCGATGGTTCGGGTGGGCTTATCAGATTCTCTTCGACACTACGCGGACCAAATGTACTAGGAGCATACATGGTGGTTGCAATTCCTGTTCTTGTTTCGTTTTGGATTTATATCAGAAAAGGATTGTCTTTTAATTATCAGTTATTATTTTCGGCCACTCTGCTATTTTCTGTGGCGACTCTATATTTTACGTATTCAAGAAGTGCCTGGATAGGGATTGTGATTGCCTTGTTGGTTTATCTTTTTTTTGTATTTAAAAGATACAAACTGCAGTTACTTATTGTCGCTACTGTACTTGGCCTAGCGACTGCACTTGTCGTTATTTCTAATCGCAATACCTACTTTATACAGCAGGTGGTTTTTCACACCGACCCTAGCGAACAAAGCGGATTCAATTCCGACAATGCAAGACTAGAATCACTTAGAGTTGGTTTCTCCGGTCTAGAAAACAGTGTTATAGGTCACGGTATTGGTGCGTCAGGAACACCTTCAACATATGGAAACAAGCCAGTTATTGTTGAAAACTATTTTCTAGATATCGCATACCAGTTCGGCTATCTCGGACTAGTGCTTTTTTCAATAATCTACTTATACACAATTAGGTTGTTATGGGCCTTAAGAAATAATTGGTTGGTTGTTAGTTTAATAAGCTCATTCATTGGTTTAAGTATTATTAGTATGCTTTGGCCAGTCTGGAGCGACGAGACAGTTGCTTACATATGGTGGGGATTAGCCGGTATTGTGCTTGGTAAATTTTCCGAAAAAAAGCTAAAGTTAAAGTAGATGAAAATAAAAAAAGACTTCTTTACGAAGCGTAGCGTGCTTGGCTACATAGCCGGCGGAGGCGCCTATTTCTGGAGCGCTTGGCTAATTATAACTTTCGGCGAAAAGTATGTCGGGCTATGGTGGATCAACATCATAGGAAATGTCGTAGGAATTACTCTTAACTATATATGTCAGAGATATCTTGCTTTCCCAGGCAAGAACATTATCAGCTCCGGCTGGCGCTTTGCCTGCATAACAATTGTTAATCTATTTTTGAGTTACTTAATTCTTAGATGGTTAACCGACCTTGGCGTGGCTCTCTGGTTTGCGCAGTTTATCTCTGCAGCAATGTTTACTGTATGGAACTATGCTTGGTACAAACTCTGGGTATTTAAGGATGATAAATAATGGAAAATAATAAGCTACCGCTAACAATCGCGAATCTGAAAGTCGCAATAGTAACTGATTGGTTGACTAATCTAGGAGGTTCGGAAAGAGTAGTGCAAAAATTGCATGAGATGTTCCCTAATGCACCAATTTACACATCTATTTTTGAACCCCAGAAGCTGCCTTTTTTAAAAACTGCCGATGTTCGTACTTCTTGGATGCAAAGGCTTCCTAACTCACTTCGCAAACACCAGCTTTTAACGATCCCGAGGCAGTGGTACTTCGGCCACCTAAAATTAAAAGGCTACGACCTTATAATCTCTGCTTCTGGAGCGGAAGCCAAAGCAACTAGAGCAAAAAATGGCATTCATACTGCTTACTGCTATACACCAACTCAATACTATTGGGTTAAAACGCGCGAGTATTTAAATCGTGATAGTGTCGGTCGGTTAAGTTCTATCTATCGCCTCGGTTTAAGGATTCTGCTACCGCTTGCTCGACGCTGGGATCTAAGAGCCGCCAAAAGACCAACGACCTTTATAGCAATTTCCAGTGTTGTACAATCCAGAATCAAAAAATTCTATGGACGGAATAGTACCGTAATCCACCCTCCAGTAGATACCGCCCGTTTTAGCGTTCCCATCAAAAAACTAAAACCACGAAGCGGTTTTGTGATAGCCGGTCGACAAGTTCATCACAAACGGTTTGATCTTGCTATTCGCGCCTGCAACGAACTCGGCCTGCCACTGACGGTCATTGGCAACGGCCCAATGCACACCGAGCTTCGTCGTATGTCTGGCTCGACCATTACGTTCAAGACCAATGTAACTGACGAGCAAATGCCAAGGTACTTTCATGAAGCCGCAGGCTTTATTTTTCCAAACGAAGAAGATTTTGGCGTCGTAGCCGTAGAGGCCATGGCAGCCGGCTGTCCAGTAATTGCTTATCGAGCTGGCGGTTCGCTAGATACCGTCAAAGAAAATATTAGTGGCGTATTCTTCGACAAGCAAACTGTCGAGGATTTAAAACAGGCAATTGTAGATTTTCAAAAACGTCACTTTTCAGAAGACCGGATCGTTATTCACGCCAAAGAGTTTGATAGTTCGGTATTTGAAAGTAAAATACGTGAATATATTTTTAGACACATATCATGACAAAACCAACACCAAAACTTAGTATCGTAATCGGCGCCTTGCGTGAAGAAAAACGCATCGGTAAAACACTTAACACGTTAAGTAATTTCTTAAAAAAGGAAGATTTGGAAAATAGCACTGAAGTTATTGTTGTTATTGCGGACGGCGGTGATCGCACCCTCGAAGTCGTTTCAAATCTAAAATCTCAATTCTCAAATCTTGTAATTATTGAACCGGGTAAACCATTCGGTAAGGGTCGAGACATAAAAACCGGTATGTTAGCGGCACATGGTCTAATCAGACTGTACATGGACGCTGACCTAGCCACTCCCCTGCACCATATAAAGACAGTACTATCAATGTTTGAAAATGAAGAGCCCGACATTGTTATAGGCACACGAAAGTTGTCGAAGATTCACGAAGATCTTCCCCGCCGTCTCATCTCCGTGTTTGGAAACTTCTGTTTTCTGTTAGTAAGCGGTTTTTATAGTCCCGACACACAGTGCGGTTTTAAGACTTTCTCAGCAAACGCAACCGATATCTGTTTTAACAAACTAACTAGACTGAAATGGAGTTTCGATATGGAGATTTTGACAATAGCTAACACAAACAGACTGCACGTCCAACAAATAGCAATCGATGACTGGCAAGACATGCCCAACGGCACCTTCAAACCTAGCATCGGCAGCTCTTTACAATTCTTTAAAGACCTACTTAGAATCTTTTCAAATCGCCTAGTCGGAAAATATAAGATAAGGAGAGCATAGATGAGAGTACTCGTTACCGGTGGTGCTGGTTATATCGGAAGCCACACTGTAGTGGCCTTGATCAACGCAGGCCACGAACCCCACATTGTTGACAACTTCAATAATTCCAAGCCAGAAACATTGAAGAGATTAGAAACAATAACTGGTAAGAAAATGGTCTTTTCCAAAATTGATCTAACGGACGAAAAGAAAGTAAAAGAACTTTTTAAGAAATACCCTTTTGACGCCGTTATTCACTTTGCAGCCCTAAAAGCCGTTGGCGAATCTGTTGAAAAACCGATTATGTATTATCGCAATAACCTAAATTCTTTACTTAATGTTCTGGATGGCATGCATACTTCTGGAGTAAAAAAGTTGATATTTAGCTCTTCATGCACGGTATACGGAATGCCAGACACAATTCCAGTGTCTGAAAATGAATCAATAAAAGGCCTAAACCCCTACGGACAAACAAAAATTATGGGTGAACATATTATAAAAGATGCCTTCAGAGATTCTGGTTCTGCAGTATTATTGCGTTACTTTAATCCTATAGGAAGCCATGAAAGCGGAATGATCGGTGAAGATCCAAACGATATTCCAAATAATCTACTTCCGTACGTCTCAAAAGTAGCTGTCGGCGAATTAAAAGAGGTAACTATATACGGCGGCGACTATGATACGCCAGACGGAACTGGTGTTCGCGACTACATACATGTCATGGATCTTGCAGAGGCGCATGTTGCGGCGCTAAATAAAATAGAAGAAGGAGTGGCCGCTTATAACGTCGGTGCTGGAAAAGGATACTCAGTTCTAGAAATCATTAAAGCATTTGAAAAGTCATCTGGTAAACATATACCATACAAAATCGGACCACGTCGAAAAGGCGATGCACCAATGATTTTTGCTGATACAAAACTAGCTAAAAAGCACCTTGACTGGACAGCAAAAAGAGATCTTCAAACAATGTGTGATGACGCTTGGCGTTGGCAAGTCTTTATCAGCGGTAGATAGTTACCAATAAACTTATAATACAACTAAACTTCTTGACGCTTATGTTATTAAGTGTTAATATTACATCTGATAAACAAATACAAAAATGAAAAAATATAGAATAAGTAAAACTAAGCGCATTAAACGTCTTTTACTCACAATACTTGGAGCTGGACTGCTTATTGGTGGTTTAATTTTTGGGCTAGAATCTACCAATATAATTAATCTTTATGATCGACAGTCGAATAATCCTATTGAACAAACAGGCACGCAAGAGACAAATAACATTGACTACAGCCCAGCCACTACTACTGACAATGAAGATATAAACGCCAAGAAAGAAGCTGGAACAGTAGATCAAGCGCCGGCAGCACCAACCAACGACACTAGTGTACAAATTACATTTATAGCTAACTCCCAAGATAATGTAAGCCATGGAGCACTAGAAATAAGAACTCTCCTGGGTGGAGTTACTGATGGTAATTGCACCTTAACCCTAACAAAAGGGTCTACGGTTATCCTGAAATCAACAACAGTTGCTCAGCAAAACACTTATTTCGTATGCCAGGCCTTCTCTATTCCTTACAGCGAACTTGCAAATGGCGACTGGCAGATTAAACTTAAAGTAACGTCAGGAGATGGGCGTACAAATGAAGCTACGACTTCGACAACTATTAATTAGCCTCTTAATACTGCCATTGATTCTTACGACAGTGTCTTTTGGTGGTACTAAAAAAGCGGAGGCAATAACAGGAGCCGACTGGAAGCCGGGGCGAATTATTGATGATGCGGTATTTTTTAACAAATACACCATGTCGGTATCTCAGATTCAAGACTTCCTGAACGCTAAGGTTCCAGTCTGCGCAAAGAACCACGCCGATTACAGCCCAACCTATCCTGGACCATATACATGTCTGAAGGATTATCAGGAGAATATCGATACGGGTGAAAGCAATGTGGGTCGCTATAACGGTGACGGTACACCATACCAAGTTCCTGGAGGCAAAACAGCCGCCCAAATTATTTGGGATGCCGCCCAAGCTTATACAATCAACCCACAGACCTTAATTGTTATGCTTCAAAAAGAACAGAGCCTCGTAACCGATGATTGGCCGTTAATTATTCAATACCAACGTGCCATGGGCCAGTCTTGCCCAGATACCGCACCTTGCGATCCAGCTTTTGCGGGTTTTTATCGCCAGGT
>CAZKOX010000021.1:0-7359 GCA_964554485.1 uncultured Candidatus Saccharibacteria bacterium | reverse complement strand
ATGTCAGCGAACCCTGAACATCGGCTTTAATAATAATCTTATATTCAATAACAGAGGTGCGTTTGCTAATAATCCGAAGGAGCTCGGAGCTAGTCATTCCTGACTGTGCACCAGAGTGCTTATGGCCACCTGCAGCAGCAGCCTCACGGGCAAGCTTTTCGTTTGCAACAACGTAAAATTCGTCACCAAACTCTGGCAATGACTTTGCGCCAGATATTTGAACCGGTGTTGAAGGCAAGGCTTCTTTGATTGATACCCCGGAGGTTGTTTCAAGCATTCGAACTTTGGCGTAGGTTGAACCAACTACGATAAAATCACCTTGGCGAAGTACACCCTCTTGAACAAGTGCTACCGCTACCGCCCCGCGCCCAGTTTCCATATGTGATTCAATGATTAAACCTCGGGCTGGAACGCTGTGGCTACTTTTAAGCTCTTCGATGTCAGCAACCAATAAAATCATGTCGAGAAGTTCTTTGATGCCTTCGCCGGTTTTGGCTGAAACAGGCACAATAACGGTATCACCGCCCCATTCTTCTGGCATAACCTCTGCTTCGGCGAGCTGTTGCTTAACACGATTTATGTCAGCGCCATCTTTATCGATCTTGTTAACACAAACAATCATCTTCGTACCAGCTTTACGCGCAAAGCGAATCGCTTCTAGGGTTTGCGGCTTAATACCATCGTCGGCAGCAATAACAATTACCGCCACATCTGTTAAGTGGGCGCCGTGTTCACGAAGTGCTGAAAACGCTTCATGGCCAGGAGTATCTAGAAAAGTGATTAATCTGTCGCCGTGACTGATCTGATATGCCGAGATATGTTGTGTAATTCCACCAGCCTCTTTTGCGGCTGTGTCGGCTTCTCGAATTTTATCAAGTAAGCTAGTTTTACCGTGATCAACATGGCCCATGACCGCCACTACAGGAGGGCGGGTTTCAGCGTCCACGGCGTCAGACATGACTCGCTTTGGAACGACCGACTCTTCTTGAACTTCACTCTTTAACTCAACTTCAAGCCCCATCTCGGCAACAATAATATTTGCTGTGTCGATATCAATTTTCTCATTAACGGTAATCATCATCCCGTTTTTCATGAGTTCAGTTACCAAACTTGCAACTGGCAACTCTAACTTTTCGGCTAGAGCGCCGACGGTGATCTGGTTTGGGATTTCGATGATTCGTGTCATCTTTTGGCGCTCTCCTTAAAAGTTATTATTAATTCATCGCAATAAAAGACTATTTCTTAGACTTTTTCTTGTCACTTAAGCTCAAAGCTATTTTTCGACCATCACGGTCAACTTCAAGAATCTTAAATTCTTTCTTTTCATTTAGCTTAAATAGCTTCTCTGGGTCAACTGTTTCATCACTACCACCACTTAATTCCGAAACGTGAACTAAAGCCTCAACTGCAGGTGTTATCTGAACAAAAGCACCAAACGGTGTTATTCGAGTGACTGTACCTTCAACACTGTCGCCAACCTTGATTGGCTCAACATCCTTAAGCCAAGGATCTTCAATAAGTTGCTTTAAGCTTAGAGACAATCGTTCTTTATCGATGCTAATTATCTTGGCAGTTACTTTGTCCCCTACAGACACATACTTACGTGGGTCCTCGACGCGCTCCCAAGAAATCTCTGAAATGTGGATTAAGCCTTCAATGCCGTCAACATTCACGAAGGCACCGAAGTCAATTACACCTGTAATCGTTCCTTCAACCGTATCACCAACTTTTAGCTTGGCAAAACGGCCGGCCATGTCATCTTTTAGAGCTTCTTTTTCTGAAAAGATTAGCTTGTTGTCCGTTCGACTAACATCGATAATCCGAACTCGAAGCACCTCTTTAATTAGTTGGTTAAGCTTCTGCAGGATCTCATCCTTGTCGGCGCCAGAAACACGTGGGTAGTGGTCGGCAGCCAGTTGTGAAACCGGCATAAAACCTCTAACGCCCTCAAGTTCAATTAGTAGTCCGCCGCGATTTGCGTCATAGGCGTTAACTTCAATAGTTTCTCCTGCATCACAGATACGCTGTAATTCGTCCCAGCCACGATCTTTTGCAGCTTTTCGAAGACTTAGCAAAGCATAGCCATCTTCAAATTCTGGGTCAACCACACCAACGGTTAGCGAATCACCGACATTCAGTTCTTCAGTTGTGCCCATTTCGCGGCGCATTACTACACCGATTCCGTAAACACCGATATCTAACCAGATTTCGTGCTTTTTGATCGATATGATCGTTCCGTCAACAACGTCGGCGACGCTTAGACCTTTAAAGTCACTGTCAGCTAGTAGCTGATCCATAGTTTGTGTCGTAGTATTTTTTGTCATGATTATTTAATATTTCTTCCTTCTCAACTTAAGATGGCTTGGATTTTTTGCCGCTCCATATATAGGGTGACAAAAGACCACCTAAGGTTTTGGTTCATTATACCCCTGTCGTACGGTGTTTGTAAACCCTACTATAGCGCAATACTCAATTATCAATGCTCATTGCTCAATGAATAGTCAATGTTTCTAATGCATTAAATCATTGATGCATTCATTGAATATTGATACTTGAACATTGAGCATTCAGTTTATCCTCCATGGTAAACTGACTTTATGATACTTGGAATTGATATCGGAGGAACAAAAACACTGCTTGGTGTTTTTGATAGTAAAGGAGAGGTTAAGGAAACCTTCAAGTTTCCTACCCCAAAAGACTATAAGGAGTTTTTAAAAGCCCTTAAGGATGGTATCGATAATCTAAAAACCAGGGATTTTAAAGCTGCGGTTGCGGCCGTTCCGGGGAGATTAGAGCGAGATCGAGGAACTTTTATTCGAGGTGGTAATTTAAGCTGGAATGACGTTGCAATCTGTAAAGATTTACGAGATGTTGTTAGTTTGTCAACACTCAAGGTAGAGAATGATGCTAAGTTAGCTGGTCTATTTGAAGCACAGTCCTTCCCTAGTTCATTAGTCCTTTATATAACAATTAGTACCGGTATCGGCACGGGAGTTGTTGACAATGGTAGGCTAGACCACACCATGCTCGATAGCGAAGGTGGATTTATACTTATATCTGACGGCAAGCAGATGCTCCCTTGGGAAAAGGTCGGTTCTGGTAAAGCTATTAAAGAGAAGTACGGCAAACTAGCTCGCGATATCGACGACCAAAAAGTCTGGGACAAAGTTACCGACACGATGGCGCTAGGCATTATTGATTTATGCGCTGTTGTCGAGCCAGATGTAGTGATCATTGGTGGAGGCGTTGGTAGTAGTTTTGCAAAATTTGGCGACTTACTAACAACCAAGGTCGCAAAATTGAAGCCCAGCATTGTTAAGATGCCAAAAATTGTTGGCGCTAAAGATGCCGAAATGGCATCACTCCGAGGATGTTATGTCTACGCTAAACAAACAACTTAGTGTTAAGGATATTACTTCTGAGTTTCCAGAACTAAGATTCATGGAAGGTAAGGCTCTGTCTTGGAACCCCCAAACAGATACCATCACTATCCCTAGAAGCGATACCGACGATACAGTTTATGGCCTAATCCATGAAATAGCTCACGCCAAACTAACGCATGATTCCTTTTTGCATGATGTCGATTTAATAAAAATGGAGCGCGAAGCTTGGAATAAAGCCTGCGAAATCGCCAAAGATAGGTTTGATCTTAAAATTAATTATGAATACATCGAAGACTGTTTGGATAGCTATCGAGACTGGTTATATAAGCGTTCGCTCTGCCCGAGGTGCACCCTCAGTGGCTTTCAGGTGAATAACCACGAATACTCTTGTCCGCACTGTCTAATCGACTGGAAAGTCCCCGTCTCACGCCTCTGCACCGTCAAACGAAAAATACTCGCCTAGATAATAGTAATACTGTTCTCTAAGGTTCAGATTTGAGTGCAGAGTGCATTTTCTTGGTCGCAATCCGCAACGAGGTGTACACCTTAGTACGACGAGAGAGGATTTGCGGGTAAAAAATGTGCTATGCGCCAAAAACAAACAAAAAAGGACTGGCTCTGCCAGTCTCTTTCTTGTTTGTGATCTGAATCTTAGGTTTAGGCTTCAGTCTTTGTAGACTTACCACGTCGTGAAATACGACCACCTTTTTGACCAGCTAGTCGAGCACGCTCACGGTTAAGAGCAAAGCCCTTCATACCAGTTTTTTTGCCACCTACAGCACCGATACGAGCGTAAAACTCTGTACCATATCGGTTTTTATTGGTTTGAGCAGCCTTTAGGCCACCTTTTTTAGTTCCTGCCATTTAAAAATACCTCCGTTAATTTATACGAAACAAACAAAAAGAGAGTCTTCGTCCTTTCGGACTAGAACCCTCTAAATGCAGTTTCTTTCGAAACTATATATACATTAGCATATCAAAGCGCCTATGTCAATAACATTTCTTAAGTTTATTTATGCTTGTTGCCAGACAAAGTATGTAGATCTATCTGGTTGGTGCTCAATATATCCGTCCGGATTAAAGCAGTCGCCCGGAAGATTCACCTCAAAGAAGTAGATCATATAACGACCCGTTAAGCCGGGGTAGCTAGATGCGTCGCGGTCTTTAACTTCAACCCGCGGTGTTAGATCATTAGGAAGATCCAGAGTTACACCAAGCTCTTCGTTGAGAGCCCTGGCAACACTTCTAGAATCGGCAAACTCATCTCTTGAAAGCTTCTCCCTTACCCCACCTTTTGCTCGATGACGGACTCTCCCGTCTGTAAATTCTTGCCTATCTTCCACTAAAATCAAGCTCCGACCATCTGAAGTAGTATGCGTCACGGTAATATCTAGCGCCCGGATACGTCTTATTAGGCTCCCAGATTCTTCTATAAGTTCCGACTCACCGTTGTTTATCTCGTCTAATAAGTGCTGAAGTGTTTTTGAATAACCAGTACCCCAACTGGAAAAATCTATCCCGTATGTTGTTAATAATACTTCAAGCTCAGCTTGCTGCACCTCATTCTTCGGAAACCTCTCGTGATAGCTCATTGGGAAATATCATACATGCGCCTCAACAGTTCTCAAATCATAACCGTTTTACTTCTTAAACACATAGCGCGATGCGTTATTTTATGATTTAATAACAGTATGAATAATGAATTATTAAGGAATCCTTCTGTGCGCATGGGCCTAGAGCCTGACCATCTGACAGATGATGTTTGGCGTGCGATCGTAAAGATCTATCACGAGACTACTGGCGGTAGCTATGTACCTGATGAAAAAGAGCTAGAGACTTACTACTATGCACGTTTGGCTTTAGATAATCGACTGGGCGAATTCAGGTATGGATCTCGTTTTAGCGTCCACTCCAAGCTTTGGATCATGCGAGAGCGCGTGGAAGGCACAGATCTGTTATTTTTTGACTTCGATGCAAACGTAGAAGGGCGTCAGCCCGAACCCGATACCGAAAAAGGCCAGGAAATAGCCGCCGCGCGTGATGATTTTCGGAAAAATGTCGACGAATTACTAGTTGCCCTAGGCGTCGCCCACCCTTTGGTTTAGGGTTCGATTACTTCTAATTCTTCAAGAATTGAGCGATCCTGATAGTAGCCATATTTAGAGCCCGCCACACAACCGGTTTTGCTCGTACCGATGGTAGCCTCTACCCTAACAATGCTCCCTACGACCAATCTTCCCGACTCTTTTAGTTCATCAAAATCATTACTCGTTTCGCTACCAACGCAAGCAATATCCCGGTAATTATCGTGTATATCTTCTCCGTCTACTAGACGCTCGCGAGCAGAGCCGTGGGCATCGACTATTGTAATATCAGTAATATGGAAGGATTCTTCATGAACCTCGTCTACCATAGCAATAACTTCGTATCTGTCATCAGAATCTGGACCCGGGAATGTGCACGAAGCCAGAGGAAGTACCGATAGGGCTAGTCCCATCCCCAATTTTTTCTTCATTTATATATTGTAGGACTTTTGCGGTACTTTGTCAATTAAACACCAAGAAGTTTTAGAACAGCGTGGAGAACGTAGGCTGGCCAGACGCAGGCTTGGAGTAGTGCCAATACGAAGCCCCAGAAGCCTTCATTGCGTTCTACGAAGTAAATAACCGCCCCTATCCATGCCATGAATAGCACGAACCCCTGTTGCCCGCTGTTCATATGTTTTGCTTTAAATTTTCCCATAATTCCCCCTTCCTCCCCATATTACACGCGTACTAGTAAGGTGACAATTTCTTCAGTTTATTTAACTAATGTTTTATATGAACAAGATATAAACTATAAGGCCTATAAAAACCGCAAGAGCTAGGGTTAGGCATGTAGTCTGCAGATACAAAAAAGTCATTGTTGTGCTGGTGTTTGGCGTAAGTATTTCTAAAGATTCACCATCGAGTGTTGGATTCTTTCTAAATAGCTTCAGTGCTTTGCTTAAGCTTTTATACTGATCCGTAAACATATTCCTTACGATAAGGAGATGGATAACTCCGAATATAATTGATCCAAATAGTATAAACAAGTCAATGACTACAGCCGTCTTAATGCCGCTATTCAGCGTATCGGAGTCGTCAAGTGAAATAAAAGCACCTATCAGGGTGATAATGAAGGTAGCTATAGATATAAGCTGTAAGGATATTGTTTTTTCATAATCATTATTATGAGTAGAGGCCTCGTTCATATATTTGATGATCTGATCTTCCATAGGTAGAATTATTAGTCGTATAACATCTTAATGCAAGCATAAACAATTTATTTCTGGGGTCCGGGGCATAAAGCAATCTGTTCCGATGGTCGATGTTCGTCAAAATCACAATCGAAAGAAACAACTGTTCGAAGCCTGTTTTTCAAAGAAATTTAATAAAAACAGGCAAGTTTTGTTTCGCATTGTTAGTTTGACAACAGCGCATAGCGAACAGATTGCCCGCCCCGGTGGTTTTGGTACTTTTGACACCCAAAAGTACAGAGTGTTTGTTTCTTTACAAAGAAATATAAAAGAAAAAGACCCCTTTCGGGGTCTTTAACTATAGTTTGGCACCGTGCTATTTTCCCGCCACTGAAAGTGGAAGTATTGTAACCGCTGCAAGGCTTAACTGCTGTGTTCGGAATGGGAACAGGTGTTTCCCTTGCGCCATGGGCACCAATATGCGAGCCCGGTCTATCTTAAAAGATGGAACTAGCAGGCGCGCGTATTGGTGCTCATAAATAGCACGATAAGTAAAACATGACAAACGGGATAAATGACCTAAGGCCACAACATCTCCATCTGCCAACTTCTCTCACCACTCACCAAACGAGGTGAACGGTAAGAGATGCATAAAAAGTCAATGGACCTATTAGTATACTTCGGCTAAAACTATTGCTAGTCGTACACCTCGTACCTATCAACCTGATCGTCTTTCAGAGGTCTCACTAGAGAAACGTA
>CAZKOX010000020.1:0-8798 GCA_964554485.1 uncultured Candidatus Saccharibacteria bacterium | reverse complement strand
AATCAAAAAAGCCGAAAAAGTGCTACCGGTAGCACTAAATGAGCAAAAACAAACTCTTAGCAACACCCAAAATCTGTCATTTTTAGTGGCAACTAAAGCATTAGCAGATCCGCGAAATAGCATCTTAGCTACAACTTTGCCGGACAAAAAGCTTACTTACTATCGACCAAAAAATTTCGGCAAAAAGGTTTTGGGCGCGTACGATCTTATAAACAACAAACTTATCGAAAACTACCAAAAGGCAGTTGCCGACCTTTCGAAATATTTTGCAACACAGGCGTTACGAAATCAAAAACCTTTCAAGGTTGAAGTTTTAAAAACTAAAGCAACCGAATTGTGCTTTGGTCTGCTTCCAGTCAGCACAATACTCACGGTTGAAACGACTGACAGTCAAAAATATTCAGAATTAACGCCCGAAACAAGTAATGTTAGCCAAGAGCTTTATCAGTTACTGCCAAATATCGACGCTGAGCGGCCTAGGCCAGAGATAGTGCTCACTGGACACTCACCGCGAAATGAATTCGAGATTCTAGAATACTTGATTTTTAAACAATCCAACCACAGCCCCGCGTCAATTAAGAAACTAATTGATGATCTGAGTTATGAAAAAAAGTCGGAACTTCTCAAAAGTTTCACAAAACACGAAAACATACCAAGCGACACACAAAGTATCAGCTATAGCTTTGATGCTGTAGGAGAGTTTAGCCAACTTTATGATTTACTGAAAACCACTCCGGTTAATAACGTTGTGCTCCAGAACTTAACGCCGCGTTATGGCTATGATATTCCGAAAGTGATAGAGGAAGCGGGTATTTCCGATATATTTGAACAGTCCTTCGATCTAAGTCTTGAGCTTTACAGCCTGCTGCAAGCTGCTGGCTTTGAGGATCAGGCACAATATGCCGTCTTAATGGGTCATTTGGTCCGCTTCCATTTAGATCTTAACTACGAACAAACTAAAAAACTCATAAGCAAGAATATCCGTAGTGCATCCTCAGGAATTAAGCAACAGGTTAGAGAAGTACACCCATTGCTTTGGGGCTAATTGTTTTTTTCTTTTTTATGAAGATTTGTTAGTTTTTTATCGGCTGCTAAAAAGAAAGAAGAAAAATCATCAAACGGTTTACCTGGAGTTGAGGAAACCATTGCTATGCGTGCAGATACGTCTATACCTTCATAGACGAGCGACAAGTTATTGATTCGATTCCTGATCGTCTGCAAGGCGAGACCTCGTTTTTCACTATCACAAATCCCGATCGGCAAGAAGACCACAAATTCGTCGCCACCTTCACGAACAATTAATATGTCTTTTTCTGGGGTGTTTCGCTGCACTTTAAACGATTTTACTGGAGTAGTTGTTCTAAATTGCTTCTCCAAAAGATCATAGAACGACTTCAGGACCTCATTACCTGCGGTATGAGAAAATTGATTATTAACTTCTTTAAAATTTCGAAGATCTATATAGAGAAGAATAAAATCCCATGAAGATTTCTTTTGCTGGTATAGGCGTTCTGCTGAATCAAACAGCCATGCACGATTTCGAAGTCCGTGCGAATCATGATAGGCGGCCTTTCGCCAATGAAAAGGGTTATATCTGGCAGGTATAATTTTTTTGAATATTTTCTTCACATCAATATTATAGCCTACAGGGCACCTTGCGTTTTTACATCTGTATCTGTATAATATAACTATTACGCCTAAAGACAGTAGCCGTACAAATAAGTACTACCGAAGGTGAAAACAATTTAGATTGTCTTCAACTGTCTTTAAAGTGCTAATCAAAAAGACAGTTTTTTGTTTTTTTGGAGTAATAACAGGAGATACTATGCCACTAAGTAAAATTAAAAAAACCGAGCTTATCTCAGAACTATCTGAGTTGTTTGGTAGTTCTAAGTTAACTGTCGTGGCCAAATATCGTGGCCTAACGGTTAAAGCGATGCAAGAATTGCGCCGCGAAGCTAAAAGCCAAAACACAAAAGTAAAAGTCGTTAAAAACCGTCTTGTTAAACAAGCCATGCTTGGAAATGAGACATTTAAGGACACTGATGTTAGTGAACTAACAGATCAGCTACTTTATGTTTTTAATGCCGAGGATGAAGTAGCGCCAGCTCAAATCGTCCATAGCTTTGCTAAAAAGCAGGGAATCTTGGAATTTGTTGGTGCCATCACATCCGAAGGCAAGTTTTTGAGCGCCGAAGAGGTCAAAGCCCTAGCGGTTCTTCCGAGCAAAGATGCCCTTCGTGGCATGTTGGTTGGTACGCTAGCTGCACCACTTAGCGGTTTCGTGGGTGTCTTATCAGGCAACCTTCGACAATTTGCCACAGTGCTTGAAGCCCGAGCCAAGACAATTAATTAAGTAAACTAAAGGAGAATATAATGTCAGAAGAATCAACAAAGAAAGTCGAAACTCCAAAAGAGTTCGAAAAACTAACCGCCGAGCTAGATAAGATGAGCTCGCTAGAACTTAGCAAATTTGTTAAGTTCCTAGAAGAATATTGGGGTGTTAGCGCTGCCGCTCCGGCTGCTGTAGCTGCACCAGCTGCTGCTGGCGGCGAAGCTGTTGAAGCCGCTGCTGAAAAAAGCGAATTCGACGTCATCCTAAAAGATGCTGGCGCGCAAAAAGTTGCAGTCATCAAAGCCGTTAAGGACGCCACAGGCCTAGGTCTTGGCGAAGCTAAAGCTATCGTTGACGCCGCTCCAAAAGCCGTCAAAGAAAAAGTTGCTAAAGACGAAGCTAACGCTATGAAGGCTGCACTTGAAGCTGCTGGTGCTACTGTCGAACTAGTCTAAATTCTACAAACTTCAAAACACACCCTTGTTATTTACAGGGGTGTGTTTTTGTTGTATGGTATTGCAGTCCATCATACGATCCGAAATGAGGTGAAATGCAAGCTTTAGTGCTAGCACAAATGTTGGAATGTGAAGCAGGTGAAGTGTGGATAAGCGTGGTCAATGGAAAAGCACGGCTCTTCGTTGGAGACAAGTTGATCGCCTTACTTGCGCTCGACCAAGTACAGAGCAGGGAACTTTCCATCGCAGGAAACCTGACCCTGAACACCTACACAAGGCAAGCGAGTTGCAACGATCAGTTCGTCAGCCTAACCAAGACGGAATTTGACATTTTGCGGGTTCTCATCGAGAACCGGCATCGTGTCATGACGTACAAGATGCTGATCGAACTGTTCCATTCAATGCACGCGATCGAACAACATGTCCATGCCCTGAGGTTGAAGCTCAGAACGGCCGGCTGGAACGGTCGAATCGCAACAATTCGCGGCGTTGGTCTTCGGATCGAGACGTGATGGACAAGCTCCCAGAGCCGTTAATTCGGCTACTGGGAGATATCCAGTTATCCACACATATTCGTGATCGCACCTTTGACAGTCAATAAATAACGTGATAGCGTTACGGTATATTTGTAAGAAACAAACATATCTAAGCGAGAGAGGTGACAAGGGGAATGTCAGACCTAAATGAAAAACAAGTAAAAAGATTACGAGCTCTAATTGTAGAAGCCGAAACAAACCTTGCTGCCGCAAAGGAACTTTTAAGTAGCCTAGTTGGCGAGGATCTAGAGATCACCTCAGCTGCCCGCGAAGAACAGCTCGGCAAAGTCATTGAAGGTGTTTTTGACGGGCAGAATATGGTCGGTAGCGATGCAAAGACTTATCCTGTTCCAGCCAACTACGCCAGCAAATCTAAACTTGTTCAGGGAGATATCCTTAAGTTAACAATTGCCGACGATGGCGCATTTTTATACAAGCAAATTGGTCCAATACCAAGGAAACAAGTTATTGGCGCTCTAGTTCAGCGAGAAGGCCATTATTTTGTTGATGTCGATGATCATTCTTACCGTGTACTTCTTGCCAGCGTAACTTACTTTAAGGCCAAACCTGGTGATCAGATTAGTGTTAGCATCCCAGCCGACGACGACACCGTTGAATGGGCAGCAATCGAAGCTGCTTTATAAACTTCTTATAGCATATAAATTAAAAGAAAAAGCTCTTGACAATCTATTTAATATGGGGTATAATCTGTCTTAATCGTTATTGTTTTTAGAGTTTTTAGCTCCAATAGCGAAAACCTTAACAGTGTAGTAGTGAGACTCTTGTACGGAATCGTGCACCTAATTGCGGGCGCACTATCCCGTACAAGAGGCAGGGGGCCTCGATGGGGGAAAGCAGTGCGTATGAACGTCTAGCGATCGCATCAACGACACAAGCAAAAACTGAAGCCTCGCCCACTCCGGCGAAAGAAATCATCACAGCGAGTAGATTGGAGTAGTTAGCATGCCGAACGCCCACCGTTTGGCACTCCGTCAGTAAAACATAGCCTCAGAAATGGGGCATCCGGACTAGATCCGGGCGACTATGGAAAATTTTCCCGCGTAGGGAATGAAGGCGTGACAGTTTGAGGTAAAACCTCGACACCACACCGAAACCGTTGGAACTTCCGGGGAGGAATCAAAAAGAGTTGACCCTAGGGCAACTTTGCAGCGACAACCTCCTGCAGTGATAACCTCCCCGGAAGTTCACGCTCCACTCACACACACTGTTATCTCGACCACTCTGAAAAATGGGTGGTCTTTCCATATTTAGTGAATTTTAGTGTTGTTTTTAAAGTCACTGCGCAGAAACTTAAAAAGACGTATACTTTGCCTAGAAAAGAGGGTACAAAGGTTTGGGGCAGGCATTATATCGAAAATATCGCAGCAAAAAGCTGTCTGAGGTCGTTGGCCAGGATCATATCACCAAGACGCTCGAAAACGCCTTAAAAAGCGGTCAGATTAGCCATGCTTATCTTTTAACTGGTCCAAAAGGCACTGGCAAAACCAGTGTTGCTCGAATATTAGCTCACGAGGTTAACAAGTTGCCGTACGCCGATGATTCGATGCACCTTGATATTATCGAAATCGATGCAGCCAGCAATCGACGAATCGACGAAATTCGCGACCTTCGTGAAAAGGTTAACCTGGCACCAACTAGCGCCAAATATAAGGTTTATATAATCGATGAGGTTCACATGCTAACCCGCGAAGCCTTTAACGCCTTACTCAAGACACTCGAGGAGCCACCAGAACACGTAATTTTTATCCTAGCCACTACCGAACTTCATAAATTGCCAGACACTATAATTTCGCGTACTCAACGCTATGGTTTTAAGCCAGTTAGTATCGAAGACATGGTGCCGCATCTGAGACAGATTGCCGAAGCAGAGGGTATTACTATTGACGACGAAGCGCTAAACGCTATTGCCGCCCACGCCAGCGGTGGTTTTCGAGATGCCATTAGTTTGCTTGATCAAGCTCGCGGTAGCGGCAAAAGTCTTAAAGCAAGCGATATCGAAAACTTGCTCGGGAGAGCTCCAGACAAACAAATTAATGCCTGTCTGGAAGCCATAAATCTACACGACAGCTATTCAGCTCTTAATATCGTTTCTGAACTACTCAACGACGGTCACAGTCCAGAGACTTTGGCCGGCCAGATACTCATCGCAGCCCGTAAACTACTTTTACATGGCACTAACTCACCCGAAACTATCATGGGCTTAATGACAGATCTCCTAGATGTCGCAAGAAGCTCAAATCCTGGAATAACCCTTGAACTTGCATTACTAAAAGCCGGAGGCGGTGGCCCAAACAATACTAGGCCTGTGGAAAAAGTTATCCACATCAGCGAAGCCACCAAAGACACAAAAAAAGATGAGAAAATAAAGACCACCGATGAACAAAAACCTCAAAAAACCAACCCTATAAAAACACCAGAAAATTTACCAAAAATTAACGATACTGAGCTTTGGACGAACACTTTAGAGAAGATAAAAGGCGAGCACAACACGTTGTATGGGATTCTTCGAATGGCTGATTTTAGTATTAACAAACCGCAAGAGATTACGTTAGCTTTTCAATTTCCGTTCCATATGAAGCGCGCCGCCGAACCAAAGCATCTGGCAGTTATAACCAAGACACTAAAATTGATAAGTGGAAAAGATTATGCAATTCAATTCATTAAACGTACTATTGAATCACCGAAAGTAGAGAAAGCTGAAAAAGCAGCTACTAAAAAGGAGGGCACTGCACTAGACACCGTTCGCGATGTCTTTGGTGAAGCAGAGCTACTAGAATAATGGCCACCAACAAAGCACTAGAACCAGTAATTCCACCACAAAACGTCGACGCCGAAGCCAGTTTGCTGGGCGCAGTTTTAATCGACCCAGACGCAATTGTTAGAATTGCCGACGTTATTAGTGCGGCAGATTTTTATGAAGAGAGGCACCGTTTTATCTATGAGGCCATCTCTCGGTTGTATGAAAAACACCACCCCATCGACGCCTTAACCCTTGCTAATCAGTTACGTGATGACGGTTTTCTAGAATCTGTCGGCGGAGCATCATACCTAACCGAACTTGCTAACTTCGTACCAACGGCTGCACACGTCGAACATTATGCTGAAATTATTGCCGGTAAAGCCATGCGACGACGCTTAATAAAAGCATCGCAGACAATTGTCGAACTTGGCTATGACGAGACTAAGACGATTCAAGAAGTAATCGAAATTGCTGAGAGTGATTTATTTGAAGTTAGCCAAAAACACGTTAAGCAAGATATTCAGTCGCTAGAAACAATTTTAGCCGAGAGCTTTGAAAGACTTGATGAGCTCCACCGGAATAAAGGCAAAATTCGTGGCGTACCAACCGGTTTTAAAGATCTTGATAACATTCTTGCAGGGTGGCAAAAGAGTGATCTTGTCGTTCTCGCTGCTCGACCGGCCATGGGTAAGACTGCCGTTGCGCTTAACTTCGCTCATAACGTTGCCGTGAAGGCCGAAATGCCGGTTTTAGTTTTCTCGCTGGAAATGAGTAAAGAGCAGATCGTTGATCGTTTACTGGCTATGGAAGCAAGCGTTGATGCCTGGAATATCCGAACCGGAAATCTATCAGATAGTGACTTTGAAAAAATTGGGTTGGCAATGGGAACGCTGTCCGAAGCCCCAATATATATCGACGACACACCGGGTATAACCGTATCCGAAATGCGCACCAAAGCTAGACGCGAACAACATCAACGACAACTTGGACTGATTATTGTCGACTACCTTCAGCTTATGAGCGGCAGCTCTAGTCGTTACGGCGGTGACGGTAACCGAGTTCAAGAAATTTCCGAAATTAGTCGTGGTCTTAAACTTATCGCCAGAGAGTTAAATGTTCCAGTGATTGCCTTAAGCCAGTTAAGCCGATCTGTTGAGACACGCAGTCCACAGATTCCACAGCTATCTGACCTCCGAGAATCTGGATCAATTGAGCAGGACGCCGATATCGTGATGTTCTTATACCGAGAAGACTACTATAATCCAGAAACAAATCGTAAAAATATTACCGACATTTTTATCAAAAAGCATCGTAACGGTCCTGTTGGTACAGTTGAGCTGTACTTCGACAGAGAAAAACAGCACTTCAAGTCTCTTGACAGGCGGGCCGCTTCTTCGACACCTTTTGATCAATCGTAAGTGTTATAATAGTCGTTAAGATTATGGGTAAACTTACTCGACTAGGGTGGTTAAAAAAACGCTATCGCTATTTATTAGCCGTTTTATCTGTAGGCATTGTTATCGGTACTCTACTTACAGCCCAGTTGACTACTTTGTTTAAAAACCCGAACCCTACAGAAGCTGAAACCATTAAGACGCTTTCTCAGACCACAATACTCCATAACCCAACCGACGCTCCTTACTACTTAGTTGCCCGAGGTTTTGACCTGTTTACAGCACCCTTAAGTGCCCTTAGGTTAACTTCTGCCATGTTCGGATTGTTCACAGCTCTGCTGATCTGCTACACATTGCGCCAGTGGTTTAGCGACAGAATTGCGGTTGCTGGTACATTATTTGTAGTAACCTCGAGCTGGTTCCTAGCTTTTTCACGAATCGGTGCACCTTACGTTATGGGAGCTTTTTGGTTGTCTTTATTTATTGCCATCGGAACCTGGAGAACCTACACCACAAAACCGCTTTTTACAGATTCTCTTATCGTGCTCGTGGCCGGCTTGAGTTTGTACACACCAAGATATATTTGGTTGGCAGTTATAGGAATTTTTGTTTTAGCAATTCGTCGACGCAAACAACTGTATATCTTGCCACGCAAGCACCAGTGGCTACTGCCTCTCATCTTACTGGTCGTAACGGGACCTTTAATTTATGCTGGATTTAGAAATGTCGGAATTGTTAATAATCTTCTTGGTATCAACTCTTTACCGCTCAACTTTCCGGAATTTCTTTCTCGGGTTTTTCAAAACGTATCTGAGATATTCTTTAGAGGCACCGTCTCGCCAAGCTTGAGCTTGGGCAGATTACCACTTCTAGACATCTTCAGTATCGTAATGGTTGCTTTAGGAATTTATTATTTTGAACGTCGCATAACTTTGAGACGTTCTCAATTCTTGTTTGCATTTGGAGCATTAGCGATATTTCTAGTCAGCATGACAGAATTTGAAGTTGGTTTGCTTTCAATCATGTTTCCAATAATTATGTTGTTTGCGGTTGGTGGAATTGTTGAGATTTTGCAGCGTTGGCTTGAGTCTTTCCCGCGGAATCCGGTTGCACGAAGTATTGGCGTTTGTCTACTTGTTACTGCGATTGGTTTTACGAGTTTTTATCACTTGCAACGTTATTTCGTGGCTTGGGGCAACAACCCTGACGCCATCCGAGAACATAGCATTTCAGAAAGCAAGGATTAACTTCTACCGACAACGTCTAACCCCTGATACAATACAGTGAGCCAAAGAAAAGGAGAATTATGAGTAAACT
>CAZKOX010000019.1:0-10446 GCA_964554485.1 uncultured Candidatus Saccharibacteria bacterium | reverse complement strand
GCAATATTTCCACCGTGTTTGGAAAATGCATTTCTTACTTCAGGATATGTACGGTTAATATTGTCGGTTGCGCATTCAACAATAATCGCTACGCCTCCTGGGCCATAGCCTTCATACATTACTTCATGAAGCTGTGCAGCGTTTTTGTCCTTTACTCTGTCAATTGCACGTTGAATATTAGCCATCGGCATATTTGCCGATTTAGCCTTTTCGATCGCCATGGCTAGCGTTGAGTTAAGGCTAGGGTCGGTTCCGCCTCGAGCAGCAATCGCTAGCTGATTTCCAAGTTTTGTAAATACGGCACCTCGCTTGGCATCATTAGCACCTTTTGCTCGTTTGATTGTTGACCATTTACTATGTCCAGACATCCTTAACCTCAGTGTATTCTTATCTGTTATTCTAACATATACTGACGAGGTTTTCGATGTCTATAGAAGCTCCAGACACCTATACAGAGAGTTATGTATATTCCAGAAAGCACCCAGTTATTTATACGCAAACTAATTCGAGCACCTGGTAGGCGAGATACAATATTCGCAATATCTAGCATATACGTTAGTAAAAATCTTGCCGGTAGAGCAAGCCAGCCGGATATGGCCGGTACAAACCAGCCTGCAAGTCCAGCAGTAAAACTTAATAACATCGCCATCGGAACAAGTGGTGTAACCAATAGATTCGCTACTATCCCAACTACCGAAACTCTACCGAAAACTACTGCGATAATAGGCAAGGTCATAACCCCTGCGGCAAAGCTTTCCACGACCAACATCCACAGCAAGGACTTCTCTCGTTTTTTAGGGATTAGTAGCGGCGCCATAATTATCACCCCGAAGAATGCAGCAAACGACAAGTACCAACCAATACTACGCCATAGCTGAAACGGATCATATAAAACCGATAACGCCGCTGATAATGTAAGTAAAACTAAGGGATGAATTTTGCGACCATAAAACCAGCTAAGTTGAAGCAAGACTACAACTATCGTTGCGCGAAGTATTGATGGACTCATGCCGGTTATTAACACAAAGGTTGTTACTAATAACCCGCTCACCATTAGAATTTGATATCTTGACTGTTTATTAAGTAAACGCTTTGAGAACCTTACCAGTATCGTTAAGTTATACCCAGATACTGCAATTATATGCATAAGTCCGGCGTCTCGAATGATATCCTGCCACTTTCCAGTTAGTGAAGATCTTTGTCCAATTAATATACCTGACGCAAAAGAAGCAGTTGGCTCAGGCAAAGAATTTCGAAGTCCGGTTATAAACTTTTTTCGAGCATTATCAAGTAACGTTGCTGTTGTTCCAATAGTCTCAACTTTTGCAAATCCAATCGATCCTGCAACATTACCGAGCGTCGGATATAACTTTCCAGTAACCTGCACGACATCACCACGTGTCGCCGACGGCAAAACGAAAGTATTGATTCGAAGAGGTACATCTACCGTCATATGTTCTGGTGCAAGAATTTCAAATGCATTCGCTATAAAAGTCACTCGTTTTTTACTGTCATAGTATCCATCGTCGGTTATTACGGCATTGAGTGTAATTTTCTGTCCCATAAATTGTTGAAGTGGTTCTTCCTTCTGTAAGGCATGCCCACCTCTAATAATACCTAATATAAAACAGCCATAAATAACCACAAAAAGCGCCGCAATTTTGCGATCTCTAAGTGTAGGTGAAAAAAATAATGCCGGCAGCACCCATAACCAGCCAGCACTACCAATCTGAGCATAAAGTGCACCACCTAAGAATCCAAGACTCCCAAAAATTAGCAAGGTAGTGCGTCGAATCCTATGGTCAAACAGTTGTTGAACCATAGGATCTTAACTAAACCTACTTCTTAGGTTTAGCGGTTGATAAACTGTGCGCTCGTACGAAACGATGATATCCAAGATAGACTACAACTACTAAACCAGTGGTCACGGTGGCAAAAACAAACTTACTGTCTTCAGATACAAAGCTACGTATAATGCTATAAAATAGCGTGAATAAACCACCGAGCATTACGCCATCAGCGATAAATTTCAACTTCTTTTCGTATATAAGACTAACTGCTAGTAGTACCACCGAACCAATAAGGGTAATAATAGATACGTTACGGCTGTACGGCTTCATATCCTCGTCGTGTTGTCGGGATTTTTCCTCAAAGGCCCTCTCCGTTGCAAGCTGCTCATCGGATGGCTCCTTACCGTAATTATACAAACCGATTGGATATTCAGGAGCTTCAGGAGCTACATAAAAGGTATTTATACCGACGCCGATAAAGATCGCCAAAAGCAAACCAAGAAAGAAAGTATAGACAAGTTTTAGCATTTTATTGTCTTCCATATTTTCAGTATAGTCCTGGTATAGTGGGAATCAAGGGGATTATTGAACCTGTGCGGTTAACATATCTGTGCACTAATAGTGAGACGATGCACATCTGCGCCCGTGCTCGAAGCAATTCGCTGTACAGCGAATCTGCGCGCGGTCTTGATGACGAACTCACGACTTTACATATTTTGCTTTTTGGCAAAATCTGTGTCGTGATTTCAATTATCAGAATTTCCATATAAAAACACCCACGACAAGGTGGGTGTTTTTATATGGAGGACCCAGTGAGACTTGAACTCACGACACCCTGCTTAAAAGGCAGGTGCTCTAACCAGCTGAGCTATGGGTCCGTAACAGGGGTGATTATCCCCTAAAAGGGTTTCAAAGTCAATTAGCTTATTACTTACCTTTTTTCTTTCCGTCAGATTCGTCAGCTTTTGGTTTATCGATTACCAATATCGCCAAACTACTTAATATTCCGGCAACCAAAGCCGTATCTCTAATCCTGAGTAACTGTTGCGTCACTTCAGCATTTTCAAGCACCGAAAACTGATCGAATGGCAAAACACGGATAAACCACAAGTAGGCTAAAATCCCTGCCGCCAAGGAAGGCAACACATGAAATGGCGCTTTCCTTTTTTTTACAGTCCCGCGGCTGAGTAGCAATGCCAAAACAGCCGGCAGAAGCAATAACACACCCGAAACTATATTTTGAATAGGAATATTCTCGGTACTTGCAGCACTACGAATTTCGTTTGTTAGTGGTCCGCCAATTGAAGCACTCAATAAACTTCCGGCGCAGAGTAGTAAGAATACCTGAGACCCTTTTGCGCGCCACACAATCGGCAATATGCCGATTACACCGCCAATGATTGCCAATAAAACATAAGCGTTCATGCCATCATGATACTCTACCAAGAGAGTGTTTGACCAACTTTTATCCCCAGGCTAGATGCTCGATTAGCGGCAAGTTCAATGATGAATTGCGAAGATTCGTCCGGATAAAAAACCATCGGGTAAGTACTTGGTTGAACATTTTTTTGAATTGTTACAATTTTTTTATTGCTATTTAGCCATACAATATCAATAGGAAATTTCATATCTTTCATCCAGATGCCGTAATTATCTGGACTACTAAACACAAATAACGCTGCTTGATTTACTCCTATGCTATCTCTGCCGGACAAACCTATAATTCGCTCGTCACTACTGTCGAGTACTTCAGCTTTGATAAGCATTTTTGGGGTTTTTATATAAACCTTTTTTTCAGCAACTCCTCGAACACCAAAAGCAATCAAACCCAGCCCAATTAGTACCATCCCAAATGCAAGGATAAGTCTAGGCGCCGATTTTGTCTTTGCGGTTTCTTTGACTGGCATTTCGTTCAACATATTCAATTATTTGTGTTGCAACATCCCGTCCAGTTATCCGCTCTGGAGTCTTTAGGCTTGCTGAAGAGTTGACTTCTAGCACCAAAGGACCTCGCTCAGACCGCATCATATCAACACCGCAAATTGGCAAGCCCATGGCTTTTGCAGCTCGAACGGCTACTTTTTCTTCCTCGGGGGTTAGTTTTACTTTGCTACCAACTCCCCCTTGGTGTGTGTTCGAACGAAAATCATCATCAAGACTTTGTCGTTTAACACTAGCAACTACTCGCCCACCAACAACAAGAGCACGAATATCCGAACCAGCAGATTCTTCAATAAACTCCTGCACCACAAAGCTCACACTCTCCACAAAGAACGCCTGCATCACCGCCTTGGCCGCTTTTCGAGTTTCGGCAAGTACCACACCATTACCGTGTGTACCACGGGCAACTTTAATAATTACCGGCGCTCCACCAGCAAGCTCCAAAACCGCATCAAAATCAGCTGTTTCGCGAGCGAACACTGTTTTTGGAATACCTACACCGTATTTTGCCATCAATTGATAAGAACGTAGTTTGTCGCGAGATCGATTAATAGCAATCGAACTAGCGGTCGTAAAGACGCCCTTCATTTCAAACTGTCGAACTACCGCCGTTCCATACTTTGTATAACTTTGAGCAATTCTTGGAATAATTGCATCAACATCTTCAATCGGATTTCCCTTATACATAACAACCGGCTTGCCCTTTTCGATTGTCATGTAACACTTGGCATAATTAATAACCCGCACCTTATGGCCGCGAAGTTTCGCAACTTCTTTCAAGCGTTTTGTAGTGTAGTTACCAGCACCTTTAGATAAAATTACTATATTCATATTATTCCTTTGTACTTAAGCTTGGGTTAACTAAGAAACGACTGCTTAGTACCCTACGACCAATTAATACTGGGTAGCGCATCGAACCACGATTAGTAAGCGTAAATGAGGTTAGAAATACTCGACCGCGAATACGAACGCGCGTCTTGATTATATACCTTCGCTCAGAAATACCATGAGCTTTTCGAACCACAGAAACACCATAGCTTTCAGATTCACAACGTAAACTTTTACCTGTCAGTTTTCTAGATTCTATTTCTGGAATATCAAATTGTAGATATGTTTTACCACCCCGTTTTACTTCGATAACATTTTCTGCATGGATAGAAGAACGATAGGCGCCGGTATCAACTTTAGCGTGGACGCCACTAAGTCCCAGATCCGGTAAATCGATATTTTCGTGCAAACCTACTATCTGTAACTTGCCGTTAGTAACTGGCTTTTCTTGTTTAATACGAGTGGCGGCAGCGCCGGCAATATATTTATTAAATTCATCGATGATTGCTACCTGATCACCGGACGTGTCTCCCGTAACAATCTGCGAACCCTGATTTGCCTCAAGAATAACGTATTTTGTTTCCTTTAGGTTCGGTAGCACATCAACTCCTGAAACCTGCAAACCCACAGCTTCAGCTGCACGCTCAGCAAGTTCAAAAACTTTTTTTGGAACTTCTTCAAATGGAATGAACGAAGATGCACCGCCGGCTGATTCGTTATTTAAGTGACTTCCTTTTTTGCCGACCCGCCTAACAGCTACTACCGCACGACCACCATACACCTGAATTCGATAATCAAAATTATTATCAATATAGTTCTGAATAATAAATCTGGTGTCAGGATATTTTTTTACTAGCCCTAGTGCTTCTTTTTTATTCTTAGCCAAGAAATTCAATTTACCTTTTTGTCCTTTGGCATCTTTTATGACCAGTGGATATTCTAGCCGGCTATGTTCAAGCGCATAAGTTGTGTGCTGCGGTGCGCAATAAATCGTATCAGCCACTGGAACACCATGCGCCCAAAATCGAAACTGTGAAACAAGTTTACTACCGTCATTTTTATTAATAACAGATTGGTCAACAAATGGAATACCTTTTGCTTGGAGATAAACAGCCAAGGCTGCAGCTTCGTCAGGCATGCTCATCCAACGCTTAAAGTAAACCCAAGTATAATCGTCCAAGAATTTTTCTGTTCGCACATCAAAAACCGTTGGTATGTTGTCTTTAATTTCAAATATTAGATCTTCTAGCGCTACATAATCAATTTCAACACCCTCAAGACCGGGACGCTTTTGAAGACGCTTAACAAAACCGCCAAACCAAGTACTATTCTCGCTTCGACGTTCAGTAAAAACAATTAAGATTTTTGGTATAGATTTTTTCATTATTTTTCTTCCCTATATGCAAGTTCGCGCAAATACTCCATAAATACAGGCATCTTTACTTCTGGACTAGCGCCTACCTGGATAGCAGGCTGGTCATTTACTTCCAAAATATAGTGTTTGCCATTTTCTTTGTTCACGATCAGGTCGACTCCTGAAAACCCTGCACGCCTGGTTACGCGCGCAGCCTGAAGAACCGATTCCTGCATTTCTTTTGTTAATGTATCAATCGGCACAAACTCAGCCTCTGCACCTGCTGAAGTATTGTTAACATGCGAGTCTGACTTTGCGTCACGCATGCGTTTCATAACTAATCGAATCTTGCCGCCCATTACAAGAACTCGATAGTCACAATCGTTTGGAATAAATTCTTGCAACACAAAAGTTTGTTCTGGATGAACCTCTAATGCTGCTTTAAGTTCATCATAATTTTTAACCAAATAATTCATTTTGCCACCAAACGTATCGGCAGCTTTAGCTATAAATGGATATTCAAATCGTGGTTTGTCTTTAAAGACCTTTAGAATCTCGCGTCGGCTACTCGTAAATGTGTTTGGCAGCGGCACTCGACCACCAGACATAGTGACGATTTCACTAACTTTAGTGTCACTTAAAATATCCAACGGTTCATGGGTGGTCATAGCTACGCCTTTTCGTTCACAATAAGTTGTTGCAGCTAAGGCTTGCTGTGGCGCTTTAAGCCACATCTCTAGGTCAATAACATCAAAGGTATCGAGTTTTCGGCCAGTCATTGATTCGGTCACGATAAGTTCATTGTTGATAACTTCAGTGTGTAGGTCTTTCAAAGAACCTTGAAAAAGTCGAAGACCATACTTGGTTTCGACGTTTTTTAACGGATCAAACATAGTCCGGTAATACCCGGTTTTATGCTTTCTGAAACTGAAGAATACCAGCACGTCTTTCACTTGCTTAATTCCTTTCTTATCTTTAGGGGGACGTTTGCTTAGACTAAATTAGCTAAGTTCACGCTGCCCAAGTCGCACATTTATCCTGTTAATCATCCATAGGTGTGCATGCCAAACTTGTTCAACCTCAGCAGCTTGAACTGGCAGACCTAAGTTATGCGCAATGACACCAACAAGTCCTTCAGATAATAGCTCTTCTGTTTCATCGATACTCTTAGTTACATCAAGAAGACCGCGTACTATTTTTGGAATTTTTGCATGCTGCAAACTCTCGGGCTCGGGCAATCCGCTCAATGTACGTTGTCGCATAGTTACGGTTTTTCCAAAGCACTGCACAAACCAAGTAGCAAAGTCCTTCTGACGGGGATCATCTGCACCGGTTCTCTCTGTCGGGTCGTATAAAGGTCGACTGTTAACTCCAGGGGTGTATACCTTTTTAGCTGCTTTACCTGATTCAAAACCATCTTTAGGTTCACCGTTTTTGTCTGTATTTGGTTCAACTGGTATTTCACCAAGTTCAGGAAACTCTGCGCTAAAACCAGTTAATAACTCAGTTGCTAGTCTGGCCATTTCTTCTGGAGTGAGAATTTCAGGATTATCAGAAAATTCACCACTATTTGTTACTGGGGGTTGGTTGTGTGTATTCATGGCTACTATTATATCAAATAAACTGTATTTTGTCAATCTATTGGCGAGCTTTTACTCTTACGAACGCAACAGCGACTGCTGCCACAAGTACAGCAACTAAAATGACTATCAAGGTGATAAATCCGCCTTCTTGATGCTTATGCTTCATATTTAGATGTATTGTAGCGCTTTTTAGCCAAAAATCCCGTGTTTTTTGTCTGATTTTAGTTCTTTTAGGAGTTCGATCTGTTTTTTAGATAGTTTTGTTGGCGTATCGACCACCAATGTAACGATGTGCGCGCCGCGAGTTGAGCCCTTCATATGAGGTACGCCGTGACCCGACAGCTTAAAGTCTGTTCCGCTCTGCGTACCGACCGGGACTTTCATTCGCACGGGTCCGTCAACCGTATTGACTTCTATCTCTGCTCCAAGAGCGGCGCTAACCATATCAACGTGCTCTTCGCTTAAAATAAGCTCGCCTTCGCGGGTAAATTTTTTGTGCGGCTTAACCCGAATATTCACAAATAAGTCGCCTTTTGGACCGTTAGCGATAGCCTCGCCGTGCTCATGTAGACGAATAGTGGCACCGTCATCAATGCCAGCTGGTATCTTTAGGGTAATTTTTTGTTCTTTGCGCTGTGTACCTGTGCCGCGACAAACCGTACAGGTTTTTTCTGGTACTTTGCCGGCACCCTTGCAGTCTGGGCAAATGCTGGCTTGTTGAATATTGCCAAAGATTGTTCGTGTCACATTCATTACTTGACCAGCGCCCTTACAGGTTTCACAAGTTTTTAGATCATGTCCAGGCTCGGCCGTACTACCCTTACAGTGTTCGCAAGTATCATTTAGATCTAAACGAACTTCAAACTCGGTACCGAAAACAGCTTGCTCGAATGTTAGCTCAACTGACGTTTCGACGTCACGTCCGCGCGACTGGCGCTGTCCGCGTTGTTGGCCACCGCCAAAAAAACTAGAAAAAATATCGCCAAGACCAAGATCGCCGAAGTCAAAGTGCATCTCTTGGCCACCATAGCCATTAAAACCACCAGCTCCACTAGAAGACGCACCGCCAACACCAGCATGTCCAAATTGGTCGTAGCGTTTGCGTTTGTCAGAATTGCTTAAAACCTCATAGGCTTCATTTAATTCCTTAAACTTGGCTTCATCACCACCTTTGTCGGGATGATGTTCAACAGCCGCTTTGCGAAAAGCTTTCTTAATTTCGTCAGCGCTGGCGTTTTTACTGACACCTAATACTTCATAGTAATCACGTTTAGACATTAGTAATATTTTAGCACTTGAGTACTTAGAGTGCTAGATTTTCTAGTTAAAATAGTAGTCACGGAAGCGGAACAAAAATAGCAGGAACATTACTAGGTATATGGCAATGATCGGCTCAAATCTAAACCTTGAGCTAAATTTATGCAGTTTTAACTGCCATCTATTATGCTTTTCTAGACCTTCTAGCCAATACTGTAAACCAAACCAGAATAGCGCAATGCTCGCTGGCCAGATAGTCAAGCAAAATACACAAATCTTTCCAATTTCATATAAACTTGCCCAGAAAAACCAAAGGCTGAATAATAGAGCGACTTTAGATAACGCCATAATGACATTGCGGATTTTCTGAGTAAAAGTTGCGCCAAAAATCAAAGCCAGCCCGGCCATAAAAAGCATACTGAACATCACCATGCCAATAAAAGTGTTTGGAAAACCAAATAATGCAGCAAGCTTATGATTCATTACGCCACCGCAGTCAACGATAGGGTTAATATTACAGCTTAAAGCTATACTAGGGTTTTTGAGCTGATGTATTCGTTCGGCAGCCTGCCAAAACGAAGAAATAAGCGCTACGCCCGACAGACCTGTTAAGAGCCACGGATACCACTTCTTTAACCAACTATCTTTAACCTGTAAACTTGTCATCAAATAACCCCTTTGCTTATATATTTTCAGTATACGCCTTTTTGGTAGAGGTTACAGGCTTTATTTATCTTCGACTTCGCCCACCTCGGGCGCAAGTTCATCGACCTCGCCGTCAACAGGTTCGTCGTCAGGATTTATTTCGGATAGAAGCAAGGATATGACTTTCCTCGCGTCTCCTAGTGTCTGATAGCCGCGTCTCGCACTATCAACCATTAAAGAACAAGAATCAGTATGAAAATGGCGAGGACCATCCTGTTCCATTATTAGAGGAGTACCGCAATTACATGGACTCAATGTATCCGGCCATTCACTACGAAGTCGCTCTAAAGTTTTTCTATCCACAAATAACCTTTCTGCCACCCGTATATTTACAAACAATTCTAGACTTCGGTACCTTGAAATACAAGCAACTACTTTTCGTCGACGACTTCGCCTTCTACGGGTTCGTCTTTTTTCTTATCTTGCTTCGTATCCGCCTTCGCTGAAGCTTCGGACGGATTCTCCTCCGCTTTAGCGGACTCGTACATCTTAGCGCCGATCGGCATGATCTTGTCGGATAGTTCTTTAGCAGCAGCCTCAAGAGCATCTTTATCGGCTTTTTCGTCAGCTAAAACTTTTTTGGCAGCTTCAACAGCTTCGTCAATAGTCTTGGCGTCTTCTTCTGAAATCTTGTCTTTGTTGTCGTTCTTCATCTTCTCTGCCTGATAGACGGCATTTTCTAGAAGGTTTTTGTTTTCAATAGCGGCTCGCTTTTTCTTATCTTCTTCAGCGTGCACTTCGGCATCTTTAGCCATTTGTTCGACTTCTTCTTTTGATAGACCAGAGCTGCCTTGTATAGTAATACTCTGCTCTTTGCCAGAACCCTTATCTTTGGCGGCAACGTTCAAGATACCGTTAGCATCGATGTTAAAGGTAACTTCGATTTGTGGTACACCACGTGGAGCTGAAGGGATTCCGTCTAAGATAAAGCGACCGAGCGATTTGTTGTCGGCGGCCATTTCGCGTTCGCCCTGAAGAACATGAATTT
>CAZKOX010000018.1:0-12313 GCA_964554485.1 uncultured Candidatus Saccharibacteria bacterium | reverse complement strand
CTTATGCTAAAATAAGACTAATAATCTTATGAACGGTGATATTTTAATACCCAAACCAACAGAACCAAAAGTTGAACCCGAGAAGGTTGAACCTTTACCCGACAAACCAGTTGTCGAGGAAGTTAAAGTAGATGAATCCTCCGACGCCAAGGCTATGGAGGACAGGCCTTTTAAAGTTGGCCAAGCGTACGACCCTGAAGCAAAAAAAGCTCCAAAATTACTTGAACCAACGACACCCCCTGAACCTGGCGTAAAAACCAAACTCGCCAAGGACTTAAAACCAAAAAGGTCTAAGAAGAAAATCGCGCTTATCATTCTAGTTGTGTTGGTTGTTCTAGGCGCGGGTGGTTTTGCTGGTTGGTATTTTGGCTTTAAAGACAGCGGTCAGCCAAAGGCGGTTACCAATCAAAGTACTGTCGAAGAAGAAACAGTCACAGATACAGAGCCTGAGAGTAACCTAGTTGCTTCGCCGCTTTCAGGAGTTTTAGTTTCAGCTGCCGACGCTGCTCGACCAGTCACCGGAATCATGATCGAAAACAGTGGCAGCGCCCGCCCACAATCAGGCCTCAAAGAAGCAGATGTTGTCTTTGAAGCAATTGCCGAAGGTGGCATTACTCGCTTTCTAGCTCTCTTTCAGGCTAAGCAACCTGACTATATCGGACCAGTGCGCAGTGCCCGACCATATTATGTCGAATGGGCGGCAGCTTTTGACGCAGGGTACGCTCATGCCGGTGGCAGTCCTGATGGTATCGCACGCATTAGTCAACTTGGGGTTAAAGATATTAATGCCTTTTCATATGGCTCAAGTGTCTTTTTTCGAACCGAAGACCGCGAGTCACCTCATAACCTATATTCGTCTTTCGCCGGTCTTGATAAAGTCAACTCAGACAAAGGCTACACATCCAGTACCTTCAAAGCCTGGGAACGTAAAGAAGATGTCCCTCAGACTTCACTGGCAAGGAGTATCGATATAATAATTTCATCAAGTTTTTATAATGTTCATTACGACTATG
This sequence comes from uncultured Candidatus Saccharibacteria bacterium, assembly GCA_964554485.1. GTDB lineage: Bacteria > Patescibacteriota > Saccharimonadia > Saccharimonadales > JAGQMS01 > JBBQBM01. Next base: position 11,300 of record CAZKOX010000018.1, on the reverse strand, counting down.
ACGCTACAACCAATTCCTATTTGCGTAGCGAAGGTGGCTCAAAACATCTTGACGAAAAGTCCGGCCAACAACTTGCACCAAAAAATGTACTAGTGATGGTTATGAACAACCGAATAAGTGGTCAATATAACGTCTATACAACCACAGGCAGTGGCGCGTTTGTATCTTTTCAGGACGGTGTAGTCAGCGAAGGCACCTGGAGTCGAAACTCTGCTAAGGAACAATACACTTTTAAAGATAAGTACGGTTTCGACTTCTTATTTAATCGTGGACAAACTTGGGTAAGCGTAGTCGACAATAGAAACGATGTCAGCTTTACGCCCTAAAGAAAGATATACGGTGGGCAAATGGAAAAACTAACACCACTTCGAAGATATAACGCTTCGATGATATTCGGGGCTTTCTTCAGTATTGCAGCCCTTACAGCACTTACCACTATAACCCTTTTGTTAATCCAAGATGATTTAACAATTGCATATGGTGGTGGGGCACTTATCGCACTGCTTGGTGCACTTGTGGCATCCATCGTACTTGGTCATAGCACCTTAAAAGCTAGTGAATTCCTGGTGCAGGCTATCTTGCACATTCAAAGAGATAATCAGATAGTTGGTGCACCGGATATTAACAGTGTTCCGGCGTCACGAGATTTTTTAAATAACCTTGCGCAATCAATCTACGAGATTGCCAGCTCGGCGGGAATTGTTGCTGGACCTGTTACTGCACCTCTAAGTTCAACCAGTAAGTTCCAACAAGTATTGCTGCAAAACACGCCACTAGCAATTTATGCACTAGATAAGAACGGTGCTTTAATTTACACCAATCAAGCCGGAGCCGACTATGCCGCGATTAAGATTCCGGAAAGTCTTGGCCAAAAATTTTATGATGTCATGAAGCTGTCTTTTGCTAGCACTGACACTCTAGAGTCATGGCTTCGATCATCGGAAAGTACTCGAGCTACCAATACTCATACATGGGAAAGAGTTCAGCTAGAAATAAGCGGCGGAGCGAAAAAGCAATGCGATATGGCGGTACATTTTAGCAAGGACAACCCTGAGGGAATCGAATCGGTGATTATTCTATTCGATCAAACAGAACGTTACCAAAAAGACGACCATGGGGCTAGTTTTGTCAGTCTAGCCGTTCATGAACTGCGCACGCCACTAACCGTTATGCGTGGATATATTGAACTTTTCGAGGACGAAATCGCACCAAAGTTAGATGCTGAACAAGCCGAATTTATGCGCAATCTTTCAGCACAAGCACAACAACTCGGTGCTTTTATAAGTAACGTCCAGAACTTTGCTCGGATTGAAGAAAATGAGCTTAGCCTTAGTCTAAAAGAAGAGGCCTGGGGGCCAATAGTTGAAGGTGCGATTCGAGATATGAACCTTCGTGCCAATGTTCGTAAGAAAACTCTTCTATGTCAAATTCAACCAAACTTACCACCTGTCGCCGTTGATAGATCTACGATCTATGAAGTCCTAGTTAACTTAATCGAAAACGCCGTCAAGTATACACACAACGATTCTCCGGTAATAATTCGAACCTACAAAAAAGACGAAAACTGGGTCGAAACAGTTGTCGAAGATAAAGGAATAGGAATACCAGATAGCGTTATGGCGCATATTTTTGACAAATTCTATCGTTCGCACCGGTCGTCGAAGACCGTCGGCGGTACCGGACTTGGTTTATACCTAAGTAAAACGATCGTTTCGGCGCATGGCGGGGAAATTTGGGTTAAAAGTCACGAGGGCGAGGGGAGCACTTTTGGTTTTACCGTTCCAACTCTATCTTCTGTTGCATCGCAGCTGACTTCGGCGGATAATAAGGCAATAGTTCGCGGCGCACATGGCTGGATCAAAAATCATTCACTCTACCGAGGTTAAATACATGAGAAAAATACTAATAATCGAAGACGAAAACTTTATCAGCGAGCTTTATGCTCGGGCGCTTCGTAAAGCCGGCTACGAAGTTACTGTTATGATCAGCGGCACCGACGGATTAACCGCAGCACTGACCGACAATTTTGATCTTATTTTGCTCGACCTTTTAGTTCCTGGGCTGTCAGGCATCGAGGCCCTACACAAACTTCGTGGTACAGACAAGCCAGCTATTCATAGCAAAATCATTATTACTACCAATCTCGACCAGGACGAAGAAAACCGAGCCGATGTCGAGCGTCTAGCCGATGGCTACCTAATAAAAGCAGAAATTACGCCAAAACAACTTGTTAATATTATTGATCAGATGTTTTCGCAAATGGAAGCTGGTGGCCAACCAACAGTCACACAGCCCACACCCGACGCTTGAAGTTACAGATAATTATGCTATAGTATGCACATCTAGGTAGGTGTGAATTTACCTGGCGTACCAACAAATCCGAGTAGAATCGAGAAATAAATGCAATCATCTGGCGTACAGTTTGCAGAATCCAGGATTCTGCAGGCCATCAGAAGGTATGAGGGTTCGATCCTGAGGGATATCGAGGACTACCTGAACCGGATCATGCACAACAGGGGCTACGACACAAACACAGACAATGCTGTCTGTGGACTGTGGATGTTGAGGATGTTGATCGGCTCGGACTCTGCCCCGATCTTCCATTCCCATGCAGGCGAGGATTATGAAGCCCAGTTCAACGGACCGACATGCCTCTCCCGCAACGCCCTCTACAAGGCCAAAGCTGCCGCACAGGCCGGCATGGATTCGAACGACATGGCCAACAACCCTGTCCACTTCCTGGCCGTCGAAGGTCCGTATTTCCCGAAGGGCGGTGCCATCGTCCGACGTATCGGGCGAGTGGAGTTCGTGATCTCGACGTCGGGCTTCTCGCAGGAAGATAACCACGATGTGTCTAAGGGTGTCTGGGAGATCATCCAGAACTTCTTGATCAAAGACGTCATCGAAGATCTGCGCTGCACCCTGCTCGACAAGGACGACCCCAAGTACCGCAAGTACCCGATCGGCCAGCTGAGTAGTGCGCCGGTGAGTCGTCCACCCGGCCTCGATAGGAGATATCTGATTCACGGGGCATAAGCTTGAACAGACATCTCAGATCTGTCGGAGTAATCTAGCATTGGTGAAACTCCAAGGCTACAGGTACGACTGCCTTCGTACGCCCCGGCTGGGGCAACCCAGCCGGCTTTTCATTTATTATGCTTTTTTGATTGATCCTCCCAACATGTACATAAATTAGCACGTGCTAAAATATGTAAGCTTTTTCAAGTTTCAAGTGGCAGAGATTGATAAAATAACAGGGGTATGATAGTATACTTTGGTATTTTACGATCCCATCTTCTAACGTGAGAATTACCTGTGGTAATTCGCAAGGCCGGAGATGTGACGACATCGAGGCGGGGCCGATCAATTCGCCACCAGGCGAATATGGGTGGCTAGGAAATCATCTTAACCGTCAGATGCAAATTAACATTATTTTATAGACAATCAGATATAATACATCTGTAAATACGGTCCCATCTTCTAACGGTTAGGAAATCGGGTTTTCATCCCGGCAATAGGAGTTCGATTCTCCTTGGGATCACCAAGCAAAGACCTCAGTCACAAGACTGGGGTTTTTACTTGGTCATTTTCAAAGAAAATGGAAACTCCTATTGCCGGATCGACACAGTCGAGAGGCAATGGAGTTCGATCATGAGTCTGTTGCCCGAATCATATTCGGCGCACAGATTCATGTAATCTTCTCCTAGGGATCACTATTATTGACATTTTACTCGTTTTATGTTACTATCGTTGCACTCAGTCGCATTGTGCACTGATCGTACCTATAGAAAGAGGTGAACATGGTTCCGACCATGACCCTGTGGACCTTCGAGCGTCAGGGCGAGATCGCCGAGAGCTGCATCCCCAACATCTCGGGGGCATTCATGCCCGCCATGATCTTGGAGCTGCAGCGTTTCGATCCCGATTTCGTCGTCCTTCCGCACACCACGGTGACCGTTCGTTCGTTCATCGACATGGATGGCCACATGCCCTTCGGGGGGATGATGGACGCCAATCTCGTGTTCGTCATCGGCATTCCGGGCAACCGGAGGTTGAAGGCAGATCGAGGCTCGATCGAGGTGAACATCGCGCACATGCTGCGCGGTGTACTGCACCCGCGAGAGGGCATCCACGTGATGCTCATCACCGAGTAACGCACGCCAAGGCGGCTGAGAGGCCCGTTCCCACTTGTTGGGGCGGGCCTTCGCCTTTTAAAAATCCTTATCACATACTCACACAAACCCCAATATAGTGGCCAATACTATCAAGGTCTATTGTTGAAAGTTTAATAAACATAAGCTATACTCACGCTAATAAATAAAAATGGGAGAATCAATGAAAAAGGCTAACGAAAACGGTATAGTGCATCACTTAGTATTAATAATACTACTAGTCCTGGTTGCTGGTGGTGTCGGTTTTGCGGGTTGGAGGGTATATCAAAACAAGAAGATGGTAGCCTCTGCAGCAACTTATTTGGCTGTTGCGCGTACAAATGGCGGAAGTACTATCTCTGTCTGCTCAATCGGCGGAACTGGATGGTTACGTTTTAATTTTAAAAGATCGGCGAGCGATGTAAATAATTATGGAGGCGGAGTCGGAATAGGATACGCTACTAAAAAGGCTTACTTCAGTAGGTTTACGAGCCTAGTTAGAACTGATGTCGGCTACACATGGTCGCCGACGAAAATTGAGGCTGCTTACTTCTTAAGATCGTCAACGGCAACGCCAGCAGCCGGTGCGGAAAAGCTATATGCTTTAAATGGTGCAAAGGTATTCTCTAATAGCACGAATTCGAGTGCTAATACTATTTCAGGATATGACTTGGTAGTAATTAATAGCGTGAAACACTCCCAGATTGGTTCTTGCTAAGACTCCTTAAACATACCATTTCAGATGGCGTTACTAGCAATTTGTATTCTATTGAAGTCGGAGTTCTTGTGACGCAGGTAATTTTGTTGTGAATCATGTACACACTAGTAAAGAACTAGTCTAGTTTAGTAAAGATATTCAAAAGAATGTATGGTCGAATTAATTCTTGAGTGGGATACACGAATGCACAGCGCGTCGCAGTTCTTTCTATATTCTGTTACAATTATCAGATGAGAACCCCTAATTCTGAGCCAGGAGGCAACAGCACATTAGCGCAAGTGGAGTCTTTAGCAAAAAGATTGTTTGGTGATGCTATGGATTTGGATGAACCGATCTTAGGTATATCCGACGACGACTTTATAGCTCCAAATGTTAGCGAGATGCTACTTGCCCCAGACACAACCGTTGCAACATTAGTTGAAGACGGTGAAGTGCTCGGCTTTAGTGTTGCGATTCCAATCGGCAAAATGCACATGGCAAGATACCTTGAATCTGACGAAACCGCCTACATCTACTTCACCGGGATCGACTCAGCTTGCCAAGGGAAGGGCAAGATTGCGGTACTTATGGACGATATGGTCGCACAGCTAAAAGCTAGAGGATATTGCTTTATAGAAAGAGACTGCGTACTTACGCAAAATTATGCAGACAACGTAGAAAAGGTGTTTGCGGGTGCAATAGTTGAAAAATACGACCATACAAGATGGCCAGAAGTTGGCCCAGAACGTTTCTTTAGAATCGACCTTTCACTTTTATAAACAGCTGGATAGTACTAGAACGAGATACGAATAGTTTGTAGTATCATAGCAGGCAAATGGCGCGCATAAACGACTGGGGCGAAACCCTAGACCAAACTGTATATCGCAGTAAAGCAGATAATAACCTACAAATCCGTTCTCTACTTCCAGGTGAAGAGATTAAGGTCGAGATTAGCGATTCGTGTGCGGGTCTACAAGTTGAGGAAGACAGAATAATAACTGCTCGTTGTGTTAACCCACGCTACGGCGTATTAAATGTCATTGGTGATACTGCTCATGCAGATCCTTGGGCTGGAAAATTTATCAGTCTAGGCTCATTTGTGTTCAGCGCAGGTGGAATAAGACTGCATGATGATGGGTTAATGCGTGGGTTTATATCTCAGGGAAACGGAGTTGCAATTGTTCTTGAAGGAACACAACCTGCTCCAGCTTCGGACTACGATTTCTTACTCGCCGAATACCAGTCACTTTTCCTCGAAGGCCAGCAAATATTCTAAGAACTATTACATTGAAATATTTTCGCAAGATTGTACAATACAATCTGTTCGGAGTATTTCAAGTGTTTAAAAACACTTGAACGATCATTAACAAGCGTCAGGCTGGACCGGTACTATTTTTTTTGGATAGCAGCGGCCCGGCCTGGCAACAGAGCAACGGGTACCAGAAAGGTCATAATCATGACCAGAAATTTCATGGAGTTGCTGCGGGCCAGAATGGCAGAGGGCAAGTTCCTCTGCGTCGGACTCGACAGCGACGTCACCAAGATCCCGAAGAGATACGGATACGGCGTTGATGGTTTCCATCTGGCGCAGTTCTCGTTCAACCGGGATGTCATCGACGCCACGAAGGACTTGGCTCAGGCCTACAAACTCCAGATCGCGTTCTATGCGGCTGTGAAATATGGCCACACTTCCTTGGAGAGAACCATCGCCTACATCAAGTCGGTTGCGCCCGACGTCCCGATCATTCTGGACGCCAAGCGTGGCGACATCGGCAACTCGGCCAGCGGCTACGTCGCTGAAGCTTTCGAGTGGTTAGGCGCCGATGCCGTGACGGTCAATCCCTACATGGGCTTCGGTGACGCCATCGACGTCTTCACCGCCGACCCGACCAAGGGAGTCATCGTTCTGTGCCGGACATCCAACCCCGGCGCCGGCGAGTTCCAAGACCAGAACGTTCTTCTTTCAGGAGAAGAAGCAGAGGCTGGCGTGAGCACAGGATGGACAGGAGGTAGTCGTTTTGGACCTTTCTACCGCTTGGTCGCCTACAGGGTTGCCAGGCACTGGAACACAAACGGCAACTGTGCTGTGGTGGTTGGCGCTACCAGCCCCAATGAGCTGGTCAACGTCCGCCAGATCGTCGGTGATATGCCAATCTTGGTGCCGGGTTTCGGCGCCCAGGGCGGCAAGACAGAAGCGACGTTCAAGGCCGGTCTGGATTCCTCGGGGTCTGGGCTGATCTGCAACGTTTCCCGTGCCTTGATCTTCCCCGAAGACGGGGACGTCGCTGCAGCGGGAGCATCATGGGACGCCGAATTCCGGCGTTGCCAAACCCTGGCCTTGGCCAACAACTAGAAGGAAGTGTGGGATGAACCAACATAATCAGGCCGAGGTATTCAAGATGCTGGAGAAGGCGGGCGCCGTCTACCTCAACCAGCACTTTGTCTACAAATCCGGCAAGCACGGACCTGGCTACATCGACATGGATCGGGTCTATCCCAATATCCAGACGATGTAGAGACTCACCACCTTGATGGTGGAGCCGTTCACAAGCAACCCAGCAATCAAGGTAGTCGCTGGTCCAGCGGTACGTGGTGTCGCTCTTGCGAGCGATGTCGCTCATCGCATGCGACAAGCCACTTGCTGCGTCGACAGAGTGTGGGCAGACAAGGTCGGAGGCGATTTCGTCTTCGAACGCGCCGGCTTCACCGACAAGCTGAAAGGCAAGGGAGTTCTGGTTGTCGAAGATCTGCTGGCAACCGGTGGTTCGGTGGCCAAGGTTTGTACGCAAGTAGAAGCCGCGGGCGGTGAGGTCATTGCTGTCAGCGCCATCTGCAACCGCGGCGGTCTAACCTCGGAGACACTTGGTTGGGAGCTCCACGCTCTCTGCGAAGTGGACTTTGAGGCCGTCGATGCTGAGGACTGCGAACTGTGCAAGCAGGCCGTTCCCATCGTCACCAACATCGGCCATGGCGGCGCTTTCCAGGCCGCCAACCCCTTCTACGACGGTGGCTACGCCCAGCTCTGATCAACTCCGACAATACACCCCGGTTCTTCTGCCTAAACAGCAAGAAGAACCGGGGTGCTGTCATTTAATGACTAAATTTTATTTTTTTGTCGGCGGCGAATAAGCAAAAAAGAGACAAGCGAAACATTCAACACCATTACGGCGACAGGATACAAGATTAATTCTAGCGACCTATTATCTAGAGCGATTAGCGCCAGAACAGTCGAGATTGTATAGGTGATATAAGACGTAATCGTCTCTTCGTGAGGCAACTTATATGACTTTCGAAAAGTCGGAAAAAATCCACCAATAGCTTCAATCGAAGAAATCAAAACCGCAGCCAGAAGCGGCTGATCGGCAAATATCCAAAAAACAAAAGTCGCTCCGGCTAGAAATAAACTAATCTTATCGGTAATATGAAAATCTTTATGTCCGTACTTTAGAGAAAGTAAAAATATGAGCATCGTCGCTCCGACCGTTAAGCCGAGTAGCCACGTCCCTGGACCGCCGTCACCGCGAAGTTGAATGCCAAAACCAACAATTGCCAAAACATCCCAAACCAACCAAGTAAAAGCATGGGGCTTTGTTTTTCCACGCAATATATCGACGATATACGGTGTGTATCCGCATATAGCAATGCCCATTGATAACAGTCCAAGCATCTGTCGGTAATCCATATGTCACGACATCATACACTAATTCACCGCCAGAATACTTGTACCGCAGAAGCAAGTAAGCGATAATAAGCATAAATATAAAGGGGTAGGCGATTAATGTTCTTCAGTAAGAAAAAGGGTAAGGGCGCAGGACTAGAAGATAGTCTCAAAAACGAGCAGGCCAAATCTGACATAATCTTAGCTAGCATCGACGACGGAGTAGTACTCGTCGACGCTACTGGAACCATCCAGCTCTTCAACCCAGCCGCCGAGCATATTACCGGCTGGTCCGCCAAGGACGCCGTCGGTCTTAACCACCAGAGTGTCTTAAAATTTATAAATGACAAAGGCGAGTCTTACCCAGCCGAACAAAACCCGATTCAGAAAACTCTTCAGACTAAAGCTACTACCCGCGACAATAGCGGTTGTTTAAAAACCCATTCTGACAAAACAATATCCATAGCCGTCAGTGTTTCTCCTTTAGCAGAAGAAGCTGGTCAAGTTGGTGGCGCGGCGGCAGTATTTCGGGATGTTTCTGAAGAACGCCAAGAAGAAAAGCAGCGCACTGAATTTATCAGCACCGCTAGCCACGAAATGCGCACTCCGGTAGCTGCGATAGAAGGTTACCTTGCATTGGCGCTTAATGAAAAAGTCGCTCAAATCGATGCTAAAGCCCGCGATTACCTAGTTAAAGCCCATCTCAGCACTGTTCATCTCGGGAACTTATTCCAAGATTTATTAACCGCCGCAAAAAGTGAAGACGGCAGGCTTTCAAACCACCCGGTAATTATTGAGCTAGGCGACTTCTTGCAGCAAATGGCCACCGATCTGCGTTTTACGGCAGAGAAAAAGGGCATGACTCTCGACTTTCTAATAGGTGGCGGCGAAGATAGCGTTAGTGCCAGCGACGGCAACCAAAAAGTCATTAGGCCGCTTTATTATGTCAATGCCGACCCCGAAAGATTAAGAGAAGTAGTGACAAACTTGTTCGATAACGCCATAAAATACTCCGAAAAAGGTAAGGTTACTATTGGGCTAACTGGCAACGAAACGGTTGTCCAGTTTCGAATAAGCGACACCGGCCAGGGCATCCCGGCGGAAGATGTTCAGCATCTTTTCCAAAAGTTCTACCGTGTCGATAACTCCGCAACAAGAGTTATCGGCGGAACCGGTCTAGGACTTTATATATGTCGAAAAATCGTTGAACTTTACAGTGGTCGAATTTGGGTAGATAGCAAGCTGGGCGAAGGCAGCACTTTCTATATAAATTTACCGAGAGTAAGCAGCGCCGATATAACCAAAATCCAACAACAAGCTACGGCCACTGTTAGCCCAACCGTCGTGAATAACCCCGGTCCGTCTACAGGCATGATACAATAATGCTAAAGCTAAGATAGGGCAAAATAATGGCAAAAATAATGATAGTTGAAGACGACCGCAACCTGCAGTCTATTTATGGCGACAGATTAACGGCCGAGGGCCACACAATTATCACAGCTAGCGACGGCGAAGAAGCACTTGCAATCGCCGTAAAAGAAAAGCCTGATCTGATTATCTCTGATGTTATGATGCCGAAAATTAGCGGCTTTGATATGCTCGACATTCTACGCAGCACCCCAGAAACCCGAAACGTTAAAATAATCATGATGACAGCCCTAAGTCAGGCCGAAGACCGTGAACGCGCCGACAAACTTGGCGCCGATAAATATCTGGTTAAGTCACAAGTTACTCTTGACGACGTCGCCCGAACAGTTAATGAAATAGTTCAAGGTTCGGCGAGCATTACAACACCAGTCGAGCCTGTTTCAGATCCAACAAACTCTACGACACCAAACCCTGTCACTACAGACGAAGCTACAAAAATTGCGGTATCAACCGAACCATCTACCGCAACAGCTGCCGTCGCTACGGACGACGAACAAGCAAAAATTTCCTCACAAATCGATGAATTCTTAAGAAAAAACGCGTCTACTGAATCAACAACTCCTTCTGACAAAACAGCTTATGACGAAGCTATTGCTTTCCACCCACCCGAAGAACCTGCTACGCAAGGAAGTCAAAAAGTCGTCAGTCCAATCGTAGATGTTAGCGCGCCAAAACCTAATATTTTTGATCTTTACGAGAAAGAACTCGCCAAAGAAGCCGAAGCCGCAAAGCCAGAACAGCCAAAAGTCGAAGGCTAAAGTATACTTATAAGAGTCATGCGACTCAACAAATTCATCGCCTCTACTAGCAACTTGTCTCGCCGCGGTGCCGACGAAGCCATTAAACTTGGCCGTGTTTCTATTAATGGTCAACTAGCCGGCTTATCTACAGACGTCAAAGAAACAGATGTAGTATTACTTGATGGAAAGCAGCTAGTTGCTCGTAGTTCAAACACTACTCTGCTGCTTAACAAGCCAGTCGGCTACGTTTGTAGTCGCAACGGGCAAGGCAGTCGCACGATTTATGATTTACTGCCTGAAAAATATCATCATCTGAAGTCTATAGGACGGCTTGATAAAGACAGCTCCGGACTACTGCTCTTGACAGATGACGGCGAGCTTGCAAACCAACTTTCACATCCGTCGTTTGAAAAGCAAAAAGTTTATGAAGTCACGCTCAATATGCCGCTTTCTGACAAAGACATCGATAAGCTCCGCAGTGGGGTAGAACTCTCGGATGGTCTAAGCAAATTTATTATCGAACCACTGGAAGTTCAATGTTCATATCTAGTGACTATCCATGAAGGCCGCAAACGCCAAATCCGTCGAACCTTTCAAGCCATTGGTTTTTTAGTCACCAAACTCCA
>CAZKOX010000017.1:1268-14098 GCA_964554485.1 uncultured Candidatus Saccharibacteria bacterium | reverse complement strand
GGCTGCAACGCCTGTCTCGTCATCAACCAAACTTGCGCCAACTGGCACACCAATAGCTTTTAAAAAGGTATTAGCCATCGCCCCGCCAATCGCAATAAAATCAGCTAGTTCTATAAACTTTTTAAGAACGCCAAGCTTATCAGCAATCTTAGCACCGCCAACCACAACCATCAGTGGCCGTTCTGGGTTTTCGATAACTTTTAGTAAAGTCGTAACTTCTTTCTCGACCAAAAATCCAGCCACGGCTGGCAATAGTTTTGGCACTCCTGCCGTTGAGGCGTGGGCCCTGTGCGCTGTGCCAAAACACTCTTGTACATAAACCTCTGCCCACGTAGAGTCAACGATTGCTTTGGCAAAAACCGGATCATTCGCCTCTTCTTGCTCGTGATAGCGAACATTTTCAAGCAATAACACTTGTCCAGGTTCGAGATGATCGCTCAGAACTTTAACTTTGTCGCCGATACAATCTTCGGCAAACTGAACTTCCTGGGCTAAGAGTTCGCTTAATCGTTTAGCGACTGGGCGAAGTGAGGTATTTGGGTCACTGGGCGACTTCGGGCGACCAAGATGGCTCATTAACACTAGTTTGCACTTTTGATCAATCAAATACTGCAATGTCTCAAGCGAGGCTTTAATACGCGAATCATCGGCAATCATGCCGTCGTCACTTATTGGCACATTATAGTCAACACAAACAAGTATTTTCTTGCCGCTAACATCAATGTCCTTAACTGTCTTTTTTGTAAACACCGCCCACCTTTTTTTGATAATTCTTATCCTTATTGTATCAGTTTAAGCGCTCGACAGACAAAAGTCCCCATTGCAGCCGCAATGGGGACTTTTGTCTGGTGATCTCAAGGAGAATCGAACTCCTATTGCCAGGATGAGAACCTGGTGTCCTAACCGTTAGACGATGAGACCGTGCAACTTAGGCAAATACTGGCAAGCTTCGCCTGCCCACAGAACTTTCATGCGTCAAACAAGTTTGACCCTGAAAGATTCTCTTGCGAATCGCCACTGGCTATTCTCACATACCTCAGTTATTTCTTCAACCACTGACAAAAAAGCCACCGCATTAATAGCAGTGGCTTTTTTAAAAGTCTTGGTTTTTTTAAAGAGATTTAGAGCGGTCAGTCACGATTACTCAAAAACACTTTTTTATTATCTATGGAACTACCAATACCCTAGCATATTTTTGCAAATAACGCTAGTGGTTATCCACACCCCTCACGCTAATTGCTTAGCGTGAGTTCGTGTAGATTCGATTTTGCCTTAACGGCTCTGTCGAATTGTCCAGAATCGGTGCATTACAGCGCCAACTAAAGTTGTTGCGGTAAGTAAGCCGAAAATGCTACCAGCACCAGTGTTTGGAATTTCCTTAGGAGTCGTGAAAGTCACGACAGCTTCACAAATTTCTGCACTAGTTTTGGTTACACCGTCAACCGTAAAGGAAACCTTTACGCTGACTTTGAATGTTCCGTCTTTAGCAAAGGTGTATTCAACTGGGTTCTTGTCAGTAACAAGCTTAGTTGAACCATCGCCAAAGTTGTATTCGTAGTTTTTTACACTTGCACGGTTTGCAGGTGTTGCAGTTTTGCTAACGTCTACGCGAACTTTTCGTCCGCCTAGTTTAGTTATGTTAACTGCGTTACATGTGTAGACAACATCAGAACAGCCGTCACGATTAAACGTAACTTTGGCGTCATCCTGTATTGTTCCGAAACCTTCTGGACGGACATAAGCTATGTTCTTAACATCCATTCCAGAACAACGCTGACTTTCACTCAAGGCAACAGTAGTCTTGAAGTAAATAAAGGCGTTTGCGGTCGACTGGTAATCACCAAGATTAAACTCAAGTTGAGTACCGTTCATTTGTAGGGCCGTATTAGGCACACTGTAACCATTAGGGTTTGTCATGTTATAGACCTTTATCGAACCAGGTACAAAAGTGCTACCGGCAGGAATTGGGTCAATAAACTTAACATTGTTTAGAGTTGTTTTACCAGTGTTGGTAAATTCAACTTTCCAAACAGCAGTATTCCCGTTAACAGCTGCTACACTTTCGCCGTAAGAGCTTGTTGACTGCGAATCAAGTCGGACAGTCTTTTTAATAGTGTACTCAGGCATCTTAACCTTCAAACGGAAAGTAATTTCCCGGATGAATTCAAAGCAACCTTTTTGGTCAGCAAGACCAACACCAGTTGTAACAAGATTATCGGAAATAGCAGTTGTTACACCACCATCTTTCAACTTTGCACTGCCAGGAACATAGGCAAGTTCGAAAACTCGGCCTTGGTCACCTGTTAGGCTTAGTGTATCGAAAATACTTGTAGGCACAGCGTTAGAAGCTCCAATTAGAGCTTTAACTTCTTGGGTTTGAGCGATACCGCTAGGAAGTTCAACCTTTACATTGACATCCTCTGCGATACCCTTAAAACCGTCGCCATCAGGCACTGTGTTTAGAAGCGGATCGGCATTGTTATGAATGTAGATCTTAGCTTCAATTTCTGCATCTTGAGTGACGCTATTTACAGGGTCAATCCAGCTTGCGTCACGTCCAACTTGGACGCCACGTAAAAAATCTCGCTCATCACCGATACCATTTGGTACGCCGGTGTATGAGTTAAATGTGACATGGTCAAAGCCGTTTTCGGCAGCAGACCAGACACGAGTTTCGCGGTCCGGTCCGAAACCGGCGATTGCGACAGTAGCAATACCAATAGATGCGGCAACTACAATCACTGCAGCAGCCAGCTTCTTAGGTACGTAAGACAGTATGTTTTTCATACTCATATTAGTCTCCTTAAATTTATTGAATTACTTTACTTATTTTCAAAATCTACGAATTTTTGGAACATTCATTTGTTAACGAGCAAAGTAATCCAAAAATTTTGGATTACAGTCGGATCTTAAACTAACGCATGCGTGAGAAAACATTGGGATATGGGTTAACTACCTCGGGGATTTCTCCCCGAGGTAGTTGGCGGTTTTCACCTCTCTCAAGCCATCCCGACGAGTAATCGTTGGGAAACCCTTCGTATCTTCCTGATGTATTGGACGCTCTAGGCGCCCGGATCCGTGATCGGACCGTTGTTTCCCCCGGAGGGGACACTCGGGTCTGGTGCCGGATCCTCGTTCGGCGGATTGTCCGACACGCACTGACCCGTTGCCGGGTCGCGGTGCGTGCCGTAGACACACTGCAGAGTGGTCGTCGGACCGCTCGGCTGAGTGGTGGGCGGAGGTGGGGTCGTCGTTGCCGGCGTCCCCTTCCGTCCCACTTCCGTGGTTGGCGTCGTCCCGCAGTTCGTGCAGGGCGGCGTTGTGGTTGTCGGCGGGCGGCAGGAGAAGATCTCCGGCCGCTTGTCGCCGAGGTTGAACCCGATCTTCGACAGGCATTCGCCCGTCTTCTGATAGAGCACCAACACCACTGCCGGCAAGTTCTCCTGCGTCGAGTTGAGCTCGACTTCAGGGAAGTTGTCGACCACCAAACCACCAGCCGCCAGGTGGTAGTTCGCCACCGATTGCTCGGCAGCGTACCCCGCCAACGTGTAACGGATCAGCAGTTCGGCCAGATTCTCGGCCACTGTCTGATAGCTGGGCTTCACGAAATAGCCACTCTGGCCGTCGATGGTACCGACGGACTTGAGGGCCAGATCGTTGATCTGATCGGCGTTGCCGACGTATGGCGCGAGCCACGGGTTCAGATCGACCAGCTTGGTGTCACCAACCGTGAGGTTGGCGAACAGGTTTCCCCAGCCCCCACCGTAGTTGGGGCCCTGGCAAATCGCCAGAATGGCCTCGTCGAGCGAGACCTTGGGATCTTCCTGATTCACCACCGGCATGGCATAGGCGTCCGAATAGAGCCGACCGCCTTCCCCAACGGGAACGAGTGACTCGTCCCTCATCTGGTAGGTGCTCGTTCCATCGGACAGATGGATGACTTCACCGCCGGCCCTTTCGACCACGTCCGGGCAACTGACGTTGCTGAACATGATCGTCAGGACATCCTTCATCTCCGAGTCCAGCTGGTCCGGGGGCAAGGTGTCGACGGTGGTTGTCGTCGTAGTCGTTGCCGACTCCGTCGAGGTCGTTTCCACCGAGGTGGATGCCGACTGAGTGTCTGCCGTGGTGACGTCGGGCGAACCCGACGAGCCATCGTCATCGCCCCAGAAGTTGACTCCGCCGACGACCGCACTTGCGGCCGCCATGAGAGCGACAACCAGAGCCGCCGACCCGGTCGAATAGACCAGGCGACGCTTCATGAACATGAAGAAGACGACCGACAGACAGATGAGCAGCCAGAAGACCCAGCTGACCCAGAACCAGACGTGGAAGTGCACCGCGAGGTACACGACCAGGGCCAGAACTGTGACGAACAGGACCTTCTTCGTGCGACGCAGCAGCAGGACAGTGCCCACCACCGCGAGAATGAACAGCCAGATTGGCCAGTTCATGGTTTCCCCCTTTCAAGGGTGTTGGTGGTTGGTTAGTTGTTGTCCCAGAGCTTCTTGGCGAAGCTCACGATGCCCGGGAGCATCCTCTTCAGGCCGACCTTGCGGCGGGCCTTCTTCGGAGCACTCGCGGGCGCGGCCGCGGCAGTACGTGCCACGGGCGTCGGGGTGACGGACGTCGGGAACACGACGGTCGGGATGACCGGCGCGGGCGTCGTCGTGGACGTCACGGGTGCGGGAATCGTCGAGAGAGGACGCGGCGTGGAGGGCGCAGCGGGCGTCGGAGTGACACCCGCAGCCTTCTTGGCAGCGGCCTTCTTGGCGGGCGCAGCCTTCTTGGCGGGCGCAGCCTTCTTGGCGGGCGCAGCCTTCTTCTTGGGAGCCGGATGCTTTGCAGCAGCCATGATTGTTCTCCTTCCCTTTCCAGGGGATAGTTTTCCGGTCTTTTAGGACCAGCTGGCATCGGCCAGGCTCTCCCCCGAGGGACAGCTACGCTACTAGCAATGAATGGGTGGTATTCGATTACTAGCACTGTAGCTGTCCCAGATGGGAAAAGAAGAATTGAAATACAAAAAACAGATACGAAAAGAATAGCGAGAGAAGTTAAACCTAAAATAGACCGTCATGCGAGTATAAATACTCAAACAGAGGTCGATTTAGAAGCCTATGGCTTCTCATGCATGCATTAGTTTATTAAGCTCCACCTCCCGGTAATTGGCGCTTTTGCTACCGAATATTACTCGATAACTTCCCAGGGTCTCCCCTGTTCTTACTCCACCCGTTGAGGATAGGCATATACTACCACAAGAATGTAAATATGTCAATAACATACTCTGAAATAGTAAGCAAAAGCTTATTGCTTAGTTTTTGTGTCTTTTTTTACTTCTGAAGTTTTTAGCGGGAAACTAAAGCCAAAGGTCGAGCCTTTGCCCTCCGTACTTTTAAAAATTAGCGCCCCACCCGACGCGATGATTACCTTTTTAGCCATAAACAGTCCTAAACCAGTCCCATCTGGTCGAGCAACTCGAGCATTGCCTGCCCGATAAAACTTAGTGAAAAGATGAGCCTGTTCCTTTTTCGGCACACCAATACCATTATCTGTAACCGTAAACTCAACTGATTTTTCAAGTAAGTTCAGAGCAACGACCACCTCACCATTGCTTGGCGTGTAATAGATAGCGTTATCGACAAAATTCATAATTACCTGACGAATCTTGGTGTCGTCAAGACTTAAGGTTGGATAGCTTTTAGGTTTAGAGTAACTGATGTCTACATTTCGAGACTTGGCTGTTTCCTCGACCTGTTTCAGCTCTTGTTCAACTACATCTGGTAAATATACGGGTGTTAACTCAATAACAAACTTGCCTGTCTTTAATCTTGAGACGTTTAATAGATCAGATATTAAGTACACCATTCGCTGAGCACTGGTGAAAGACTGTCCAAGAAGCTTTTTTTGCTGAGGATTTACCTTACCAGCGTCACCCTCAAGAACCATTGATACATAGCCCTTTACTGAAGTTAGTGGCGTCCGTAATTGATGGCTGGCCATACTAATAAACTCATCCTTAGCTTCATCTAATTCCTGAAGTTTCTTATTTGACTGTTCTAACTTTTTTAAGACACGCTGGTTCTCTTCGAATAGTAATTTGTTGTCAACTGCCAAACCGATCGCCTCGCTCAATCTTTCTAACAGCGTTTTGTCGGCATCGGTTGCTTCTTCTGAATTTTCCTGGACCCCTACCACTAATACACCAACCAGCTTCTGTCGAGCATAGAGCTTGACGATTAGTATTGCTCCGAACTTAGCCTCTTTGGCTAACTTTTCTACCTTATCGAGCTGCCTAGTAAATATTTGCTTCAAAAAGCTATCAGATATCCGACTAGTATCGACCGATTCCATTTTTTCGCCGCCGCTAAACCAGGCAGAGGTGGTATTTATCGAAAGCATATTTAAAGAATCGACCAGATTTTTATCTACGTCCTGCGGCGCTGACAAAGAGTATCCAGAAAGTTGCATAGTTTCGCTATCCGACGTTTCGGCAGTAAAAATGCCGGTAAAAAGATAATCCGAACTTTGAATAAGTGCCCGAGAAATTCCCTCGCATAACTCCTTGGTTCCCTCTTGAGATTCCAGTACTAAAGTATCAATCGCTCGAAGTAGCGACAAAGTTTGATTAGTATGCGCCAGTTCGACGTTTTTACGATACAACTCTTGAGCAACAAAGGCAGGGTCGTTTGGATCTGAAGTAGTTCTTGTGGTATCTTGAACAACTTCTGACCTAGATCGTTTTCTACGAAGAACTGACATGTTTGTTTATCTAGCGTAGCGACGTCGGCAACTGTTCTGGCGACATCCTCTGCTGTAGGCGCCCCACCGCCTCTTTACACACTTCAACCGAGATTTGCCCAAATAGTGTTTTGTATTGTTCAACAAGATGGTTGATAACGACTTTTGGTTCTTTACTGATAGTCACTTTCTTTTCGCTCCAGTCGACTTTTAACCCATCGACCTGTTCGGCCTGAGAAATAGCAACAGGACCAATAACTTTTTCTTGTTCTTTAATGATCGCAACAGCTATATCCGAATATGTATCCATGCCCTATACCCCCTCTGACACAGCTTTAGATGTTTTGACATCAAACAACAAAACGCTTAAGCCAATTAAGGAATATGCGGACAAATACAGTAGTTCGCCGTATCCTGCGGTTTGCCAGGTGCCAGATAGTATCTGATATGAGTAGTTATAATCTGCGACATATTGGAATATCAACGCCACAACCAGTACAACAACTGCTTTATGTAGTTGACCGCCAAATAACCTTGATGAGTTTATTAGTATTGCGATTGCGATAAATGCATAGATTGCCTGAGAAAATGCATACACATAATCTGTAATAAGCACCGAAAGAGACACACCTTCAGTTGCATATCTACTGATGAATATTGATGTCGTCAATCCCACCATTGCAAGTGGAACAAAAATCAATAATATTTTCTTGATTAGCCCTTTGCCTTTGAGTAAACTCCAAGATCGTATTGTTCTTGATAAGCAAAACACTCCGGCTATATATGAGACAATGCCCGATATATAAAAGACCTCGGCTATCGAAGGATACGACGGTTCTTTATTAAGAACGTAATAGAAAAATGTTAAAGTCAGCGACCCTAGTGTCGTAAGAATCAGCCCGAGCGATAAAAACCCAAGACTTCTACCTAAAAGGCTCTTAAATCCACCCCAGTATTTAGCTTTTTTTAAACCAAACAGGCCACCTAGTAGCGCCACAACAATATACGAACTACTAAATACTGTTGATACCGTAGAGTCTGGATCAGCACCGGTGATACGAAGTGCCGCCCAATAGACGAAGAAGGCTCCAAAAAGTGTGAATAATACTACTTTTTTCATAAGTTACCCTGTTTATTTCTGCCTAGCTAACCGTTTTCCATATAATGCTATAATAAACGTAATCAGTAAAAAACAAAAATGATTCCACAGTTTCCAAAATTTACAAAACTTGATCTTAGTCACAAGGACGTTGTTAATGAGTTCTTTGAAAGATTTCCGACATACAGTGAATTTAGTTTTGCTAACATGTTCATCTGGGATGTCGCCAAGCCAGTTATGCTCAGTATTTTGAATAGTAATCTAATTATTCAGTTCCTAGATTTCAAAACTCAAAAACATTATTTGAGTTTAATCGGCAGTAATAATATCGACGATACTATCCAGGAGCTAATCCATTATTCGATAAATAATGATCTTCACCCTAGCCTTAGCACCGTCCCTGAACATGTCATTTCTCAGATTAAGAACAAGACACTGCTTGATATTGAAGTCGATAATGATAATAGTGACTACATCATCTCAGTGCCATTACTAGCAAGCCTCGAAGGAAATGATATCGAGGGAAAACGACAAAAAGTTAATCACTTCTCCGATTTGTATAAAGAAAAAGCGTATTTTCATAAACTAGACTTATCAGATCCAGACACAATTTCACAGATACGTAATGTTATTGAAAGATGGATAATGCCGCTCGAGAAACAGCCCAGTGACATAATCGCTGAATTTGCAGCAATCGAAAAAGCCATCAAACATCATAAAGACATAGAACTAGAAGCTTACGGTGTTAGTATCGACGGCGTCTTAGAGGCATTTACGATAATCGAAAAAGTCCACGGCCGCACGGTTATTGGTCATTTCGAAAAAGGTGATAAAGACCGCATGGGTATTTATGAATATATGAATCATAATCTCTGCCGTTATTTGAACGACGAAGGCTATGAATATCTAAATATCTGCCAAGACCTCGGGCATGAGGGTCTTAGAAAATCAAAAATGTCATACCGTCCGATCGGTTTTCATAAAAAATATAAAGTTAAGCATCAACCACACGTTATAGCTCATCACGCTCTAGCGGGAGCGGCGTAGTATGAGCTGGTTTTTTTATGCATTCATTGCCGCCACACTGTTTTCTGGCAGCGTCCTAACAGATAAGTTTCTACTGACTCGTTACTTTAAGAATGTATCAACGTTAACTCTTACTGCCGCAGCGGCAATCGCTGGAGCTCCATTTTTATTAATATTTATTTTATTTTTTAGTGAAATCCCGGATTCCCGAACCTTTATAACTGGTTTGTCGGCAGGCTGGATGTTGATGGCAGCTTATCAGATATACTACGTAGCCCTAAGAAAAGCCGACACAGCACTAATATCCACATTATTTCAGCTTATTCTTCCTTTTAACTTTATTATCGGAATTACATACTTCAACGAACAGCCCGCAGCCATCCAGATAGCCGGGCTTGTAATCGTTGGTATTGCTTCAGTAATTATTTCTCTCGAGGAAAAAGAAAAAAAGTGGTCACTCCGAGCCGACACATTGCTTATGATGGCGGCAGCATCAATGCTTGTTAGCCTTAGTGACGCTGTGTTTAAGTTTGGTGCTGAAAATTCAAGTTTCTTAAGTCTAGCGATTTCGGAATACTCTAGCACGCTTATCGCAGGGGTTATTATCTTAATACTTTCAAAAAAAGTACGGCGTGAGCTAAAAAAACTGCGCAAAAACTTTAGTCGAACAACCGGCGTCTTGGGATTTAACGAAGGTCTGTCGCTAGGCGGCACGCTGGCTCTTAGATACGCGCTTGTAATCGGACCGATCGCGCTTGTTCAAGGTGTGCTATCGGCGCAACCCCTGATAACTGTTATATTAGTGGCTGTACTTTCATTCTTTGGACTAAAAATTAATGGTCCCCCGCAAAAACAAAAAAGAGTTATCAAGGTAGTTATGGAAATTGGTGCTGTGATACTCGTCTGCATAGGATCTGCGATGCTTAGTGGTGTGTTTCAGAAATAAAAATAAGCAATTTGCTTTTTTAAGATTAACTTTGTCATAATGCCCTCATGTCTAGTATTGCCATAATTGAGGATGATCAAGCGATCGCCCAAATGTACCGAATAAAGTTTGAAGCTGAAGGCTTTTCGGTTCAGACCGCCGAAAACGGAAAAATTGGCTTAGTATTACTCGAAACCATGAAGCCAGATATCGTACTGCTCGATATTATGATGCCCGAGATGAACGGCGACGAAGTACTTGAAAAACTACGCGCTACTAATTGGGGCAAGGATTTAAAGGTAATTATCCTAACTAATATGGGTGAACAAGAAGCGCCGCCAAAACTTAAAGATCTGAACGTGACAGCGTTTATCGTAAAGGCCGAGATGACGCCGCGCCAAGTAGCCGACATTGTCAAGAAAAGCTTAGCTTAAAATAAATACTTAACGTGTTAAGTATTTTTAGCTTGCTGTCCGGTTGCAATTAGTAGATTCTCAAACAAAGCCGAAATAGTTAGAGGACCTACACCGCCTTTTTTTGGTGTTATTTGAATGTCGCTGCGTACACGAACGTCATCATCCACATCTCCCACCAGCCCATTAGTACCCGTCGAAACTCCTGCATCGACTACGATAGCTGCAGTTTTTACCATATCTGATTTTATTAACCCCGCCTGCCCTGTAGCTGAAACTATTACATCTGCATCTTTTAAAGCCAGCTTTAAGTCCTTAGTGTTTTCATCAATAGCCGAAACATCAAGTCCTGACGTTAGCCAATACTTAAGTAGTGGCGCTCCGACTAATCTACCCTTTCCAACAATAACTATCTTTTTACCTAACAGATTAATATTGTGGCCAACAAGCAACCAATCAATTGCAACAACTGTAGGTGGCGTAAATTTGGTTTCTGGCGCCAAGCCATCGACGTCCTTACTCGGGTCGACTGTAGCCAATATCTTGTCGGTATCTTTTATGTCTACGAGTGGCAACTGAACGATAATGCCCTTCACCGAATCATCTTTGTTGAGCTTATTAATTTCGGCGATGGCTTCTGACTGATCAATATCAACTACTTCAACAATCGCCTCGATATCTTCACCATACTGCTTTTTTAGCTTCATATAAGTATCTACAACCGGATTTGGATTGGTGCGGATAATAGCCAGCTTCGGAGTTGCCTGACTAGCCTGACGCAGACTACGAGAAACTCGAAGTTGGCGCTGTTTAACAAAATCAACTATTTCCTGACCATTGAGCTCTTTCATCTCAATAGTATACCCATGCATTCCACACTTGAGCTAGTTTCGATGCTGGAAGGAAGCGTGGATAATAAGCATAAGCTCGCTATAATGTATTTAATTGAATGAAAAATAAATTACTGCGTAGGCTTCATCACGAAAGCACCCTTGTGTCACATGTAATGGTGGCTGTTGTTGCTGGTATTGGCGTTTTCTTAGATAAGGAGTCGTCTGATACTACTCGCATAGTATTGATTGTATTGATAGTTTTAATCGCCTTGCTTGGTCTTGCTCGCTACTCTAATAGTTTCAATATCAACAAGCACCCCAAGTTGCATATTGGGCTCTACTATCTGTTAATTTCTAGTGGGATAGTATTTTTTGCTCCAGTCGCCAGCACTTTTAGCTACACCTGGTTTATTATTTTGTTCTTAACAAGCTTTTATTACGGTTTGAGAGCCACGATTGGCAGTCTTGTAATATTCGCACTGGTTCTTGAATTACAGCAACTATGGATTAGCCATCAGTCTTCGGTGGGAATTTCGCGAACTATGTTTCTTCCAGCACTAATTCAACTAGGCGTAACCACTGCCGTGGCCCTATTTTTCACAGATACAGTAGAGGCGACCGATCGAAACAGTCGAGAGTTAGAGACAAACATCAGCAAGGCCAAGCTTGAACATGAGCGTATTAAAACTCTTATTAACAGTATGGCCGACGCTGTGATTGCTACAGACCCAGAAGGAAAGATTACGCTTTATAATGCCGCAGCACTTAATATTATCGACACCAACCAGGACCTAACCGGAAAAGATCTCCGCGACGTTTTAAATATCTTAAACGAAGAGCGAAAACCACTCGATATCCTGACTTTATCACTTCAAAAAAATTCAAACATAAGTGCCGACAATTTATACCTTCGATATCCTGACGGCGAACTAATTAGTGTTCGAACCTTTGTATCGCAGGTGCGACTTGGTTTTGGCAGTAATCAAGAAGAAGGATTTATATTAACACTGCGCGACATCACCCGAGAAAAATCACTTGAAGAAGAACGTGACGAATTTATATCAGTTATTAGCCACGAACTTCGCACACCGGTAACTATTACAGAAGCTAGTATTTCCAATGCCCAATTTGTAGCAAGTAGCACCAAGGATATCGAGTCCATCAAAACTTCATTAAAAACTGCTCATGACGAAGCACTGTATCTTGCTAGTATGCTAAATGATCTTTCAACCCTTTCTCGAGCCGAACGCGGTAAGCTTGACCTAAACCCCGAAGAATTTGACCCCAAAGAACTTCTTGAAGCATTGGCAAATGACTACCGTGGAGAAATTGAGGGCAAAGGCCTTAAGCTTCAAACAGTTATTGCTAGTGATATTCCAAAATCTGTTGTCTCAAACCACCTGTATGTTCGCGAAATTCTACAGAATCTTATTACCAATGCCCAAAAATACACCAAAGAAGGTTCAATTACCCTTAGCGTTACCAAGGCACCAAATGGCATAACTTTCTCTGTTAAAGATACTGGGATTGGTATTTCAAAAACCGACCAGCAAAAGATTTTTGATAAATTTTTCCGATCTGAAGATTTTCGAACCCGCGAAAATAGTGGTACCGGGCTTGGGCTATACATAACAAAAAAATTAGCCAGGATAATAGATGCTAGCTTTAATATTGAGAGTCAGTTAAACGTTGGCTCGACATTCTCGGTCACCATCCCCGACCTTCGAAATAAACTAGGCACCAAATAACCCCTGTTCATCTGGTATAATCTGATTACGCGCTCGTAGCTCAGTTGG
>CAZKOX010000017.1:0-1258 GCA_964554485.1 uncultured Candidatus Saccharibacteria bacterium | reverse complement strand
TCGACTGTCTTCGGAACAGTAGGTCGGGGGTTCGAATCCCTCCGAGCGCACCAAGTAATTTTCATTAAAAGACGTCACGGACGACGTCTTTTTTAATTCCAATAATCAACCTACTTTTTTTACTGAACCAAGAATACTTTAAGCCTGATCTTTATTGCGAGCGTTAAACATATACACTATCATTTAGAAATGTATAAAAAACAGAGTTCTGGTTTTGCACATATTTTAATATTTGTTATAGGAATTTTAGTTGCGGTAACTGTTGTAGCGGCATTATTTGTCGTAAAGAGTAACAACAAAACACTGACAAATAACGAAAATGAGAATTCAATAAGCAATAATGTAACTTCTGAATCGCAGTTAACTATTTATAACCTAGGGATTGCTAGTCTTGCTGAACTATACATATCTAATGATGCGACTCGAGATTTTACAAAAAGCGGCCATAAGGGCTTGTATATTTTTGGAGATATTCTTCCGGGAACACCAGTCAGACATAACCCTAATTTTGAGTTCGCCTCAGTAAAAGAAGGCACGAAACTGATTTCAGCCATTGAAGGCGAAGTTGCTTTTGTCAAAGCACAGAGCGAGAGCAATGATTATGAAGTATTCCTAACGCCAAATGAACAATCAGATTGGATGATAAGTTATGATCATGTATCAGATCTAAAAGTTCAAAAAGGTGACAAGGTTAAAGTTGGCGATCAAATCGGTTACCCTACCCGACAAGGCAATGGTTTACTTCGTTTTGAGTTTCAAGTCAATAAGGACCAGGAGGGCACTGATGGTATACATATCTGCCCTATCACCCTACTAGACTCATCCGTAAAAGAATCATGGTTAGCAGAACTTAGAAGTACTCAGGACAGCTGGGAGGAAATATCTGGCCTAGAGCTTTATGATCCAGCCAGCCAAAACCCAGTCGGTTGTTTGTTTAAGGAAATGACACCTGCATACGCCCAGGGCGCAACGGAATAAATACATACCTAATGCGACTTTTAACACTAGTTTATTTGTTTTACAACAGGGGTGCTTTAGAGTATAATCACCCCTGTATTTACGGGCCCATAGCTCAGCTGGTTAGAGCACCTGCCTCTTAAGCAGGGTGTCGTGAGTTCAAGTCTCACTGGGCCCTCCATATAAAAACATCCACCTCAGCGTGGATGTTTTTATTTGGAAATTCTGTGGCTTGAACCCACGACGCAGATTTTGCCAAAAAGCAAAATATGTAAAGTCGTGAGTTCGTCATCAAGACCGC
>CAZKOX010000016.1:0-14712 GCA_964554485.1 uncultured Candidatus Saccharibacteria bacterium | reverse complement strand
GGTAGGACAACGGTTTTTGGTGCCGTTTATCTAGGTTCGAATCCTGGTCCCCGAGCCATTCGACTCGCCTTGCTCGCTCATGGCTTTCAGCCTACAGTTTAATTCATTCGCTCATGGCTTTCAGCCTACAGTTCAATTCATTCGCTCATGGCTTTCAGCCTGGGCGATTTTTTGTAAGTCGAATGTCTTGAGCGAACCTCGTGAGCCGAAAGACGAAGTATTATATATTCATGAATTATTACGTTTATTTTCTTAGAGGAGAAAATAATACTTTGTATATTGGACATACGAATGATTTATTGCGCCGCGAGAATGAACACTTATCGAAACATGGAGCAAAGTATACTCAAGATAACAATGGATTTAGACTAGTTTATTCAGAGATATTTACTAGCCGGCAGGAAGCTATGAAAAGGGAGAAACAGCTAAAGAAGTGGACCCGCGCAAAAAAGGAAGCTTTAATTGTCGGTGACATAAATTTGCTGAAAAGACTATAGTCTTATACATGGTTGATTTTCTTTAGATTCAGAAGGGATCGGATTCGAGCCGTACAACCGTAGGTTGAGGTTCGATCTTCGAGGACGCGCACAGGAATTTATTCCGAGCACGCCACAAGAAGTAATCATCCTGGTCCCCGAGCCACTGGTCTCTTTTCACTATAAAGGAATTCTACTTTAGTGTATTCAAACTCTAAAAAAGCAAACAGCCCCCGAACCACCTCGGAGGCTGTAAGCCTACTTACGAAGTGTGGGGGCTCAGTTGATGATCCAGCCGAGTTGGCCGGTGCGGTCTCTGTAGTTGTAGTGAGCGACACAGTGGACGTTGAACAGACAACGACCGTTCTCGATAACCGTGAAGTGAACCTTGACACAACCTTCAACGGTGTAAGAGACCTCGTAGACCTCTCCGGATACGACAATCGGAACGTCATACCCTTCTCCGTTGATCGGATCGTGGTGTCGTGTCGCATAGAAAGTGACTTCAACGGTGGTGTCGCTGTCTAAGAAGTAGCGGAACGAATCCGCAATACGATCGAGATTTGGTCCCTTCCCTGGATCGATTTGATACGTGAGCGTGGACATACATCCACCTTTCTGTGCAACCGATTAGCCCTCGGCGGATAGGCGCTGTGCAACGTGGCACCTCCTGCATACGCATTATGTTTAGTATACTATAAAAGCAAGAAATAGTCAACCAAGATGTAGTTTACAAATTGTCAAAGTGTATCAATTAGAGGAACTACGAACTTTATTCTTGAAAATTAGTTATAAAAATGTATTAATATATAAGTCAAAGTACCGACCTACCTGCGAACAGGAGAACTGATGGGAATGTCAGAGTACATCCAGGAGATACAGCGTCAGCTGATCTCCGCATACGGCTTTGCCGAGAATCCGGACAAGCCAGGCGTCCCGATCGGTGTGCCAGACGGTGAATATCCGATGACTATCGACGGCAAGCTCGATCACGTCCGGATTGTCAACGGCTTCATCAACTGCTGCAACTTCGACGAAGCACCTGTCAAGGTCTGATCAACCCCGTACCATGAAGTTGAGTGAAATCCCGCTCCTTCACTGGTTCGGGGTTTTACTCTTTATATAGTCTTTAGGATCCGTAAAAAATCGGTTACGAACTGTATAGCCTACTCATAGCTAGCCCTGGCTATTTTGTGGAGCTGGACTTCCAGCGCTCAAGTCTTGGAAGTTGCTTTTTCGCCATCCACCTCATTAGTCGACCGCTACCCTGCTCAACAAGAGCCTTGTCGACTATTTCTTTCATTTCTTCTAGCGTGCAATCACCACCGATAAATGCACCGTTTTCGTAGCACAACTTGCACCATTTTTCGCTTTTTAGTCCGTTAGCTTCGGAGCCACGACAATCTCCGGCTTTTTTGGTTTCTAGCGGCATGCCGCAGCTTTGACACTGTTTCATTATGCTTGAACCTCCTCATACCTTTATTTTATACCTACGTGCAACTAGACGCATATGCTGGGTGGGGCCTTCGAGGGATTCACGAGCCTATTATAATCAGGTAGTTAACATGTTAATGTTTAAATATGACTAAACAAATTACAATAAAAAAATTGCGCAAGTTAAATATAATCGCTGGATTCTTACATCTTACACAGGGGCTGGCAATATTAATGCTAGGAAAAGGCTTTACATTGCCGATTAGTGGCGGTTACCTAGAATTTAATACTGTTAGCCAAGGTCTAGAGCCAACATCAAAAGTATTATTTAGCCTATCATTGCCACTTCTTATAGCAATATTCTTATTTTTATCTGCTGCGGCACACTTTTCTATAGCTACATTTGCTTTCCGTAAATACAAAAAACAACTCTCGATGGGCATGAATGTTGCTCGATGGGTTGAATACTCACTTTCAGCAAGCATTATGATAGTTGGAATATCTTTACTTGTCGGTGTTTATGATGCCATGAGCTTGGTGATGCTATTCTCACTTGTCACAATAATGAACTTGCTAGGCTTGGTCATGGAAGTTCATAACCAAACAACTGAAAGAACAAACTGGTTAAGTTACTGGATTGGCTGTCTTGCGGGTATCGTACCTTGGACGGTAATTGCCTTTTACTTATGGCTTGGATCGGCTAATGGCAGTAGCGCACCGTCTTTTGTCTATTGGATTTTTGTTTCTATATTTATCTTCTTCAACTGTTTTGCTATCAATATGGCACTTCAATATAAAAAAGTTGGGCCCTGGAAGAATTATTTATATGGCGAAAGGGCGTATATCATTCTTAGCCTCGTCGCCAAATCTTTATTGGCATGGCAGGTTTTCGGAGGCACTCTTCAGCCGTAATCTATTCGTCGTATTTCGGGCAGTCAGGGCTTAAGGCAGCGCCGAGGCGTTGGTTGACTAAAGTCCGGCCAGAGTACTGGCAAGATGGTAGTGATGGCATGTCGTACCCTAGATAGTCGCTAAGCGTTACTCTAAAGGCGTCTACGGAAGAATTGATTTTAGCGGCTGAACTTGGGTTTGGGAAATAATATGCTGCTTGAATAGCATACTTGGAATATAGAGATCGGTCAGAAAGTTCTTCAATTGTCGTAAGTTGATTAAAGTTCTTGCCGCGCATCTCTTTAGGGTATGGGCCTTCGTCGGCCTGCATAATAATAATTGCGTTCGGTGACTTGGTTCTAATTGCGGTGATAACATCTTTAATCAGGACATTAGCGTACTTGAGTTGATTTATATACTTAACTTTCTCGTCAACGTCATTGTCGTTGGCATTTATATCGTAAGCTGGGCTTTCCCCATTTTCGTCATGCAAGTAAGGAGGGTGTGGGAGCAGAACATGAGAAAAGACAAATTTGGGCTGTGTCGAACTAGAATCTAATAGTTCGCCGAGGTTGTTTAGTTGCTCGATTGGTCGCTCGAACTCACTAATTTTTACGTTTTTAATAATAGGTTGGTAAAGATAGCTACCAACAGACTTATCGTTAAATAATTCCTGAAATTCCGTTAAGCTAACATCAATCCCCGGTAGCTTTAACTTTCCTTTTGAAGTCAGATTAGTGTCGGCTTCGACTCTATCCGCCGTCGAACCCCACCAGGATGCGTTTTGAAAATATGCGTAGCCGTTTTTCTTAAGAAGTTGAGCGACTGGCGGATTATTTAGAATAGAACGAATAGGAAATGTGGTTAATTTTTCTTTAAATTTGCCGGTTGCGGCATCATGATACTCCATCGCAAGTGTCGAACTAACAGATACGCCAGTAAATGGATAGTTAGACAGGGCATCTTCCTTAACCGTGAAGCCCTCAGAGCGCAAGAAATTGTTGATTTCGGAGTTATCGAAACCATACTCATCTTTTAGCCAAGCGTTGCTGGCGTAGCGGTCAAAAACAAAATAATAGATGTCCGGCTTGGTTGTTATTTTAGATTTATCTTGTTTGTAGTCAGGAATTTGGTATGTAAATGTAGTTTGGTCAGAAATTCGCAAGTTGAAATCTATTATCTTGTAAGCTTGCGAAGCAAAAATGAAGACTATCACAAAACCAAAAAGCTTCATAACTGGTACTAGTTTATAAATGTTGAAATACCGCAATATTACACCCGCAGCAAAAGCAAATATTCCTGAAAGTATAAGTTTGACTGCTATAACTCCGATTGTGATTTCAAGTGTCGTACCAAGCCTGAACGGCGACAAGGCGTTTACGAGGCTAGATGTCGCTTCGTAGTGATGCTCAAAATGAAAATAGGTGTAGAGCATACTAAAACTAGCGATGTGCGCAAGCAGCGGCTGTTTAAATATGCGGTAGAACAGATGATAAGTAAGCAGTATTAGCGGTGTGAGCAATAAAATTGGTAAAAACAATTCTGATACATATACGCTACTTCGATTTGGTAGGTAGCGAGCACTGAGAAGTGTAAATAAATGAATTATCTCTAGAAAGCCGGTTTTATTCATTAAAAACTTGGCCACTGAAATTAACCTAGTCACCCATGCAGGAAGTTTTGTTTTAGGAGTTCTTTTTGTTCTTGGCATTTTTTGACCTTAAGAGGTAAAGTGTTCGTTTTGAACCCTTTATAGGTTCTGATGCTTCGATTTTGAAGTATCGACTCATGGCTTTTTCAAAACCTTCTTTAGTGTAATTCGGGAATATGTCGGGACGAGATTTAAGCAAGATTTTTACTTTCGAATCTTCTTTAGGAATAAATTCAATGATCATGTGCTTTCCAAGTGAACTAAAGAATTCGGCTATCATCTCTAGAGGTAAGTTGTTGCCTATGGCAAGGTGGTGCACGATAGCGAGCGCCATGCTCAAGTCGGTCGGTCCTCTACCTCCAAGACTTTGCCTTTCGCTGTGCGCCCAACCGAGGCTGGGGCTAGCATTGGTAAGATCTTGCACAAGCGGCAAGAGATTACTGTCGCTAGATTCTTCTCTTGTTAAGAAGTTTTTTTCGACTGCCAGTGGGTCGATGTCAAAACAAACTGTGTAGATACCTTTGCTTGCAGGAATATGCGAGAATTCACCAGTGTTGCCGCCAAGATCCCAGATATTTTTTGGGTTAACCTTTTTAATATATTTTTCGACCAATTGCTTTTTAGCCTTAAAGGATGCTCCCGAGTAGTTGGTAAAGCTATAGTAATTTCCCCACTCAGTTTTAACTTTGGGCATATGACATTTTTTGACCGTACGTTCAAGACTCGATATTAAACCCTTTAGGGCAAACAAGCTGACTACACGTGGTTTTATTCTCTCGGTTTCAGTATTTTTGTGGCGACTTTGAGCAGATTTATGAATGTATAAGTGCGACATAAAGCCAAGGTTTAAACGACTTTTAGCCGGAAGTAGCCTTGTAGCAAGTTCAAGTGGAATACCGTCGATCATGGTTTTAAGTGTTGGCAGAATATTTGGTGAACTTGTCGAGGCTACGGCAAGCGGACTTAAGAAATGTTCACAAAACTGTTTGTAGCCCTCCCATGGTGCTCCTGGTTCGTAAATTGCAAAAGACAAGGTATCGATAAATATCGGAGTTTTACCAATAAACTGGACATTGTAGGCGGTGGCGTCTTTTAGGGTCATGCCATGCTCAAGCGCGAGCTTTTGTATCTCGAGAGTTAACAGTGCGGCGCTCTTAAGTTGCGAAAACGACCATTCATAGGGATACGAAATGAACGGAATGACGCTTGGTTTGATTATCTTGTATGCCAAAGAATGGTTTAAGCTGATAGAAAGTTCAACCTCACGGTGCGGGATCAGTAGTTTCTTGTCTACCAAGGCTTTGTATAAGCCCGACGTAATAAAAAAATCGTAGTTCTTGGCACCTACTTTATTGATTTGTCGGTAGATTGCGTTGCGACTTGTAAACATGAAGCCGGCTGGGTCGCGGAAAGATCCTGGATGAACAAGAGAATCGTTATTACTTTTTCTTGTCATCGGACTTTTTGAAAAGCGATCGGACTTTGGTTACTAGCAACCCAATCGTTTTCCTCCCAAATAGCGCCACCCCCGCTGTTATGCCAATTAATGCCTGAACAACAATGCTTCCAGTGCCAGGATCAAGATATGCGAATAAATGATTCAAAGTAGTACCCTCGTTTTTATGTTCTGGAATTATAACACCGCCTAAACTCTACCTCCAAAAAACTTCTGATGTAGAAAATAAACAAATTCCTAGGACAGATATGGACCATTAATTGTATAATTCTTATGAATATTATGGTGGGTAATGAATACTGACGAAATAAAAAAACTAACCAATGTCTTAACTGACGACGAAGCACTTACGAAATATAGTACTGATGCCAGTATTTTTTCTGTGCGACCAAAGGCCGTTGCCCTTCCAAAATCAAAAGAAGAATTAACAAATTTAATTAATTGGGCGAGACAATCAACTGAGGCTGGTCGAAAAACTAGTCTCTCGCCACGAAATGCCGGAAGTTGTATGAGCGGAGGTTCACTTACTGAAGATGTTATGGTGGACATGACCGAGGGTTTTTCTTGGGTCGATGATGTCGATTCGAGTACAAAAACAATTTGGGTTGGTAGTGGAACTTTATATCGAGATCTTGATGCGGTATTAGCTCCAGAAAAACTATTATTTGCGCCGCTTACGAGCAGTAAAGACTTTTGTGGTGTCGGTGGGATGATCGGCAATAACGCCTCTGGAGAGAAGTCGATTCGCTTTGGAGCAACAATTGATAACGTTCGTAGTGTTAAAGTCATACTTCAAGATGGCAAAGAGTACGAATTTGGACCGCTTAATGCAAGTGAGCTGCAAGCTAAGCTTCAGTTGCAGACTGACGAAGGAAATATTTATAGATCAGTCGTTAGGTTACTTGAAGATAACTGGGAGCTTATTTGGCAGGCGCGGCCTAATGTTCGGAAAAACGCAGCTGGATATCAGTTATGGAAGATCTGGGATCGTGATAAAACAGAATTTAACCTTGCTAAGTTATTCGTTGGATCTCAAGGTACGCTTGGATTTATAACAAGCGCTGAGTTAATGGTTGTGCCTGCCCCGCAATACTTACGAATGCTAGTTGTGCCGATAAATAATCTCTCCCATCTAGCTAAGGCTGTTAAGTGCATAGTCGCCCATCACCCAGAAGGCCTTGAAACTTATGACAAACATACCTATGAGTTTGCCAAGGAACATATGCCAGATCAGGCTGCTCTGGCTCACATTGCTGCTGGTCATGAAATGGTTTTATTTGCGCAGTTTTCAGAAAAGACTAAAGATGAAACCGACCACGCTGAGAACGTATGTGAAGTGGCTCTAAAAAACCTAGGGTATGAGGTTTATACGATAAAGAACGAATCTGAAGCCGAAGCCCACTGGGCGATTCGGCGCGCTAGCTTTAAGTTGCTAATGGAGCATGCAAAGGGTGCTCGAGCCGTACCGTTTATCGAGGACACCATTGTGCCGATTCAGCACTACGGCGAGTTTGTGGCGGCTCTTGAAGCAATCCTTGCGGATTATGACATGACCTATACTTTTGCCGGACATATCGGTGATGGTAGTATTCGACTGATTCCGCTCGTAAATATGGAAGACCGTTCCGCGCCAGACAAAATTTTTCATTTAGCACGTCGAGTTTATGATTTGGTTTTTGCTTTCGGTGGCAGCATGAGCGTTGATCATAATGACGGTCTTATTCGAACGAGCTTCTTAGAACGAATGTATGGCGCAGATGTAGTTGCTCTATTTAATAAAACAAAGCGAATCTTTGACCCGCTCAATATATTTAATCCTGGCAAAAAAGTTGGCGGTTCGGAAGAATACTCCAAAGCCCACATGATTCGTACTAATAATCTCTAGGATATTTTTAGGGCAGTATTTAACTTTGGGACGTCAAAGCCAAGGATGCTTGTGACGGTTCCATCTTCGTTTTCGATTTCTGTAAACGGCACTGCAAATTGGTGACTTTTTTCAAAGAGTTCACGGGCAATAGTCTCGTCGCTGTCGGCCATTTTTACGGTATATTTAAAGCCTTTATCGTCTAAGTATTTCTTCAGCATGTTGCAAAAGCCGCAGGTCTGAGTGCTGTATATAGTGATATTCATAGCACTAGTATTATACCAAACAAATACCACTTAAGTCATGCCTATAAAGTTGGAATTTTAAGATGTTGACTGTAAACTAGGCGTAAGCAATGAATCCACATAAGTATTCGCAGATTCCGGAAGAGTATGTCTTTCCGCTAAATTTAAATGGTCTTAACGGACGATTTTTGCGTATTCCTCATGCTCGAAAAAAACGTGAGATCTTATTAATTTACGGACACCATTCTAGCTTGGAAAGATATTACGGCTTAGCGGAAGATCTGTCACAGTATGGCACACTTACAATGCCAGATTTGCCGGGTTTCGGTGGAATGGAGAGTCTTTATAGTATTGGTATTGAAGCGTCGATCGACGAGCTAGCAGATTATTTAGCAGCGGTCGTAAAATTAATGTACAAAAATCGTCAATTTACTTTAGCCGGTTTTAGTATTGGTTCAGCTATTGCGACGCGCATGCTACAAAAGTACCCAGAGATAGCCTCGCGAGTTGATTTATGTATAAGCGTAGCTGGATTCAGCCACCATCAAGACTTTAAAATCCCACGTTTTAATAGATGGTTCTTTAAATATGCTAGTCACTTCTTTACACCAAAGTGGCGGGCTGCATTCTTTCGTTATGTGATTTTAAATGGAATTATATTGAAAACTTTTTATCGCTTCACGCCAAATGCCAAGCACAAGTTTAAGGACATAAGCAAAGATGAATTTAAAAGAATGATTAATTTTGAGGTTGAGCTTTGGCAGTGCAATGACGTCCAAACATATATGCGAACGGCCGAGGCGATGTTTACCCTTGATCTTACCAATGAAAAAGTTAATTTGCCGATTCATAATATTAGTCTAGGACATGCTGATCAGTATTTTGACCCAAAGTCTGTTGCTAAGCATATGCGAAAGATCTTTATGGGCTATAGCGTTGATAAGGCAAATATGAAAAATCACATGCCATCAGTCATTGCTGACAAGTCGGAGACGGTTGGTTTAATTCCTGTTAATTCTCGTAAGCTTCTTTCCAGAGCACCAAAGAAAATAACAAGTACTGTATAATCACATTTAGAATGCGAATAGGAATTGTCTGTCCTTATAACATCTTCAAAGCTGGAGGAGTCCAGCAGCACGTCATGCATCAGACGCAAATCTTACGAGCTCGAGGCCATGATGTTACTATAATCACTCCTCGACCCTATCGAATAACTGAAACACCACCAACCGGCACAGTGTTTTTGGGAGCTTCAGCTCGCGTTAAGTCGCCGCAGGCAACAAGCGCTGATGTTTCGGTGGCTTCTGATACTGACGTAATGGATGTTCTAGCTAAGCATAAGTTTGACATCATACATATTCACGAACCATTGGTTCCATTCTTGGCTCGACAGATTTTACAAAAAGCTACATGCCCGATTGTTGGTACTTTTCATGCAGCACTTCCTGGAAATGCACTCGGAAAATCACTAACAGGTTCTTATAAAGCCTACGCCCGAACTGTACTTCCTAATATTAATGCTATTACGGCTGTTTCTCCGGCAGCTATTGGTTATATCGATGAAGCTAACTCGCTACCTATTAGCTATATACCAAACGGCGTTGAGCTTAAAGTTTACAAGCACGATAAAAAGATACAGCGAGATCAAGACACAATTCTATTTGTCGGTCGTCTCGAAAAGCGTAAAGGCGCAAAATACGCCATAAAGGCTTTCGAACTAGTTAAGGCCCAGCGTCCAGATGCCCAACTACTAATAGCAGGCGACGGTCCGCTTCGACGATCGCTTGAAAATTACGTTAACTTGCGTAAGATACCAGACGTCTATTTTTTGGGCTTTGTCAGCGATGAAGAAAAGAAATTACTTTTTCAAAAAGCAACTGTTTATACGAGCCCCGCTCTTTACGGCGAAAGTTTTGGGATTGTATTAGTAGAAGCAATGGCGTTAGGAACGCCAATAGTTGCACATTCCAGCGAGGGTTATTCATGGGTACTCAAGGACACTGGTCGTTTGTCGTTAGTTGATGTCGAAAATATCCCTGACTACGCACGGCGATTGTTACTTATGATGGAAGATAAGGCACTAAGAGAAGTCTGGCAGAAATGGGCATCGAGTTATGTACAACAGTTTTCTTATGATAAAGTCGTCGATTCTTACGAAGAAGTCTATAAAGGCTTAACAAAAAAATAATGACTATCGGATTCGTACTCGATGATTCTTTGGATAAGCCTGACGGCGTTCAGCAGGCAGTTTTAACGACCGGTGAGTGGCTTCGCACTCAAGGTCATGATGTGCATTACCTGGTTGGGCATACCGATCGTACCGATATTCAAAATATTCATAGTTTAGCCAAAACACTGAGGGTGAAGTTTAACGGCAACACTATGGGCACTCCTCTGCCTACCTCAAGTTCAAAATTAAAAGAATTTTTTGCGAGGAATCAATTTGATGTTTTGCACGTTCAGATGCCCTACAGTCCATTCTTTGCTGCCAAGGTAATAAAACTGGCGCCAAGAAATACTAAAATAATAGGAACTTTTCATATCCTGCCGTATTCCAAAATTAGCACTCTTGCCACGAAACAACTTTCTCGACTGTTACGCGGTTCCCTGAAACGATTCGATGCTTTTGTTAGCGTTTCGGAGCCGGCCGCCAAATTTGCAAAAGCAAGTTTTGGAATTAATTCGGTAGTTATTCCTAATCCTGTAACTATTGATAATTTTAAACAGTCTAGAAGTATTAAAAGAGAATCTAAGATTAAACGAATTGTCTTTCTAGGTCGCTTGGAAGAGCGAAAAGGTGTTAAGGAGTTGGTGCGAGCATATAAGTTGCTGCTTGAAACTGATCCAAGTTTATTAAGCAAAACTATGCTGACGATTGGTGGAAAAGGACCCTTGAAAGACGCTGTTCATGGAATGATTATGTCATTGCCTATTGGCGCAAAGACTGAACAGCTCGGATTTGTTCCTGAGGCCGATAAGGCTAGGTTACTTCATAGTGCCGACCTGGCAGTCTTTCCGTCAACTAGCGGCGAAAGTTTTGGGATAGTTCTAGTTGAAGCTATGGCTGCTGGTTCTCGACTGTTAATCGCCGGAAATAACCCGGGCTACTCATCGGTTCTTGGCGAAAAACCAGAGTTACTTTTTGACCCACGTAATATAAAAGACTTTGCCGACAAACTAGCATGGGCACTTAGCGACACAGCTGAAACAAAATTGCTTGGTGAATGGTTACACTCCCAAGCAGAACGGTATGATGCTGCCAGTGTTGGCGAGCAGCTTTTAAAACTATACAAATCTTGACCAAATAGTTCCGTTTGGTGTGTCTCGCAGTGCAATACCTTCGCTTAAAAGTTTATCGCGTAATTTGTCGCTTTCGGCCCAATCGTTTTGTTTGCGTACTTGGTCACGTTCGGCGATAATCTTTTTTTGTTCTTCAGATATGTCCGAGGTAAGCTTCATTATGTTAGTGCCAAATACACTGTCTATTTTTTCAAAAAATTCACCAACTGACTTTACCTCAAGCTCAGATATATAATTTTGGATGTTCATAAGTACATCCTCTATATGCCTAAAAACTTCGGGAGTATTGAGATCGTCGCTGAGTATTTTTATAAACTCAACAACACCATCTTCACCGATCGAGGACTCATCTCCAGTATTTGTCGCACACGGTTGCCAGCGAAGAGATGCAACTTCGAGCCACCTATTGAGTCTGGTCTTTGATGCTTCAAGTAGTTCCCAACTAAATTCTGATTGACTGCGGTAATGACCAGAAAGCACATGAAACCGGAAAACGTCGAGACTGAAGCCTTTAGCTTCTATGTCTTCAAGAGTAATAAAAGTTCCGTCGCTTTTGGACATTTTTTTGCCTTCGACAAGAATATGGTTACAGTGCATCCAGTAGCGCGATAATGGTGATCCGTAGGCAGCTTCACTTTGGGCGATTTCATTGGTGTGGTGAACGGCGATGTGGTCGATACCGCCAGCGTGAATATCTATTGGTTGTCCGAGGATGGCTTGAATCATTGCTGAACATTCTAGGTGCCATCCGGGGAAACCCTTACCCCATGGACTATCCCATTCCATGTCGCGTTTTTGGTCGGCTGTTGAAAACTTCCAAACTGAAAAGTCTGATTCTTGGCGCTTCTCTTTATTTATTTCAACTCGTTCACCTGCTTGTTGCTGCCCTAAATTCAGACCTGCAAATTCAGCGTATTTCGGGAATTTTGAAGTGTCAAAATAGATACCATCAGAAGTTTTGTATATAAACCCCTTCTCTTCTAGTTTGGCAATAAGGTTAATCTGTTCTTTGATATAATCTGTTGCTTTGGGTAGGTGATTTACCTCAGAAAAATTTAGTCGTTTTAAGCCTTTTAAGAAATAATCACCATAGAATTCGGCTACTTCTTGAGCAGTTTTATGTTCGCGCTTGGCGCCCTTTTCAAGCTTGTCTTCACCATCATCGGCATCGCTAACTAAATGTCCGACGTCGGTAATGTTCATAGCCCAATCGACATCAAAACCATTTGCCCGCAAAGTTCTTGCGAGTAGGTCGTAGCGGATAAACGTATACCAGTTGCCGATGTGCGGAAAGTCATAAACAGTCGGGCCGCAAGTATAGATTTTTACGGTTTTATCTAATTGAAGTTCAACTACTTTTTTATCTGGTGTGTTATAGAGTTTCATGTTTGTTTAATTATACCTCACCTTAAGGAGACAAGAGTATTCTTAACCGGGCTAGTTTTTACAAAGCTATTTATTGTTTAGGAGTTCAATAGCTCGAGTAACTACCTTTTGCTTAATGTCTTCAAAATCAAGGTCTTGGCCTTCAACCTTAAAGCCGGCGGCGTAGATATGTCCACCGCCGTCAGGAAAAGTTTTGGCAAGTTCATCGGCAATCGTGAAGCCGTGATTGCAACGTATTCGTCCAGTCACGCGAACTAGTCGACCGCCGGACATATACTGTTTCAAACCTATAGAGACTGCGACACCATTAACAAGCCGAGTTTCATCTAGGATAACCGTCGGGTTAAATTCCATGCTGTGATCGCGAATTTCGTCGTAAGGGATCGTGATACTAGCGATTCGTCCTTCGCCAAAGTACTCGACTCGACCAAGAAGTTCACCTCGGTATTTGAGCATTTCTGGGCTAATTTTCATTTGTTCAAAACGCTTGTCTTGAAGCTCACCTAGATTCAATCCCGAACGCACAAGTTCGGCCATTACCTCAAAAACTCTAGGCTTGTCGACGACAACCTCACTTGTAAAACCAAGGGTATCGGCCATGATACTAGACGCAATAAATGTCGCTGCAGTTTTATCGATTGTCTGTCCGAGCGCCGCGAATAACTCAAAAATAATATGTCCACTCGATACGGCCTGGGTATCTTGTACGCTAACGATACATTCCATGTCTTGCTCGGGGCTATGCTCGTTAATGACAACTAATTTATCTTTTGGTAAACGGTTTTGCCCGTAGGTTTTTTTAAAATTATTAAATAACTTCCAGTAACCACAATCAACAACAATGGCTAAGTCAAACTGCGATGGAAAATCTTTTTGAACTCTGTCCCAGCCCTCAAGATAGCGAAGATGATTTGGAACATCAATCGAACAATATAAAATGACGTCTTTGCCCATTTGACCAAGTATGGTTTCTAGGGCTAAGGCGCTAGACAAGCTGTCGCCATCGGGATTATCAGCTTGCAACACAACGATTCGTTGGGCATCGTTAAGCACATTCTTTACTTGTTCGGCAGTGCTTTGGTAGTTCATATTGTTTGTCTTCCTTCCAGAGCTCGACCAAGTGTTATTTGGTCGGCATATTCTAAGTCTACGCCAATCGGTAGGCCGCGGGCTAAGCGGGTTATATTAACCTTCACATCTTTTAAGGCATTTTGAATATATAGGGCAGTTGTTTCGCCTTCTACTGAGGCGTTTGTAGCTAAAATAACTTCTTTTACTCCATCTTCCTTAACCCTAGTTACTAGTTCGTTAAGTCGCAAATCTTCTGCCAAGATTCCGTCTATCGGCGAGATAAGACCTCCTAAAACGTGATAAGTTCCCTTGAAAAGACCAGTTTTTTCAATTGCAACAATGTCAAATGGATCGGCAACTATAGCAACTATTGATTTGTCGCGTTTTGGGTCGCTGTACAGAGGTGAGACATCGTCTTTAGAATCAATAAATGCAAATGTCTTCGGGCAAACTTTAATACCCTCGTGGAGGCTAGACAGCGTTTCTGCTAGGTTTTTTGCTTTACTTGGATGAGTGCGTAACAAATAACTGGCATAACGTTCAGCGGTGCGCGGTCCAACGCCGGGTAATGATCCTAGTGCGTCAATTAGGTTAACCAGAGTTTTCGGTAAGAGTTGTGACATATATTAAAAGCCGAGGTCGCCTAGTGCACCCATCATTGGTTGCATTTTTTCTGCTGCCGCCTTCTGACTTGTCTGAATTGCTTCTTTAACAGCTTCCTCGACCCATCGCTCTAGTTGGCCAATATCGTCAAGATCTACATATTCAGGATCGATACTGATTTTCTTAATTTTTTGTTCACCGTTAATTTCAACCCTAACAGCCCCGTCGCCACTTTCGACAGTAATAATCTCTTTCTGAAGTTCTTTCTGTAATTTTCGAACTTTCATTAACATCTTAGCTTGGTCTAGTTTACTCATAATTCTCCTTTTCTTTGG
>CAZKOX010000015.1:0-15394 GCA_964554485.1 uncultured Candidatus Saccharibacteria bacterium | reverse complement strand
CATAGACAGTAAGTAAGCCTTCTATCGTCGATAATGCGTAAACAGAACTTACACCCAACTTGTGTAGCGCAAATAAACCTGAGGATGTTTCGACAACGTATGCTGCATGCCCGTACACAAACTTGCAGCCTTCAAAACCAAGAAAACGCTCATTATAAGGGACACCCGTCGAGACAGGACCTATAACAAAATCACGTCCAATAGCATCATTATGCTGCATAACGCAGTCGTACCGACGCTCAAAAGGTTTATGGGTCGGCATCCAAAGACCACTCATAGCCATGACAAAACTAACACAATCCCTGAAGTGACCTTCTGGCAATTCTTCTTTTTGCATTCTCTCAACCACAGACACGAACCTACGAACAATTACTTCGTCGATATCACACGCTTCTCCGTCGACAGACAAAGTTTCTGGAAGTTTATCTGTGCTCACAGAATCTAAATCAACAAGCACGGGCAACTCGTGCCCGTCGTCACGAATAACAGTTTCGAACCTTAGTAACTCTGGCATAGCCCAGATTATACTACTCAAGGCATGAAGGATATATAAACTAACATTGAAACCACGTTCATTCTTAGTCATTGATGGATAGAAAGAACTTTATTGGTAGTCTTTAATGTGACTTTGCTATGATGATAACCAATGAACAAAATTATCACCGGAAACGCAGCGATCGATGGGCAAAATACACGGAGTTGGATTGTTGGCTATTTCATGCCAGACGACGATATACGAAAAACCAACGATGTCGAAATTAAATGGGTGGTTCTCAAAAAGGGCGACTCTAGACAAGAGTGGGTGCACGCAGAACATCGAACAACAATCGTAATTCTAGTCTCCGGAAAACATACAGTTGACTTTAAAGACACTAAGGCAACCCTAAACACATCTGGCGACTACGTAATGTGGGGTCACGGGACAAGTCACAGATGGTGTTCTGACGAAGATTCGGTAATTATTACCGTTCGATGGCCATCGATAAAAAACACCGCCTAAAGACGTATGTAGCTAGTAGCTTTGTGCTTTTCTTTTTCGGTGTTTAAGAAAACCTGCATGTCTTTGAAGTTAAATAAAATATATGCAGCGCGGATCTTGCCGTCTTTATTCTCAAGATTTTTAACTATCTCTAGACCATAGCCGACGTTCACTATCCCGGACACCTCGCCCGGATTTAGAGCGTATAGTGCACTAGTCATTTGCGCTGGAACGTTTCTATCAACTTTTTCAATGAGAAAGCCGAGTTCACCGCCCTTATCCTTTGTGCTGGTATCATCGGAGTATTTTGCTGCCACTACTCCAAAATCAGCACCTGCA
Organism: uncultured Candidatus Saccharibacteria bacterium; assembly: GCA_964554485.1. Classification (GTDB taxonomy): domain Bacteria; phylum Patescibacteriota; class Saccharimonadia; order Saccharimonadales; family JAGQMS01; genus JBBQBM01. Next base: position 14,076 of record CAZKOX010000015.1, on the reverse strand, counting down.
TTTAGCTCATCTAGAGCAGCATTAGCTCGTTCGGTTGTTTCGGTATCTAGCGCCTGCAGGACCTTGGTGAATAATACTCTATCAGATAGAGATCGTCGAAAATCCTTTATAGTCCATCCATAATAATCGCGAATAATCTCCTGCAATGCCTCTGGATTACTGCCTAGTCGATTCTGAGACTGCAATAGTTCAACCTCTTTATCTATCTCTTCGTCACTAACGGTGATCTTCTTATCTTTGGCTATTTGTCTTATATAGGCCTGGTCAATGACCTTTTGAAGAGCAACTTTTCGTTGAGCTTCAAGCTGCTGTTTGCCCTCCAGTTCACTAAAGTTGACGTTTTCTTGTGTCTCAAAATAATGAATGTATTGGCGTATCTCGAACAGATAATCTTCGTAGGACACAAAACTGCTGCCAGCTTTTGCTACTGGAAATGGCACAACTTGAACAACACGATATATAAATGTCGATGTAGATTTATATCTGTATAGACTTAGCAGCGAAAATCCCAAAAAAGCCACCAAAACAGCCGCGCCGATCAAGCTAGAAAGAATAACTACGCGATGCTTTGAATGCTGAATGGGATAAACGAACTTTCGAGAACTTTTTAAAACCTCTTTTCTGGTTTCTTCGAGAGTCTCATTAGTAATCCGCGAAACATCAGAAGCCTCTTCGTTTTTTTCGCTTCTTTTAAATTTTTTGATTAATCTTTTCATTCGTATTCTGGCTCCCCACCACTAGACGTAAACGGCTGACTCGAGCTTAAGAAACCATGCTCTCTTAATTTTATTGTTATGGCCTTTTGAATCTTCTTGGGATGATGAACATCTTTAATAACTAGTTCACCGACGTAAGTTTGTATAGTCATAGTACCATAGCCGAGCAGCGTCTCCTGCAACCCAGAAATTTCATAATTGATCATACTGATTTGTTCGTTGCTGATATCAACTAAACTTCGGTGAAAGAAGCCTTTCTGTTTAACCTGAATCAATCTTTTGTCGGTCAATGCATATACGCTAAAGTACCAGCCCATCCAAGCATAAAACATTACAATTCCAGCCAGTAGTAGCCCAACGCCAAGGCCGCCAAAGAAATAGCTATATTCAGGACGAACAAATGACGGCAAGGTTCCGAGAAGTAAAAGTACCGAGGCAATAATAAGCTGTTTGCGCATCACGATCGGATGTTTTCGAAACAGCAGCAGCATTTCTTCATTATCAAGCTGATCCTCGAAATATTTATGCTTAATTGCCATGATGATAGTTTACAGCAGTAGGCACTAAATAATAAATGGTGCCCAGTGGTAGGATAATGCACCCGCCAACTGGCGGGACCGAACCTTAACGGCTCGAGTTCGCTGTTCTAGCGAACTACCATTCATAAAACCCCAGCAAGCTAGGATCTTATGAATGGTGCCCCAGATAGGAGTCGAACCTACAACCTCTTCCTTAGGACGGAATTGCTCTATCCATTGAGCTACCAGGGCACAACAACTACAGTATACAGATTAGACAGTCAGCCTTGCGTACTTATTAAGCGGACATGTGTTTGTAGTGGACGGTTTCATAGTCGAAAAGTTCACTTTCGCTAAACCATAGACCAATTTCAAACTCCGCTTCTTCAACATTACCGGATGCATGCACGAGGTTACGAATTGGGCGTTTGTTCATGTTGGCGTAACCAGATGAATCAAACGAATAGTCGCCAGTTATTGTGCCAGGGTTAGCTTTTTGCGGTAAGGTATGACCCCTGATTTTTCGAACTATTTCAACTGCGTGCGGTCCTTCTAAAACCAATGCCATAACCGGACCGGAAGTCATAAAATCAACCAGCCAATTACGAACTTCATGACCAATTTTTAGCGGATCTACGTCTTTGAAGTGTTTTGTAGCGTCAATTCCGGCCTCGGCATAACTCTCTAGAGTGCGCTCCCCCAAACCCTCAACAAATTCGGTACGATCAGCTGGATAATGCTTATCAAGAAGTTCTTTGCTCGGAACAAACATCTTAGCTCCGATAATTTTTAGTCCTGTCTTTTCAAATCTAGTGATAATGTCGCCCACGATACCGCGCTGCACAGCGTCCGGCTTCAAAACTACAAGTGTTCTTTCTACCAATTTCGTCTCCTTTGCTTATAAAACGTTAGTTAATAACAATAACCCAATTACCGCCCCAAGACCAATACGATACCAGCCAAAAACGATAAGTCCATACTTCTTTAGGAGGTTAATCATCGTTTTAACGGCTAGTAGTCCGAGTAACAACGATGCTAGGTTACCAAACCAAAATACGGCGCTATTTTGACTAATAAACGATAGCCCATCCTTGAAGAGCAAAGAGTGTACTATTGCACCTAAAATTGTAGGTGCAGCCATTAAAAAGCTAAAGTTAGCGGCAGCTTCAACTGAGAAGTTTCTATTTAAGCTTGTTAAAATCGTTATTCCAGAACGTGAAACTCCAGGTATAAGAGCAAGAGTTTGCGACATACCTATAGCCAGAGCATCTCGCGCGCCAACCTCTGATTCAGTTTTAATACTTACTTTTTGTCTTTGTTTGCCGTAATAAAGCATTAATATGCCTACTAGTAGTAGCATAAGCACTACAATCCATACCTGATCATTCAAACCTTCAAAAAAATCACCCAATAAAAAACCGACCACTATTGTCGGGACAATACTAATAGTTAAATTTAGGCCAAATTTGTAGTTTTTTTCGATAAATACTTGTCGTAAAGCCTTTAGAATTCTTTTTCTAAAAAATAATACAAGCGCTATTAGTGTGCCGACATTTAATAGAACACCAAAAGTAAAATTACTATCTAATCCTAAAAATTTTTCTGCAAGAACAAGATGCCCAGAACTCGAAACTGGGATAAATTCAGTTATTCCCTGCACCGCTCCTAGAACTAAAGAATCTAATATTGTCATCTACCAGATAGTATCAGACTAATATATCTTCTGCCAGTTGAATACATTTTTTATTCGGCTACTACCTCTGTAAATGATTAGTATTGTGCGACATTTAGGGATATACTCGTAGTTATAATGAATTATAAGCAAGCTGTTTTGCAGTATCTAGAATATCTTGAGATCGAGAGAGGTCGTTCAGACAAAACTATCGCTAATTACCACCACTACCTCGAACGACTCGGCGATTTCGCCGGTGATATATCTACTAAAGATATAGATGCGGAACTTATAAGAAAGTGGCGTCTTTGGCTTAATCGGCTAGCTTCTGGTCGTGGCGAAGATCTTGCAAAAGTCACCCAGAATTATCATCTAATAGCCTTGCGCAACTTCTTAAGATGGTGTTTGAGGCGTGATATCGTAACTTTGGCTCCTGACAAAATAGAGTTGGTTAAGGTTGCAAAAAAGGAAGTCAACTTCCTAAGTTCCGAAGAAGTAGAACGCTTAATTAATGCTCCTGACATAAGTACGAACGCAGGGCTACGCGATAAAGCAATCTTAGAGTTACTCTTCTCTTCTGGCCTGCGAGTATCTGAACTCGTAGGCCTAAATCGTGATCATATTAATCTAAAACGACGTGAGTTTACGGTTCGTGGTAAGGGTCAGAAAGACAGACCGATCTTTGTGAGTATTGAGGCGGCGGAGTGGCTTCAAAAGTATCTTGATAGACGTACCGACAATCTTCCACCCCTGTTTATAAGCGTTGGCGCACATCATACGGCAACCAGTAATGACGGTAATTTTAAGCGTTTAACGGCAAGGAGCGTTCAAAGGATTATTCAAAAATACGCTCTATTAGCAGGACTGACCAAGCATGTTTCACCGCACACTCTTCGACACAGTTTTGCCACTGATCTACTAATGAATGGTGCCGATATTAGAAGCGTTCAGACCCTACTAGGACACAGTAATATCTCTACTACTCAGATTTATACGCATATAACTGACCCACATCTTAAAGCCGTTCACGAAAAATTCCACCATAAATCCCACGACAGCAACCAATAAAACTACAAGATCTGCTGGGTGGGATTAGGCTTATGGGTAGGTGGGCTGGCAAGAGGATATACCGCTATCCGTGGTCGTAGCACCAGGTTCAGATAATAATCTCTTGCATAGGTCCTCGCCTATTTCTAATGCCGAGCTTGGTAGACTTGCGTTACCACGAAGTGGTTTATAAATTTTTATTCTCTTAGTTACATCGTTCGCCCTTCCGGTTGAATCGATCAATACCTGTGCGCCAACAAACGGTAGTCGTGCACCTCCAGCATCCTTACCTTCAATTGTTGCGTGTACTGGATCGTATATTGCTCGCATCCGAATGTAATATTGCCCGGAGAGACCATTTATCGTAACTTTGCACTGTCTTGGCCAGTTATTTGGTGCACTAGTGTTAGATGATGCGCAGCCACCGCTCAAAATACTACCATTCGATGCCGTGCCAGTGGCCGTTTGGCTAGCTGAACTGGAAGGATACCCAAAAATATAGACAGCACCGCCTGAAATTGCAGCTCTGGTAGTCGGAAAAGTAGCCGGAATAAGCTGAACCATTAGTACGCCTGGCGTGCTGCTATTCCAGGCTGCATCAGCCGAAAATGCCCCGCCCGCTGTATCGATTGTTGCAGGAAATACTGGAGTTGCTACTGCAGAGTCATTTTCCCAGTAGATATCAATAGACGAAAGCCCCGTGGCAGATACCAAAAAGACAGTTGATGCAGTCTCGCCCACTACATCGTCAATCTGAGACGGTGTTTGGTCAACAAAGACACAAGTTCTACTAATATTTGAGTTTGCATCCAAGACCCCAGTTGTACCCGTCGGGTTAACTTTAGCCTGTTCAGATGCACTGCAGTCACCTATATCGGTAGTTAAGGTTCCATCCTGTATCGCTTTTGCTGCATCATTAATACCGGTTTCAGCAGCATAAAAGGCTTGTGTTGATAACTGATTATCAAGCACCTGACGTTGTTCACGACGCGACAATGTTGCAAAAGACAACGTCAAGAGAGAGATAATAATCATAAGTAGCATACATATAACGAGAGACACCATCCCAGACTGATTGTTTGTTCTTCTCATAATGCTTATTCTACCTTAACCCTTCTTAGGATGGTTGACTGCAGCTCACTAGTAGCACAGAATTGCGAACCGGAAATACCACTTTTACAGATCGCCGACCCATAAACTGCCGGTAGATCGGTTGCTCCTGTGACTGGGTAGTCAAAAATATCACTATCCCCAAGAGCCAAACGTATATCAATGCTCCAAATATATGGATCTGTAACACTTCTAATGATTGAAAGTTTTAGAATTCGCATATTATTAACAGCTAGTTCTGTCGAACCAGCAAAACCAGTGTCATTTAAATCGCAGGCCCCGCTGTAGGGAATTCTTTGAAGGACTGTATCTACGCCAGGATCGCCAAGCTTTTGGTTCATAACTGCTCGATAGCGGTTATCACCTACACAAAAAATGAGAGGTGTGGCCGGGCTACCACCAGAGATTGAGTCGGGTATAGGCAGACTACTTCCAAACTGGATCTGACCAGTAAACTCATCTGATAGTTTTCGCGTTAAGTCTTGAATTTGGGAAGAAGTCACACCTTTAAAATATAACTGCCCTATTCTTGTGACTGCATAGGTACATATTAATAAAACGACTGTGAAGACCATTGTTGCGATCATCACTTCTAAAATAGTAAAACCAGCCTGATGTTTCTTGTTCATTGATATACCCGATAGTACATTTTTATTTCATCAAACCCTGGGTAGGTCGCAACAGTACTTGAGCCGGTAATATTTTCCCAAAGTACTAAAATTTGATGCGTTCCGGTCACCGCATCTCTAGTAATACTAGCTATATACCTTCCTGACGAACGACAGCCATTTGGGTCATCACTATCGTTCGATACATCCGCAACCTGTCGTACGGCGAGCGTTGATGTAATGCAGAAAGGTCCGTTTTGATAAATATCCGCGGCTGAGTTGCTAAAATTCAGGTATTTTAAGCGTTCGATTTGGGCTTCCGCTACCTTAATCGCCTCACCACGCTCCTGAGCCGACCGAGTAGCCTTCATAGAACGATCTACAGCAACATAAGCACCAGCTAGTACGATCGAAGTAATAGCAATAGCAAGAAGTACTTCTACGATTGTGTCGCCCTTAGATCTTCTTTTATTTATACGCATGACACTCCATTCAAATCGACCTCATAGTCTAGACGCATATTTCCGGAAATTCCGTTTCCAATGGTGATAGTTGCGGTTTGATTGGTTGCATCACTTTTGAAACATAGCGTAATGGTGTTATTTCCGCTTAGGAATTTTGTACTGACCACAGCTGTGTTATCAGCTGCTGCAATAACATTTGCTTGACTCATAGCTGACGTGCCTGCAGCGGCAGATGCAACATCTGCTACAGCAACCGACGTTACCCCAGAACTCGACTGACCATTTAAAGAAACACCTCGAAAATCTTTGTAGAATATCCCGAGAGCTCTCCCGCCATCACTCCCGTCTGATCTGACAATACGGATTCCATAAGGCAAACTAAGAACTCCTGTTGCGTCGATGCTGCTTATTCCAGGAGAAACAGTAACGTTGTCGGTATTGCTTGAATCAATCACAACGGGTTTTAGTTCTGAGAAATTTGCAACATCACTCGAATTTACGCCACTATAGGTAAGCCGGCGACCAGCCATAGAATATACAAAACCCGAAGACGCTGAGGTATCGGTTCCAATTTGGATTACCTTCCCTGCAAAAACACAATCTTTCCTTGCTCCGGTTGCGTCTCCCTGAGTAGAGTCATAGCCAAGTTGGGGCGCAGCATTAGTTGAGCCGGCCGTACATGTTAAACCTGGCGTAGTTGGAAAAAAACCTGTCGTTACATCATTCATAACATCTGATATTGAAGAGCTGATATCTCTCATACCCTGTGAAAATTGAATACGGTTCTGCCGATCGGTAATTGAACCAATTACAGCTATAAATAATATAGACGTTATCCCAAGCACCATCAGAGTCTCGACGATGGTAAAACCACCCCTGTTACGCATGCCACAATTATAGCACAAGCACTATCTTAGCTACTAAAACTACTAACTAGTACATGAGGCGTCCGACATAGTCCCAAAGCCAAGAACCCCATAGCATTACAACTACGACTCCGCCGATAAGAAGTGGACCAAAAGGCAGTTTTGTACCCATTTGAGCGCGTTTAGTTATAAGTAGGTACACTGCGATTAAACTTCCAGCAACAGAGGCAACAGTGAGAGTTAGCCATGGTTTTATTGGATCAAGTAAAAGCAAGCCATAAGCATAGCCAAGCTTCACATCACCCCCACCGATATACTTAGCTTTTGATAGTACATATATTAGGTGGAAGATAATGCCACCAACTATCATTGATGAAAATGCTCGCAATAATAAAGCACCATCAAAATCATTGATCAAAAACAGAATTACTGCCTGCACCAAAGCCAGTAAGAGAAGTGTGTAGGTCAACTTATCGGGCAAAATCATCCATTTAATGTCATACAAAAACATCGCTGAAAGTAGTACGACGGCAATTAACCAAACTACCAACTTAAACCAACCTTCCCCGTTCATTTCAAAGGGCCAAAAAATATAACTAATCGCAAATATTAGAGCTACCGACACTTCTGTCAGCGGGTTGTCATCAATCTTTTTATGACAATATCGACATTTTCCCCTCAGCATTAACCAACTGACCACCGGCACAAGATCTACTGGTGCTAATACATGCTTGCAGTGGGTGCAGATGCTGCGATCACTTACCCAGTTCTTTCTTTTTTTTAAACGCCAAACGAATGCATTTACAAAGCTACCCATGCATAGACCAATAATTATGAAAAGTAGAATAAACATCTGGTGTCTATTGTAAACAAAAGCGCGCTAGTCACCTAGCGCGCTTTCAAAAACTTGCTTTTTTGAACTTAGCTTTCAACACACTGTGAAGATGTGCCCGATGATGTCTCTACTGCATAAATTGCAGCGACACTTCGAGATGATGCGCCAGTAGTTGTTGCAACACCCGCGCTACACTTTAAGTAATTCTGGATAGTTACTACGTCTACGTTCGTGTTAGTTGGCGCAGATGCAGGTGCTGATGCATTTTTCGTCCAGGCAACGTTTGCCGACTGGTTGTCAACAATCGATACCTTAGCATCCTTAACCCAACAACTTGCTGATGCCCCAGTACATGTAGCAGGAAGCGTAGCGTTATTGTTATTTAACGTCTCTGCAAACATCGCCATTAGAGCAGCTACGTCATCTCGTCGCTGAGTGTTACGTGAATTTCTGTTTAATGCTGGGACAGCCAGAAAGACTATCAACATAATTAAACCAGCTATCGCTAGAACAATTAGAACTTCGATTATTGTGAAGCCTTTATTTTTAGATTTTTTTACAAACATTTATTCCCACCTTTATTTATTAATATCTATACCGTTAAGCATAAGCAGTATTAACTGGTAATGCAAGTATATTTTTTTAACTACCAAAGCCACTTTGACCGGCTAAACCATAGACCGGCAACAATACCGCCGCGACTACCACCAATGCTACTACTCCCAAGATAACCATCATGGCCGGCTCAATGATTGTTGAGATAGTTTTTATCTGTTGGTCAACCTCTTTTTCGTAATACTCAGCCGTCTTATCAAGCATGCTTTCGAGCGACCCTGACTGTTCGCCGATATGAATCATTTTAGGAACAAGATCTAGGAAGTTGGTGTCTTTTTCTATCGAATCAGACAAGGCTTTACCGCCTTTTACCTTTTCGCTTGCAGCCTTAAGTGACGCCTCGATATAGATATTATCGATTGACTTAGAAGTAATTTCTAAGGTTTGTAATAGCGGAACGCCGCTTGCTACTAGTGTGTGAGCTGTCCGTGCAAAGCGAGCCATGTATAACTTCATAAATAATTGCCCAACTCCTGGGGATTTCATCTTAATCTTGTCAAAGAAACGTTTTCCACCGATAGTCTTTGACCATCTCGTGGTCATAATTATTCCGAATACCAATAACGCTGTTACTATCCACCAGAATTTAATTACAAAGTTTGATGCTGACAACAATACTCGGGTAACCAAAGGTAGTTGAGCGCCTTTGATACCATCATATAACACCTGAACTTGCGGCAAAACTTTTACAAGCATAAAGCCAACCACCAGCACCATAACTACCAGTACGATGATTGGATATATCATCGCCCCTCGCACCTTGGAGTTAATCTCAGCGTCCTTTTCTTGCTGTACAGCCAAACGTTCAAGAGATTTGTCGAGTGTACCAGATGCTTCACCGGAGGCTACTAGGCTACAAAATATGGTATTGAAAACTTTGGGATACTTTGCGAGTGAATCAGAAAGTTTATTACCTGCTTCAACGTCGCTAATTATCTGGGTAATAACCGCTTGAAAAGGCTTACTCTTGGTCTGTCCCTGGACGCTCCTTAAGCTCTGGACTAGCGGTAGTCCAGCGTTAATAAGAGTTGATAGCTGGCGAGAAAATATAATCTTCTCTTTAGTTTTTATTCGATTACGGAATTGAGAAAGAGCCCCTGACTTTTCTTCCTTTTGTTCGATATCAATCGGCGTATAACCGAGCCTCTGAATTAGCTGAGCTGCCGATTTTTTACTATCGGCCTGAACCTCAGCCTTTACCTTCTGGCCGGTTTTTGAATCTCGTGCTGTATAGCTAAAAGTTAGCATTTTTTTAGCCTCGCATCAGCCTATCCATCTCCTCGATGTCAACAGCAAAATTACGAGCTTCGTCGTAAGTTACCGTACCGGCGTGAATTAAACCAACTAGCACCTTGTCCATTGACTGCATTCCATGCTCTGTGCCTGTTTGAATAACAGCATCAAGCTGCTGTGTTTTGCCTTCTCGAATAATGTTGCGTACGGCCGGAGTTGCAACCAATATTTCTGCTGCTGCCGTACGCCCACCGCCAACGGCTGGTATTAGACGCTGCGAACAGATCGCCATTAAAATATTACTTAGTTGCGAGCGAATTTGTGGCTGTTGGTGTGGCGGAAAAACATCAACCATTCGATCAATACTCTGCGCAGCACTATTTGTGTGAAGTGTCGCAAACACTAGGTGCCCAGTTTCGGCGATCGTAATAGCGGCGGCAATGGTTTCTAGATCGCGCATTTCACCGATCAATACGACGTCTGGATCTTGACGTAGCGCGCTTCGAAGCGCTGCCGAAAAAGAAAAAGTATCATAATGAACTTCCCTTTGCACGATAACTGACTTTTGACTCTTGTGAGTAAATTCGATTGGGTCCTCGATCGTAATAATATGTGACGAGCGCTCGGTATTTATTTTGTTAACGATTGATGCAAGTGTTGTAGATTTTCCTGAACCTGTCGGACCAGTAACGAGCACCAAACCTCTCGGGTATTCAGCAAACTTATTGATGATTGGCGGCAATCCAAGCTGTTCAATATTCAAGATTTCGTTAGGAATAAGACGTAGCGCACAAGCAATATTGCCTCTTTCGTGGAAAGCATTAACACGGAAACGACCTAAATCTCCAAACGCAAAGCTAAAGTCAAATTCTTTGTCTTTTAAAAGAATCGCCTTTTGGTCTTCATCTAAAATCGAGAAGACTAAAGCTTCAACCGATTCCTCGTCGAGAGGTTCCGAGCCACTGACCGGCTTAAGCGAACCATCAACACGCAGCATCGGCTGCAAGCCAACCTGAATATGAAGATCAGACGCCTTTGATTTTATTACTTCTTCTAGTAGTGTTTCGATTCTGACTTGTGCGCTCATTTTTTCCCAACCTTTACTTTATTTATGCATTATCAACCGCCGCTACCCTGTTTACTTCCTGAAGGCTAGTCAGTCCAGCCAAGGTCTTTAGGTAACCGTCTTGACGCATGGTCACCATGCCTTCAGCGATGGCTGCATTTTGGATAACCGTGCTGGTTGATCGCTTGATGATCAAATCTTGAATCGCGTTACTCACGGTAAACACCTCATACAGCCCAAGACGACCTTTATACCCACCGGGATTAGCTGAATTTTCTTTTCCCTTAAACAAAGTATAAGCGCTATCCCCACTTAGGGGCAAGTCACTATAGCCTAAATCTTGAGCAACAGCCTTGCGATGCGATGAGTCCGAAGGCAATAGCTTGCCTAGCGTCTCGTGTATCGCCTTAGTCTCAACATTGTCAGACTTATAACCTTCTTTATCATCAGTTAAACGTCGAACCAGTCTTTGGCCAATCACAGTGTGAACCGTACTGGCTATTAGAAATGGCTCGATTCCCATATCAAGAAGTCTAGGTAGAATTCCAGCTGCCGAATTAGTGTGCAGTGTCGAGAAGACCAAGTGTCCTGTTAGTGCAGCCTGAACAGCTAGAGTGGCAGTTTCTTTATCTCGAATCTCACCAACCATTACCACGTCAGGGTCTTGACGCAAGATAGACCTAAGACCCGACGAAAAAGTCAGCCCAACGTCTGGATTAACCTGAATTTGGTTAATACCTTCCATCTTATATTCCACCGGATCTTCAAGGGTGACAATATTAATTGTTGGGCTTTTTACCTCTTGAAGTAAAGCATACATAGAGGTTGACTTACCCGATCCAGTTGGACCACTTGTTAGAATCATGCCATTTGGTCGCTTGATGCTCTCCCTAAGAGTTCGCAGCGCACGCCCGGTATAACCCATATCTTCAAGCTGAAGACTAGTACCGGTTTTGTCGAGTAAACGAATAACAACTTGTTCGCCCCAAACTACTGGTGATATTGCAATACGTAAGTCGATAGACTTAGAGCCAACCCGCATCGTAAATTGTCCATCTTGAGGTATGCGGTGTTCGTCAATCTTTAAGCTAGATAGGATTTTTATACGAGATACCAGTGGCGCTTCAGTGCTCTTTGGCAGCTTCATTATTTCTCGAAGAACTCCGTCCACACGGCAACGAATAGCCAGCTCCTTTTCGAGTGGTTCGATATGAATATCGCTAGCCCTGTTATTGGCCGCATAATCCAAGATTGCAGTAAGCGCCTTACTGATTGGCGAATCCTGAACAATTGTCTGGATATTACTTTCATTCTCAACCAAGACATTTTTTGAATCTGAAGACTCATCACTTGACTCATGCCCACCATCAAGCACCCCGGCAAGATCCTTCTCGATATTCGCCCCATACTGAGCAAGAACCGACCTAATGCCTTGTTCGCTCGCCAAATAAACTTTTAAAGGTCGTCCGATTTTTGTGCTTAAAAAGTCTACGGCCTGAATGTTGTCGGCATCGAGCATAGCAACGACCAACCTGTTCTGCATAACCCCCAAAGGTACAGCCATATAGCGTTCCGCAATTTCTTGCGGCAGCAACGCTAATACTTGCGAATTAATCTTAGTTTCTAAGAGATTCACGTAAGGTACATTGATTGCATTTGAGATGCTCTTAGTAAGCTCTTCGTCGCTGACGTACTTTTCGCTCACTAGAATATTTAGCAGTGGCTTATTGAGTTTCTCGGACTGTTTCTTTAACTTATCAAGATCTTCGGCTTTTAATAAACCTCTTGCAACTAGGTCTTCTTCGACTAATTTTTGGGTGTTAGCCAGTAGTACGCTCATCGTTTATAAGCCCCCTACTGACCATTAAATGGAGTGTTATTATTGTCTTCACCAATTTTTATTTCCTGCGTTGGGTTCAAAGAATTTTCGTTGAAATATTTTGTATTAGGTAGAGGAAAGTTGGAACTAATCGGCTCAACAACTTCAACTTTTAGCCTTGGTGCTCGTTGGCCACCAAGTATTAAGTTTGAAACAAAGAACGAAACCACGCCGGCTATTAATACGACTACTCCGATTACACCCCAGTCCTTAAGTTTCATTTCACCTCCTTGAGCGGTATATCTAAATTCTTCTCAGGCTGATAGTAGGTAACCGCAGAGATAGTAAAGTTCATAGAATCAGCATTAGCCGAAGCCGTAATATCAAGCTTCAATATCTTAAATGGACGAATCGATCGCTGCAGATTACCAATTAAAGTCTGAAGATTGGCATATGTTCCCTTTGCTGAAATAGTAAATGGAATCTCAATTGGTTTAGGGGTAGTGCTGTTTTGTTCGGCCGTTGCCTCATTGTCTGAACCCGTGATGTTTATGTCACTAAAGCCACCATTTACCAGTAGGTTTTCGAGCGATGTAGCAAGCGCTGGAAAATCATATTTACTTGGCAATGCATCGAGCACTATCTTTGAATTGCTGTCCGATGTGCCAATAACCGATTCGGCGGCACTATCAAAATTCTTATAGGCGGCTAATAAGCTATCAACTGCCGATAGATTGTCTTTAAGTTGTTTTTGAACCTTAGTTCGTTCGTTGATGACCTTAGCCTGATAATTCATGCGTTTGATGAGCGTAATGCTAGACACTAACGAAAAGCTTAGAATCACTCCAGCCACCACTAAAATAACAAACATCCTAGTGTTGTTCTTGGAGATCAAACCGTGTTTTTTAGAAGTCTTTTCGTTCATGGTGTTTCCTCTAACGGCGTAACGTTTTCTTTAAACAAGTCTGCTGGGCGCTCAGTTTCCGATCGCGTCGAAGTAATTTGCGGAACTGTTAGTTTGAGGTTCGTCTCAGCGCTATCAAAAATCATTGGATCGTAGACAAGCGTGATCGTAAAACTTGCACCACGGCTGTCTAGGCTGTAGGCACTAAGTACAACTTGCGAAAACGCCTTAGCTCCAGCCTCAACAGCAGTCTCTTTGTCTTCGTTACCGACCGTCGTAAACTTAAGGGTATCGACATACTTGTTAACCTCTTCAAGTGTTGGCGCTTGCCCAGTAATCGAAACTGTCGGCGTAATAAAATCAACTGAAAGAGTTGCAACGGTTATTTTGCTTGGGGTAACTTGGGTCAAATATCCAAACACCCTAGCAACTTCAGGTTTCTGACTGTGAAGATCATCTATAGAACTCAGCTGACTCTGCACAGTAAGAACCTTGTCTATATCAGACTGAGACCTAAGATCGCTGGCGTAAGACTTAATGTTTTTATCTAAATTCTTAAGATTTTGGTTTTGCCAAGCAAACACAACTACCGCCAAAATTGCG
>CAZKOX010000014.1:0-21494 GCA_964554485.1 uncultured Candidatus Saccharibacteria bacterium | reverse complement strand
ACAGGCGTTGCAGCCGCCAAAGAAATTCTTGAACTCGCAAAACTAGAAAGCGCCAAGCGGAGCTTTACTTTCTATTTGCCGCAAGATGTTATTGTGGCAAACGACATAAAATCGGATGTTCAAACTAGAATTGTCGATCTAAGCCAACATGCTTGGGCGGATATTAATTCTTATCCAAAAAAACCAGAAAGCTCTGCTTTTGAAGTGGCGGCAAGCGAGAAAATTTTAGACATTGGGCCGTTTTCGGCGGCTTTTATTGCTGGCGCGGCAAAACTTTCAAAAACTGCTATTTGGAATGGAACGATGGGAATGACGGAAGTTAAAGGTCTTGCCGGAGCGGCTGCCCCGTTTGCGCACGGCAGTCGAATTTTAGTAGACGGTTTGATTGGCAGTAACGGAGGCGCACAAAAATCACCTTTTGTAGTTGTCGGTGGTGGCGATACTATAAGCTTTATAGAATCTATGCCCGGAAGTCGGGAAAGGTTCGGACATGTCTCGACTGGCGGCGGCGCTTCGCTAGACTTACTGGCCGGCAAAGAGCTCCCAGGAGTAGCTGTCCTCCAAGATAAGTAGAACTTGATAAATTCTTAAATTAGTGTATAATAACGCCTGTTCTTTAAAAAGTTACTACTTCTTTGGAACGGTATTTTTGAAGTTGCCAAAAACTACTTTGAAAACGCCGTTCCAAATCCAATAAGCCAAGCATGTCTGGTCGTTAAGACCTAGGCGCGTTTGCACGGCGCTAGCAAAGAAAGGGGCATGTCATCATGGCAAGTCCTTTGGATATGAGTTATGGCCAAATGTCAGAGTTCGTGAGGGCTCTGATTGCGGCTGGTCTCGACAACGAAGCTGTCTTGGCGATCCTGCGTTCACCAGAAATGGCGAATACTTGGGTTGCTCAGCTGAAGTCCTCGTTGACACCGCCGCTGTTCGTCAGCCCGGAGCAGCAGCTCCAGAATGTACGGATGTGGTGGGGAGGTTTCTTCTACGACAACCAGTATCGGTACGTCGAAGAGCAGATGGCTCGTCTGGCGCCACCGGTCGAACCATTGGTAGCCTGGGTGCTGGTGCCGCACTTCAATAATGTTGGGCAGACGTTCGACTGGTTGTGGAAGCAAGCTGTAACAATCCACGCCAAGCACAGGCGTTGGCCAGAACTGAAGAGCGACTCAGAACACCTCAAGCTTCTGGACGCCGTCGAGTTCACACCGAACTGCCTGACGTGGGAACTGATTGACTTCGGTGCCCACGTCAACTGTCGACCGAATGAGGTTAGTGGTAGCGATTCAGCCGAATTTGGGCTGTTAGCTGCGGCTTGTCACCATAAGGAGTGGGCGATGTCACAGGGGAAGACGGTGAACGGCACTTTCGTGCCGTTCGTCAACCTCTGTGGCCTGCGAGTCAGGTTGTCGGACTTCGTTAGCTGGGCGCGCATTCCGTGCCTCCGTCGCAGTGATGCGGAGCTGGGGCTGCGCGCCATTTGGGTCGACGCTTCGCGTCCGAACTGGGCTTGCCCGGTTCGGATCCAGCGCGCGGAGTAGTAACTAGGCTCTTGGAGCCTTCGAGATCTGTCAAGAATCTTGGTTCTTGGCGCCTCATCTCGTAAATCCATCTGGGGCTGGCTCGTTAACTCGAGCCAGCCCCTTCTCTTTTTAAAAACCCATCATTGTAGTTTTGACTTCGACTGTTCTATACTAAACACAAGCGTCAAGCTAATTATTTAAATATGAACAGAAAAATAGCTGTCCTAACAAAGAAATGACTAAGCAAAAAGAATTATTAATTGTCGGTAATTGGAAGATGCATCTTGATACGCGTCAAGCTAGCTTATTAGTACACCGACTTCATGAACGAATCAGAATACATAACGACATTGAAATAGTGCTAGCGCCCAGCTTTCTACACCTCCAGCCACTAAGCTTACAGATTGACAGGCGCAAATTTAGGCTGGCGGCTCAAAACGCTTATTTTAAGGACGAAGGACAATTTACGGGTGAAGTTAGTTTTACGATGCTCCGCGACCTTGTTCGTTACGTTATTATTGGACATTCCGACAGACGTTATAAATTTGGAGAAAGCTTAGATGATATTAGCGCCAAAGTTTCGGCCTGTGTGCGGAACGATATTACGCCAATTTTGTGCGTCGGTGAACGAAGCGAAGAAAAGCGCTCTGGTGAAGCAAAACGCACTATTCATGATCAGATCGTAACGGCAATTGCTAATCTAACCGCGCCAGAAGTTGCCGATATGGTCGTAGCTTATGAACCAGTTTGGGCGCTGAGCTCGGGTACAGACTATAAAACTCATGCCGTAGCTTCGCCAGATGAAGTAGAAGCCACAGCTGTTTGGATACGAAGCGTTATTGCTGATCTTTATGGTCAAAAAACTGCCAATCAAGTAAAGATTTTATATGGCGGCAGTACAAATTCTGAAAACTCCAGATCCTACCTTGATAAACCAAATATCAACGGACTATTGGTGGGCGGCGCTAGCTTAAATTATGAAGAATTTAGTGGTATTGTTGACGCCGCCTATCGATCATTACAAGAAATTAACAAAGAGGAAAAATAATGGCTGACGAAAAACCAGAAGAAAATAAATCAGAAGAAACTGGTGCTTTAAAAATAGATGTTCGATCTACTCCAATGATAAAAAAGGACGAATCTTCAGAAGCATCGACCTCAAATCTTACTAGTCATCGTGGAGTGACGATTAAGCCTTTGGGTGAGCAGACAGAGGTAGAGACGGAAGAAAAAACTAAAGAACCCGAAGCAGAGTCAGAAAAAGAACCTGCCGGGCAGGATACTAAATCAACTCCGGAACCAGTTGAACCAGAAAAGCTAACGCCGCTAGTAAGTCCTACTCCACCAACCGACGATGCTCCGAAGCAACCACCTAAAATGGTTGAGTCAGCGACTGACGAGAAGCAAGCTACTGAAGTTAAAGAGGAGATGCAATCACCAAAAGTCTTTGACACCAAGCAATACCATTTGCCGATTGACGAAGGAGTAACCAGTGGAGCTGGCAAGAAGATAATGGTGTTTGTAATTGTTATTTTGTTGATTGCAATTGGCGGAGTTGTGGCTATTGATGCCGGTTGGGTAGATGTTGGAATAAAACTGCCATTCGATCTAATTAAATAAAGGGGCAAAACATGCACTTAAATAAAAAAGGTTTCGAACCGATAGCCGTAATTTTAATAATCTTAGCTTTGTTAGTAGCTGGCGGTGCAGGCTACTATGTTTGGAATCGTAATAAAGATAAAGCGCCAGCCGAATCAAATGTTGCAGGTGCCTCGGATTATAGTGTAGGGCCTGGTGAGTCGGCATGTGCTGCACCGGAAGGATATTTGGTTTATGACAATACCGACGTTCGATTTTGTTTTGCGTATCCTGAGGCGTGGGGAACTACAAACGTGACGCTCGGCGTAATTGACTCAAGTAATGAAACCGGCAATGGCTGGCTGGGAACTTTCTCTGACGAACCAAATGCTAGCTTTGCTTTTCTAGCCAACGACTGGACATATACAGGTCCTGGCCGCGGCGGCCCAAATAATGCCGTTGGCTTTTTGACATACGAGGTTTTTGCGCCGTCAGCCGGCGACACTACAGATTATGATATTCGTGTTAACACTGCTGAAAAACAGTTAGTCGGCAGCACGACGATGTTTAATTTTGAAGGCGCGATCGTCTCGGCTAAAAAAGTATTTGTCGAGTCCGAACCATATACTGGTCTTGAGATTCAACTAAATGTCCCAGCTACTGGAGCGTTTGATTTCGACACTGCTGAGGTTGGTGATTTTGTAACCGAAGCTCAGTTTGACCAAATGACAACTATTTTGAATTCAATTACCGAATATTAGTTTGTTAGAATATAGATAAGTGCAAAGTAGTGAATTGAATCCCGAACAACAGCGGGCCGTCGATACAACCGAGGGTCCGCTGCTTATTTTGGCTGGCGCCGGATCAGGCAAAACTAAAACTCTAACTTTTCGAATTGCCCATATTTTATCTAAAGGTTTGGCTAATCCATATGAAATTTTAGCTGTTACCTTCACCAATAAAGCTGCCAAAGAAATGCGCACGAGGGTCGCGGAACTGATTGGAGAAAACCCAGATAGCCGTTCATTTATGCCTTATCTTGGAACTTTTCACGGAATCTGCGTACGTTTGCTTCGACAAAATGGCGACAGCGCAGGAATTGATAAAAACTTTGTAATCTATGACGAGTCCGACCGACTAAATTTAATAAAGCAGCTTATGGCTCGCGAGCATATCGACGACAAACAATCGCCACCTCGAGCTGTAGCATCAATTATTAGTGGTGCAAAAAATGAGTTAATGACACCATCGGAATTTGACGGGACATCTAGCGGACCAGTGCAAAAAACTGCCGCTAAAATATTTCCACTTTACGAGCGAGAATTAAAAAACGCTTCGGCGCTTGATTTTGATGATCTAATTGGAAAAACAGTTAACATGTTAAGTAATAACGAAGCTGTGCGTGAAAAGTGGCGCGGGCAATTTAAATATATATTGATCGACGAGTATCAAGATACTAATGCCGCCCAGTACAAATTAATAAAACTACTAACTAACGAAAATAATAATCTTTGCGTAGTCGGTGACGACTGGCAGTCGATTTATTCGTGGCGGGGTGCAGATTATAGAAACATATTAAATTTTGAGCGAGATTATCCAAAAGCCGTAATCATAAAACTCGAGCAGAATTATCGAAGTACACAGGCAATCCTTGAAACAGCTCATCGAATAATCAGCAAGAACTCTACTCGTTCCGATAAAAAACTTTGGACTGCAAGTGAAGGTGGCGTGCCGGTACAAGTCCTGCAGGCTGCTAGCGAACGTAATGAAGCCGAAATGATCATTCGCCGGATTCGTACACAAACTGATATGCGCGCCCGACAATTCTCAGATTATGCAGTGCTGTATCGCACTAATGCTCAAAGCCGAAGCCTAGAAGAACAATTTGTACGTTTTGGTATTCCTTACAAGATTTTTGGTGGTGTTCGATTTTATGACCGGGCTGAAATTAAAGACATCATTGCTTACTTGCGTCTGATTTACCAGCCAGAAGACCGAGCTAGTTTTGATCGAATTGTTAATGTCCCGGCAAGGGGCGTTGGAAAAACATCACTCGAGCATTTTAATTATTGGCGCGAAGAGCTTGGGCTTGGACTGGCGGAAGGATTGATGAAAATCGATGATTGCAAAACCGTAGCGACTAAGGCCAAAAGTGGCTTAATTGATTTTCGTAATTTGCTTAATGATTTTCGGGCGCAGTCTGAAACTTTGCCAGTCGCCGAGCTTATTAATGCATTAACGAAAAGGCTGGACTATTTTTCGCATTTGAGCGATGGGACTGTGCAAGGTGAGAGTCGAATCGAAAACGTTCGTGAGCTTTTATCGGTTGCTAAAGGCTATGCCGACATTGGTGTTAGTGGGTTCTTAGAAGAAGTCGCCCTAGTTACTGATGTCGATTCTGGTCAAAGCAATAGAGGTGGCTCCGTTTCACTTATGACTCTACATACTGCAAAAGGTCTTGAGTTTCCGGTTGTCTTTTTGGTTGGGATGGAGGAGGGGATTTTTCCGCACTCTCGAGCTTTGTTTGATCAGAGCGAAATGGAGGAGGAGCGACGCTTGGCATATGTTGGTATGACTCGCGCCAAGGAGGAGCTTATTTTGACCTATGCCACCAGCCGCGCCTTGTATGGATCATTACAATACAATTTGCCGTCGCAGTTTTTAGCAGACATAGAAACCGCTGGGGCAAAATCATCATTGGGTAGTGAAGGTATGAGTTCTAATGTTCCGCAGCAGCCTCGTTATGCACCGGACTTGAATGAAGGCGATACGATTTCGCATAATGTTTTTGGAGTAGGTGTAGTGCTTGAAGTGCAGGGTGACGTCGCAACCATTCACTTTAAGAACAAAGGCGTAAAAAAATTAAACGTAAGTTTTGCTCCAATCGAAAAATTAGAAGACAATGCGTAAATATAAATTCTTGGGACATATTGTCTATGTACTTACTAAGCCGCTTCAGTGGACGATGTTGCACCGTTGGCCTCCTCGGGCGTATGTACAGATTGAATACAAGCAGCACATTCTACTTGTTCGAAATTGGTTGGGCTCCGGCAAATGGTCGTACCCTGGAGGAGGCGTGCATCGAAACGAAGACCCAAAAGACGGTGCTTGCCGTGAAGTATTAGAGGAGATCGGACTAGAACTACAACCAAACGACATCGAAAAACTAACCTCTGGTTTTACTAAATATTTTTTTGGAGGAAAAAGATTCGTTATATATAGACTGGTGCTAAAACATAAACCTGAAATATGCTTAACACCAGAACTAAATGGATATTTTTGGGTAACCCGCGGCGAAATTAACGATTATAAAATTACAAATGAAGTTGTCGCATCACTGGCGGCATCTTCTACCCGTTAATCTGTTATAATTTGGGTACTAACTAAGCGGGCGGCAAGCGTGGCTAAAAAGTCTTTTTTTATGCGTCATCAATTTGGACTTGGCATTTTTATTAGTGTCTTTGTATTTGTCTTTGCGGCGTTTGGTTTAGTCGTTGCAAACGGTGAAGCAGTGCATCCAAGCGACAGGCATCTAGTTAACCTATCGATCAACAGTCAGGAAGAAATTGTTCCATCACGAGCTACAACGGTCGGAGAGTTTTTAGATAAACAATCCATAGACTTAGGCCCTTATGATTTGGTAATCCCGGCAACTGACGCAAAAATCGATAGTGATAATTTTAAGATTGAAGTATCAAGAGCCGAACCAACAACCATAGTTGATGAAAACGGTTCTTCGGTCAGCCTGCTAAGCCCCTATCGTAATCCTCGTGAAGCAGTTGAAAATGCTGGAATTACACTTTATCCAACCGATGTTGTTGAGCTTGACTATCCTGGCGACCCGGGCACGTCCTTTATTCTTGGCCGAAAACTAATTATCAAAAGGGCGACATTAATATTTGTAAATATATATGGCACAACCGTTGAGCACCGCACTAATAAAACCATTGTAGCCGACGTTCTAAACGAAATGAGTATTGTCCCAGAAGTCGAGGACAGTGTTTTGCCAAGTTATGCGACAGTCATCGTGCCGAATTTGGTAGTTTCAATTACTCGACTCGGACAGGAGATGATCAACGTCGAAGAAACAATTCCAGCACCGATTGAAACAATCATTGATAAAAATCTACCATTCGGTTCAAGTTTTGTGCGTGAAGAAGGTCGTGCGGGTAAAAGACTAGTTACTTATCAACTAACACTTGAAAATGGCAAAGAGGTGTCGCGTCATCAAATACAATCAACGACAGTCGAAGAACCAGTTAAGCGAGTGATTGTGAATGGTTCAAATACTGTGATCGCAGAAAATAAACAGGCGATTATGATTGCAGCCGGACTTACAGAGGCAGATTTTGCGCCAGCTGATTTTATTATTTCGCACGAGTCTGGCTGGTGTGCTACAAAATGGCAAGGGCAGTGGGGTTACTGTCCACAAACATACCAAGAAAAATACTCTGGGGCTGAAACAGACACATCACTTGGTTATGGGCTTTGTCAGTCGACGCCGGCTATAAAAATGTCGACCGCAGGTAGTGATTGGCGAACTAATGCCATCACCCAACTTAAATGGTGTACGTCGTATGCTCGCCAACGTTATGGTAGTTGGCAGAATGCCTATAATGCCTGGACGGCCCGCGCTGCAACCGGCCGCGGTTGGTGGTAGGATGGCGAATAAATCATTAGGACAACACTGGTTGTTCGATAAATCGGCTCTTAAATCAATAGTCGAATCAGCAAATATTAAAAAAGGTGATGTAGTTTTAGAAATTGGGCCAGGTCTTGGTACGCTAACGCACGAACTATTAGACGCTGGCGCAAATGTAGTAGCAGTTGAATTGGACGAATCACTTGCTGGCGAACTGCAAGACAGGTTTGCGGGAAGAGATTTTAGCTTGCGGCTTGAAAACATTTTGACATTTGACTTTAATTCATTGCCAAAAGGCTACAAAATCGTCGCTAACATTCCGTATTATTTAACGAGCCACTTACTTAGGATTATTTGTGAGTCGTCTAATCGGCCGACTCGAGCAGTACTTCTAGTCCAGAAAGAAGTCGCCGAGCGTGTTACGGCACTACCTGGTGAGATGTCGCTACTTGCGGTTAGTGTTCAAACTTACGCGAATACTTATCTTGGGGAGATCGTACCAGCGAAACTATTTTCGCCTCCACCAAAGGTTGATTCGCGAAGTCTAATACTAGATTTTTATGAATTACCGCGAGTAGGGGACGAAAAGCACTTTTTTCAGGTGGTGAAGGCTGGATTTTCACAGCCCCGAAAGAAGTTACGTAGCTCCCTAGCGGGAGGTTTGCATATCTCCACCGAGGCCGCCGACAAATTGCTCGGATCAGTTGATATCGATCCTTCGCGTCGCGCTCAGACACTTTCCATCGAAGACTGGCAAAAACTAAGTTCCAAAATAAAACACTAAACCACTCCCCTATTTAATTACTTGACGCGTTAAGTATTGAGGTTTATTGTAATAAGCATAAGGAGAATATTATGGAAACAAATAATAGTCTTGGCCTCACCCTTCACCATCTAAGCTTCATGCTAGATCGTCAATCTGACTTATTTTTGCAGGATCGCTTCGGGATAGGGTTTTCGCAGTTCAAGATATTAATGGCTCTATTAAGACGCACTAACGTGCAGCAACAGGAAATAGCTGAATATTTAGGTCAAACCGAATCGAGTATTAGTCGCCAAATTCATGTTCTTGTAGTAAGTGGACTAATAAGTAGTCACCGCGAATCCAACGATCGTCGTCAACGTGTTACGCAGCTAACTGCCAAGGGTGAAAAACTTGCTCGTACGGCAATGGCTGAACTAGAGAAACACTTTGCGCCGATGTTTGCGACACTGAGCGACAAGAAGCAGGCTGAACTTGCTGGAATGCTCGATGCGATGCGTGACTATGTTGTCAGTAACGTTAAGTATGGTTATTGGACACGTGCTCGACATAAGGACTAGCTGACGCTGCTGGTTTTTTTATTTGTTGAGGGCTACAATAATTCTTATGTATAAAAGGCAGTCAGGTAATGTAGCCTTAATTGTCGTGGTGGTACTGGTAATTCTCGGGTTAATTGGGGCTGGTATTTTTGTTTGGAGTCGGCAAGAAGGCAAGGATAGTACCGATGATAGTTCTCAAAAAGCTACGACGGAAGTCGTTGCTAGGACTGTAGAAAAATCTACAAATGAAGTTGAGACAATAGTGGATGTCGATCTATTATTACAATATCCAGGCGACGAATCGTTGCTGCCGGTCGGAACGCCAGAAACATTTGTTGCATACATGAAGACTAAGTTGCATGATTTTGATTGTAATTTTGAAGAAAACTCAGGAGCCGGTTTTAACATAACAAAAATTAGCCCAAGGTTTGTAAAGGGAGGTGTTGGCTGTATGGGTGGTGCGGGAACGGTCTGGTATTTAACGACAGCTGGTTGGGAAGAGCTTGGTTTTCAATCAATGATTCCATGTTCAACGCTTGTCGAACTGGCCATTCCGTCTGAATTTATAGATAGTTGTTATGACGATAGTAAGCCCGGAGAAGAAACTGTAAGCAACCCTAACGGTGTAATGAATAAGGACTAACGATAGAGGTTGAGGTCTAAAAGGTTTCCGGCAATATCATCAGGGTTCTTGTCGATTAGTTCTTCAATTTCTCTCGTGAGTTTAAGTTCGTCGAGTTTTTCGCCAATAAAAACGATATCGGTTTTTGGCACCTGACCGCGCCAGTCATCAAGTTTTAAAGTAAATCGTTTGCCGACTAGCTGAAAGATAAACTTTTGCTCTAAACCCTTAATTCCAAAATAAACAAAGCCCTTTGCCCGGTAAATATTTTTTGGAATACGCAGGCGCATGTATTCATCAAAACTTTTTGGATCGAGCGGTTTTGTGCTGGCGAATGCGACCTTCTGATAAGTTTCGTGTAGATGATCAGAATGACTGTCGGTTAGGGGCACCTGCTCACCTTTCTTTACTTCGCGGCGTTTTAAGCTGTCGGCGTCAAGCAGTAGGCGAGTGTCGATTCTTCCAAATTCGGCTTTGATCTTTCTTGCCTCAACGCCAAGAAAATCCAAGTATCCTTCAATTTCCTTCAGCTTAGTTTTGCTAACCAGGTCGGTTTTATTCAAGATGATAATGTCGGCAATTTCAAGCTGCTTGAAAAAGTCAGGGTGCTTTTCGTTCATCTCCATGACATTTTCGGCGTCAATAACCGCTACGACGCTATCAAGCCTAGCAAACTTATTCTTCGACTGTTCCAAAATATTAACTAGTTCTTTCGGTTCTGCTAGTCCGCTAGCTTCAATGACAATATAGTCCAGAGTGCTGCCGGTGTGCGCCAGCTGACTAATAGCATCGTCAAGGCCGCTGTCTTCAACGGCACAACAAATACAACCGTTGCTGAGTTCGAGTTTGCTATCGGTCTGGCGGGCAACAAGCAAGGAGTCGATATTGATCGATCCAAAATCATTGACGATTACTCCAATTTTTAGACCCTGATTTTCTTTTAGGATATGGTTGAGTAGGCTTGTTTTTCCTGACCCTAGAAATCCAGTAAGTGCCAAGATGGGGATCTTTTTATTCATTACAAATACCATAACATAAAACTGGTAGTAATACTAATGCTTTTATGTTATAATAATGACTTCGGGGCTGAATTTTAAGCTAGACGAATGGACATTTACAAGTTGGCGCCAGCAGGCCGAGGTGATCTGAACGTTATCCGGATCAAGCCCATTAAACGGCAACAAATTTTCAGCGATGGTTAACCGTGCTTTTAGCGCGCGCAATCTAGCTCCAGCTTTAGTTTAATTACTAAAGCGATCAGTTTCGTGACATCAGATAGCAAAACTGGTCTTATTTTTCTGATTGCTTAGTTTGTAGCTATTCTCTACATTCTATTAAGACTTTTGAATTGCAGTGCATTGATATTTTGTTTATCTAAAGTCAATGTTGCTAAAGAAACTTCTTAGATAAAACAAGCCTGTAGAACCCCAATTTGTAACCAATCGGACCCGGTGGCAGTAACCGGCAGCTCCTCCATTAAAAGCACCTCATTCTATGGATGGGGTATTTTTAATGGAAATGTTATTTCGGTTACTGCCCTGGGGAGTGCGAGGTTAGCTGAAGTCTTGCTGAAGTTTGTGTGTTTGACGGAGAAGCTTTCACTTTAGCGCACGTCTATTACGCCCAGTTAATCCACCCCATATTCCATCCCCCTGGTTAGTCTTAAGAGCATACTCAAGGCATTCAACTTGTACGACGCACATACTACATATGGCTTTTGCGGCTCGTACATCTGGAGAATCATCATCGGCATCTTTGTCTGGATAAAAGATATTTGGGTCCAAGCCTTGGCAAGCACCTTCTTGCATCCAATCCTTTGAAGCAGTGCTAAAAGTTAGCGATGGTGTTGCGGAACGAAGACTTACTTCTCTTGGTCGCTCGCCATGTATAGATTCACCGAGAGCTATAATCCTTTGACGGATAGCACTGGTCATTCTTATTTCGTCTTCCCCAAAATATAACTTTATAACTGGTCCGGACATCTCTGTGCTGTCGCTTCCACCCGTTTCTTGGATGGCTTTTTGAAAGGCATTGTATGTTACGGCGTCTGTCGCTAAAGGCATCTCTCCGCCTTTAAAGAAATAATCAAAGGCCGCAGTCATGGCTGCTTGCGTAAATACATCGGTCGTTCGGAAAACTCTGATTGACTCATTGTCGGTTGTTTTTTCGGCGTCATCAACTTCTAAACTCCCTGTAATATCTTCCTGTTCCGGTGTGTTTTCAAAGTCAAATTGTGGGTGATCAGAGGTGTGTAAACTAGATGTTTCGGGCTCTTGATCATCGCTAGCTGATAACCCTTCGCTATTTAAGATATGGTCTGGCCACCAGGATATATATTGTTGTCCAGTTGGTTTGATAGTACGAATTTTAATTTCATAAGGTTTTTTAACAAGCGGAGGCATGGGTTCTGGGGATGTCTTTTTTGGTATTTTCAAAGAAGATTTGGGATTGTCTATATGAAATACATTTTCTTGAGGTAAAAAAGTTAGATCCTCGCGCAGGCCAGTATAGCCACGCTCCACAACGATAAGAGCGCCTTTAGAGTCAAACCGCCAGTATTTTAGTGTTTGCGATGCTTCTGAAAGTATATAACCAGCAGAATTTATGGTAAGTCCATAAGCTTTCGCTATTTCATCTCTTAACTCAGAATTGGGCCGAAGTTCTACACCCAGATCTACCATGCTGCCTAGTAATCTTGCTACGGAGCTAGAGAATCTTTTTGAGGAATCGCCAATTGTAAGTACAGGCTCATGGGTCGAGAACCTAACTTCAGTTGTACTTTCTAGGCATGCTTCCTCGACCTGACTATTCCTATACTTAAGATCGGCTAGGTTTATGACTGCTTGTCCCATAAAACCTACCTTTCCGTCGGGTAGTCTGTCTACGAGTGTTGGTTGGGTGTCGCGTTCAAAATCGGTCTCTTCTAGAAATGCCATTGGCTAATCATAGCAGATGGTGTTGTAGTAATATTATCTTCACTGGCTTGAATTTTTTTATACTTAAAATAGTCGTTTGCTCTAATGCTTAAAGACAACTAAAATAAGAACACAATGTTTCCACGGCTCAAAAGTTTGCGACCGGAAAAAGACCGAACTCCACCTGTTCACGTAACAGACTCTTTTATTTTGCATTACGAGGATATTAGGCCAACCCACAGGGCAGTAAAAGTTGCTCATCGAATGGTTTATTTAGTCGGATTTTCGTTAATTGGTTCGAGCTTAGTTTTTTGCGCTTGCAGATCAATAAGCTAAATCGGCTACTATACTTGACGTGTTAAGTATTATATAATTCAAACAGATGATTGAAGTTAAAAAAGTCTCAAAAGTATATGGCAAGAAGGAGAATGCCTTCCACGCCCTAGTCGATGTTTCCTTATCAATAAAGGCCGGCGAAACTATCGCAGTAGTTGGAAAAAGTGGTTCCGGTAAATCGACACTAATGCATATTTTAACTGGCCTTGATACACCAACAAAAGGTGACGTAAAAAGCGGCGGACAAAGTATTTTTATGACTGATACGGATACGTGGCGCGGTTCAAATGTTGGCATTGTTTTTCAGCAGTTCTTTCTACAGAACAACGATTCGGTCTTGCAGAATGTTGCCTTACCTTTAAAAATTCAAGGAATAAAGAAAAAGGCTAGAGAACTTGCTGCAAAAGAAGCCATCAGTCAGGTTGGACTGTCTGACAAGATAAAGAATAAAGCCAATAATCTTTCTGGCGGTCAGAAACAGCGCGTCGCAATTGCCCGGGCAATAATTGGTCGACCAGCAATTCTAGTTGCCGACGAGCCAACAGGAAATCTCGACACAGAAAATGGCGAAGCAATAATGAGCCTTCTTTTTGAGCTAAACAAGAACAATCAAACCACATTGTTAATCGTGACTCATGACGACGATATTGCGGAACGCTGCGATCGTATAGTTCGAATAAAGGACGGAAAAATTGTTTCAATCGCAGCTGGCAAAAAAGCAGCTAAAAAGATTAGTAAACCGACAAAGACCAGAAAAAAAGGGGCCCGTAAATGAGAGTAGTTGATATAGCAAAAACCGCAAATAGTAACCTTCGTCGCAGTAAAATGCGAACGTTTTTGACAGTTTTTTCAATCGTGATTGGTGCCTTTACGCTTGCGATGTCGCTCGGACTTGGTGAGGGTATTCGTGGATATATCAATTCTCAAATCGGTGCTTATGAAGACGCTAACCTGTACCGAGTAGTAAAAGAGGGTGCGGATAGCTTTCAGGGCAGTTTTAGCTCTCCAGAGCCTAAAGAATATAAGCCAGATAGCAAACAAACCGTTTCCGATTATGCACAATATTTATTGTCGCCACTAGACGTAGAAAAAATCTCGAAAATCAAAGGCGTTAAAGACCTTCGGATTCCATATGCCGTAGCCATCGAATATGTCACTGGCGCAGATGGTATGAAATATTCTGCACCAGGTGATACTTCTATTCCAGAAATTTCTAAAACATATCTAGCTGGGGAGGCAGTTGAACCAGATGAGCTAGGCAAAGTAGTTATATCAAATAAATACCTGTCGGTTGTTGGTGTAACAATGCCTGAAGATGCAATCGGTAAAAACATAAAGACAACAATTAAATTAGCAGATGGTTCTATGAAAGATTTTGACCTTGAAATTAAGGGTGTTATATCTCCAAGTATTTTCGACCAAGCTCTTAATTATTCGGAAGCTCAAGGAAAGGAAATGGCACTATTACAACGCGGAGTAGCTGCGGAATCATTCTCGCAAATATTTGTGAGCAGGCGCGATGACGTTAGTGAAGCCGATATGAAAGCAGCTTTTGTTAAAGAAAAGTATGCAGCTGGTTCGATTAAAGATTTGGTTTCGAGCCTAAATGGAATAATTACCGGTGCCCAAATTGGACTTGGTGCATTTTCAAGCATCGCTATTCTAGCGGCTGTAGTTGGTGTGGTAAACACATTATTTATGGCAGTACTTGAACGAACCAAAGAAATTGGACTATACAGAGCATTGGGTGCAAAACGAAAAACTGTCTTTGCATTGTTTAGTATCGAAGCAGCGTTAATTGGCTTCTGGGGCAGTGTCTTTGGGCTAATTGTTGCAAACCTTGCAAGACTTGGAATAAACAAGATCGCCGAAAATACTTTCCTAAAGGGCGTAGAAGGATATAAGTTACTAAACCTTACGCCAAACCTACACGTTGTCATCATGCTTTCTATTATTGTTGTGACTCTGCTTGCCGGTTTAATACCTGCTTTTAAGGCCTCCCGCCTTAACCCAATAGACGCCCTCAAATACGAATAAAACTAACAGGCGCAACCATTTACTTTTTGGCGAAGCCAAAAACTATATGATTGCTATTGGCTTTATATTTAATTTTCTTCTTCATAACTCGTTCGTAGTATTTGCATACAACTCACTAGAGTTTCTCGAAGAGAAATTAAATCTAAAGCTCAATCCTGCTAGTTTTTTGCTATAACGTATCTGTTATTCTGGACTAATAAGGGGTAGAATAGATAACGATGAAAAGATTTTACGTTTGCACGGCAATTGCTTATGTTAACGACAAGCCGCATATCGGTCACGCTATGGACTTTTTATTTGGAGATGTCTTGGCGCGGTATGCAAGACAGCAAGGTCTAGAAGACGTCGCTTACAGCATCGGTACCGACGAGCACGGGTCTAAGATTGCAGAAAAAGCCAAAGAAGCCGGGCAGGCAGAAAAAGATTTTGTTGATTCGAATGTTGCCACTTGGCAAGAATTTACAAAGTTACTCAATGTGAGCAACGATCGTTTTGCGCGAACCACAAACGAAGATCACGAAAAACGCGCTGCTCAAATATGGAAGAATCTATCAGCCGACATATATAAAAAATCTTATGAAGGTTGGTATTGCGTTGGTTGCGAAGAGTTTAAGACAGACACCATGGTTAAGGACACTAAAGGCAACTGCCCACTACATAATCGAGCCTACGACAAACTAAGCGAAGAAAATTATTTCTTTAAATTAAGTAAGTACACAGAACCAATAAAAAAAGCGATTGAAACCGATGTGCTAAGAATTATCCCAAGTAATAAAAAAAGCGAAATTCTAAATTTATTAAATGAGGGATTGGAAGATATTAGTATTTCTCGGCCGATAGAAAAAATCTCTTGGGGAATAAAAGTTCCTGGAGATCCGGAACATGTCATGTACGTTTGGTTTGAGGCATTAATGAACTACATTACGGTAGTTGGTTATCCAGACGAACCAGATTTTGTTAACCTTTGGCCGGCAGACGTGCAAGTGCTTGGTAAAGATATTCTAAGGTTTCATGCTGCAATTTGGCCGGGAATGCTACTTGGTCTTGGCTTGCCGCTTCCAAAAAGCTTACTTGTGCACGGGCACGTGATGAGCTCTGGTCAGAAGATGAGCAAAACCCTAGGTAATGTCATTGATCCGATTGAGCTTATAAAAAAATATGGACCTGATGCTTTTCGCTACTTCTTTTTAAGGCATGTTCCTTCAACAGACGATGGTGATTATTCTCCTGAGCGCTTTGAAGCGGCATATAACTCTGAACTCGCCAATGAGTTAGGTAATGCTGTATCGCGAATCGCCGCTATGGTTAAGTCCTATCAAGATGGAATAATCGGTAATACTCCTGATAGTGAACATGACCTAGGTGCTTTTCAGCAAGCTATGGCGGACTATCGTTTCGACAAAGCCCTTGATGTTATTTGGGAACAAGTTCGAGGCCTAAATCAATTTATAGACGAAGAAAAGCCTTGGATGATTGCGAAGACCGAAGACAAAGATCACTTACGAGAAATTCTCGCTACTTGCGTTAGTAATTTACTAGAAATCGCTGAACTTCTTGTGCCATTCTTACCTGACACGGCCTCTAAGATCCAAGCTGTTTTTAAGGACGGGATTATCCATCCTTTTGAAGGTACTTTGTTCCCAAGATTTGATAACAAAGCTTAATGCAGATGCAATTAATCGATACTCATTGTCATATTCATGATCCGAAATATGAGCTACAAGTACCAGAGGTTTTAAATAATGCTCAAAAAGCTGGAGTTCGCTCTATAGTCTGCATAGGTACTAGTGCGCTAGATAGCCAACAGGCAGTTGAATTTGTTAAAGATAAACCAAATTGTTTTGCGAGCATTGGTCTTCATACTCATGACGCTAAGCTTGGTGAAGATGATTTTGAACTTCTTGCTAATCTTATAAATAAGCCAAAAGTAATCGCCATTGGTGAATTCGGACTCGACTATTTTTATGAAAACAGCCCTAAAGCAGATCAAATAACGGCATTACGGTATCAGTTAGAGCTTGCCGCGAACTCAGGCAAGCCATGCATTTTTCATATCCGTGAAGCATTTGATGATTTTTGGCCAATATTTGACGAATATACTGGTATTAAAGGTGTTGTTCATAGCTTTACGGCTGGCGAAAAAGAACTAAATGAGTGCTTAAAACGCGGACTTTTCATCAGTTTGAACGGCATTATGACATTCACAAAAGATCAAGGCCAACTTGATGCCGCCAGAATGGTCCCTCTCGATAAATTACTTCTCGAGACAGACTCTCCCTTCTTGACCCCAGTGCCAAAACGTGGTACTATAAACGAACCAGCTAACGTGGAGTTAGTAGCGGAGTTCCTGTCGCGGCTGAGAGGAGAGTCGGTAGCGACGCTCGCAGAAGCGACGACAGGAAACGCACACGCGTTATTTGGCATCTAAAAGAGGCTAATTTATGACATCAACAACAGCTGATAACCAGTTCGGATTTGGCGCCCCAAAAAGTAGCGCTGGCTTTGAAGCACTTCACAATCCTCACCTTGCGCATCTATTAGAAGTGGTCGATGAGGCGGTTGGTCTGATTGAGCGACACGATACTGGACAGACTGTACTTGTTGCTAATGAACAAACTACAAAAGTTCCTGAAGCTGCAGTAGTTGATACACAAACTGCCCTAGATAATGTTTATCAGTCATACGATACCCAACCACTACCTGACTACGATAGATATGAAAGGGCTGCATAGACAATGATCAATAAATTTTTATCTGTAGTGCAGAAACAACGAGCTGATCGACAGCAAGTTAATGAGTATCGTGATCTACTGCGCTCTGCTGCAGCAATCGGTGGCAAACTATTTGGGCCCATCCCTACCGGTCATCGTCGTGAATTTTTTTGTCTAGATAAAAATACTTGGATTTGGCATGAGGAATGGATAGATGCGCTCGGTAATCGTCAGGTACAAACAATGCGTTATGACGTTCGCCCCGACACAATTCTTAAAACACTGGACGGTTCTAGCTACCAAACATTAAGCACAGCGGAAACTCAGAATTTAGTTACTGCCGCTCGAAATTATCGTACAGCGATTCGTAACCAACTTTCGGTACAAGTTGGTTAGATAATAAAGCATATAATTAATGGTGATATGAATAAGCCAGTATATTTTGATTATGCCGCCGCTACACCAATCGATAAGCGTGTCCTTATGGCGATGCAGCCGTATTTTTCGGAGCGGTTTTATAATCCATCTGCATTATATCTATCCAGCCGCAGTGTAAAAAAAGACTTAAATGACGCTCGCGCTCAAGTTGCAAAATTACTTACCGCTAGGCCGGGTGAAATTATTTTTACTGCTGGTGGAACAGAAGCAAGCAATCTCAGTATTCGTGGGGTAATGGAACGATATCCAAATAAAAAATTACTAGTCAGTGCTATCGAACACGAATCTATTCGTGCAACAGCTCAGCTTTATGACTACAGTGAAATAAAAGTAGATAAATATGGACTTGTTGATATTAAAGATCTAACATCGAAAATTGGTAATGATGTTGTTCTAGTTAGTATAATTTTTGCAAGCAATGAAATTGGAACGATTCAAGATCTGAGTACCGTAACGGAACTTCTAGGTAAAATAAAAACAAAACGTCAAAAACAAGGCATAAAAACACCACTCTATTTTCATACTGATGCGACACAGGCCGCAGGATACCTAAACTTATCTCCAAAACGTCTCAATATTGACCTAATGACCATAAATGGCGGAAAGATATATGGTCCTAAGCAGTCAGGTGTTCTTTATGTTCGTAGTGGTATTGAATTGGAGCCGATAATTTATGGTGGAGGCCAAGAAAAGAACTTACGTTCTGGAACTGAAAATGTTGCGGCCTGCATTGGTTTTTCAGAAGCATTAAATATTACTCAGAAGATAGCGAAGTCTGAATCAAGAAGGCTAGCTATGCTTCGCGATGATCTAAAATCTAAGCTCGAAAAATTACCGCATGACATAGTGTTTCATGGTCACCCCAGCAAGCGTTTGCCAAATCATTTATCTTTTGCGATTCCAGGAAAAGATAATGAACGTTTTATGATGGAACTTGATGAACTTGGATTCATGGTTGCTACAGGCTCGGCGTGTAGTGCGTCAAAAACTGAAGCTTCACATGCTCTTTCGGCCATGGCTATTAGTGAAGAGTTAGTCCGATCAACTTTAAGGGTAACGTTTGGCCGGCAAACAAAAAAAACCGACATCGATTTGTTCGTAAAAGCCTTAACGGGGTTACTTGGCTAGTATTATGAAACAACAAGACCACACAACATTAAATTCAAAAACAGTTTATGTTGGCTTGAGTGGCGGTGTCGATAGTTCGGTCTCAGCCTATCTCCTGAGTAAGCAGGGTTATAAAGTAGTCGGTGTTTATATGAAGAATTGGAGCCAAGATTTACCTGGCTTTGAATGTCCTTGGTTTGAAGATTATCAAGACGCCAAGCGAATAGCGGTGCAACTAGGAATTGATTTTAAAATGTTTGATTTTGAAACGGACTACAAGAATTTAGTTGTTGATTACATGATCGACGAATACAAAAAAGGTCGTACTCCAAATCCTGACATAATGTGCAATCAAGAAATAAAGTTTCGACTTTTTTTACAGGCCTGTCAAAAAGACGGAGCTGATTTTATTGCCACTGGCCACTACGCAAAGACTAAAGATGGAAAGTTATTCCGCGCTAAGGACGAGAACAAAGACCAGACCTATTTTTTGTATCGAGTTACTAGCAAGGCAATGGCGAGTACCATATTTCCCTTAGGTGATTTAACAAAAAAAGAAGTTCGGCAAATTGCTAAAGAACAAAATCTGATAACCGCCACTAAAAAAGAAAGCATGGGGGTTTGTTTTGTAGGAAAGGTCGGTATCAAAGATTTCTTGTCCAACTATGTAAAAACTAGTCCTGGGAAAATAATTGATCAGAACGGTCAGGTTGTGGGTGAACATGATGGGGCAATCTTTTATACAATCGGTCAGCGACACGGCCTAAACACTGGCGGCGGAAAGCCATATTATGTAACCGGAAAAGACATGAAAACAAATACAGTATTCGTAACCACAAAGCTTGATGACAAAAAACTCTGGAACTCTCAGATTGATTTGATAGACGTTCACTGGATTAACAATCAACCGGACGATGATGAAGTATTGCATGTACGGTTGCGACATCGCGGTCCTTTAATACAAGTAAAAAGTATTTCGTTCGACAAAAATAAAATTAGCCTATTACTTGCTAATGAAGAACGAGCAGTTACATCAGGTCAATCGGCGGTTTTGTACTCTGGGCAAGAAGTGCTGGGCGGTGGCGTCGTTGCCTAGACAGCACCTTGGTTGTTTAACACTATTACCTCTGTTAAGATATTCATATGAATGCTCAGGAAATCAGAAACGCTTATTTAAAGTTTTTTAATTCTCGTGGACACACTACAATTCCTCGAGCACTACTGGTTCCTCAAAACGATCCAAGCACTTTATTCACGGGTTCAGGAATGCAGCCACTAATACCGTACTTACTCGGCGAGGAGCATGAAGGTGGAAGTCGTTTGGTTGATTCTCAAACTTGCCTTAGGGCCCAGGACATCGAAGAAGTTGGCGATAATCGACACACTACATTTTTCGAGATGCTCGGCAACTGGTCGCTCGGAGATTATTTTAAGCAAGAACAGATAAATTGGTTTTGGGAATTTATTACAAGCGAGATTAAGCTTGACCCTCAACGAATCTTTGTGAGTTGTTACATTGGAAATAAATCAGCCGGAATTCTAAAGGATACTGAAAGTGCTGAAATATGGAAAGAGATTTTTAAAAAAGTTGGAATTGAAGCTAAGGAAGTCGAACTTGGTGATGAGGAAAATGGTGGAAAATTAGGCGAGCAAGGCGGTCGTATTTTTTATTATGGTGATAAAAACTGGTGGTGTCGCGCTGGTAGTGCCTCTAATATGCCTGATGGTGAACCCGGCGGACCAGACAGCGAAATGTTCTATCTTTACCCCGAGGTTCAGCACGATAAATCTTTCGGTGAACTCTGCCATCCGAATTGTGATTGTGGTCGATATATTGAACTTGGTAATTCAGTATTTATGGAGTATCAGAAGACCAAAGATGGTTTTACTAAACTGCCAAAACGAAATGTTGATTATGGCGGCGGACTTGAGCGTATAGCGGCTGCTGCAATTGATAGCCCCGACGTTTTTAAAATTAGTTTGCTTTGGCCGATAATTGAAAGGCTCGAAAAACTAAGCGGAAAAGACTACGAAAGCAGTACGAATAGTATGCGAGTTATTGCCGACCATCTACGCGGCGCAGTATTTTTAGCGGTTGACGGTGTTATGCCAAGTAACAAAGAGCAGGGCTATGTAATGCGCAGGTTAATTCGTAGGGCTATTCGTCAAGCCTTTGAACTTGGAATAGAAGACAACTTTCTCCATGAAATCGCCGAAGTTATTTGTGACTTGTATAAAGAAGATTTTCCGGAACTAAAAAAGAACATCGAAATAATACTTAAC
>CAZKOX010000013.1:0-21676 GCA_964554485.1 uncultured Candidatus Saccharibacteria bacterium | reverse complement strand
TTTGGGTATTAAAATATCACCGTTCATAAGATTATTAGTCTTATTTTAGCATAAGAGGAATCTTCAGATAGATTGATTATCTTGTAAGTGTAGTGTTATGAAAGTTTGGTTTTTGTGGCTTTGAGGCGGCGGAGTACGGTTTCTTTGCCTAATGTCACAATGGTTTCGAAAAGCCCCGGTGCGGTCGTGCCACCAACTAGCGCGATGCGAATAAGTTTGAATAGCTCACCAGGTTTAACGTCAAGTTTTTCCGAAAGTGCATAAAAAGCGTCATGCAGTTTTTCTTCAGTAAATTCGCTATCGTTTACGGTGTTTATTGCTTCCGTCAGTAGCTCGCCAGCACGGGCTGAATCAAGCTTTGTTTCGCCTAGAATAACTTCGATTAATTTGTCGTCGACTTTTGGATCGGCAAAAAAGAAGTCGGTTAGTTCACTAAGTTCGCTTAGTTTTTTTAGCCTTTCAAATACCAGATTAAGAACCTGCTTTTTGTAATCTTCACTTGAGCTTTTGGCTTCTTCAGGCCAGTTATCTTTGCAAAGCTCCAGCAGTTTTTCGGGCTTTAGGGCGCGAATATGCATACCGTTCATCCACCAGAGGCGCTGTTCGTCAAAACGGGCTGGGCTTTTTTGAACCCGAGACAAATCAAATTTTTTGATAAGTTCTTCTAGAGAGAATATCTCTTGTTCGGTGCCGTCGTTCCAGCCCATCGAAGCTAAAAAGTTCATCATGGCTTCTGGCAAGACACCTTCGCGGGCATAATCAAGAATGTCTTTGGCGCCGTCGCGCTTGCCGAGCTTCTTCTTGCCGTCAATGGCCATAACAAACGGTAGTGTTGCTAAAATTGGCGGTTCAATTTCAAGCGCTTCGTACAAGTCCAAGAAGCGTGGTGTTGAACTAACAAATTCTTGCGAGCGAATAACGTGACTAACTTTCATCTCGGCATCGTCAACAATATGAGCAAAATTATAGGTTGGGAAACCATCGCTCTTTATCAAAACAAAGTCATCATTGGCTTCGGCGCCGGCGTGCATGTCGCCCATGACGGCGTCATGCCATTTGCGGTCTTTGGGCTCGCTCTTAAAACGTAGTGGCTGACTACCGTCCCACGCCGGTGGATTTTCTGGGCGGAAATCACGATATAAAAATGGTTTTTTGGCTGCTTCGCAACTTTTTCTGAATTCGTCGACTTCGGCAGCTGTATACGGATCGGCGTAGGCACGTCCAGAATCGATCAATTTTTTTGCCCACTGCTTATAAATATCAAGACGTTCACTTTGTTTGTATGGAGCGTAATCTCCACCACAGTCTGGACCTTCGTCCCAATCGATTCCTAGCCAGCTAAGTGAATCCATAATGTGCTTAGCCGAACCTTCAACTTCGCGGGCTTTATCGGTGTCTTCAAGACGAAGGATGAACTGACCGTTGTTTTGACGAGCTAATAACCACGCAAAAAGCGCTGTTCGAACACCCCCGACATGCAAGAAGCCGGTTGGAGATGGCGCGAACCTGGTGCGTACCGTTTTATCAGCCATGATTGATAAATTATAACAGATATGAGAAGTGATAATCTTGGTTTTCCGGCCCCCTCGACGTGAGGGGGCCGGATTTGGATGCTTCGTTGGGTTAGAAGCCGACACTACCGCACTGAGGACAGGCGAAAGTTGATCCGGCTCTGATCTTGCGCACACCGCACTGCATGCACATCGGCGGATACGTTCCATGCGGCTCCGGCTTCTTCCACAGGCGTATCGATGGGCGTCCATGACCACATGCTGGGCAGATGTAACCGTCGTCGTTGAACTCGTACACCGTCCCGTCGTCGCAGCATTCACAAGTCTTGTTCGGCAGCAGCGGCAGCTCCACTTCGAACGTCGCGGCCGTATTACGGTTCCAGAATGCTCGCGGTACAACCAGAGTGAAC
Organism: uncultured Candidatus Saccharibacteria bacterium; assembly: GCA_964554485.1. Lineage (GTDB taxonomy): Bacteria > Patescibacteriota > Saccharimonadia > Saccharimonadales > JAGQMS01 > JBBQBM01. The sequence goes on along the minus strand of CAZKOX010000013.1, from coordinate 19,755 downwards.
GGGCTACCGTTGTGCTGACGGCGAGCGGGAAACACTGCGATTATCCCGTCAATCTTCCAGATCTCTGGATCGCTGATGTCAAACAACAGCGGACTGAGTGTGATGATTTCACCACAGGTCTCGACCCAGAGGTCGTCGGTGTCCGGAACTCTGTTCTTGTCAAGGAGAAAAAGCCTGACGGCCAAGTCCCTTGGCCAGTTCGAAAGGTTGAATTTTTGGATGACTGTTCTTGAGCCCAACTTGGGCCTCCTTTTATAGGTGCACTACGGTTGTTGAGGATCCGTAGCCTCGTTATGCAAAAAGTTACCCCTTCGCACCACCTGCCAACATAGCAGGAATAACAACCTCACAGTTGCTACGCTTACTAAAGCATATTTTATTGTTTATTACAACGAGCTAGCGATGGAGGCGATTTGGGAGCTAGACAGACCTGATTCGCCTGTTAATGAAAATAGAACACCGTCTTTTGACCATTTTGCGGTGTTGTTGCTAAAGAATACCGATAAACCTCCAGCACTAAAGGTTTGATACTGGCCACTAGATTCATCTTTTATTTGGTTCTCGAGCTGAGCGCTACTTAGGTTAGACGTTTGTTGCTCGATTTGATACTGGCGACTGTCGGTATTGGACTTAAATGACAGAACTACTCGACCAGGGCTGTAAGCAACGTCTTTATTGAGCTTGAATCCTCCAGGGGTATATTTTGGGACAAGTGCGCTAAAACCTGCCCGCTCACTTGCAAAATCAACCGACAAACCCGGCAAACTCTGGTAGACAATAAAACCACTTATTAGTGTTATCGCAGCCATCGCAGAAGCTAGTACAGATGCTTTCTTGTGCTTACGATGAGCTTTGGGCTTTTTATGTTGGACTGCTTGATGCGCAGTGGCGGCGCTTAACTGTCGTTTTATATGTTCTTCAACCTTTGATCGGCTACGGTGATGAATGATAGGTGGCGGACTGTCCGGATAAGACTGGGCTACTTCTGGTGACGGAGTAGTATCGATCATGCGAGGTTCGATTTTTGCAAAATGCATTACTTTTGGACTGTGAGGAGCGTGTTTGCCTGGGATATGCTCAGTGGATGCGGGCGGCGTAATCCCCACTATGGGTGTATGTCGAATATCGCTAAAGATCTTAGGCTTTTTGACACCGGCTCGAGATAAGGTAATTGACTTAACTGGTACATGATGAGCGTGCGGTGGCTTTGGAGCGTGAGTGATGCCATTATGAGTTAAAGCATGGGCTTTAGGAGCATGTTCGGTGCTTTTTTGATTTAAAGCCTTACCGCTGGATGCGTCGTAGTCTTGCCCGTTAATATGTATTACAGCACGCGCTTTCATAGTATGTTTATTTTGAAACCTTTTATGGTTTAATTCTACCACTTATCTACATGATTTTTAAGTATATAATAGGTAGCGATGGAATTCCTCGACCCTATAGCAAAAAAGAAAAAGACGCGCCGTTTGTTCGTAGGCTATGGACTTGTAACGATTTTAATCGCGTTAGCTACCTATATTATGGTGGCGACTGCAGTCGGATATGAGGTTTTTGAATTTGGCGATGAAGTTGTTCAGAACGGAATAATTTTTGTCGAAAGCAAACCTGTCAGCGCATCGGTTACGGTCAACGGCAAACCTGAAAAGGATAAGACAGATTCAAAACTCGTGCTAAACGGTGGTGAGTACACAGTTACGCTTAATGAAACCGGCTATACATCCTGGACCAAAAAGATTGCTATCGGTGGCGGTAAGGTTCGGTTTTTTAGCTATCCATGGCTGTTTCCGACAACCCTAACTCCGTCAAAGCAGGCTGATTTATCACCAAACACAGGTTTTACGTCTCAGTCACCTAACCGAAGGTGGCTGGTCGTTCAGCAGAATGCTACGATTCCTGCAATCGAGATTTTCGATTTAAATAAGACAAAACTTACGGCTACATCTGTGGTGTTTCCGTCGAGTATTTTAAGTGACGTGGGTGGAAATTACGGCAGCTTTGAAGTTGTGTCTTGGGCCGACGACAACCAACATTTTTTACTTTGCCAAAAACTCCCTGATGGCCAGCGCAAGTATCTATTAATTGATCGAGAGAATGTAGATTTAAGCGTTAACTTAAGTACCGTTTTTGGAGTTAACCCAACGTCTGTCACTTTGTTCGACGACAAGTACGACAAGTTTTATATGTATTTTGCAACCGGCGGTTTACTGCGTGTCGCCGACCTAGAGTCAAAAAGTGTTGCTGAACCTATTTTGGATCAGGTGCTCGCCTATCAGACAAAAGGCTCAGATCTAATCTTGTACTCAACCACTAAAGACGCTAAACCCGGAAAAGTTGCCGTAAAAATTTATCGAAGCGGCGACAATTATGCATTTTCTGAACTTGATTTTGATAGTGGGAATAACTATTTCTTAGAGTTTGATGCTTTTGATGGAAGTTGGTATTACGCGATTGGCAGCGGTGCTAGTAGCTTGGTTAAGGTATACCGTAATCCACTAAACTTTATTACTGCCAAAACCCCAAAGCCTGCTTCCCTGCTGACATCTTTGAAAGCGGGTGTACCGAATAGTTTAAGTTTTTCAATGACAAATAAGCGGTTTATATTAGTTCGAAGCGGTCAAACCATCGCCGTTTATGACGCCGAAGAGGACATGGGATATAAATATGACCTTCCGTTTACGGCCGACGCGGGATCTAAGATACTTTGGGCTGACGGGTTTCATCTTCAGGGCGTTGCTGGCGGTAAGCTCCAGGTCTTTGAATTTGATGGCCAGAACAATAGAGAGCTTGTTGGTGTTCGAAATACGACCCCCGGTTTCTTCAGTAAAGACTTAAAAAAGCTATTTACTGTGTCGCCTACTGATACCGCCTCGTCTCTAAATATCACTGGCTTAGTAGTTCCGAAAAACTAAACAGTGCCAACGTCTCTTAGTTCGTACAAGAAGATGCTAGAACCAGTTGAGGATGCGCTGGAATAATGATTCTGGATTGCTCGGCAGTGTTTCGGGGCTGCTTGTATTTGTGCTAGCCGTACTGGCTATATTGGCATTCGGGTCTGGGGTTATTTGTTCTGCTTGAACGACAAGTCGATTTGCACTGGAGCCAGGCGGGTCGCAGGTAATGAGCGTAACCATCGCTGGTTTTGGTTTTTCGCTGAGTACGGCTACATCCTTTGGCTTAACTACCTTCTTATTAAATACCCTATAAACATATTGTCTGGAATTGTAGTTGATCATAAATGTATCATCGATCTCGAGGCGGCTTAACAAAACAAAAACAAACTTATAGTCGCCGTGATTAAAGATATTGTTGCTAGAGTGACCAAATATAACAGGGTTAGAAAGCTCACCGGGCTTTCCGGTATTTGGATAAAGAGTAACTCCCTTTTCAAGAGCGGCTTGAATAGTTTTTTCTTGATTGTCGACAGCGTCAATAACAATAGGCGCGTCGACGTTTAACTTTGGAATAATAATCTTTGTTTCTGGACCTACGACTGTCTGTCCTGAAGGGTCGACGATAAGCGGCGTAGCGCTGGCAGTTTTGCTTGGACTAATAAATGGTGTAATGAACAGTTGGTTGAACAGAGTGAATACTATTAACAGTGCAACGAACCCGGCGGAACCAAGACCGAATAGTAAAGATTTTAAGTGGTGTTTTCGACTTAGGCGTCCATTAGCGCTAACTTTTGAAGCTATCTTTTTCTTTAAGTCGGAAACACTTTGAGGGGCGCTACTTTGTTTTTTCTTTTCTTCAATTTTGGGGCTCTGGATTGTGCTAGGTGCTTCTGGTGTACTTGGTGTTGATGCTCCAAAAAAACGAGACTGCCTAGCTTGGTTGCTATAAAATTCTTGCCAAACTTCATGTTTTTCGTTTGCCGGAAGGCCTTGATAGTATTCGTGCCATGAAGTTTGGATCTCGGCGATATCTTTTCCTGAAGACATGAGTGTTTGGAGATATTTTTGGTGTTTACTCGATACACCAACATCAGTAATTTCTTTGATCTCATCGGTAGCTTTTGGCTCGGCTTCAAATAACTCAGCTAACTTTCCGCGAATTAAAGTAACCGCCGGATCGTCTACCGGTTGGTCTTGACTGGGTATTGGAAGAATTGGCTCGGCCATAGCTCAAGCGTTATTATACTCGACTTTATATAAAATTCCTCTGTTAATGAGTATGCTTAAGATGTAGAATACTACTCATGCCGCCCTGGTGGAATTGGTGAATATTAAAAGATTAACTTGTGCCGCAGTGGTGGAATGGTAGACACGCCGGACTCAAAATCCTGTGAGCAATAGCTCGTGACGGTTCAAGTCCGTCCTGCGGCACCAGTGAATATTTTAAATCGCATTAATATTAAAGGTGGTTGAGCTTATTGCGATGTTCTTATGGATTGTGGGTGAAAAATGCCAGTGGCATTTTGCAAGGAAATCTTTCAGATTACGGCCTTGCCGTAGTCAGAAAGTTTCGGGCTGCAGAATGTGGCCAAGTCCCACCCGTGGCACCATTGCATTATTGACAATAATATATATAAGTATATGGTAGTAACATAAATGTCTGTTTCTTATCCGTATACTTCGCATACTAAGGGGCTCGAAGCCTCTTTGTCAGGTCGTTTTGATGACGCACTAGCACTGTTCAATCAGGCTCGAGATGGCTTTTTAGCGGCAGGTATTGATTTATATGTCGGTCGGGTTGATAGAGATATGGCTCGAGTTTATGCCGGACTCGGCGAGCCGGCTCTTAGAAATGAAGCTATAGAAAACGCTTTTGCGATACACTGGGACGAATTTACTAAGGATGCCGAAAATACTACGCACGCAGCCTCAGAACTAGCTGCTACCCAGCATGTTCGAGCACGTATTGACCTTGCAAATAGTGTCGAAAATGGAAGTTATCGCGCACCTAAAATGGCCAGAGAATGGGACGAGGCTTACAAGTTATTGAATATGTTTGATATGAATGAAGACTATTTGCAACAGGTCATAGCTCACGGTTCGTTGGCGTTAGCAGTATTTGGACGACGCAGTGACCTACCTTTAGCGACTAAGTTGGCTAAAGATCCGGTAGCTGAATTTATGACTAGCAATAAACGTCGACAAGCAGTTAAGGCAGCAGTTTACATATTGCAGGCAAGACAGATCTTTATTCCGGTCACCGTGATACCGCAAATAAGAGACAGAGTTGCTGAGGTGGTTGCTGGCCCGTACCTGACTAAGGGATAAGCGAAGTGCCGATCGCCTGTTCTGGCGAATTAGGGTGCTGAAGCCAATAGACGATCGCTTTAGAGGCAACATCTACGCACCAAAGTTCGCTCAAATCTTTTCTGTCGGTAGTTACGATTTTGCCGTTAAAGGCAAATAACATCTGGCTATGATGCTTAGTAATAATCATTGCCGGGTGCTGCAAGCTAAAGTCGTGTAACCTCTCAATGAATATCAAAAAATCCAAATCAGAACGAAAGATAATTTGTGATTTTACTTCTTTAGCGAGACGCTGCAGCTGCGCAAACGACACCACCAGTAGCGTATTCGGACGTTTTAATAGATTATTCGCTTCGCCATAAAGGGCGTCGATAGCGTCTTTGGTAATACTCAACTTGCCGTTATATGAATGTAGTAAGTCGGCGAGCAGCATCGCTGTTTCGCTATTACGCCCAATGTTTCCGGGTAATAAGACACCACCTATCTGTCCTGCTATGAATAACAATTGATCGTTGGCGTTATGTGCAAAATTGCCAGTTTTAGTTGCTGGCAGAAAATCGATACCTTCAATATGCTTTGTGATTGGTCTAAGGCTTTCGGGTACTAGTGCCCGCACCTCGCCTATACCAGCGTCTTTTGTCGCTGCAAAACTTTGAGCAACGTCATGGATTCCTCCGTTACTACCCCCCACGATTAATAATTTACCGGCTAGATCGCGGCGCTCCGGCTTTTCCCAAAGAATATCTGGAAAGAGCGGCGCGCCGGGATCTTGTTTCTGCCAATAGTCAAGGTTCATGGTTTTAGTATGATGCTGACTGGGCAATGGTCGGAGCCCATAACGTCGGGGTGAATCTCGGCTTTGGTTATTTTGTTTGCGAGCTTCGGACTGGCCATCCAATAATCAATCCTCCAACCAACATTTCTCGCTCTGGCGCTGCCCCAATTGCTCCACCATGTATAAAGTTCTGGTTTGTCTGGGTATTTGGCTCGCAAAGTATCAACAAAGCCTGCGGCGATCATCTGGTCGAAACCTTCACGTTCCTCGATCGTAAAGCCGTGTTTACCGACATTTTCTTTTGGCCTGGCTAGGTCTATTTCTTTGTGAGCAACGTTAAAGTCACCAGAAAATATTACTGGTGCATCTTGCTCAAGTTCTTTAACGTGCGCCAAGAATGCTGGATCCCAGACTTTGTGGCGCAGTTCTAGTCTTTCAAGTTTTTCTTTGCTGTTTGGTGTGTAGACGGTAACAACCCAAAAATCCTTAAAGCGCGCCGAGATTACTCTGCCCTCTTTCGTAGGATCGCCAAATTTATCAACAAAGTCGAAAGACTTTTGAACTTTCGGTGAAAAACCGTTGCGGACTTCCAGGGGTTTTTCTTTACTAAATATTGCCGTTCCGGAATAACCAGCTTTTTCGGCACTATTCCAGTATTCGTCATACTGCGGCAAGTCGACCGGCGACTGGTGTGGCATGGCCTTGGTCTCTTGTAGGCAAAGAATATCAGGATCGTGCTCTTCGATAAATTTCTGGAAAAGACCTTTGTTCCAGACGGCCCGGATGCCGTTAACATTCCAACTATATACTTTCAGCTTATTCATCGACTTTCTTTCCTGGCGTCGCGTTCTTGGTCGCGTTTTTTGATCACTTGGCGTTTGTCGTATTTTTTCTTACCGCGGCCAACGCCAATTTCTACTTTGATGTGTCGGCCGCTACTTAAAAATTTTATTGGTATAATATTTAACCCTTGGCGTTTTTTGCCAGCTAGGTCTTCAAGTTGTCTTGCGGTAACTAATAATTTACGAGGTCTGGTTCTGGAATCTTCCGGCATGGCATTTAGGTTTGTCTGTAGTGGATTAATCTGACAATTGTTTAACCAGAGTTCACTGTCTTTAACCATCACAAAACTACCTTGCAAAATTGCCTGGCCCATTCGCAATGACTTAGTCTCTGCGCCCGTCAGAACTATGCCGGCAACAATCGTGTCACCGATTTCATAGTCGAACCGAGCCTTTTTGTTGGTAATTGTCTTACTAGACTGCTTCTTTTTCACCCTATTACTATACACTTCGCTCGAGACAGTAATCTATAGCTCGTTTGTCTTAGCCCTCTGGACGGTATCTTTGACGGTGTTCCATACGGATGGGTCGTTGAAGTTAACTTTTCGCCAGTACCACCACTCGCTACCCCAAAGGTACATTTTTTTCATGCCGGTTTGCAAACCGAAGCGGATATTTCCAACAATTTGGTCATACCCCATTAACTTATCTTGCTCGGCGACAGTCAGTTCGCGGGTTGGCTTTGCGCCCCAAGGCTCCAGCTGAAGTTCGTGGATATAGACGTCTCTGTCGCGCAACAGATCTATAAAGAATGACTTAGCGCTATAAAAATGCGTTGGGATTGGGTATGGAACATAGCCAATAATTTTGACATGGTTACCGCGGTATAGAGATGTTGCGAAGATGTCTGACTTTGTGCCAAACAGTGGAAAGCCAAGCTGATCGGCAAGTGTTATAACTACCGGATGATCGGGGTCATGCTTCTTAATTAGGTCAACCTCATCTTGGAGCCGCTTTTTAGAATAGTTTTCGCAGTTACCGAAGTTGCGATTAAAGTACTCATTCTCTAAGTGCCAGCTTTCGAGTGCTGGACTGGTTTTGTAACGATCAACTACTGCTGAGATGAAATCATAAAGCTCTGCCTCCCAAGCTGGATAGTCTTGTGCGTATAGATCCCATGCCCACTGTGCCTGATGGCATTCTGGCCACCTGGGCTGCCGCAAGCCAACGGACAAACTAATTTTGGCATTATATTTTTCGGCTTCGGCAAATTGCCAATCTAGATCTTCAAAGTTGTATTTACCTCTTTCGGACTCGATATCCTTCCAGTAACTCATTAAACGGTAGTTTCGAATTCCCATATCTTCAAGTAGCGCCGTAAAGTTTGCCTTCCAGTCAACTCCAAGATCGTTGGCTGTTTCTTTGGTGAAGCTGGTGCCGATTATAACTTTGTCGTTACGGTGTTGGTGCTGATAAATAATGCCAAATATAAACATTCCGGCGAGCCAGATAATAAAAGCTGCGCCTAAATAAATCGCGACAATAAAAAGCTTTCGCCAATTGCGATGTTTTGCCCATAGCTTAGTAACCTTTTTTTCAAAGGACTTCTTTGGTTTGCCCATCCTTGTTATTATATAGCAAGCCATAACCATGATAAAAAAGTTACCAAAAAAACTAAAAATTTCGGTTGTTATACCCGCCTACAATGAAGAGGTGTTAATCGTGGATTGCCTTGAGGCAATTATGGCTCAATCTATTCAGCCTTATGAAGTCATTGTCGTGGATAATAATTCAACCGACAATACAGCCGAAATAGCTGCTCGTTATGAAAACGTAAAAGTTGTTGGCGAGAAGCGACAAGGAATATTCTTTGCGCGCAACGCCGGTTTTAATGCAGCAACCGGTGATATCATCGCCAGAACTGACGCCGACTCTCAACCGGCGCCAAATTGGCTTGAAGTAGTTACGAAGTATTTTGAAAATAATGATTCCGCAGCAGTTACTGGCAGACTTGAGTTTTCTGATGTCTTCGGGTTAAGACTTTTAGCAAAATCAGAAGCAGTTGTCAGAAGAAAACTAATAAATAGTACAAAATTGCCCAAGTTCTTAGCTGGTGCCAACATGGCTATTCGTCGGCAGGTATGGCAAGCGGTCTGGTCTTCTACGTGCTCGCAGTTGCATATTCATGAAGACGTTGATCTGACCATTCATCTTCTAGGTGTCGGTCATAATATTAGTTTCGAATCAAATATGGTGGTCTCGACCTCGGCTCGCCGGATGAGCTCCAGGTTTTCGGAATATTATAATTATGTAAAAAAGATTGAAACCACTTACAACCTACACGGTATTGCTGGTATGAATATCAAGATACCGATATTGCTTTATGTTCCCTTCCAGCCCCTTATTAAGATTGCTCGGAAAGCCTACTATCTTGATCGATACCGGGCGACGATGTATCGACTGGTCGTCGAACAAGTTAACGCGCGGTAGTTTGATAAACTCCATTATTAATATATGTAGTGCAGCCGCTCCACAGACCAAGTCCAGTGTTTTTGGCTGATGTCTCAACATCTAGAAATTCGTCCCTTTTAGTAAACGGGAAACGCACATATGCAAAACCGTAACCTAGCTCGATCAACTTTTTATTAACCAGTTTGTTGTCTGAAGTATAAACATATCTAAGTAGGCGCTCGTATCGGTCGCGGTTTGAGTTGGTCGGGTCGCTTTCAAGACGCACTGAATTATCAAGTAACAAATCAGTTGTGAAGTTAGTGGCTTCTGAGCCATAGCATTGCTCGGAAACATCTGGGTCGTGTGTCTCGGGTGTGTCAACGCCTATGAATCGAACTTTTTCTAGTGCGCCATCCATGTCAACCTGGATGGTGTCGCCGTCATAAACATGAGTTACACGGTAGTAGCCGGGTTCGACCTTAGTAATTGAAGGACGCTTCTCCCAGAGTGTTTGTAGCCAATTTTCGTGCCAAGCAAAATAACAAAAAGCTGTCAGACCGCCAACTATTAGCAAGAGACATGCCCAAAGTAATAATCGACGTTTCATATATGAGCATCAGTATAGGGAAAATTCTGTTAACATAAAGTTATGGCCAATTTTCACTATGAAACAAATCCAATAACGATAGTCATTACTGGTTTTAAGAAAGCTTTTGCGCATTCGCAGCAACTCGCCGTAATGCTAATTGTTATTCCTATGATCCTCGGAGTTGTTAATTTCATAGCTCAAATATTCTCTGAAGTATTTAGTTCGGCGATTGATTCTAATAATGACCGTTCGCCGGCAGTTTTGGTGGTTGGTGCAGTTTTATTTATCCTAGCAATGTTACTGACAATGTTCGTGCAGGTTTTGTATGTCGGATTTCAGTCGTTTGCCATGATCAAAATTAGTCGCGGCGAAGACGAAACTCTCGGCAAAGCCCTAGAACAGGCTTTTTCGAGATTTTGGAAAGTGGTTGCCGTTAATATAATGATCTTTATCTACGCCCTACCTTATGCCGTCGCAATAACCCTACTAATTATTCTAAATATTATTATTGGCATGAATAGCAGACTAGCCCTTGCGGTTAGCTTGCCTGTATCAATTATTTTGGCAATCGCCAATGGTGTTTTGATGATTCGGGTATATCTACGTTTTGCCTTTGCGGTTTATTACTTATTTGACGGTAATCACACGCCAACTGCTGCTTTAGAAAAGAGCAAACACTTGACGCGTAAACGACTTAGCGAGGTTTTTGGTGTTACAACAATAAGCTCAATGGTGCCATTTGTGTCGTCTTTATGCTTGGCTTCAGGTATGGCGGTTTTGTATAGCCAGCTAACTTATGCTCGAGAAACAAAAACTGAGATGCCTCGCCAGCATTTACTCAATTATTTGGTACCACTGTTTGCGCTAGTATTCTTAGGTATGATTTCATTTGTTTTGATGGCAATTTATCTGGCCGCTAATCAATAGTCAATACCCTTGTTAGCCAGAAACTTGTCGTCGAAGTGATGTCGAAGCTTAGTCATGTTGGTGGCTATGTCAACATGTAGCACTAATTCATCCGGAAAGTTCCTCCCCGTTAAACAGAGAGAGGTATTTGGGTGCTTGTCGGTTATTAGTTTTTTTAGGTCGGAGAGTTTTAATAGTCCGTCGTGTACGGCGTTATTTATTTCGTCGCAAATCACCAAGTCGTACTTACCGCTGGTTGCTAGATTATAGGCTTTTTTGTAAGTATCCACCGCTGCAGCGACGTGTTCGCTTAGACTAACGTCTTTTGCAGAAATACCTTCGGGGGCATTAAAGAACCCCTTGCCACCTTTATAAAATAATAGTTTTTTACCGAACACAGGCTGAACCATACTAATAAAGTCGTGCTCGCCAACCTTCCAGTGTTTTATAAATTGTACATAGGCTACCGTCCAGCCACGCCCCAATGCTCTCGCCATTAGACCTAGGCTTGCACTGGTTTTGCCCTTACCTTCTCCGGTGTAAACCACGATTACGGATTCTTTTTGCTTGTAGTCTTCAAAAGCCATGGTTATATCTTACTTTATTTGTCCTCTGGCACTGGTTTTGAATATGCAATGGCGATTAATGAGCGCCATAAACGCAGTGTTCTGGCGTGCATGCTTTCAGTTTTTATTGATAAAAGTGTACGTATCAGTGGATCTTCGGCTATGACGTCTTCTAGTGGTATAAATTCGTCATTAGTCGCGGTCCGTGAAGAAAGTAAACCTTCATAATCTGCGGCATTGCTAGATAAGACATCAATCACTTCAGTAATGTCTGGGCTGTCATTTGGCATATGGTGCTGAAGTCGATCCGATGTACGTGCTACTTCCCTTGGGTCGGAAGAATCGACCTTGGTAAGAATCATCGTAAGTATATTTATGGACTCTCTATGACCCTCCCCGTAGCAAATTAACTCAGTCGGATCTATCTCTTGGATAGTCGCCGACCGAGCAATTATTGTCTCTGGGTCATACTCACCTATTCTATAGCCACCACCTCGCGGCATAACACTACCCCTATGGTTATTACATAAATATCATACACCACCTGTAGTGCTAGTGCTACAGGTTCTAGGTATTTCTGGAGCTATTGTTAGGCGTGCTAAACTTATTTAATGCTAGAAACAAAAGGAACGTTTTCAAAAAGAATCACATTACTATTGATTGTTTTTTTGCTCGGTGTAGTTTCAGCCTTTTGGGCGAGGTTTGTATTAGTCGAAAAGGAGCAAGTTCACTATCACGCAAATTTTGCACTTTATGTTAATGGTAGACGCGATGAATTTAAAAGTTTTACATTCTATGAAGAAGAAACTGCATGTTCTAGCGACCATGAAAGCGACCCCCGCACAAGAGTACATATGCACGATCAAGAGAATGGTGTTGTACATGTTCATTCACCCGGAGCGACATGGGGTCACTTTTTTGCCAACCTTGGCTACACGCTAGGCGATAAGGTACTAGCAACTAATGATGGAATTTATGCAGATGGGCAGAATGGCAAACTTCATTTTATTCTTAATGGTGAGAGTGTTAAGTCTGTCGAGAATACGATAATCGGCAACGAAGATACCCTGCTGATTGATTTTGGTGATACCGATAGTGCGGTGCTTAAGAAGCGATTCGAGAGTATCGAGAATAAAGCACATGAGCATAACGAAGAGGATGATCCGGCGACTTGTTCGGGTAGTGAGGCCGAGCCTTTTGGTGAACGCTTCAAGCGGACGTTGGGTATAAACTAGAGTTACTTGTACTTGCGCACGGTGCAAGAAAGTTCTATCCTATTCTTCATAAGGTATTAAATAGAGGAGGTTTTATAATATGTCAAAAAAGACTCTAGCAATGTTAGTTGCTGAGGCGGTAGGTACTTTTGTACTTGCAGTTGTTGTGCTGTCGGTAACACGTTATGGATTACCGATTTTCACTGCACTTGCAGCTGCAGTAGCTTATGGAACAATGACAACTGGACTTGTTTCAGCGTCGGGAAGTCATTTTAACCCTGCTATTACTCTCGGTTTGTTTAGTATCCGTAAAATAAATTTGTCAAAAACTGTCTCCTACCTAGCTTCACAAGCTGTTGGTGCAGTACTTGCGTGGAAGCTCTACGAATGGTTTGTAGACAAACCAATCACATCTGTTACGGGTGATTTTGATTGGCGAGTATTTACAGCTGAAATGGTTGGTATGGCAATTTTCGCATTCGTCTTTGCGAGCGTAGCGATGAAAAAGCTTGAAGGTCACTTCGCCAGCGTTACAATTGGCTGGGGACTATTCCTTGGCGCGACTGTTGCTAGCTTAGTTGCCGCTGCTGGAGTAATTAATCCTGCGGTTGCTATGTCACTTGGCTACCGACCAGATAGCGTTGGTTACCTAGGTTACCTACTTGGTCCAATAGCCGGTGCGGTTGTAGGAATGAATTTCTACCAAATGCTTTTCACAAATGAAAGCTCGGTTCTAAAAGTACGTGCTGTTGCAGCACCTGCTAAAAAGACTAGTGCCAAAAAACGCACTAACCGAAAAAAATAAAAAGTTTTACTAAAAAAAGAGGCTCGTTCGTGAGCCTCTTTTTATGTACTTCTTTTCTCAGGACTACTAGCTATTTACTATCCGCTATATCGGGGTGGATACAAAAATCGTGTTCCTTGCCCGGCGGAAAACTATTTGAACGGATCCCTTCTGCGACGGCTTTAAGTCGAACTTTTGCAGAATCTATGCCACGTTTGCTTTTTTTGATGCTCCCTTTCATACCGGTGTCGATAAAATCTAGGGTCACGAGAGCTGGCAAGTCGTCGTGCATTATCTGCCATGCGAGAGCGTAGATGGTTAACTGTTCACTTTGCCCTGCCCTAGCTTTGGCTCGCTCTGGAGTATCGACAGTAGTAGAAGTTTTATAGTCTCTAATTTCTATACTATCTCCTTTCTCAAAAACTGCATCAAATTGTCCGCGTATTGATAAGTTAAACTCGTCCAGACTGACCCTAAAGGGCTCCTCGATAGCACTAGGGACTTCAGGATTTTCAACAGATCTTTTATGAATTTGACGAAGAGTCGCCAGACCCTGCTTTAAAGCTCGCTCTCTTTGAAGCTTTGAAGAGTAACCAGCCTTTGGCCACTCTGCGTTTAGTTTGGCTTCAAGTTCGTCGAGGTTGGCGGCAGTGCCATCCATCAAAGATCGATTAATATCTTCAATGATCTTATGCAGGGTTACACCGTAATCACGTGATGGACTTGGCTCTTCTGGTGCGTTTAAGACGTGTTTATAGTAAAAGTTAAGCGGACAGCGCAAATAGTCGTCAACTTGACTGACTGTTAGGCTGACATGGCTTCCGGACAATATCTTTTCTGGAATTTTTATTGGTCCGTCCATTGTACTTACGAAACTCTTAAGTGGTTGAAGGCTAGCATTAATAGGCACGTGACTTACGAAGTTTTCGGCGTCAAAGGCTTCATTTATAAAGCGTGACGGTTTGCGCACGGCTTGACTATTATGATGGTTAGACAACGTTAATATTAATTCATCGCGCGCTCTAGTCATCGCCACATACATAAGTCGTCTCTCTTCAGGAACGTGCTCGTCAGCTTCGGTGTAGTATTTGTTCTTAAGTTCCTCGGGCAAACTAATACCGCCGTGTATTTCGTTAAGTGGAAAGGATTTTTCGGTACAGTCGACAATATAGACAATTGGCCATTCCAGGCCCTTAGCTTTATGCACCGTTAATACGTTGACGACATCTCCACTTAGGTCAAGCGTTCCGTCTTCACCGCTATTTCCGGCGGCTTGAAGAGCCGGCAATGATTCAATATATTGAATCGTGCTTGGAGAGCCGGCGATCTGTTCGAATTCTTTAAAGGTGTTGAATAACTCACTGAGACGCATAACAGCTGTGGCTGACGCCGGATCTTGCTTGGCTTTTTTGAGCAAAGTATTTTTATAGCCGCTGGAATCTATAATTTGGTAGGCCATTCGACCAACACTTTTTATGCCGATCTCTTCACGCCACGAGCTAATTACTTCAAGCGCCTTTTTTGTATCATCAAGTATATTGTCGGAACTGGAATTAATAATCGTAGCTAGCGGTTCATGCTCTTTGCGGCCTTGACTTAGTAGATCGGATAAACGTGCCGGCGATATATTAAATAGAGGGCCGGTTAAGGTATGAAAAAGACTAACATTATTGTCGATATCAACAACGGTTTTTAATGCTTCAAGCAGGGTTCTGACGATTGGTTCGCTATATAGTTCGTATCTTTGTCCAGCAACGACATGGTCGATATCCTTTAATGTAAGAACTTCATCCAGTAGTTTTACGGTTGCATTACGCCGCGCCAGTATTGCGATGTCACCCGCGCTTGAGCCGTTTTTGATTCGATTTTTGATATCTTCACTTATCCATTGTAATTCGTCGTCAAGTCGATCAAATACATGAACGGTCGGTTCGCGCCCCTCCTTATCGGACGTAAGGCGTTTGTCGATTCCAAGTCTGTCCTCGAGTCTGTCGGGGCTATTATTTTTTATAAGTTTATATGAACGATCTAGGATCTGTTTTGTAGATCGGTAGTTTTGGATCAAAGTTACCTCACTGCTTTTCGGGTAACGTTTTTTGTAATCTAAAATGTTGCTCAGATTAGCGCCACGAAAGCCGTAGATACTTTGATCGTCGTCGCCGACAACTAGAAGGTTTTGGGACTCCCCTACTAACATGTCGACTAATTTCGATTGCATTAGATTGGTATCTTGAAACTCATCGACCATTACAAAATCGTAGGAATTCTGAACAAGCTTTAACACATTTGGGCGTCTATTAAATAATTCTAGGCATAAATATATTTGGTCGTCGTAGTCGATTACGCCGCCGACCTTACATAAATCAACATAGTTCTTGTAAGCTCGAGCTAATTCCTGGTTCTTAATCTTTTCTAGTTTCTCGGCTTCATCGCTAATTGGGAGTGAGTCGGCGAATTTGCTAAAAATCTCTGGCGTAATAACTAGTTGTTTTAGTTTCGAGAAAAAGTCACGCAGCGCACCAAGCTGCCCGTCGGGTCTAGAAATCGGTGCATAATAATCCAGGCCAAGGTCATCAAGGTGTTCCTGCAAGAATACAATCTGAGCACTTTCTCCAAGTAATAGAAAGTTACGACTTAGTCCGATATCGGCACCGTAGCGTCTTAGCAGGCTCTCGCCGTAGGCGTTAAATGTCATTACCGGCAGATCAAGTAAGTAGCTTCCGGTTAAGTCATTGGCTCTATCGAGCATTTCAGCTGCAGCCTTTTCCGTAAAAGTTAAAGCCAGGATTCTCTTTGGCAATGTTCCGTCTTTTATCAGCTTACCGATTCGTTCAACTATAACCCGAGTCTTACCTGTGCCAGCCCCGGCCACAACTAGCATCGGCCCAGAGGTGTGCTCGACTACTGCTTGCTGTTGTTGATTCAATCCCCCGCTGTTTTTCATATTTACATTGTGTCAAAGAGTTGAAGATAAACAAAAAAGAACCGTTTGACGGGTTCTTTTTTGTTCGAGACTTCCACTGCAAGCAGCTTGGTCTCTGAAACACCTCACAGTGTTCTGGATGCTAGTTTATACACAGCGCATGGAGCTGTCAATGGACTTTCTCAATTCAACTACTAACTGTGTATAAAACTGTGGAAAACAACAACTTACAAGATGTCGGCGTTGACTGACATAAAGATAGTTTTGATCTTGGCGTCTGCGTCAAATATGAACGAAACTACCTTTCCTGCCGAAGACTTGCCAACCAATGCTCCGTCTGGGAAGTATTGGGCGTAGTCACCAGCCGCATAACTGTTTAGGGTTGCAGCCGGTAGGCTAAAATCCCAAGTTGCAGCTAAGTCAATCACGTAATCTAGGTCACCAATTGCTTGGGTGATAGTTCTTGGCCCCATACCCTCTGACGCAGCAATAATTACGGTCACAGTAGTTGCCATACGGCCCTCTAGGGCGGCTGTATTGCCAGAAGAAATTGATGCTTCAATATTTTCTAATTGGTCTGCGGTTGGTGAAGTCGAAGTTTCGGTAGTAGCAGTGTCCGAGGAGCTAGATTCAGCCGATGCTTTTTCTAGGCTCGTAACTTTCTTTTCTAAAACATCGATTTTTGACTTGTTGTCACTACTTTCTTTTTTAGCGCTTCTATCTCGCCAGTAATAGCCACCATATGCTGCGGCAGCAAGTAGTACTAGTGAAGCAAGTACCATAAGTAGTTTCTTGGCCGGAAACTTTCGGCTGACTTTTACTTTCTCTGGTGTTTCTTTTTGTTGTTCTGTTGGTGTAGCCCCAGATGGAGCTGGTGTTTGAAGTATATCCATACGTCCCCCTTAATTTCTTATTATGAGTGTACCACGACGAAGCATAAGAATTATATATTTATCAAAAAAGTTAAACCCCACCATTTCTGGTGAGGCGTGTAAGGCTCAATTCGCTGGCCAGCGAAGAGCAAAGATAGATGCAAACTGGAAGAACGGTGCTGAGGTCGGGGCAGCGGGACCCGTGGAGTTGGAACCCCGACCTCAGCATCCGAACGTTTGCTCAATCAACAAGGCTTCCTTTTGCCCCGCGTCTTGACGCCTGAGTCGAGGAGACTCTCTCGTGGCGCTTTGACGACGCGGGGTTTAGCGGTCACCCGGGGATCGGGCCCCCATGGGGACGTAGCCCCTGTTGTGCTGGTTGAGCGGTCGCCTGCAGCCGCCGTCCGGCGGCAGGACAATCACCCAACCGAAGCTGATTGTCAGCAGCATGACGCGAAGGTTGCGTCAGGTGCCGACGATGGCCAGATCAGCCGTCTTCAGCTCGGTCGAGGTGGCTTGGGTGGCCGGCGGGGCCTTCTTGGCGAGGGTGTTCGTGGCCGGGTTCACCGGCGCGCGAGTTGCCGTCATGTTTTCATTCCCCATTTCTTCTGGACGGGTGTCCAGATCTTTTAGCCATCATGGCTGTGAAAGAATTCGATAGCTCAAATACTTTCAGCGCCACGATGACATTGGGTAATCGGTTTGCATCTATCTTGTTAAGGTTCTCTCGGATATTCATCAACGAAAGTTAAACTCAATAATACTCCTCTAGTCGGGACTGTCAACAATGATTTTTAACTAAAGTCGACTTTACTAGTTTCGGTTTTGTTTAACCTTTAATCTACTGGTATAAGAAGGAGAAGATATGAGTAAATTTGTTACTAATTGGGGTGAGCAGCCCGAAATGCGGATTTATTCCGCATCCGGCGCGTTGAGAGGGGGTTGCCCCCTCTCAAAAGGGGACCGATAATATGAGCCACGAAGTAAAAATTCACGACGCCCAAACTAGCATCCTAAGGGAGTTGCTTTTCAATAAATCGGCTGGTTTTGCGCAGCTACAAAAGAAAACAAACCTCGCAAGTGATCATTTTAACTTTCATATAAAGAAGTTGTTGGAACTTGGTTTGGTTGAAAAACTCGATAAAGGACACTACTGTCTTAGTCCGCGCGGCAAAGAGCATGCCAATAAGCTTGATACTGACAACAATACGATCGAGAGGCAACCAAAATGCGCGGTCATTATTGCGGTTGAAAAGATGATTAACGGAAAACGACACTTGCTTATGCACCAGAGGACAAAACACCCATACTTTGAATTTTGGGGCTTCCCAACAGGGAAAATTCGCTGGGGCGAGACAATCATTCAGGCCGCAGAACGTGAACTTGACGAAGAAACCGGCTTGAAAGCTGATTTTCGGATTACTGGCGTTTATCATGAACACGTCAGTAGCAAAGAAACAGAAGAGTTTTTAGAAGACAAGCTTTTCTTTGTAATGCACGGCAATAACCCCACCGGTGAGCTTATTGCAGAGTTTGAAGGCGGTCGAAACGTCTGGATGCAACCGAGTGATGTAAAGAAGCTAGAGAAGAAATACGATAGTGTTGATATTGAACTTGGTTTTATCGACAAGCCAGACCATCCTGATCTGTTTATGGAGCGACATTTTAAGTACTCCAAACAACAGTTCTAAAGAATAGGAAATAAAAAAACACCCCCTCGACTACGCTTAGGGGGGGTGTTCTTATAAAAACTTTTGTTTTAGTTTGTTTCTTCTGTCACTAGGTACGAGATACTTGTCTTAGTAGAATCGCCCGAATCTTCACCAACAGTAACTGAAACAGAAAAACTGCTATTTTTGTACATAGTTGTTTTTGTGCTGTTTACAGAAAATTCACTTTCTTTAGTCCAGCTAGAGAATTTGTCTGTTATGTAGTCGTTGACATCCGATGTACTGTCGCTGGTTGTTGCGACCACTGTCCAGGTTGCTCTGCCGTCGCTACTAGAACTAGATGTGACGACGATAGTCTGGTCTGAGTATAGCGGTATGTCGCTAGGAAAATTGTCTGGAAGCTCAGCTTTGGTACTTGTAGAGAAAGAGCCGTCTTCGGTCTCAACGGTGTAAGATCCTTCATCACTATTAATGTCGACTTTTCCGCCAGTAGAACTCTCGATGATAGATTCGGCCAGATTGTCGGCGTTATTGCCGCGACCCCACCACCACAAGCTGCCTGCTAGTACGAACCCTGGAAGAACAAAGACAACAAACACAACAACCAATACGATAATCAGTGTTTTTTTGTTTCCACCACCACCGCTGCCACCTTTCTTGGGTGGGACTTCGACATGGTCACTACTTGGTGTGCTTTGAACTGGCTCCTTGGAAGTTTCCGGAGCTTTCTTAGTTGGTTCAGCCATCGTTTTTCTCCTATTTAATGATTTCGATATTGCCAACAAGTGGTGCGCGCTTCATTTCACCTGATGCTGCTGCAATTAGAGCCATAAGCCAAATAACAAACCATGCAATGCCAATGATCCAACCTACTATTGGGATCCAGCTAATCGCACCGACGATAACACCGCCGATAAGCAGTACTAGACCTTGGTTAAGGTGAAATTGTACGAATGGGGATTTCTTAGCATCTTCATTTAGGAATGGGATAATGATTAGAATACCCAAATAGCAAAGAATAGCGT
>CAZKOX010000012.1:0-22136 GCA_964554485.1 uncultured Candidatus Saccharibacteria bacterium | reverse complement strand
CGAAGTTCGTGCATTTTGGCGTAAGCGATCGAGTGAAGATCAATCGAACGTTTATGCAGGCGCATTCTCACACCACACTGCAAAGCTTTTTTGTTCAAGAACGGCACGTCAAAAGCTGCAATATGCAGGCCGCCGATCATCTTAATTGACCTTGATTCTAGCCATTCATTAAAGGCAAGCAGAAGATCGCGAGTACTTTGCCGGGTCTTGTCTTTAGCCTCATCATATGTAAAACCGTTAATTTCAAGAGCTTGAGGATCGATTTTTTCACCCTCACGAACATGACACTCGCCATAAAAGGATTCGCTCGGATGCAAAAAATCGATAGCTCCAATAGATAGCAGTCCGTGCTGCTCGGCATCAAGTCCAGAAGTTTCGATATCTAAAACAATCATGAACAAAGTGTAGCACAAGTAGAGCGCTACCCCCTTGGTAAGTGGTATACTTGTAGTAATGATCACAAAAGAAAATCTGGTTAGTGCGTACATTGAAAAACGGCTATCAATGGCGGAAATCGCCAAAGAGTATGGCTGTTCAGTAAATAAGATTGATTACTGGATGAAATCATATGACATCAAAAGAAGAAATAGAAGTGAGGCAAATTATATAAAATATAACCCAGAAGGTGATCCATTTAATATTAAATTTAATCTCACAGCAGAAGAGCAGCATCTAAAGGGCCTAGGTATGGGTATTTATTGGGGTGAGGGGAATAAGAGAAATGTCCACAGTGTACGCGTCGGAAACACAGACCCAGGTCTGATACTAACTTTTGTTAAGTTTTTAAAGGAAATATGTCGAGTTCAAGAAAACAAGATTACCTATGGTCTGCAACTCTTTACTGATATAGATGAGCTAACTGCCCTTAACTACTGGATGTCTAAATTGAACATTCAAAGATCACAAATAATGCCTACAGTAAATAGAATAAACAGTGGTAGAATAGGTTCGTACCAATCCAAGAATGTATACGGTGTCATAACAGTTTGCGTCCATAATGTTAAATTACGCAACTGGATGGTTAACGAATTAAAGATGCTGATGTAGTTCAACGGTAGAACAGGGCCATGGTAAGGCTCAGACACGAGTTCAACTCTCGTCATCAGCTCCAGAGAATTTTATGAAAAGACTTATACCAAGAAACCCTAATAGCAAATCACCAGACAGAAGATCTACGATTATTAATAGAGTACTAATTGGTTTAGGCGGCGCAGCCCTATGCGGTTGCAGCATTGCTTTGTTGAAACAGATAGAAACATATAGTACGGATCGGTCGTTATTCATAATGCCGGGAGCATTAGGGATATTACTTACTGGGTTCGTCATTTCTGAAGAGATTATCGAGCGTTTAGGCAATGGAAAAGACGAAGAAGAAGGGGGCGGCGGAGGCTGGGATTGGCACGGTCCAGATGACCCAGACTTACCAATTAGTCCAAATGGTAGTGGGCTCGATTTAATTTCACAAATAGAGGAATATCTTCAGGAGCAAGCCCCAGTTACGGTTTGACCAAGAGGTAACAATCTGTTAAAATCAAACGAATTATGGGACGAAAAAGCGAAAAACGTAAGATTGTAGCACTAGTCAGTACGGCTAGTGGTCATAGAACATATGTCACCACTAAAAACACTCAGAATACTCCCGATAAGCTACGCCTAAAGAAATACGACAAATTTACTCGTAAGCACGAGTGGTTCGAAGAAACTAAGAAAAACCTTGGCCGAAACGAAGTCAAAGACCGAAAAGGCTAAAAACTAGAGTTTAGTATGGATTCAGTTGAAAAAATTCGCAATATTGCGATCATTGCTCACGTCGATCACGGCAAAACTACCATCGTCGATGGTCTGTTAAAGCAATCTAATACCTTCCGTTCAAACCAGGCCGAAATGTCCCAAGAGCTAATTATGGATAGTGGCGATCAAGAAAGAGAACGAGGCATCACAATAACAGCAAAAATTACTGCTGTTGATTGGCATGACTTTCGAATTAACATTATCGACACACCCGGACACGCTGACTTTAGTGGTGAAGTCGAAAGAACGCTACGAATGGCTAACGGCTGTCTACTGGTAGTGGATGCCCAAGAAGGCCCAATGCCTCAAACTAAATTTGTTTTAAGCAAAGCACTGCAATTAGGCCTTAAACCAATCGTCGTTATCAATAAAATCGACAAACAAGCATCGCGCATTAAGCAAGTTGAAGACGAGCTTGCTGATCTGTTCTTAGAGCTTGCAATTCATGAAGATCAACTACATTATCCAATTTATTATGCAATTGGTCGCGATGCCAAAGCCTGGAAAAATACTCCAGAGAACCCAGAAGCCGAAGCCGACTTGACACCAATTTTTGAAGCAATCATCGAACACGTTCCAGCTCCATCGGTTGACGTGAATGGTTCACTACAATTCTTAGTTTCGGCACTTCGCAAAGATACTTTTCAAGGCAAATATGCTGTTGGACGTATCGAGCGTGGAAAGATTGTCAAAGGTCAAGCCGTAACTCTATGCAGCGAAAACAGCAAAACAAAAGTTAAGATTGACCGTATTTATCGTTCTGTAGGTCTTTCATATGTCGAAATCGATAGTGCCGTTGCCGGTGATATAGTTGGCGTAACAGGCATTGCTGACGCTAAAATCGGGAACACAATTGCTGATATTGATAATCCAGAAGGTTTGCCCCCAATCGAGGTCGAAGCACCAACACTTCGAATATATCTTGGGCCAAACACCAGCCCATTAAAAGGTAAAGAAGGGGAATTTACTACTTCTCGCCAGATTGGCGATCGCTTGAGACAAGAGCTTGAGACAAATGTTGGTCTGCTTGTTGAAGATGACGGCATCGGATTTAAGGTTAGTGGTCGCGGCGAACTGCATCTTTCGGTGCTTATCGAAACTCTTCGACGCGAAGGTTACGAGATGGAAGTTGGTCGTCCGCAAGTAGTTACTCACGAAGAAGATGGCAAGATTGTCGAACCTATTGAAGAAGCAGTTATTGAAGTGCCGGCCGAATATGTTGGTGCTGTGCAAATGGAAATGGGCCGCCGCAAAGCTGAGCTTATCGACCAATTTAGCTCTCCAAAAGGTGTCACGAAGCTAGTTTATAAACTACCAACCAGAAGCTTGCTTGGCGCTAGAAACCTACTTATGACCGCCACAAAAGGTACCATCATCATGAATAGCCTACTAGATGGCTACGCTCCACAAGCTCCAGCTTTAAATCAATTGCGAAATGGCGTACTTATTGCCTATGAAGCCGGCACAACCACGCCATACGCCCTTCAAAACGTTGAAGAACGTGGTGTTTGTTTTGTTGAACCGGCTGTGCAAGTCTATGCTGGTCAGATTATTGGTCTAAATACCCGCCAAGAAGACATGGAAATCAATGTCTGCCGCGCTAAACAGCTTACTAATATGCGCAGCAAATCGAGTGATGGAACAGTTCAGTTGACACCACCAACCATCTTTAGCCTTGAGCAGTGCTTAGACTTTATCGAAAACGACGAAATGCTTGAAGTAACGCCAAAGAGCCTTCGCCTTCGCAAAAAAGAGCTCGACCCCAATAAACGCAAAAGAACAGCGAAGTAGAAGTTGGAAGCTGGAATATTGAATATAGAGCTAAAACCTAGCTTCTAGATTCCAAATTCGATATTCTAAAACCATATGGCTAAATATTCCGACAACTCTTTGAAAGAAAAATTAGGTCTCGGGGAGGGAATGAGTACTCATTTTTCTCATGCTCCAGTAGAGTATTTTGAAGCTCTTGGTGGTAGCGTTTACTCTCATCGACCAGACGACGACGGTACCTATGACTTTATGCACGCCTTTTTTACAGAATTAGAACAAATGATCTCATCGTCTCATATTTTAGCTAGCAAGTTGTCCGATGACGGAATGTTATGGATTAGTTGGCCGAATCAGAAATCAAATGCAAAAACCGATATCACGGAAGAAGAAGTTAAGAATGTTTTTACAGCCATAGGATTACTCGAAGACAAAACATGTGATGTTTTAGAAGATTTGGCTGGAATCAGATTTGTCTGGGCTCAATAGCCACCGGCTGCAACATTAAAGTATTGGTCGAGTGTTTTTCCTGAGTTTGATACTGCTCTAGCAACCTCTAGACCTAAAAACCTTAGGTGCCAAGGTTCATACTCGTAGCCGGTTAATGCGTCTTTTCCTTCAGGATAACGAATAATAAAACCATAATTTACACTATTGGCAGCCAACCATTGACCGCCCGCTGTATCACCAAAACAAATTTCGAGGGCACAAGTTCCATCGCTATTGCCTAAATCAACCGCAAGACCTGTCTGATGTTCACTGTAGCCAGGACGAGCACTAAACGTATCTGCCCGTGTTTGGCCATATTGCGCAACCCAACCATTATAAGTACTAACCTGGGTGTTGTATGAACGATATGAGCTAATAATCTTCAGGTTAACGCCGGCAGATGCTGCATCATTTAGTAGTTTCTGTAGTTCAGTTGCAGCTTCTTGGCGCATTTTCCCGCCTGCAACTGTCACTAGTGTTGGTGCGTAATCTTCAGGCAACCGATGTTTTTTATTGACCACTGCAGTTACTGAAGATGCTTGCTCAACCGTTAGAGTAACAGGGTAGGTCGGTTCTTCTATAATTTTTGATGTTACGTTATCTTGAGTCTTTGTGGTCTTAGCATCGGTGTCCGTCGAAGCAACTGGCGCTTTGGCGTCTTTATGAAAAACAAAAAAAACCAATACATAGCTTGCTATCAGTAGTAAGGGTACGCCAATTATAAGTAGTTTCTTTTTCTTGGACACTGATAATAGTTTACTACTTTAGGGACGAAGGTGTACTGCCAAAGGCGATGCGGTCTAATATCGTACCTTTCATATCTAGCATCGCTCCTGGCGTGATCGAAAACTCGCCGTAGCGGTTATTAATATCGTCCAGAGCATCAGACAGCTGTTTATTAACCTGATATTCCTTGAATTCCTTACTCAAATCTAAAATCTCGCTACTTTTGTCTCCGGCATCGAAGATGCTGGTCTGTTCCGGACTCCATGGCTCAAGCCCAAAGGCCGTTACGGCCATTAGTCGTACTTTGTTGTATATCTCGGCCTGAGAAAGCAGGTGTTTAGCTGCGTGATAGATATCTTGAGTACTATAGAGCCGATAACCTAGCTTATGTCCCTTGTGCCATGAGTTAAATTTGTGCATGTTCTCGAACCCAGCCGGAGTACTGCCATAATCACCAACAAACGCTAGATACAAATGTACGCCGGTAGCGTAAAAATTATCCGACCGTAGCCGGCGGCCGACTTTTTCACAAAGTTTCATAAGTAATTTAGCAAGCTCTTCTTTATCACTAGTCTTGTTACTTAGAGCATATTGATGACCAATGCTTTTTCTCTTAAATTCGCGGTCATCGACCTCCCATCCACGCATACGCATATGCCAGTGCACCCCAACTACGCTTTTAAAAACCCGTTTTTGCAAGAACTTTGAGTCGGCGTTGAATAAATCTAACGGGGTCGCAATGCCCAGTAGCTGCAATCGCTTTTTGTAACGTACATTGATACCAGGAAGATCAACTAGATCCATATTCGTAAAATGCTCCAGCAGGTTAGTCGAATCAATTTGTGTTAGGCCGTTTGGCTTATTAAAGCTAGCGGCATATTTAGCCAAAAAGCGGTTCGGAGCAATACCGACATTAACAGTCACGGCTTCGCCAAGTTTTTCACATATCTTCTGCTTGATCTCCATCCCAACCTCTTGCAAGGTGCGACCCTGCAAAACAGAGGGGGTGCCGGCGAAGTTTAAGACGAATTCGTCGATAGATTTAGCTACGACATCGGGGGTGTAATCCAATAAGAGCTCACCAAACCGACGGTGTGCCTCGCGGTATTTGGGAGGGTCTGGGGTCATTATGACTATGCTAGGGCACATTTGACGGGCCTCAGCGACATTTACACCCAGCTTAACGCCGACGGCCTTCGCGATGTAGCAAGAGGCTAAAATCATGCCTCTGGGCGTGTCATAGGCGGCAACGGCTACCGGACGACCCCGAAGTAGCCGATTAGCCTGCTTTTCGATAGTCGCGAAGCAACTATTCAGGTCAATGTGCATCACCATAGGCGGTGAAGTATTGATGAATTGCGTATTTCGGCTCATAAAGAGAGCCTCTTGTTAGCCTTAAACGTTAAGAGTGATGCCGGTTTTCTCAGCAACTCGTTGAGCCCACAGCATAAGTCGGTCAAACTGGTGTTGCAGTACCAATCTCTCATCTTCTGAAATTTCAAGTCGCTTTTCGATACTATCGAGGTGAGAGAGTATACTTCGGACATCTTCTCGCAATTGCCGACGTTCTTCTTCCATGCGATCAAACCGTTCGTCTTGAGCCCGAAATTGTTGCTGAATCGCCTCGAACCCACCCTCAACACCCCTAAATTCGGCGTTAACACTTTTAAATTCGGTATCAACATTTTTGAAACCTTTTTCAACAATCTTCTCAAGACGATCGAATCGTTTGTCCAATTGCTCAGGTGTAATTTGTTGCGCCATTTGGTACTCATTGTATCATTCCGCATGGGCATAATTGACCTCGTTTTTACCGCCGTACATATATTCTTCGAGCTTCCAGTGCAGTGTGTTGGTGTCTAACGCTATCTTAAAATAAGCTGTCTCTTCAACGTTAGACAACGAAAAGTGATGGATTAAAGTCGTTCCGTTCTTTGTTTTGTGATGAAAATCGACTTTTCCAAGCTGATAATCCTGGCTATTCCAGCTAAGTCGGTGCGGCTGAACATGCCTAGTGGCCGCATCATAGTAGAAAACTACAGATATATCCTCATCTAAACTTTCCCTCATGATACTTTGCACCCCCCTGATTGATACATGGAATCAATCCATGATCCATCCAGGGTTTTGACGCGTTGCTGCGTCGCCCCCTCCAATACTCGCTCAACGTACTCTATATACGTCTCATTCCGTGTTTCGCGGCCTTCTTGCACCGCGGTCAAATGCAAAGTCCATGAGAAAAACTTAAAACTTTCACGCATATTAAATACTCCAATAATAGGGATTAGGGGATAGTAAATGGTATTTGGGGTGGTTTAGGCTAGCAATCCTATTTACTAGCTACCAATCCCTATACCCAAACCTGTAGTTTGGTCGTACTACGAACGATTTGAAGTAGGCAAGAATGTTTCGTCTCGGCTACAAATTTGCGTGAAAGTTTGTAGGGTGAGGTAACGCGACCAGGGCGTACGCTCCGACTACATAACTGCCTCTATTATACACCTCTTGAATATTATAACTACTTATGACATAATAAGTACATAAGTGTGTAGGTTTTCACGCTTCGCAATTCGCTAGAACCGTCCGAAGAAAGGACATGAAATGGGTTTGAACATTAGTCAGGTTAAAGAGAGTACGCCGTCAAACAAGGCGGGAGACTCTTTGTTTGTGGGTTTGCTTTGTACAGCAATGGCGGTCGGAGCATTCGCTACCGCAGCAGACCATGAAGGCTACAGCCCTGTGGCAAGAGTCTTCGCGGTACTGTTCGGCGGGGCGGTTTTCCTGATCGCAATTCGTTCATGCTTCTGGCCCTGCGTAGCGAGAGCGATGGCAAGACGAAAGACTGCCGCCAGGCTGTGGCTAGTCAGCCACGCCGAACGAATCGGGGCTCTCAAAAAGGGGCCTTGAAGAAACACTGGCCCACGCTAGTGGGGGTTCCCAGAAATGGTAGAGCCCTCGCGTAAGAAGCGTGGGTTTTACCATATTTAAACACTTTGTCGTACAATAGCCGGAGTTATGACTAAGAACACTCTCTTGCATCCTGTTGATGAATTGCATTTTGGGACTTACGATCCTAAGGACGCCTCTCGGGCGCTCAAATTTACAGAGAAGCTTGCCTGGAAGCGAATCGATCGAATTCTGCATCTAGACCCAAAAGACCGCACATTTAAAAACACAGTGCTAGCTTTAACCCGCTCAACTGACGAATTTGACGCCGTAGTCAGTATTATCAATCACCTTGAAGCGGTGCTTGGGGAGCCTTGGCGAAAAGCAGATATCTTAGCTTCGACTATAGCTAGTAAGTTATATAACGAGATTAATCTTCATGCCGGTCTATTTAATGCTCTCGAGGAGGTAGATGCGCGGTTAAAATTAGAGGATCTAACTAAAGCCCAGAACAAACTTCTAACAGATATGATTCGTGACTATAAACGAGGCGGAGTTGACCTGCCGAAAAATGAAAAGCAGCGACTAAAAGAAATTAATGCAGAGCTGAGCAAGTGCAGTACTAAATTTAGCCAAAACACTGTGAAGGCTAATGATAAAACCGGTATTTACGTTTCTGATAGGTCAGAACTCGATGGATTACCTGATGAGTTAATAGCAGAGTCGGCAAAAAACGCTAAGGTTAGGGGAAAGAAATTTCGGTATTGGGTAAGCTATAGCGAGCCAAATTTTACGGCAGTAATGAGCCTTTGCTCTGTACAGACAACGCGTCGAGCAATGTTTAAGGCTGTCAGGACAACTGGCCTTAGCCCTAATCGGCCACTCGCAAAAAGAATACTTGAGCTACGTTATGAGAAGGCAAAACTATTGGGTTACAAAAATTACGCTGATTTTGTCTTGAAATCTCGTATGGCAAAAAACGGCAAAACCGCCAGAACTTTTATAGATAACTTAGTCAAAACTTACAAGCCAGTTATTAAACAAGAGCTAGAAAGTCTTGAGAAGTTTGCAAGAGAATACACCAAGAATCCAAGATACAAACTTGAGGCCAGCGACATCGATACTGGTCTTGACTGGTTTTTTGCACATAAACAGCGTGAAAAGTTGTTTAATATAGATGAAAGCGTGGCGAAAGACTATTTTCCTATCGAACAGGTATTAGCTGGAATGTTTGAAACATTGTCTGTCTTATACGGTGTTAAGTTTGTCAAAAACAAAGTTATGAAGCGCTGGCATAAGGACGTCGAGGTTTATGAAATTCATGACGAGCAAAGCAAGCACATTGCCACGGTTTGGTGTGACTGGTTTGCCAGAAAAAACAAGCAAGGAGGGGCTTGGATGAATGCCTTTTATGTAGCCGATCGCTCTTCTGGAAGAGTAGATAAACCGCACCTAGGTTACGTCGTCGCCAACCTACCACCACCGACTATAACTACGCCTAGCTTATTAAATCCCAGAGATGTTGAGACAATCTGGCACGAATTTGGGCATTTCATGCATTTAGCGCTTGGCAGGACTGAACTTGAGGAACAGTCGATGATGGAAATCGAATGGGACTTTGTGGAAGCTCCGTCGCAAATTTTCGAGAACTGGGTCTGGGAACCTGAAATACTATCAATGATTACGTCTCACTATAAGACTGGCAAAAAGATACCAGAAAGTATGGTCAAAAAGATGATTGCAGCTCGTCAATTCAGAGCATCAAGCAAAAACGCTAGTCAGTTTATTTATGCAAGAACAGACCTAATGATACATATGGATTATGCAAAGGATCCGTCCAGAATTGATCTGGTAGGCGTTCATCACAAGAATAAATTGGAGATACGCGGCTATCCATCTGAAAAGTGGGATATAAGTGCACTAAATTTTAACCATATCTTTGCCGGTGGTTACGCTGCGGCATACTATTCCTACAAATGGGCAGAGGCTATCGAAGCGGACTTTTTTGAGAAGTTCAAAAAAGAAGGCGTCTTGAACCCGAGTCTCGGACGAGAATACAGAGACAAGGTACTATCTAGGGGTGCTGAAGTACCAGCAGCTAAGTTAGTTAAAGATTTCTTGGGTCGAAATAGTAACATCCAAGCCATGCTTCGCCGTGACGGTATAAAACCGTAACTTTTAAGGTATAATTCGGTTTAGACGTTTTACGCGTCGACGAAGGGGTATAACTCAGTTGGTAGAGTGCTGGTCTCCAAAACCAGATGTCGTAGGTTCGAGTCCTGCTACCCCTGCCAAAATCATTATGTCCAATTTACTTCATTCGATTTACATTGAGCCGTCAAAAGAACTAGAAAGTTATATCTATACAGAATATCTGCGATTTTCTAAAAACTACAAAGACTTACGAACTCACGAATTTAAAATTCACTTATCGGTTTATTCCGCATTCTTGGATGAAGAGGCTACTGACGAATTCATCAAACGCTCATTGCATGTTTTTTCAACCCAAAAACCTTTTTTTATTACGCTAGACAAATTTACCTGCAGCCAAAATGGTTACATCTTAATTGAACTAGACAAGGTTTCAAGAGAAAAAGTCCTAAGTTTACATACGATAGCCGTAGACACTCTTCAGGATTTAGAACAATGCGAAAAATCTAAATATTCTTTTGACGCGCATATTTCTTTTACTAAGTTAGTAAGTAAAAATAACAAAGAGCTACTACCACTACTTAACTCTATGAGCGGTAAGAGCTTTTTGGCAAATGAACTTATCTTAACCAAGCAACATATTACAAACGACGGAATGAGTAAGTTTCCTGTGATTAAAAGGATTGGTTTCGCGTGAAGTCCTAAACCTACCAAATCTACGCTTGTTTAATATGTTACTACTAGGAGATGGTAGGTTATTGGCCGCCGATTAAACGTCGTGTCGGAGAAGTCATACATCCCTTGCTTTTTGTTCTTATGCTTGCAAAAAGCTCTACTCCAACAGATACTGCGGTATATGCATGTAAAAGAAATTCCAGGAATTATTTTTAAAGAACTTGTGTCTAGTCCAGATGTAGTGAATGTACGTGATTTTGCAACAGAACAACAACTTTTAGACCCAAGAGACTATCCAGATAGAATAGTAGTTGTTGGTGAAGTAGAAAAGGGCATTTTCGCAAAACATGATTTCAATAGCTCGTATTCGTTTCTCGGTCTGTACTTAGGCTTACGTGCAAGCATTACATCAAGTACAGTGTTTGATAGCTCCTTCGCCATTATTGCAGGTAATAGAGAAGATGGCACCTGGGTACGAGGCGCCGGGATATTAACTAAGCAAGGTATCTGGACGCAAATTGATACGACGACCTATTTTGGTATTGAAAGACTAAGAAAGCTAGCCGACATACTTGAAGTTGCAGGAAGAATTACAACTAGAGCGTGCGATTTACTGGAGAGTGGTATATTCGACACAACAAGTTACTTCGAAGGTGACCTAAACCTGTAATACTATTTGCCTTATAAAGTAAGCCAATGGATTAGCGAATATATTGACACAAACGTATTTTCATTTTTTCAGGTAAATTTATGAATAGATCTTTGTTATAATTCAACATATGTCTAAGCCAAAAATGACACGTCCAACACTCGTAATGCTTATGGGCTACCCCGGCAGTGGTAAGTCGTATACTGCCAATAACCTTGCGAACTTACTTGGAATGGCGCATATTAGCAGCGATAAGATACGCGAAAAACTTTTCCCGAAGCCTACTTACTCACCAAAAGAGCATCGTATCGTAGTTCAAATGATGCTACTTATGGCTGAACAATTCCTAGAGATTGAGCAATCGGTCGTTTTTGATATTTCGCTCAACCGTTTATCAGAAAGACGTGCAATGCGAGACATTGCCAAAAAAGCTGGCGCTATACCTTTTTTACTTTGGGTTCAGATCGACCGAGAATCTGCTAAATCTCGAGCCCAAAACAAAGATAAACGTCGCGCCGAAGACAAATACACGCCCGTTATTAGCACCGAAACCTTTAACTCAATGCTTATGGCCTTTCAGCCACCTCAAAACGAGGAATACTTAGTTGTTAGCGGAAAACATACTTTTAACGCACAAAAAGGCTCGATTATGCGTAAGATGCGTGAAATGGGGCTTATAGATGACGAAACTCTGCGCCCACACTTGGCAAAGCCAGAAATGATGAACCTGGCCGCTAAAGCTCGGGCTCAAGCTGGTCTTGCGGACTATACCCGGCGCAACATAGCGATTAGGTAATAAGGTGGCTGTCAAACTTGTAAATATCCCAAATATTGGTGACGTTAAACTCACCAAAAGAAAAGGTACGAAACAACTAAAACTTCGACTATCACACAGAGGTGAGGTTATTGTTAGCATACCTACTTGGCTACCATTTAGGTCAGGGGAGAAATTTGCGCTCTCGCACCTTGAATGGATTGAAAAACATCGAAAATCGCCAACTTATTTGCTACCTAACCGACCTGTTGGAAAAACCCACAAATTATTATTCGAAACAACAACCGGTAATAAACCCTCTGTAAGAATTACCGAACAACAGGTTTTAGTAAGAGTCCCGGTCGGGATGAACATAAAATCTGAAAGCGTCCAACAGGCTGCAAGGCGAGGTGTTTTGAAAGCATTAAAATCGCAAGAATCGTATCTTGTTGAAAGAATCGAAAAGATATCAAAAATTACTGGATTGGGATATAAGAACTTAAGGTTTGGATTTTTAAAAAGCCGTTGGGGAAGTTGCCGTAGCGACAAAACCATCACACTCAACTATCATCTTCTCGATCTGTCTGATGAACTTATTAATTACGTCATCGTCCATGAGCTCGCACATACTCAGCACCTTAACCACAGTCCAAGGTTCTGGGTGCTTGTAGAAAAGTTTTTACCAAACTATGCCACGTTTCGCAGCGAAGTAAAAAGTGTGCAGATAAACTGGTAGATGTTAGTTTACACCTCGCATTTTGTATGATTTAATATGGCAAATGAATTTACCATCTGGAGAAACCAACCGCAGCCTAGATTTAAGCCCTGATGCGGATACCTTTGCTGAAATACCAACCTCAATTGAATACCGAATAGAGCCGCTACCTCCAAACGCACGAGAGATAACAGTCTGGACTCAGACTACTGATTTTTGCTGCAATGCAACCACAACTATATACGTCACCGAGGGGACGGGTAGACTTATTACAAGAAGCAAAGATTGTTCTACCTCCGGAGCAAGAATCATTGAACCTGGAGCAACTGCCAAATTGCGAATCGGTACAACTTACTGCTATTATGCTGATAAAATGCTTAAGGTTCTAGAGCATCGAGAATCTCCAAGCCTGGGTTGTGAAGATCCTAGTTTACTTCAGTAGTTAGGTGTGATATATTGACTGCGAACAGAAAACCTACCAATATGGTAGGTTTTTTAATAGGAGAAAAGAGTGGCAAGAACACGCAAAATAGTTACAAGACGAAAAGTTGAATCTGTTCGCGAACGAGCTGATAAGCATTTAGCTAAAAGCTCAAAAGCTCCAAGAACAAAAAAAGCTTCAACTGCAATCGAAAGACCAGCTCGAGGTGTTAAAAAACTTCTTGTCCAAGAGTTTCACCCCATCAGATTGCCAGACAATAAAGCAGGCAAATTTCTTACAAAGAGACGCTCTGCGGTTCCGTCTTACTTCGTAAACAGCGTGCGAGAACTAAAAAAAGTTGATTGGCCGTCACGCCGACAAGCGTTAAGTCTCAGTATGGCAGTTATCGTGTTTTCGGTGGCCATCGCCATATTTGTTCAACTATTAGATTTTGGATTAGGTAAATTATTTAAAGATGTAATACTGAAATGATCCGACTTCGCCAAGGCTTCGACGGATTTCATTCAAATAAGGAGTTTAATGTATGACAAACAAGCGTTATGATTCAACAAAACAGTGGTACGTAGTACACACTTACAGTGGGTATGAAGAGAAGGTCGCCGAAGCCGTTCGCCAGCGTGCTGACTCGCTAGACATGGCCGATAAGATCTTTCAGGTTTTAGTGCCAAAAGAAAAACAGATCGAGATCAAGAACGGCAAGCGAAAAGTCGTCGAAAAGCGAATTTTTCAGGGTTATGTAATCGTTCAGATGAAGCTTAGCGAAGATGCTTGGTACATTGTTCGAAACACTCCAAACGTTACTGGATTTGTTGGTAGCGGCACCGAGCCAACACCGATCAGCCAAGACGAAATGGACAAAATCATGAAGCGAATGGGCCGCGAAGAGCCAAAACACAAGTTCGACTATGTTGTTGGCGAAGTCGTTAACATCGTTGATGGACCATTTAAAGGCTTTGACGGCGCAATTAACGAAATTGACGCCCAAAAAGGCAAGCTTAAAGTTCTTGTTAATATGTTTGGCCGCGAAACCCCAGTTGAACTCGATGGCCTCCAAGTAAAACGCGTTTAAATTTAAGATAAGAGCGGTGGGATAGGAGACGAAGTATATGGCTAAATACCCAGAAAACCTGACAACACCAGATCTTGAAGCTAGATTGCCGGTTGATGCATTTGACGAAAAGGCAAGAGTACTTGAACGAGCTATGACGGATGTAGAGCTTGCCGTTGCTAGATTAAGTGGTGTTGTAGACGATATCTTGCCAATGTATAAAGCAATTAGTCGATATTGGCGTGAAGCGGAAGGTCTTGGCGTCGCGCTAGCTCCAAAAGAAGATGTAGAAAGAATCGATCGAGTACATTCACTCATTAGTCGTTCTTTCAGATTAATCGCTGTTGTCGTTGAGACAAATCAAGATGAAAGAATTTGATCCGAATCGTACTATTCCAGTTGAAGAGTGGGCGACTTCGCGAGAAGATGAAGAACTATTACTACTAGATCCAATGGCGAATGTTTCAGCACTTTATGAGTTGTACGAGGTTCGAGCTAAAGTACACCTAGAAAGAATGGAAACTGGAGTTGATAGTGCCGCCTCAGATCTCTTTGATGCACTAGAGAGAATGAAACTCATATCAAAGTTACTTCCAGATGACGACCCGCGATCCTACGCCGCATGGAAACGAAAATTCTGCTCTCCTGGAGAACAGGAGTAATCTGTAAAATTCATGACTACCTTCGAAAATAATCCAGATATTGCCTTATGGCACCCCGATCAAGATTCCGCCTTGCCGCACGGTGTCTCAGGATTTGTGCCAAGAGTAGGAATATACCCGGACGACAACTGGATTTCTGTCGAATCATCTCCTGGAATACTGTGGTCATCGAGAGATTTTAGTCCCAAAACTGTTCTTGGTTTTAATGCGGTCATGAAACACCTAGTGGAACAATCTACGCAATTTTGCGCTAACGGAGAGACCGCCGTCGCAGGACAAGTGTGGTGTGAATTTCGCAAGCGTGATGTTCTATCTGGCATAAATGCTGATGTTACAGCAGTCGATCTTCAGCCTTTACGACAGTCCTTGTTACTAGGCATCTTACAACTAAAGACGCGCAATGGCTCAGTGCATCAAGTTCTGCCATTTGAAATTAACGTAATTTCCGGCAGACCAGACCTACCAACTGAAAAAAGAAGATCAAAAATTATCCATGTTTTACCTATGGACAACAGAGGTGATTTGTAGTAGAATCAACTGAAGTTACGCACCAGCGACCTAAAAGTCGCAAGGTTGGGGACTGGTAGTTAGTAAATAGGGGACGCTTCGCCCTAAAACCCTAAATACCATTTACTAAACCCTAACCCTTAAATAACGGAGTTATGAAATGGCAGATGCCAAAAAAGTTAAAGCAAATTTAAAGATGAAAATCCCGGCTGGTAAAGCAACTGCTGCGCCACCGGTTGGTTCAATTTTGGGTCAATACGGCGTTAATATGATGGATTTTATTAATCCTTTTAACGAGCAAACTAAAGACATGGGCAACGTCACCGTTACGGCACATATTGCTATCTACGAAGACCGTACGATGGACTTTCGAGTTATTGGTGCGCCAACCGACGATCTTATTCGAGCCAAACTAGGTATCGAAAAGGGTTCAGGCAAGCCAAATACGGAAAAAGTTTCAAAGAAACTGTCTGACAAACAACTTACAGAGATCGCCGAAGCCAAGATGGCTGACATGAATAGCGATGATGTTGAAGCCGTTAAGAAAATTGTTGCCGGAACAGCCCGAAGCATGGGTGTAGAAATCGAGAAATAAGATGCTCGGACAAAAACACGAAAAAACTGGATCTAGAGGTCCGCTTACTGAAACTGAGATTCACGTTATACTTTCAGCTATTCGTGGCATAGGCTCCGCTGAAGATTTGCTTGTAGAAAGGTTAAGAGAAGCTGGCTTGAATCCGTGGGCCACAAATGTAGCTGCTCACGGTGGTAGTAAGAGAGGAGTAATCGCTGAGATCGCTGCAACGCTTGAGCTTGAACTACCGGCCGCTGCAAAAAGACGCGAAGATTTGAAGGCAGCGCTACACGCACCACTTAACGGAATCGTCGATGCTAGTGAAGTAGTTGAAGAGCATGTCGTCGCAACCGACACACCAGCAGCAGAGCAACAAGTCGGTGAATGTTTTGAGCCAATAAAACTATAAATTAATTGTGGGAGGCCGAGTGCCGCTAACACCACGAGGAGAAAAGAATGAAAGAAACAACCAAGAAATCACCAAAAACAACTAACCAGGAGATAAAAGATGGGGTTATTGAAGAAGTTAGTACAGTTAAGAATTCAGCAGATCAAGAAACAGCCACCGAAAAAGTAGCGACAAAACCGTTAGCCAAAGCCGGCAAACGCAGCGCCAAAGCTGTTGTTGAAGCAGAAGAAAAGCAGATTAAAGCAAGCCGCAAGGCGCAGTCTGCCGAAGCCTTGGCGAAGGCTGAAAAGCCAAAAATGTCAGCTAAACCAGCACGTTCACGAGCAGAAAGAGCTGGCAAAAAATACCGAGAAGTCGCTAAACTTATCGAAAAAGACAAAGAATACAGCCTAAAAGAAGCCATCGAACTAGCTCTTAAGACATCAGCTACAAAGTTTGATTCAACAGTTGAACTTCACGTTAATCTTAATGTTGACCCAAAACAGGCCGACCAAAACATGCGTGATAACTTAACATTGCCTGCCGGTACCGGAAAGACCGTAAGAGTTGCTGTTTTTGCTGACACTGACGACGTCAAAGCCGCTAAGACCGCAGGCGCAGACATCGCAGGAAGTGAAGAGTTCTTGCAGCAACTAGACAAGAATGTGATTGATTTTGATTTGCTAATAACAGTTCCTACGATGATGCCAAAGTTAGCAAAATATGCTCGACTACTTGGACCTAAAGGCTTAATGCCTAATCCAAAAAGCGGAACAGTTACGACAAATATCGTTAAGGCCGTTGAGCAAGCTAAAGCTGGGCGTCTAGAATACCGTGTCGACAGCACTGGTATAGTCCACGTCGGAATCGGTAAAGTTAGTTTCGGTGCAGATAAGATTAAGCAAAACGCCGATGCCGTAATTGCTAGCATTAAGGGCAACAAGCCGGCCAGTGTTAAGGGTGCGCTCATTAAGTCAGTCCACTTTTCTACTAGCATGGGACCATCTGTTAGGGTTGCCATAAGCGAGTTGTAGGTTTAAAATATAGATCAAGAGGTCGGTTGCGGTAATACGTAGCCGATTTCCTTACTCCAATATGAAAAAAACATTACTCGTAGGTTTTGCAGCAGCACTCTTAGGCGGCGCCGCATTCTTCATTATCAGTAGCAGCGACAGTCCGAGTGCTCCAGACAACCTTTCCCAGAATTCAGCACAATAGCTTAAGCATAACTATTATAAAAACTTGTTTTTGACAACATGTTTATTTGTTGTTGTGTGATAAATTATTTCTATGAGAAATTTGATTGTTGCACACTCTACCGGAGGGGTTATCGGTAATAGAGGTAAGATTCCTTGGGCTCGAGAAATGCCAGCCGATATGCAACACTTCAGAACCCTTACAATCGGTCACCCTGTCATCATGGGTCGACTGACATACGATTCTCTAGGACAGCCCCTTAAGGATCGTCAAAATATTGTTGTATCAAGAACTGTTCTGAATATCGCTGGCTGCGATATTGTTCGGGACCTTGAAGAAGCCTATGCCTTAGTCGAAGGTGAAGAAGAGTCTTTTGTTATAGGCGGGGCAAAACTTTATAAAGCAGCGTTACCTATAGTAGAAAGACTTTACGTAACAGAGGTTGGTGCTGTATTTCCAGGTGACACATATTTTAAAGTTGATTATGACGCTGAAGGCTGGCAACAAACAAGCAGAGAGTGTCATCAACCCGATGAACAGAATAAGTATCCTTATGATTTTTTAACTTATGAGAGGATTGAAAATGAATAAGAAAACACTCGCAAAAAATAAAAAAATTATTTCTAACCCTCGCTATATTAAAAACTTTGACGACCTAACTAAGATTGTTAGTAGCTTAAAGACTCTTGGTAATACAATCGTTTTGACGCAGGGTGTTTATGATCTTATTCACGAAGGACACGCTAAATATTTAGAAATTGCAAAAACTCACGGCAGTATCTTGATAGTCGGTGTCGACTCTGACGAATTAACGCGAAAACGAAAAGGCCCAAATCGACCAATCGTTCCAGAAAACGAGAGAATTGAGATGCTTCTACATCTAAGACATGTTGATTACGTAGTTGTACGTGATGTCGAGAAGGAGATTGGCGATTTAATACGAACCGTAAAACCTGACATATTAATCACATCTTCGACTACCAAGGACTTTACTCGGGAAGTTATTCAAAAATATAAAAATTCTTGCGGCAAGATTGTTACGCTGCCAGCCCAGAGCACCACATCAACAACAGCTCGAATCAGACAACTAACAATTGATGGTGCATCTTCCTTGGCTGAGGAGATTAACAAATTAACAAAAGATTTTATTCAAAAGATTAGAGGTATATAGCAGTGACAACTCGAGAAGGCGCTGACGTCCTATATATGCCTGCCTTACACCAAGGGTATGTAAATTACTTATCTGCACGTACTGGAGAAGTTGGAATCCTAAATGAAGAATTGGTGCGCGAAACACCTAGACTTGAACGTGATATCCGAGCCTTAGCTTCAGGGCTAATGGTGAGTGTGGTTCAGGTAGTTATTCCAGAAAGACGGGTATCACTTGTAACTCCGAGTAATTTAGACGATTTTTTAGATCGTATTGAAACTGGACGTCCAATAACTATGCCGGATGAAGATGTATCTTATACTTTTGCCGAGCATCATCTTGCGCACTTTAAGGTAAACTTTGAACCAACCTTTTTGCGATGGGATAGACGAGCTTCTCTCTTAGAATCTCCAGTAATACCAGATAAAGTTGTCACATATGAAGAACTAGATAGATCGCTTATGGGAGTTGCGCAGACTGAGGCTGAGAACAGTAGAGACTGGTGGCGTCAGGTTGGTGCAGTTATTACGGCTGATGACGGAAAGATGGTACTACTAAAAGGGCATAACCACCCGTACCCAACGGAGGACTATACTCTAGAAACTTT
Organism: uncultured Candidatus Saccharibacteria bacterium; assembly: GCA_964554485.1. Lineage (GTDB taxonomy): Bacteria > Patescibacteriota > Saccharimonadia > Saccharimonadales > JAGQMS01 > JBBQBM01. Next base: position 2,958 of record CAZKOX010000012.1, on the reverse strand, counting down.
CGGCGACCCAAGAAGCAACTTTGACGCCGGCCAAGATATTGATAAGCAAAAAAATATTCACGCCGAAGCTAGTTTGATTGCAAGTGCAGCACGAGATGGTATTCAGCTTGATGGATCAGATTTGTATGTTACAACTTTTCCTTGTCCTATTTGCGCAAAATTAGTAGCCGAATCTGGAATAAGGCGAGTTTATTATAAGGAAGGTTACTCACTCTTAGATGCTGCCGACATATTTAAAGCTAAGGGCATTGAAGTAATTCAAGTGGTCGAGGAGCCAAACTAGCCAACTCTAGTTAGGACCGGTGCAGCACCTGGATCGCCCGAACCAGCAACTAACTGTGCGTGAAGATGAGCAACTGAAGCACCAGTATAGGCAGTTTCACCAAATCGCATCAATAATGCACCACCCTTAATATCTCGTAATTTTTTAGCATACCCAACAATTAACTGCAGTTCACTCCATGCTTCTGGAATAATTTCATCAATCGTTTCAATATGATCTCGATGGATTATCAATAGATGCTCCGCCGCACCTTCATATGGATACATATTATCTGTTAGGAGCCAGTTATCTGTTTCATGTAGAATTGGATTTTTGTGATTACTGGCAAGATTCTCGGGACAAAAAGGGCATTCACCACGTTCGGCAATATCTTTAATAACGTCAGCGTATATTTGACCACCTACTCTCGCAGCATTGTTAGGATTTACAAAATTGCTCATAACTAAACCGGAGTATCAATTTTCATTTTTGGATGCGGGTCATAATCGGTCAGTGCAAAATTCTCTTTTCTAAAATCCTTTATGTCTACGATATCCTCGGCGTTTACTAACGCCATAGTACCAAGTCGTCTTGGTTCACGATTAAGCATTTCTTCGACATCTGGATACTGTCTTTCATAAATATGTACATCAGAGAACGTATAGACAACATCTTTTAGGGTGTAATCACCAAGCACATGCGCTAGCATCATTCCAAAAGCTGCATATTGAACCATGTTTAAGGGAACGCCAACCGGAAAGTCACCGCTTCGCTGAACGTGATGCACACTAAGACTCTTCGTTTCGCTATTCGCCATAACATGAATTTCACCATGGCATGGAGCAACAACTACTTTACGTGGCGGCAGACCAGAATGCTGTATTGCATATTGTGGAATCCAAGACGATATGCGATGAGTGCGCAGATCAGGTCTTTCCTGTATTTGCCTAACCACGTGGTAAATTTGATCAAAGGGCTTTCCTTCAGCAGTCGGGAAAGCGGCCCAGGCAGCACCATAAGACCCGTCGCCTAGATCACCTTCCGGCAAACCAAAATCAGCACATTTTTCGGCAGTAACCCAACGATCCCAAAATACTCGAGGCATACCAAAACTTACTAAGTCTTCGAGTGTTCTAGCGCCATTTAAAAACCCTACGTGTTCACCGATCGCACCCTTAAACATCACAGATAAATCTCTCTCAGTAATTACCGGAAAGCCATTACTCATGTTGTAGCGAATTTGTGCACCAAGAATAGTCTTAGCAGCCTCACCTTGGATTACTTGTCTTTCTTCACCTTCAGTATAGATACGTTCAAGTAAGTCACGATATTGTGTCGAGACTGGACGCTCTTCGTACGGCACATAACCTACAACTTCAGACATAAAATCTCCTACTCTAATACATACATATTAACCGATGGTATACTTTAGACAATATGTCAAATTTGCAACGAGCACTGGGAATGAGAGGGGCGTATGTCACGCTAGATGGGCCGGATGGTGTTGGTAAGTCCAATCAGGCTGCACGCTTAGCTGGCGAAACGGGAAGTCAACTTACTCGCGAGCCGGGAGGAGCTATAAGTCAAATACGAACACTTCTGCTCGACCCGAGTATTGAACTAACCCCAGAGGCTGAAGTTCTACTTTTTAGTGCTGACAGAAATATCTCACATCAGAGAATTATTACGCCGAACTTAAAAGCGGGCAGGTCGGTAGTTTCTGACAGAAGTTGTCTAAGTACTTTGGCGTATCAGTGCTATGGCCGTGGGCTAGACTTAGCCTACGCACGAGCTGCGACAGACCTAGCGATTGGAAATGTTTGCGCTGACATAGCAGTAATTCTTGACGCTCCATATGAGGTCACCCAAGCTCGTGTTAGAGATAGGAATAGAGGAAGAGATACGGCGCCACAAGACGACCGTTTTGAGGCAGAAGACAAAAAGTTTAAAAACAGAGTGCGGAATGGTTTTTTAGAGCTTGCTCGTGATCTTGGCGGAAGAGCAGTCTTAATAGATGCCAGTGGTACAAAACAAGAGACTTTTGACCAAATCATGCAGGCCTGCGGCAAGCTTCTAGTCGATGGCGTCGAAACCTAGATGCCTCTTGATTATAGGCACTAACGCTTTACACTGTTATTAGATGAATAAACCGCCGGCCAAAGCCCAAGCGGGTGGGAAAAAAAGAGGACTGTCAATAGTCCTCGAAGGTGCTGATTCAAAAATTATTAGCGAGTTATCAAAATTAGTTGCTGCAGAGCTTTCCAAAAGAGGCAATAAAATATCCTTAGAGTCGACTCTTCGCAATTACGAAGAGAATGTTTTAGTTGCTAACCAGTATTTGCTCGACACCGCATCTGCGCCATTATCACCGGAAACATTGAGCTTAATGGTGGTTATTAAACTGCGTGAACGATTAAAAAAAGCTCAGGCTGCAAAATCAAACGGAGAATACGTAATCAGCAATACTAGTTGGCTTGGTGACGCATATTATTATGAGCTACGCGGCAAAAAAGATGTTAGTCAGCAAATCATTGTCGACTGTGGTTTTATGAAGCCAGATGTCTGGGTGGTTGTCGACGAGCCGTCCGGAATTTATGCGCGCCTTGCAAAGCAAACTGGCATAACAGTCTTGTCGCCAAAACTATCCACCCAACGAGCACTTAATATTATCCTCGAACAAATCAAAAAAGCCGAAA
>CAZKOX010000011.1:0-22309 GCA_964554485.1 uncultured Candidatus Saccharibacteria bacterium | reverse complement strand
TTGGCTGGGGAGATAGGATTTGAACCTATGATCTCCTGCTCCAGAGGCAGGCGCCTTACCGCTTGGCCACTCCCCAGTATTCGTAGATTATATCTTATATTCCAGAGGCAGGCGCCTTATCACCCCTATTCGCCTGTTGGCGAATTGGTCGATCCCGCCTCAGCGCCGTCGCGCTTCCGGCCTTGCAAAATGCCACAGGCATTTCTCACTCTTGGCCACTCCCCAAAATAAAAACCTTCGTGATTATAGCGTTTTACATCTGTTAGGGCAACTCTAGCCTTATTAATAACGGTTGTGTTTATAGAGGTGGTTGCCTATGCTTAAAGCATGACATTTGCTCGATCGCCCAGTCTTCTAACTGAACGACTAAGAAAAATTATCACCCGCGACACAATTATTGCAGTTCATATTGCATTTATCTTATATGGAGCTTTGGATTCAATATTGGTTCCAGAGGGAACGTTTGTAGATAGAATCCTAATTTTTAGTTCGCTGTTCGCATTCCTTGTTCTCGGACTTGTACGTCTTAAAATATTTTCAACCCACCAGGAAAGACGCCCCATAATTGCAATTGTTATTTACCAACTCCTTGGCGGGTTGGCAATCAGCTACCTTGTTGATATCCGCAGTTTTTGGGCATTCTTTTGGCTAATTCCAATATTTCTAGCTAATTTTTACTACGGCAAAAAAGGGATTTATCTCAGCATTAGCGTTTTGGCATTAGCTCTGGGGCTGCAGTTGATATTAAACCAGGCCTATATAACTTCTTATGAAGATTATTTATATGTCATTTCTGAATTTGTAGTTATTTGTGCCTTTTCTTTATTATTTAGAGATTTGCTGGAGATTACAGAAGAAGATCGTAGTTTGCTTGTCACAAGCCTAGAAAAAGCCGAAGTCGGTGAAGAGCGTCTTGACGCCATGATTAACAGTATTACAGATGGAGTCATCACTGTTGATCGAAACGGCATAGTTTCGCTCTACAACCCGGCAGCCCTAAACCTAACAGACACCCACACCGACCTACGTGGAAAGAATTTTCTAGAATCGATAATGCTCACAGATCTTTCAGGAAAGCGTCTGACATCAGACAAGTTGTTCTTAGAAGGCGCCAGCAACGTTGAAGCAAAACTTCAATATTCAAACGGTGAAATAGCAACAATTAGTCTTGCAGCCATGCCGATTCGGGCAAACTACCAGCAAGAATCTCGTGGTCACGTGCTTCTAATGCGCGATATAACCAAAAAGAAGTCTCTTGAAGATGAACGCAACTCGTTTATATCTTTAATGTCTCATGAGTTACGTACTCCATTGGCGGTCGCAGAAGGCACGGCGAGCAATGCTGAGATTATGCTAAGAAACAACAGCGACCCGAATGCTGGACTAGTAGCACTTAATCAAATTCATAAACAAATCCAGGCTCTTATCTCCCTTACTAATGAATTCGCGCTACTTATGGAAACGAACCCAGACAAGCAGCTTATCCCAAAATCACCTGTATCTCTTCCGACTTTTTACGATTCACTACGAACTTCATTTACTCAACGGATGGCCGAAAAGAAATTGAGCTTTAGGATCGAACCTTCAGAAAACGCCCCAACTGTTATTGAAACTTCTCCGCAATATCTTGACCGAGTTCTAAGTAGCTTAATTGAAAATGCACTAAAATTCACCGAAGCAGGAAGTATTAGGATACTAGTTGAGGAAAGGGATAATCACGTTATATTTTCAGTAGTAGACACAGGAGTGGGAATCGCCAAGTCCGACCAACAAAAGATTTTTCAACCTTTCTTTCAAGGTGATGAATTCGAAACTCGAACAGAAGGCGGTCTTGGCGTAGGGTTAAATCTTTCTAAAAAATTAGCCGAACTTTTGGGTGGCGAATTATCATTTGAAAGCGAAGTAGGACGTGGTTCAACTTTTCGACTAAAACTTCCTTTAGAAGATAGTCAGAACAGCCAGAGTAACCAAAAGTAACATTACGATATCTGCAATCGAAGTTATAACCGGTATTAATAGTTCGTCTGGATTAATACGACGTTTTTTTAGAACAACATCTAAAACGTTAGCAACTGCAAACATAAATAGAACCGTAAGAATCGCCGAACCTGCCACAAAGGCAATAAATCTCCAGACGAACGTGGCGTTAAAGTCAAAACCTCGCAGCGCCGCTCCGCCAATACTCAGTGCGATAATCGCCGCAATGTTGACTCCAATAACTTTGAATATTGCTTTGGCTAGTGCACGTTTGGTTCTTCTTCCTTCACTTGGGTCGCCTGCGTGAGCCGCGATAATCGAAGCATAATCTCCAACCAGGTCATTAAGACCCGGGATAGCGATGATCAGTGGTACTAGCGGTAAAACTCGATCAGAGACATGCTCCAAACCAATCCCACCTATCAGACTAATTGACGAAGCCAGTGCGGTAGTAAACGCAACAAACAAAAATGTACGATGTATTTTAGTCATCGCAAAGTCACCACCATCAGTGTTACTGTCAAAACCGTCAAAGTATCAAAAACCGATGTTTCAATTGGTCCAATAAAATTATCAGCATCTAAGCCCCGTTTCTTCGCAAGAACCGTTGCGGTCGCAATAACTGGCAATCCAACCGCAGCCGCTGCAATCGCCGACAAAAACGCCACCATAAACAGTCGCCACAAGTCGGCATCAAACAGGAGTTTTCCTAAAACCGCACCGAAAATTCCCAAAAACACTGCCGAAAAACAAATTAACGTAAAGGCATGTAGCAGTGAGTCACGCAAAACATGGCGAGTAGGCGCGCCTTCGCCAAGACGATGATTAATCCGAGCACCCATCGCACCAGCCACTGCACCACCAAGATCAAATACTCCCGGTAAAATCAGAAAAACCCCAGCCATAGTCGCTAGCTCAGCCTTATTAAAATCTAATACTAGTCCAGCAACGACCGCCCCGACGACAGATACAATTTGCCCAATAAGAATTTCTTTAGCCGTATGATTAGTTTTTCGTAAACGACGGCTGCGAACATAGTGCCAATGTCGTTCATGGTGCGCGTAAGTTCCAAGCGGTGCAGAAGTTTTTGTCATATTTTTTATTCTAATACCTGACCTACATACTTAAACCGAGGTTGTTTTGTGCCCTTATATTCAACTTCATCTAAAAACATATCTAGTGGACGACATTGAAATCTTGCGCCCTTATGTTCGTCAATAACATATAGCGGAATATACAATGCATATAATTCTTCTGTCTCTGTGTTGCGTGAAATACCTAAAACCTGATAATAACGTCGACTATTAGGCGTGCTTTTGTAATGTTCATACAACCCTGGTCGAAAATTATTAATATTATTCATCTGATTTATCTACCGGTAGCATCAAAGATTCTTGGCCCGGATTCAGTAGTTGTTTTTCTACAAATTGCCAATTTACCAACTGCCAAAACGCAGCAATATAATCAGGTCGCTTATTGCGATAATCGATATAGTAAGCGTGCTCCCAAACATCAAGTGCAAGCAGCGGCGTGTCGCCGTCCTTAACTGGTGTATCGGCATCATGCATGCCTTTAATCTCCAGAACTCCAGCCTTATTTTTCAACAACCAAGCCCAGCCACTTCCAAAATGTTTTGCACCGACTTCGCTAAACTGTGTCTTAAAAGCTTCAAAACTTCCGAACGACTCATTTAAGGCATTGGCAATTTGTCCAACCGGTAAGTTTGCGGTATCTGCGGTCGGTGGTCTCATGCCTTCCCAATAAAAAGTATGGTTATAGGCCTGTGCCGCATTATTAAACATCGGACCTTCCGCCCGAGCAATAATGTCTTCTATCGGCATATTAACAAAATCGGTGTCTGTAATTAATCCATTAAGATTATTAATATAGGCGGCATGATGTTTGCCGTAATGATATTCTAGGGTTTCTTTTGAAAGAACCGGTTCGAGCGCATCAAGCGCATACGGCAACGCTGGTAAGATAAATTGTTTCATACTACCCTTCTATACATTATGCATAAAAGTATAGCTTATTTTTTACTTACCATGTTCTTTGCGCCACTTGGCGACTTCAGCATGATTGCCGCTTAACAGAACTTCCGGTACTTTCATGCCACGGAACTCTTCCGGGCGAGTATACTGTGGTGCTTCTAGAGTTTCATCATCGTCCTGAAAAGATTCATGATCAACAGATGTTTCACCGCCCAACACCCCAGGGATTAGTCGCACAATCGCATCAATTACTGCCATAGCTGGTATCTCGCCACCCGTCAGCACAAAGTTGCCAATTGATATTTGATGGTCAACTAGGCTAACCACCCGTTCATCATAACCTTCATATCGTGCACAAACAAAAATCTTATCCTTCCCGTTGGCTGCTAATTCCTTAGCCGTAGATTGCTTAAAGGTTTTACCGCGAGGCGTCATTAATATAACCTCAGAATTTGGACTGGTTTTTTTGCAGGCTTCAATTGCCGCAAACAATGGTTCTGGCTTTAAGAGCATTCCATCTCCACCACCATAAGGTGTATCATCAACAGTCTGTCGCTTACCTAAACCATAATCTCGCAAATTAACATATTCAAACTCAACCAACTTTTTGTCCTGGGCCTTGAAAAGCATGCTTTGATTAAGCACACTCGGAAACATCTCTGGAAAAAGTGAGATTATTTGTATTTTCATTAATACCAGATTAAAGCTAAATATCTAGGTCGTCGAGGTCTTCAAGTTCTTTTCGAGAACGATCTACTGAACTGCTAGTATCTCGATCTTCAACATCCTGCAGATCAGAAAGATCATTTGTATTATCATCCTGAACGGTTGCAGTAGAGGCAGAATCCGAAACTGGCGCGCCAGCATCTTCGCGCAACGGGCGGTCTTCGCGTGGTGGTCGTGAACCTTCTGGTGAATTATCAACAATTTTTAAGTTATAGCGAGCTTCATTTTTTGTACCAAGCGCCCGAAGCAATGTTCGAATACTTTGAGCAGTAGCTCCGCGTTTTCCAATAACACGTCCAAGGTCTTCCTGGTTAACTGTCAACTCAAGCAGTACGCCTTTTTCGTCAACACTTCTAGTTATAGACACATCGTCAGGGTTCCCGACGATAGATTTAATAATATATTCAACAAACTGTTGGTCGATAGTCGCAGACATTTAATGTCCTCCTTTTGGAATTAACTGATTCTCTGATTATAGCAAACCGGGCGAAAACTTACGCTTCTGGAGCTGGTTCTGCAGTTGGAGTTTCTTCTTCAGCTTCAACGGCTGATTCTTCTGCTGTAGGTTCGTTGACGACTTCAGTCGGAGTTTCTTCGGGAGTAGGCTCAGCCCCTGGAGCTTCTGCAGCGGCTTCAGCTTCCGGTGCAACTTCCTCAACCGGGCGATTTTTACGAAGTTTATCGGTGTTCTTTACGCTGCGTTCTTTTTTAACAAGCTTCTGCGCCCAGTCAGGAATAGTGACACCTTCTTTTGCAAGCAAGCTAACTACTCGTGAACTTGGTTGCGCACCATTACTTAAGAATTTTCCGGCTTTTTCTTTGTCAATAACCACTGCTTTAGTGTGTGGATTGTAGCTTCCAAGTGAAGTAACGATCTTGCCGCTAGTAGGGCTTTTTCGAGCATCTTGAACAACCATGCGATACTGCGCATGTTTTGCTCGGCCCGTACGTTGTAATCGAATTGCTAGCATAGGTTATTTTGTTCCGGATAATTCTACCTCTTATAGCCCCTCTTGTCAACAGATTAGCAATTGTAACATCTGCAGTTACGGGCTACGTTTAAATTTGAGCGCAATACACATTTTATCTCGAGAATCGGAGCAAGACACACTGATCTGACTATAGGATAGACCGGCTCAAGCTTTTGCGTTTGGATGAAGTAGGCATTTTCTTCTTGAGCAACGAGCAAGCCGTACATGAGTACGGTGAAGTGAAGTCGTGAAGAGAAAAAATGTCTAATTCGCCAAAACTGATTTTTACAAGCAGACAGCTTGGCTGGCGGCTGTAGTAATCAGGGCGCAAAAGACTTGAGAGCGGCTTCAGCGGCCTTCTGTTGCGCAGCCTGCTTACTCGGCCCCTCACCCTTACCGAGCAACTTATCTTCTACAAAAACGCCAACTTCAAAAACCTTGTCGTGATCTGGACCAATCTCGCTCAACACTTTATAGACAGGAGTAAAACCAACTTTACTCTGTGTAGTTTCCTGTAGTTGAGATTTAGCATCAACCCAAGCGCCACTCTCTAAAATTCCTTCAAAAGTATTCAAAATATTGGCTGTAATAAACTCAGCAGCTTTGTAGTATCCTTGATCAAGATAAATCGCGCCAATCACTGCTTCGAAACAGTTGGCGAGTATCTGAGCCCGTGCTCTGTCCGAACCGCGCTTTTCGCCACGACTAAGTCGAAGATATTCCTCAAAACCAAGTTTTGTAGCGGCAGCACCAATACTTTCAGTTCTAACCAATGAACTTCGCCAGTTGGTCAAAATACCTTCCGGTTCACTGTATTTTGAATATAAATATTCCGTAACTACTAGCTCTAGCACTGCGTCGCCCAAAAATTCTAGTCGCTCGTTGTGTTCGCTTACAGTCTTTTTATGTTCATTCAAATATGACCGGTGTGTAAATGCCCGAAGTAGCAGCTCGACATCTCTCATTGGTGTGCCGAATATTCTTTTTGCTAATTCTTGATAATTATCGAGGTTCTGCATCTCTTATCCTTTTCATTCCAAGTAACATTAATTTACTAATATCTGCATAGGCGATTTTTTCGACAGCCTCTGCCGCCGGAAACCATTTAATCCCGTTCATCCAATCTTCCGCAACCAGATCATTCGTACTACTCCTCGCCTCAGCAAGATAAATGTGCGTAACCATCAAGATTAAACTACTTTCACGTCGATAACGAAAATTAATCTTTCCTAGCCAGCTTTTTATAACAATATCTTGAAGCCCAGTTTCTTCTCTAATCTCACGAAGTGCTGTTTGCTTAGTTGATTCGCCTTCTTCAACGTGTCCCTTTGGAATAGTCCATCGATCACGAGCGTCCTGTACGAGTAAAAATTCTAGTTTTTTATTTTCTGGATTAAAACGATAAACAGCACCGCCAGCAGTTGTTTCACGAACTACGTCCTGGATAGCTGGCGCCCTATGGCGCTGTACATAACTTTTAAAGCCTTTAAGCGGCCGGGGTCTTTTCATCTTTTTCTCTCTGTTCTTTGGTTAGTCGAGGTGGTGTTTCAATACCTTCTATCTGGCGATAAGCGCTTCCTAGTACGCCATTAATAAATTTACTAGAGTTATCACCCCCAAAAGCCTTGGCTAGCTCAACAGCCTCATTGATAGCAACTTTTGGCGGCACGTCTTTTTGGTTTAAGAGTTCGTACAAGCCAATTCTTAAGATTATTCTGTCCATACGGGCAATCTGAGTTATTGGCCAATCTGGCGCTAACGGCTGTAGCTTTGCATCAAGCTCGGCAGTCGCACTTGAAACGCCCCGCGTAAGCTTAGATATAAAGTCTTTATCTTCAATCGTTTCGCTATATCGTGCGATATTGCGCTCTAAAACCTCATCAAGGTCAAAGTTTTTGTCGGCGCATTCAACCCTATATTCTTGTTCATATAGGGTTTGCAATGCAACTATGCGGCCGAGGTGGCGATTGGAAGCCATAATCTTTTTCCTTGTACTTTGTTAAATTTCGTCCCAGTCTCTTGGGGGCAGTGTATTTTATTTAGTTGATTTTTCTTTTGTCGACTGCTTAGCAGTAGTTCGAACATGTACTGGAGATCGGCCATTAACAACCTTTGCCAATTTCTGAACGAAATGGCTGCGGCGATTTCCGGTACGTCGGCCAGTGGTCTGTTTCTTTGGCTTACCCATATCTTAACTTCTTCCTCTCTTACTTAATATTTTGCTTGCTCTTATTTTATCAAAAAAACAGATAACATCAAGGCTGATTTATTGACAGTATTTGCTTTTTATGCTACAATAATATGATAGAGTAGTTTTACTGCTTTTTAACAATTTGTGTGTTGTTTAGGGGAACGCTACGTTCCACTCGTTAATCTGGTTGTCTACAAATAATAACCACCGGCTCAAGAAGCCATTAACAATGCTGGTTCGCCCAGCGGAAAGTGAGAGCAATGAACAGGGGCTCTGGTCCCGATTTCGATCCCACCAAGATCGTGGTGTACGTCTGTTGGATGACGTTCTTGAGCCTTGGGCTCATCGTCTTCACAGATATTCGGAATGCCGCCGAAGACATCGACGACAAGCTCTTTCCCGAAGTCGGGATCTGGGGTTGTACCTCGTTTCTCGTGGCGTTCGGTATCTATGGACTCGTCTATGTCTACCAACTCATGCGCAGTCGCCGTGGCCGGTCTTCGTGACCGGTCACGGCTTCGGCCACTAAATCTTTCTTTGAACGTGCGTTCCCTATTTCCTAAACACTACACAACTACACTTACCAAGCGACTTGGTACGTATATGAGTTTTTTAGGTTCGCGACCTGCTAAGTACTTTTGAACGTTTTCATTCTTCAGTGCTTCAGCTTTAATATCCTCTTCGTTTGCCTCAGAGCTAACTTCAAGCTCAGCTCGAACCTTGCCATTAACCTGAACAACAATCGTCATCTTGTCGCTAACTAGGTATTTTTCATCCCACTTTGGCCACTCAACGACGTGAATTGATTCTGTATGCCCCAAATCACTCCACAGCTCTTCCGTGATATGCGGCGCAAAAGGCGCTAGTATTTGCAGTAATGATTCAAGCGCCCATCGCCATTCTTTAGATGCGTACTTGTCTTCGGCTTTTACTTTAAATAAGTTATTTATCAGCTCCATCATGGCAGCCACCGCCGTGTTGAAGCTGATATTTTCAAGGTCTTCGGTAACTTTTTTAATTGTTCGATTTGTCGCACTTAGTAGCTCATTGTTGTTGTCTGTAGATTCGTCGGAGCTCCTCTCCGTATATTCCTGAACAAGCGTCCAGACTCGCTGAAGAAAGCGATAGCAGCCACCCATGCCTTCAATACTCCACGCCACGCCTTGATCCCACGGCCCAATAAACAGTTCCATAACCCGAATACAATCGGCTCCATAACCATCGGCGATTAAATCATCCGGTGCGATGACATTGCCGTAACTCTTGCTCATTTTTCGCCCATCAGGCGCAGCGATCATCCCTTGGTTTTTTAGGCTCAAAAACGGTTCTTTAAAATCAATTAACCCTTCATCGAACATTACTTTAGTCCACATTCGGGCATAAAGCAGGTGCATAACAGCGTGTTCGGCACCACCAATATAGGTGTCAACCGGTAACCAAAAATCGACCTTGTCTTTATCAAATGGTTTTTCAGAATTATTCGGATCAGCAAAGCGCAAGAAATACCAGCTACTGCAGGCAAAGCCGTCCATAGTATCGGTTTCACGTTTTGCTTTGCCGCCACATTTTGGACAATCTACATTCACCCATTCATCGATGCTAGCTAAAACACTTGTACCTTCGCCGGTCGGTTCATAGCTCTTAACTTCCGGCAAAACTACCGGCAGATCATTTTCAGGAACTGGAACAACACCACATTTTTCGCAGTGAATAATTGGAATTGGAGCGCCCCAATAACGTTGACGACTAATCAACCAATCTCGAATTTTGTAATTAACTTTTTCCTGGGCAAGTTTTTTTGTGCCTAGGTCGGCCACTATCCTCTCCCGTGCCTCGCTTGAAGATAACCCGTCATAAGTTCCCGAATTTACCAACTCCCCCTCGTCTTCATAGATATCTGTTTTTTCTGATCCTTTAACAACTTCCTTGATTTCTATATTAAACTTTTTGGCAAAGTCATTGTCGCGTTGATCATGCGCCGGAACCGCCATAATTGCGCCAGTACCATAGCCAAGCAATACATAATCAGCTATCCAGATTGGCACTTTTTCGTTGTTTACCGGATTAATAGCGTAAGCACCCGTAAAAACACCGGTTTTCTCGCGGTTTGTTTCCTGACGTTCAACGTCAGACTTGGCGGATGATTGTTTTACATATTCTTCGACTGCTTTTTTTTGTTCGGTTGTCGTAATTTTGCTAACTTGCGAATGTTCTGGCGCCAAAACCATAAATGTCGCTCCAAATAAGGTGTCGGGTCTGGTCGTGAAGACAGTAATCTTTTCAGTTGAACCATCGAGTTTAAAATCAACTTCAGCACCCTTACTTCTGCCAATCCAGTTTCGCTGCATGGCTTTAATAGACTCACTCCAATCCAAGTCTTCAAGATCTTCAATCAAGCGATCGGTATAATCGGTTATCTTAAAAAACCACTGTTTTAGAGATTTTTTAGTTACTTCATTTCCGCAGCGCCAACATTTGCCAGCTTCGACTTGTTCGTTAGCCAGAACGGTCTTATCTGTATCGCACCACCACTGCAAACTCTCTTTTTGATAAGCTAAGCCTTTTTTTAGAAGTAACAAAAAGAACCATTGTGTCCATTTGTAATACGATGGATCGGTCGAATTAATTTCTCGCGTCCAGTCATAGCTAAAACCCATTTGCATTAGTTGTTTTTTAAAGTGCCCGACATTTTCAGCAACGGCTTTTTGCGGACTAACGCCAGTCTTTATTGCGTAGTTTTCGGCGGGTAAACCAAAGGCGTCCCAACCCATGGGATGTAAAACATTATGTCCTGTCATTCTTGCGAACCGGCTCATGGCGTCGCCGATTGTATAGTTCCGAACATGACCAACATGCATCGACGAGCCACTCGGATACGGAAAAAACTCCAATATATATTTTTTTGGTTTATTTTTATCTTCAGAAGCTTGGTAGATTTTTGACTCTTCCCAAACTTGCTGCCACTTCGGCTCAATATCTGACGGCTTATAACGTTTCATGGTTTATCCCTAGAGTATAAGGTGTTTTTGATAATTCTAAAAGCCGCCGAGCTCACTCTGCAGTAGGTTTTCGAGAAGACTGCGCTTGAGCCCGACGCAAACCGCGTCTTTCTCTTTCACTTTTTCCACCCCAAATACCGTTCTTCTCACTATTCCGCAAAGCATAACCCAGGCAATCTTCCGCTACCCTACAGCCAGAACAAACACCTCTTGCAGATTTAGTATCTTCACCCCTTGACGGAAAAAATAAGTCGATATTATTAATACCGAGACAAGATGCTTTTTCGCGCCAGTCTTCTTCATTTTCAAACCTATCTCCAGCGGACTGCGATGGGTGTCTTAACTTACTCAGAGCCCTATTCTTAACTGCTTGTACCAAACTATTAGCAATATTTAGTTGCTTGGCTATTTCTCGAGTATTCATTGAACGTATATATATTAGTTCCATAACAATCCGCTCTCTTTCCTCTAAGATATCAAGCATTTTTAGTGCATCGTGCTTAGCGTGTACTGTTGTAACTAATTCTTCTGGACTAATCGATAATTCGTCCGCAATCATATCGCCAAGTTCCGAATTGCTATTTTCATTTATCATCACGTTCAGAGATAGAGTACCCGTAACATGCTGTAGGGCTTTTTTTGTATTTTTAGGATCTAGTCTAAATTCTTCAATTACTTCATCGGTTGTTCCTATTCGACCATGGGCCTGAATAAACAACTCGCTCGCTCGATTAAAAGCATTTATTGCATCTAGAACCCTAGCTTTTAGCGGAATATTTGCACCTTCATAAGCAATACCGCGAAAAATGTACTGACGAATCCACCAACCGGCATATGTTGAAAACTTAAAACCTTTACGCGCGTCAAACAAATCAACTGCGTGCATTAACCCTAAATTACCAAGCTGTATTTTATCCAACAATGGGAGTCTTTCAGTTTTTATCTTTCTGGCTAAAAACACAACTAGTTTGAGATTACTCTGGATAAACTCTGTTTTAGCTTCTTCGGCATTCCTGATCGCTTCTTGAAGTTTTAACTTCTCAGTTTTACTTAGTTTTTGTGTGTTATCTGCAAGTATATCAGCAGCTGCTTTGCCGACTTCGATGACTCCAGCTAAACGCACTTCATCTTCTGCCTTAAGAAGCGGAAATATAGAAATATCTTCTAGATATTGTGCAATTGGGTCTCGATCGCTGGCTTTATCTTCTATGCCATTTCGATATTCTTTGTGTTCTGCATTTCCGCCGTTAAAACTCGTGACCCGCAGAATTTCCTTTGCAGCACCATTTACCTTATGACCATTATGACGACCGCTTTCACTACCGGCATCTTGTTCTATACAGGCTAGACTACCTGCCCTTGCTGCAGCCCTAACAGTAACCCCAACAGGCGCATCGATTGACTCGTAATCTGTAACTACTACTTCATCAATTTCAAAATCAACACCTGGCATTTATAAATATTTCATTACACAGTCTAGTATTTACTTTAATTAGAAACATTCTTGGGCTTTAGGCAATTAAAAGCAATAGTAGCGTACAAATCCACAACAAATTTTGTAGTTTTAGTTCAATTCTCTAAAAAGCTTGTGTTTTTTTCGTATCCAGAAGTCTGATTGGCGTACTAGTTTTGTAGAGTCTTTAGGTTCATTTAATAATTGCTTAGTGCACTCTTCCAAATAAAAACCACCAAACGGCCCTTTTACAAGCACTACGTCACCGGCCTGTAACATTTTCCGCACTGCCTTACCGGCAGTCACAGCATCATCAAATTCAAATAAGTTTTTATCAAGCTCAAAACCGGCCTTTAGGGCTATAGGCGTAAAGTATTTCCGAGCAAGCGGACCAACAAATACAAATTGGTTGATATCTTTAAATTCCGCACCAACATCTGAAAAGCCTTTAGCTTCATAATCTCCAAGTTCGTGCATGTTGCCAAAGACTACGATCCGCCTTTTGGCATTAAACGCTTTTAATGTTCTTAAAGCACCTATCCCTGCCGAAGGGCTGAAATTAGCTGTATCATCAATCAAGCTAGAGTTATTTGCTCCATTTAGTAGCCGCATCCTTCCAGGTACCGAATCAATTTCTTCTAAGGTGCTTTGTATTGATTCTTTTGATACTCCTGCATGAAGAGCAAGTGCGGCGGAGCCACAAAGCAACCTAATTAATGGTTCAGAGATTATTTTTAGTTTGACGTTTTCGAATATTGTTTCGCCTACAATAAAATCAACTGTTGCACCATCCCCGTCGATTTTGTGTATTTTGTATTTGGCTTTATTTTCGCTTTTACTGCCAAAGAAGAATACTTTGCTTAAGTCGCTCAGGTATTTATTATCAACATCGTCTGAATTAATAAATGCGACCTCTTTTGTTGCAGAAATAATTTTTGTTTCTTCACGCGCCACAGTATCAATATCTTTTAGAAACTCCATATGTTCAGGCGTAACAGCCGTCAAGATACTGGCACTCGGTTTTGCAAATTCAAGCATTTCATCCATTTCCCCAACTGCGCTAATTCCATACTCTAAGACCATGAAGTCGGGTTTGGGCAGCAAAAAATTAACCAGCGCAACAACCACACGCCATATCCACGCGAAAGGATTAACAATAATTGTCGGAACTTTTATGTTAAAGACCGACAGGTAAAGACCAAGTCCACTATTGTAGCTATCGCTCATATACCTAACTTTTTTTTCGGTTTGTAGTAATTGACCAGCAAACATCTTGGCACTTGTTTTTCCAACACTTCCAGCCGTAACAATTAAGTACGGTTTTTTTATCCGCAAATAGCTACGTGCAAGTTTATAAAACAGTTTATTGAATATTTTATACAAGCCGCTTTTTTCTTCTATCGCCGACACTTAATGTTTACCCTTCATTTTCCATTCTTAAGACTTCATCGGCGTCAGTAATTAACGGCTTAATTCTATAGTTGTACCGCTCGAACGCAAGTTCAATTAGTCCGTCAACCAACTCTGGATACGAAACGCCACTTTCTGCCCATAATCTCGGAAACATACTTATATTCGTAAACCCAGGCATAGTGTTTATTTCATTAACGTAGGCTTCGCCATTTTCTTTAATAAAGAAGTCAACTCTTGCAAATCCTTCGCATTCTATCGCCTCACACGCCTTAATTGCCGTTTCTTGGAGCAACTCAAGTTCTTGCGGGTCTAACTTTGCAGGAGCAACCAAATCTGCATTATCGGAATGTACATATTTCGTGTCATATGAATAAAATTCACCGGCTTTTTTGGGGATTATTTCACCGGCAGCACTTGAAGCTTTGGCGCTACCAATCGGTCCCATGACACTAATCTCTAGCTCGCGTCCCTTAATTGCTTCTTCAACTAATACTTTAACGTCATATCGAAAAGCTTTTTCAAGAGCTTCAGTAAAGCTCTCTGCATCAGATACTTTATAAACCCCGACCGACGACCCGTTATTAGAAGCCTTAACGAAAAGCACATCTCCAAGCTGCTCTTTTATTTCTTCATAATTTGGCCATGGTAGATTCTTTCGAACAAGCACAAACTTAGCGTTCTTAATTCCAGCTTGCGTAAGCAGTCTCTTTGTTACTTCTTTGTCCATGCCAACCGCTGAAGCCAAAACATCAGGTGTCGTAAATGGCACATCCATCATACGAAGCAGCCCTTGAATTGTGCCATCTTCGGCATAGTTTCCCAGCACTGCCGGAAAGATAACATCGGCCCTAAAAACTACTCGGCCGTTGTCTTCAACATCATAGAACTCATCGGAACTCTGAGTAACCGCTAAGCGCCCGGATATCGGCTGTCCAAGTTTAATCCTTTTAAAATCCGTGGGATTGTCCACAAAATTATCAGCATCATACTGGCGCCAAACCCCGGATTTATCTATACCAACAACAAATAAATTGTATTTATCTTTATTAACGGCTTTTGCAATATTAAAAGCTGAGGCCAGTGAAACTTCATGCTCGGTTGAGCGTGCACCACAAATTAAGACTAAGTCTTTTTTCGTACTATTCATACCATAAGAGTATATCATCAGAGTCTGTCGTAGAAAGAAGGTGATACGTGGTGGAGCCTGGGAGAATCGAACTCCCATTTCATCCATGCCATGGATGCATATTAGCCATTATACGAAGGCCCCGGAACAGATGTAATTCTAGCAAATATCAGAGATAAAAAAAGCCTCGGGCGCGCCCACCCTGGCTCAAAGGGTCTTTTTGTTTTTGATAAAAACGTTTTTGTTTGACTTCGCATTGAGCCGGTTCGCCCGAAGCTTGGTTATATTACACGCTTATGCTTGTAAAAAGTCAACTACGATAAAATCTTTAGTAGTTTTTTTTCGTCGATGACTTCCGTACCAAGTGCGCGAGCTTTTTCGGCTTTGCTTTGGCCGGCTTTTTGACCCATTACTAAGTAGGTTGTTCCCTTGGCTACAGATGTTTGAAAAGTACCACCCAAAGCACGTATTTTGTCGGCGGCAAGATCGCGGCTCATGTGTTCTAGCGTCCCAGTTATTACAAAACTTTTACCACCAAGTTTGCCTTTGGCGGCTGACTTAAATGTCTGCTTAACACCAAGATCCTCAAATTTTTTCAACAACTTTTCATTATCCGTATCTGCAAACCATGCCAGAATCGATTCAGCCACGATTTCTCCAACTCCATTCACATCTCTTAATTCATCTAACGTCGCAACACTTAACATGTTAAGTGTTTTAAATCGCTCCGCCAAATCAATCGAGGTTTGTTCGCCAACATGTCGTATGCCAAGACCATAAATAAAGCGTGCAAGCGGTACTATTTTTTTATCAGCAATGGCACAAACTAAGTTCTCTGCTGAAAGGTCAGCAAATCGCTCAAGACTTAAGATTTGGTCTTTGGTTAGCTTATAAATATCTGCCAGATCATACACAAGCTTGGCGTCAACTAGCGCTGCCACGTTTTTCTCACCCATGCCATCAATGTCTAGTGCGCCCTTTGAAGCAAAATGTTCCAAACCTTTTTTTAGCAAGATCGGACCAGTGACGCCTTTAACTCGATAAACGGCCTCGCCTTCCGGTCGTTCGAATTGAAGTTCAGGATACTGTCGAGCTAGCTCTTTTTCGTATTCAAATTTAGCAGCAGTTTTTGGTCGAAGATCAAGAATCACCCTTTCAACTTGCGGAATAATATCACCGGCTTTATAAATAACGACCGTGTCGCCAACTCGAATGTCTTTACGAGCGATTTCGTCGGCATTGTGCAAACTAGCGTGCTGCACGGTTGTGCCGGCGATCGAAACTGGGTCAAAAACCCCAACCGGCGTCGCTGCACCAGTTCGCCCAATACTAATAACAATATCTTTAAGAACCGTTGTAGCTTCTTCTGCTGCATATTTATAAGCCACCGCGCCTCGTGGATGCTTTCCAACTACTCCAAGCTCTTTATACAACTTTCTGTTATTTACTTTTATAACTAACCCGTCCGTCATAAAAGGTAGCTCCTGACGTTTTTCGTCCCACTGTTCGACAAATTCCATTACGCCAGCTAAAGAATCAAAAACAGTTGCTTGTTCATTGGCCATGACTCCTATCGATCGTAGCAGCCTGTAAGCATCAAGGTGTGTTGGTATTTCGTCCTCATCATTTCTTATCAAATCATACGCTCGAAAACGTAACGGCCTGGCCGCAACCAATTTTGAATCAAGCTGTCGAATAGTACCTGCTGCAAGATTGCGTGGGTTAGCATATTCTGGTAGACCTTCAGATTCTCTTTCTTTATTTAATTTTTCAAAGTCTTTTTTGTAGATTATTATTTCGCCCCGAACTTCAGTTCGACCTTTTAGAAGACTCTCCGATTTTTCGTCGCCTGATGCATAAAGCTTAAGTGGAACACTAGAGATTGTTCTTACGTTGGCGGTTACGTCCTCACCCACAAAACTATCACCGCGAGTTATTGCTTGTTTGAGAACCCCGTCTTGATAAACCAACGCACAAGCCAAGCCGTCCATCTTAATGTCTGCAAAATATTCGTGTCTTCGACCAGGCAAAAGTTTGTCAATGCGCTTCACCCAAGCCTGCACCTCTTCTTTGTCAAAGACATCGTTCAAACTAAGCATCCGACTTGAGTGCTGAACTTTTACAAACGAATCTAGTAGTTCACTGCCGACACGTTGAGTCGGACTATCAGGAGTAATTAGTTCTGGGTTTTTAGCTTCCAGCTGTTTAAGCTCAGCAAACAAACCATCATATACAGCATCGCTAACCGATGGCTTATCGAGTGAATGATATTCATACGAATATTTGTTGATGAGCTTTTTTAGTTCTTCGATACGGGAATTCATAATAAGCTTTTATATAAGTTATACATATAAATATGAAAAATGGCGAAACCAGCTAAGCCGCCAGCCAAAAATATATATTCATTTATCCAAATCCAAGACGAAGGAATAACAAGAAGCAGAGGCGTAAAAATCAACATCCCGACAATCAATAAAAACATCATCAGTAAAACTAGTTTGCGAATTACCGACCAGCGATGCATCATCAGTACTTGATGCGAAGCACGGATTGCCCGAACCGGTTCCATATCTGGCAAAGTTACGATATATAGCGCCGCAACCGACCCGCTAACAAGATAAAGTGACAGAATCGCCAGAAGCATGCAGATTATATATATTCCAAACAGCTCGCCACCACCTGCAAGACTATTAGCAAGAACAATGTTTAAGATAAATCCTCCAATGCTTAGCGGTACAAACTCCAATGCTATAACTAGTAAAACAAGAATAAAAGGAATGAGTGGTTGCATCCCCCGATAAAAAGCATCACGAATTCTAAGTTTTACAGACTTCGCGCCAGATAACTGCCTAAGTAACCAAATAAAAGCGAGCGATCCTATTATCAAAAGTGTTCCTTGATAGAATGAAGCTGTTTCACTGGTTGTTGTTCCGATATTAGAAACCAAAACACCAAAAAGAGTCGCGCCCGTCAATAATCCTGTTGTCGAGCCTTCCTCTCTTAAGGCGTCTCGTATCTCACTTAAATTGATACCGCCACTTAAACCGCGGACAAAAATTATATATAAAATTACATAAACCATTAAAAATTGACTAATCGTTCGCTTGTTTTTCCAAAATAAGGCCAGCGAACTTCTCCAAAGACTCCAAGCAGACGGAAGTGGCTTATAGTTTTTTATCTTTATTTTTTTCTGTAACTTAAAGCTCTGGTACTTCGGCAATTGTTTCTTTCTTACCCCTCCTACCGTTCTGCGTTTTTGAATTGGTTTTGATCTTTTTAGTTTTAGTTTTTTCATACTTTCTTATCCATGGCTTTTAATATTCTAATACGATCTTCGATTGGAGGATGAGTACTAAACAAACTAGCGATCGATTTACTCCTCAGAGGGTTAGCGATAAACAAATGTGCGGTAGATGTATTTTGACGACTCAAACTTGAACCGTGAAGTTTAATTTTTTCTAAAGCGCTAGCCAGTCCTTCTGGATAACGTGTCGTTAATGCGCCGGTCGCATCGGCAAGATATTCACGCTTTCGACTAATTGCCAGCTGAAGAAGACTAGCTACGATTGGCGATAGTATCAAAGCCACGATTCCAAGAACCGCTAAATAATTTCCCGCAGGACTATTATCATCTTTATCGCCACCTCCCCAAAAGCTCATTCGTAGAAAAAAATCGCACAGCAAACTAACTACCGTCACTAGAGCAAAGGCCACCATACTTACCCGAATGTCATAATTTTTAATATGTCCAAGCTCGTGAGCTAACACGCCTTCAAGCTCGGAATCACTAAGCGCGTCCAGTAGACCGGAAGTTACGGCGACACTAGAATGGTCGGGGTCGCGGCCAGTCGCAAAAGCATTTAGTCCTTTATCGTCAATAATGTAAACCTTCGGCATTGGCAGCCCAGTTGTAATACATAAATTCTCTACTGTTCGCCAAAGTCTTGGATTATCTTTTTTAACTATTTGGTGAGCTCCGTTCATAACCAGCGCCAATTTTGCTGAGCCAAAATATCCCCATAGCGCATAAAAAATAGCAAAAACTAGAACCATTAAAGTAATCGAATAATCTTCGTACATACCACCAATCAATAAAGCTAAGCCGCCTACAAATGCAAAAAAAACCGTCATTATTAATGCAGTTTTTCTCTTGTTTGCAGTAACCGCCCCGTACATTACACCACTCCGTTTACTATAAATCTTCCTGTGTATGAAACTCCCCTAAACAATTGCACTGCATCTTTATATTCGAGAGGACAATAATTCTCAGGCGTTCCAAATGTTTTTTCTACTAGCAGATCTGACCCATCCTCATTAACTGAATATTCATACATCGGGAGTACAACATCTTCTCCGTCTCTTTTTTGTAAGCTACCTACGGAAATTATCGGCAACTGGCTCGTTTCAACAAGTCCAACCCGATAGTGCCAATGTCTCATGACTGTTACGTCAACAAAGCCGCGGTCCTTAAGTGCCGCGACCAATTCATCAAATGGAGCGAATGTAAGTTTTTCGCCAACAGCAAGTTGCTCAGACATACAATTCTTAGAACTTTACGCTAACCGGTTCTTCAATAGCGGCACGATCTTCAACTTCAAAGAATTCTCGAGATTTAAACCCAAGCATGCCAACAAACAAGGTATTTGGGAAGACCAAAATCTTGGCATTAAAGTCACGAACGTTAGCATTGTAAAAGCGTCTTGATGCCTGGACTTTGTCTTCAGTGTCGACCAATTCTTCTTGCAGGTGCTTGAAGTTGTCATTGGCTTTTAAGTCAGGATAAGCCTCGGCGACTGCAAAAAGGCTTTTTAATGCACCCTGCATCATGTTATCGGCCTTGGCGGTTTCGTCGACAGTTTTTGCTCCCATCATTGCTGAACGGGCTTTAGTAACTTCTTCAAAAACACCTTTTTCATGTTTAGCGTAACCTTTTACAGTTTCAACTAGATTCGGAATGAGATCTACTCGACGTTTTAGCTGAACAGTAATATCGCTCCAAGCCTCATCGACTCGTAATTTACTTCGAATCAAACCGTTATATAAAAGCACTAGCCAGAAAGCGGCAAAAACAACTATGCCTAATATGATAAATAAAACAGTCATTTAAAACCCCCTTATTTGTACCTTTATTATACCACCTTAGAAATTAAAACGACTTCCGTTCGGAAGACGTTTTAATGTGGTGGGCGAGGTGGGACTTGAACCCACAAGACTTTTGGTCAAGGGATTTTAAGTCCCTCGCGTATACCAATTCCGCCACTCGCCCAAGATCAACTAAACTATTATACAAGATATCATTAGTTTGGTGAACGAACTGCAAAACTCATGTTACAATCTAAATATGGAAAAGCGTTGCACTGTATGTAGTTTAGTAAAACCACTGTCAGGTTATTATTTTAGAGACAGACAAGCCAATAGACTTCATTCCCAATGCAAAGATTGTTATAAGGAAAAGCGAGAAAGCTTTATGGCTGAGCATTATGCAAAATATGGCGATTCATATAGAACCCGTGCAAGAGTACGAAAAGCAGTTCAAAAAAAGGATCGACATGAAAAAATGGCAGCTTATTTAGCTGATAAATCTTGTGAAAGTTGCGGCATAAGTGATATTAGGGTTCTAGATTTTGATCATATTGAACCGAGTAAAAAGAAATTTAGCATATCAAGGGGGTTAAATAACGGATGGGCTTGGGACGTAATTATGGAAGAAGTACAAAAATGCAGAATATTATGCGCAAACTGTCATAGAATAGTAACTGCAGAGCAACAGAATTCACATAAGTGGCGCCTTGGCCGAGTGGTTAGGCACAGCTCTGCAAAAGCTGACACACCGGTTCGAACCCGGTAGGCGCCTCCAGAATTTCTTAATCTGTTATGTTTCTTATTTTTGTAGTTTTTTGGTCGTGACTTATGCAGTTAAGTACACTAGCCTTCTATTGGTTCTGCGGTTAGGCAGCCAGGAGTTACTTCGCTAGCCTCGTCGTACAAACTTGTGTCGCCACGATATTCTTCCCAAGATTTCTTGAGTGCGTTTATCTTCTTGATTGTTTCGTCTTTAATAGATTCATCTAGATAGTCAAACGGACAAACATGCGACGGCGGGTTCCCGCCTTTTAATATACCTATCTCTACCAGACCAAGACCCGCCCAGCCATGAGAATCATAATCGCTAACCTCAGCAATCTCTTGACCGGCTTTTACCTTATCGCCCTTAGCGACCTTTACATTAATGACGTGCTCAGTTTCAAATATCAAATCACTGCCCTCAGCCTGCACCATCACGCTATAGTCGTCGCTGTAGAGCTTCGGTACGTCATATACTTCGCCGTCTACTAATGAATAAACCTTACTGCCTAGCGGAAGTATAAATGTTGGCTGAGGATTACTTTTTTCAGGGCCTACAGAATTTGCCGGAACGACAAAACCATAGTCCATAAACAATAGCTGAAAACCAGCGTCAAAATGTTCTTTAGTAAATTCAAAGTCGCCAGCTTTATTGGTCGCCGGGTCGTAATAGTCAAGATTTACTCCAAGATGCTTTATCTTAGGACCAGAACTAGTGGATTCTTCGTCTTTTGTAGATTCTGTGCCGCCAGATTTATCTGAGTTTCTAGAAAAAACATAGTAGCCTGCACCTCCGACTGCGAACACTATTAGAACCGCTAGTATAAGAGCAATGTGAGCAAACCCGTTTTGTTTTTTAATCATTAAGAGATTATAAATTGCTTATGCTTTTACTACAAATCTATAATAACAATCTCATAATGTTTCATGGGTGCGCTCATATGCCAGGTCGTGGTTCACTCTGCAAATCAGCGCAATTTTCTTGATGGTAGAGTTACGCGCAACTTTTTGGTCGGCATTGGCAATAACCCCACTCCAGAGGTTCTGCCAATCTCACGAAGCACGGGTACATGGTAGGTTCTTAAGACACCCTGAACAATATCCAGATCATCCGGATGCCGACAACCAACTAATTCACCTTTTCGAACTTTCTCAGATCCACCGGATAGACTAATAACAGCCTGTACGATCGGATTGGTCGCAGAAAACCCAAGAACTCGCATACTGACCGATCTTCTTTCTGTCGAAGAGTATCTTACTATGCTATCTTGTATGGCCAACTGACTAAAAGGTAGCTCAATATAAGGTTGCGCGACCACAATCGGGTTTGGCGCTTCGTCTATCTCATAATATTCAACGTCCGGCTCCCAGCTAATTATGCCCATATATGCCTCATCTATTTCAATATGTTATATAGACTACTTCCTAACCCAGAAAAAAACCACCCGGTTGGATGGTATTTTTCTTGGTGCGATACGCAGGCGTAAGTTATGCGAAATAGTAGCAAGTGAGTGCTGTATTCTTTGATTTCTTTACCCGCAGAAGCTTAGTAAGCTTTTTTTGCGCCGGCTGCTACTGCTTTTTCGGCATTGTCCTTAGACATCATTGCACATACAGT
>CAZKOX010000010.1:0-23782 GCA_964554485.1 uncultured Candidatus Saccharibacteria bacterium | reverse complement strand
TGGTGGGTGATGAGGGATTCGAACCCCCGACCCCCTCGGTGTAAACGAGGTGCTCTAGCCAACTGAGCTAATCACCCATGATAAATTTTATTGGTGGGCGAGAGAGGATTTGAACCTCCACACCTTGCGGCACTTGCCCCTCAGACAAGCGTGTCTACCGTTCCACCACTCGCCCCCATTATAATGGACGCTCCAGCGATTATACTTTAACCCCTGTTTTTGGACAAGAAGCACCTGCGACGCTTTTGTTTAGACTACACTATCCTGAGATAATACAACATCTATGGAAACACACGATCACGCAAGTGAACTTGAAAAAGCGGCAGGTAGCGCACGAAAGAATCGGATCGCTAATGTTGCCACGGCGGCTATTAAGTTTGTTAGCGGGATAATTGCCCGAGATCCAGTGCTCGCCAGCGAAGCTGGGCATGATGTAGGCGACGCTAGTGTTCATGGCGATCACGAAAAAGAAATAAACGCTTCCAGCGACGTCGAAGCTCGTAAGTTTGCCCTTCGGAGCGCCAAAAAACTTGGTGCCTTTTCGCTAATCGGTGCTGGAATCGAAATCGCCGTAGAAAGCGGCTGGGACTATTCACCTAACCATATTCTAGGATTTATCGTTGCGACTGGATCATTGGTTTTAAACACGGTCTTAAAAAAGGACGCCCACAAACACACCCATGAGCGCGCCCATTCTCTACGTAGTCATACATTCTGGGATATGTTGGTTTCGGGAGTTACATTCACCAACGCCTCACTTCTACTTGGTGACGTCAATCTAAACCCTGTTATTCCAATTGCCGCCCATGTTGGATTAAGCTTTGTTTCAAGTTGGGAAATTTATCATCATACTACTGTAGCCCACCAAGAAGATCAGCCGAACGAAGAATAAGCACTAGTTTTGATAAAGCTGCGGGATCTCAAAATCGGTACTTAAGATACCGAGCGTCGCTTTTTGATCGACATCGATCTTTACGCCGGGGTTTAGTATTCCGTATGGATCAAAGATTTGTTTTATTCGATGCATGGCACCATACAAAACATCACCAAGTTGATCTTTCGCATATACTCCACGAATTCGACCTGCGCAATGTTCTCCTACTACCGAACCTCCAAACTCAAGAACCAATTTATAGTATTCCTGCTGCAGTCTAAGTAATTTTTGTCGATCACCAAGCTGGTTTAAGTCAATTAACGGATAGGCGTGTATGTAGCCGTCACCTGCCCGGACATGCACAACCACCTGCATCGCAAGACGCTTGAACAAACTCTCTGCTGCGATCAAAAAATCATTTATTGAGTCAGTCGACATTGTGGCGTCGTCAATTCCAGGAACCAACCTGGTCGAACCAAACCGTTGAGTTAAGATATCATGCGGCAGATTTCTTAATCTTTCGGCTACATACTCTAAATCTTCATCTTCCTGTTCTACAACACTAACTCCTATTTCTACTAACTTATTTTCTAGCTTTCGCGATAGTCTGTTATGCGATCGATTTGATTTATAAGGAAACTCTGCAAGGAGCACGCCAGCATGTAAGTCATCGCCAAACTCTTTCACAAATAGACCCGGATGATCTTGACGAGCCAACATTAGTATTGATGGATCGAAGTAATCGATACTGAGGCAATCATTCTTCTTCAACTCCTTTACAAGCTCGCCCAATGCAGCACGATCACGAAGTATAAACATTAACGATCTAGAGCCAGGCTGATATTTACTAGTTGCGATCTCTGCCTCAACAACAACTCCAAGCGTACCTTGTGAGCCAACAAATAACGGCGTCAGGTCAACAGAACCATTGTCGGCACGAACATTTTTTAGATTGTAGCCAATACCGCCTCTACCAAGAACTATCATGTTGTTTATAGCTTCTGAATTATCATTTATCAAAGCATCAACCGCCCGATAAATCTCACCCTCAAAAGACGTTAGCCCCATCTTCTTTGATGCTTCCTTTTTTGTAATTCGTTTCGTCTCAATGATATCGCCGTTAGCTAAAACTACTTTTAGAGATCTAACAAAATTAATCATCGGACCATTTTGTAAACTTCGTACGCCTCCGGAATTATTAGCAATTGCCCCACCGATCGTTGAGAAAGCTAACGAAGTTGGATAGGCGGGAATATAACACCCATGAGAGAAAGTTAAAGTATGATGGAGCTTACCAAAATTCACACCTGGTTCGACAGCAACTATGCCCTGTTTGTCATTAAACTCAAGTATTTTGTTTAGGTGCGGTTGCATATTAAGGACGATGGATTGACCAATTGCTGCTCCGCTCATATCAGTTCCTGCGCCACGAGCAACTATTGGCAAAACCCTACCACGTTCTGCAAGCTGCCAAGAAAAATACAAGACTTTTCGAATATCTTGCTCGTCATAAGGCGCAACAATTATTTGTGGTAATTGCTTTAAGGCGCTTGCGTCACCGGAAAAATACTGACGCTTTAACATATCCGTAGATACTTCACCGCGCAAATTTTCTTTTAAGTAGTCGGCTACCTTATTCATCTATATTTGTTTTTTACCTTTAATTCTTAGCATTAGCATATCACAGGAAGCAACTACCTTTCGGTCAGGAGAGCGTCCTCGGTTAGATACATCCATTGGTGCACGTTGGCATAACGGTCTGTGGATGAGGCCACGCGTTTTATGTCAAAATTATACAATTGACCATTTGAGACAAAGAGCAGTCGAGGTTGATAAATTCCGACGGCTGGAACATCGTCTCGCCAAATATCAGAAAAAGTTCGATACTTCGCAGTACGCACGGTTTGATCTTGTCGGCTTCTTGCCGATCCAAGTGCTTCATCAGCTGAGCTTGATTTATACTCGGACAAATTAAATCTATCAGAAACAGCTTGTGTTGAGTGCCAATAAGGAAAAACATCTGGGTCAGAACCAATTGTAATTCCATAAAGTAGCGAATCGTAATCATGCGCCAGTAGCGCTTGTCTAAACTCCTGGCCGGACTTTATGTTAACCGTTAGTTTAACGCCAATTTCTGCCAACTGTCGCTGCAGTGAATCGGCGAGTCTCGCATAATCTCCCTGATCTTCAGTAAGTAGCGAAAACTCTAAAGCCTTCCCGTCTTTTTGTCTAACAAATGTACCCTCAGCCTTTGTCCAACCGGCTTTGTCGAATAAGTTTGCGGCTTCAGTGATATTTGTTTTTGTTTGAACATGCGCTGAGTCAAAAGCAAAGTGAGCCCGAAGTATTGGCCCTGAAACATCGATAGTTGGATAGTTTAGTTGCGCTCGAAGTTCTGAAGTATCAACACTGCGTATTAAGGCATTACGAATTGTTTTGTCGTTTAATAAAGTACGAGAGTTATTAAAGAAAAGATAAACTCCGCTCATTAAAGGAACATTGAATTGATTAAACTTTAGAATGTCTGACTGCGAAACATCATCGAGCGATGATAACGCAGCAGCATTTATCTTGCCGCCCTTTAAGGCGTTAATTATTTCCGATTGTGCTGGATAAGTTTCAATTACGTATCGACTAAGTTTTGGTTCGCCTAGGTGATAATTATCATCTGCCGAAAAAGTAATTCTTTGGTGTTCAACCTTTTTGCCGGTTTCTTGACTATATATACCCTCCAGCACAAAAGGTCCGCTACCTACCGGTATTCGAGTATTAAATTCATCACTCCGAAGTTGGGCGTAAGGAACGCTAGACAAACGATGCTTTGGGACTATACCGATAGTTAGATTGGTGTTGAACGACGCCAAAGGGTTGGGTAGGGTCATAACAACGGTTCGATCGTCCGGCGCAGTAACATTAACACCCTGCCAACTTAGGTTATACGGTGAGTGTGTGTCGGGATTTTGAATCGCCTGGATAGTGTAAACAACGTCAGCCGAGGTAACATTTACGCCGTCATGCCAATGCATATTAGGACGAAGCTTAATGGTATATACCATGCCGCTTGCATCTGTCGACCAACTTTCGGCAAGATCGCCTACCAAAACACCGTTTTCGTTATAGCGTAATAATCCGCTAAATATAAGTTTTGATACGGAAGTATCAACACTCGATGTAGCAAAAATCGGACTGGCATTACTAAACAACCCCTCAATTCCTTCAACGTATTCTCCGCCAGCAACAGGATGCGGTCCAAGATAATAGCGGCCAAGTACTCTAGCTTGTATGGCAACGCCACCTAGCAGCACAATCAAAAGAAGAAGCCATGAAACCACAAATCGCCAGGCTGTTGAATCACTAAAGCCATCAATATGATCCAGTACGTGCTTATCAAGTTGACGACCAGCCTGATCGGTTAGTTCACCAACTTGCTTTCGTCGCTTCCTGAAGCGTCGCTTTAATTTTTTCGTATCTGGTCGCTCAAACATTTTACTCGGCCACCCCTGTTTATGAATTAATCAAGAACACTAAAGATTAGGCTTAGTGCAAACACCACGACCATCACAATGGTGATCTGATGAAGAGATTTTTCAGCTCCGCGACGAACAGTATTAACTTCCCCGCCGCTACCAAAACCTGCGCCCAATGAAGCACCGCGAGTTTGTATTAATATCAAGAGCGCAACCAATGCAGCGCTAACAACAATTGCATAATCAAAAAATGAATTCATATTTTATATCTCCCTCGGCTCTACTATTTTAGTTACTAAAAAGTTTACCAGGCCAATAACAAGACCAGTAACGATTGCTGCTCCAAACGATTCAATATTTAATTGACCATAAAATTTGCTGAGCAATGACACCATTAGACCATTAACGACCACGACGAACAGTCCAAGCGTTAAAACGATTGCAGGTAAAGATAAAATTACTACTACCGGTTTAATAAAAGCATTGATTATAGCCAGCAGCAGCCCCGACCACAAAATAACACTTAAACTTTCTTGATCAAAGCTAACGGATCCAATTAGACTCGCTGCAATCCATAGTCCGAGACTGTTGATTCCCCAACGCAAAAGTAGGTTAAAAACTTGCTTACGCATATCTTAAATAGATTATACCACCTCTTACCACTAAACCCCACGCCCAGGTTATTGTTGGAATTTAAAGGCTAGATAAATGCCAAGCATCCCACCAACCAAGCCACCCAGGATACTCCAAATGCCCAGTAGGTTTCCGCCGTCTATTAAACTTCCCAAGTACGAACCTAAAGCTCCAAATATCGACGCGCCAATATAAATTACTTTTTTGTCCATATTATTTAAGCTTATCACCTGCCCGCATATACTGTTTTATGGTTGCTGCTTTTTTATGGCCTAATAATTTGGCAATTTCTTCCTCGCTTGCGTTTTGCACCCCACGTAAACTTCCAAAAGTTTTAAGTAGCTTCTTTTTTGTTGCCACGCCTACGCCGGGAACACCTTCAAGCAAACTGGTCGTCTGACGGTTAACCTTCAAAACACTATGATAACTAACGGCAAACCGATGCGACTCGTCACGAATACGTTGAAGGAGCTTAATTAGATGGCTATCATGCGGCACATTGATTAAATAAAAATCATCAGTTTCTTGAACCGTTGCCCGTATCTTCTTGGCATACTCTTGGTTCAAACAAACCGTTACTAAACTCTTGGCGATTACTATTTGTTCGGACTGTTTTGCCAAGCCAATTGTTGGCAGTAATGTTTGATTTTCATTTAAAGCAGTTGCGGCAGCATTAAGTTGACCTTTTCCGCCGTCAATTAATAGCAATTGCGGCAACCCCCACTGTTTAATGTTTTTTTCACTAAACCGGCGACTAATAACCTCATGCATGTGTTCAAAGTCATCATTAGATTGGGTACGCATTTTAAACTTTCGATATGCCGTCTTATCCGGAATGCCGTTACTAAACACCACCATGCTAGCGACCACCTCCGAACCGGACATATGTGATATATCAAAGCCCTCTATGCGCCGAGGCACTGTTTTTAGGCCTAGTAGTTCGGTTAGTTCAAAAAGCCCAGCGTCTTTACTTAGATCCATGAATTCGCGGTCCGAAAAGACGATTTGATGATTCAGGCTTTTTAAAGCCCGAAGTTGGTTGCGATAAATCGCCGCCGCTTCAAAGTTTTTTTGCTTGGCAGCAGCTTTCATATTTTTTTCTAATTCTTCAACAATTTTTTTACGACCACCTTTTAAGTAACGCATTAACTTACGCAAATTGGCACGGTAGTCATTCAAGCTAGTCTGACCTTGTTCAAGACCAGGGCTTAAGCCAATGTGATAATCAAGACTTGCGCGTTTCGTTCCTTTGGCCGGTTTTTGCCAATCAAAAGGAAAAACCCGACGTAACATTTTTAAGGCTTTCTTGACCGTAAATGCCGAAAAATACGGTCCGAAATACTCAGCCTTGTCGTCAAGTGGACGATGCACCAAACTAACGGTTGGGTGTGGCGCATCAATATCAATCCGAATATAGCTAAGTGATTTGTCGTCGCGCAGCAGAATATTATACTGCGGTAAATAACGCCTCACTTGCTCGGCTTCTAAAAACAAAGCATCTAGTTCTGTTTCGACTTCTATCCAATCAACATCAGCAATCTCAGCAACTAAGGCATCGGTTTTTGGGTCACGCAGACGCGACTTCTGAAAATACTGTCGCACGCGGGTTTTTAGCCGCGCCGCTTTGCCGATGTATATAATTTTGCCATTTTTATCCTTATGAAAATAAACCCCCGGGGTATTTGGGAGGTTTTTTAGTTTGTTAGAAAGTGTTTCGTTCACATTAGCTATCATACACAGTTTAGGAAATGAGGAACACGGGAAGCGGCCGAAGCCGGGAGTGTCACGCGGACAACTCCCGGCCGACCAGCTTGTTGTACTTCGACCGGAAGGTCTTGAAGTCGTAGTACTTGAACCATGCCAGCGTCAGACACGCCAGGCCAACGACCCACATCATGAAACCGATAAAGCCGGTTCCCGGATCAATCGCATTGGTCTTGGCTGCATCATCGAGCTGACGGTCGAAAACCTTGAGGCCCCACCAGAACAATACTGCTCCGGTCGGCAACAAGATGATCGTCATGCACAATGAACGGATCATGAGTGCACGATACGATTCGACAGTCGTTTTTTTGATGGTCGTTGTCGTCTTCATTTGCTTCTCTTTTCTGCTGGCGAGCCAGCAACCAGGTGATTTGTTTTCAAAACCATCAGTCGGACTCGGCCTTGCAGCCAAGAGAGGAACCCGTGTTCCCCTAAACTTTGTACGATATTAATGTGCGCCAAGCATATTTCTATACCTAGCGTTTATCATCATACCACTTATGTTAAGTCTTGTCAAGTATTTGTAGTGTTAAACTATTCTTATGCAGTATCTAGCAAGCGTACTCTCACCCGAACACTTGATCCAGAGTGGTGGAATATTATTAATTGCCGCTATAGTCTTTGCCGAATCAGGCCTTTTAATTGGGTTTTTTCTGCCTGGTGATACCCTATTATTTACGGCTGGGTTTTTTGCAGCCCAAGGTGAACTACCCTTAGGTTGGTTATTATTTGCTGTTATTCTCGCGGCAATAATCGGCGACAATGTCGGGTACAGTTTTGGGCGACGACTAGGACCAAGAATATTTCGAAAACCTGACGGAATTATCTTTCGCCAAGAATATCTAGTTAGAGCTGAAAAGTTTTATGAAAAGCATGGCGGCAAAACCATAATCTTAGCCCGTTTTACGCCCATTGTCCGCACCTTCGCACCAATTGTTGCCGGCGCCGCCAAGATGACCAGACGCAATTTCTTTATTTATAATATCGTTGGGGGAATTTCCTGGGGCGCAGGCATTACGCTACTTGGCTTTTGGCTTGGAAGTCGCATATCTAACATCGAAAAATATCTACTGCCGGTAATGCTTGCAGCAGTAATTTTAAGTTCTACCCCAGCGATCTTTCATCTGCTTAAAGACCCAAAAACACGACTACGAATGGCTAAAGGGTTCAACCGACGCTTCCGCCGATTCGTCCGTCGTATCGGGCTTAATCGCGACCTCGACGTCTAGTAGGTATCCTCGCCTTACTAGTTTTTGTCTAGTTTCTGGATTAAGATCAAAAAGGTTTTCAAGGTATTCATATGGATTATCGCCAATAGAAGAATCTTCGCCCCATGCTAAAATCGCTAGTTCGACAAGTTCCGTAAACGCCGAAACGCGCAGCGGATTACGTTCTGGGTGTTTTTGAAGTCGTCTATGAATTTCATCAATTACCGTATAGTCGGCCGCAAGACCATCATGCATTATTTTTGGCATGGCCATTAAAGCCTCCCAGTTACCCTTTTTTGTCATTGATTCAACATCTCCTTTAGATATTGCCCGGTGTATGACTTGTCGTTTTTGGCAACTACTTCAGGCGTACCTGTTGCAACTATTTGACCGCCAGCGCTGCCGCCTTCCGGGCCCATATCAATAATATGGTCGGCTGATTTTATGACATCAAGATTATGTTCGATAATCACCATACTATTGCCGGCATCTACTAAAGCATGGAGAACTTCGAGAAGTTTTTTAACGTCATGGATATGTAACCCGGTAGTTGGCTCGTCCAAAATATAAAGCGTTCGGCCGGTTGGTCGACGACTAAGCTCGGTGGCTAACTTAACACGCTGAGCTTCACCGCCGCTAAGCGTCGTTGCTGGCTGACCCAGTGCAATGTAGCCAAGACCGACGTCAACTAAAGTCTGAAGCTTCCTAGCTATCTGTGGTTGAGCACTAAAGAAATCTAACGCCTGTTCGCAGGTCATGCCAAGAACTTCACTAATATTTTTGTCTTTGAAGTGAATTTCTAGAGCTTCGCGGTTATAGCGATTGCCTTTGCAAACTTCGCAGGTTACATAAACATCCGGCAAAAAGTGCATTTCGATTTTGATAATGCCGTCGCCTTGACAGTTTTCGCAGCGGCCGCCTTTTACGTTAAAGCTAAACCGGCCAGATTTGTAACCACGAATTTTAGCTTCTGGTGTTGCCGCAAACAATTCTCGAATTGGCGTAAACAATCCAGTGTAGGTTGCTGGATTACTCCGTGGAGTTCGGCCAATTGGTGATTGATCAATAATAATCACTTTATCGAGATGTTCTAGACCATCGATCGAATCATGTCTTCCTGGCACAACGCTAGAATGGTGCAATCGAGCCGAAAGTTCATTGGCAAGTATGTCATTGA
This sequence comes from uncultured Candidatus Saccharibacteria bacterium, assembly GCA_964554485.1. GTDB lineage: Bacteria > Patescibacteriota > Saccharimonadia > Saccharimonadales > JAGQMS01 > JBBQBM01. The sequence continues at coordinate 14,659 of CAZKOX010000010.1, read as the reverse complement.
TAAGCGTACTTTTGCCCGAACCACTAACGCCACTGACGACAATCATTTTGCCAAGAGGAATAGTAGCGTTAAGTTCCTTGAGGTTGTGTTCACGGGCGCCGCGAATAACAAGTTCTTTGCCATTTCCACCGCGACGTTTTTTAGGTACTTCTATTTTTGCCTCACCGCGCAAATACTGTCCAGTAATGCTGTCTTTGGTGGCGGCAACTTCCTGCGGCATACCTGCAGCAACAACTTTACCGCCGTGAATCCCGGCGCCCGGACCAATATCGACTAAATAATCTGCAGTTCTAATGGTTTCTTCGTCGTGTTCAACAACCAGCACAGTATTACCAAGTTCGCGGAGGTGCTTAAGGGTTTTTATTAGTCGGGCGTTATCGCGTTGGTGTAGACCAATCGATGGTTCGTCCAGAACATATAGAACACCCATTAATCCCGAACCGATCTGAGTAGCCAGACGAATACGTTGGGCTTCGCCGCCGCTAAGTGTGGTTGCACCACGCGCCAAGTTTAGATAATGCAAGCCAACATCATCTAAAAAGCCAAGTCGGGCTTTGATTTCTTTCAGAATCATCTCAGCGATCTGAGCGTCCGAACCATGAAGTTTTAATTTGTTATTAAAGAAATCGAGAGCGTCATCAATATTTAGTTCGGCAATGTCAACAATCGACATATCGGCAACTGTAATCGCCAAAACTTCTGGTTTTAGTCGCTTGCCTTCGCACATATGACAAGGCCGCTCCACCATAAATTTTTCGATATCTTTGCGCATAAATTCGCTGTCGGTATCTTTATGACGGCGTTCAAGGTTTGGAATTACACCTTCATAAGTCGTTTCAAAATCACGACCCTTTGATAGCTCGACAGTGAACTTAGTATTTCCGGTGCCATAAAGCAGGGTTTTTAGCTGTTCTGGCTTTAGATTCTTAACCGGTTCATTCAACGAAAAACCATGTTCCTGAGCTACTGCCGCAATTTTCTTCATATACCAAGCATCAATAGCGAAGCGGTTCCACGGGCGAATTGCGCCTTCAGCGATGGTTAGGTTTTGGTTTAGTAGCAGTTCTGGGTCAACTTCTAGCCGACTGCCCAAACCAGTACAGGTCGGACATGCACCGTGAGGACTATTAAAGCTAAATGTTCGAGGCTCAAGTTCGGGAATTTGAACATCAGGGTGGTCGATACAAGCATACTTTAGACTGTATTGATAATCTTCAAGAGTGTCGGCATTATGAATCACCAGTTTGTCGTCGGCGATCGAAAAGGCCTGTTCGACAGATTGACTAAGTCGACCAAGCGAATCAGGATTATTAACAATTCGATCAACGACGATTTCGATAAGGTGCTTTTTTTGTTTATCAAGTTCTGGAAATTCGTCAAGCGCATATATAACTCCGTCAACTCGAGCCCGCGCAAATCCCATCTTCATGTACTGTTCAGGAATATGCACAAATTCACCTTTTTTATCAATAACGACTGGCGCTAGCACCATAAGTCTTGCACCCTCTTTTAACCCAGCAATTTGGTCAACAATATAAGTAGCTGTGGTACGCGTTACTTCTTTGCCGCAAATCGGACAATGCGGAATGCCAATTCTCGCAAATAATAGACGCAGATAATCATAAATCTCAGTTACAGTCGCTACTGTGCTTCGTGGATTTCGGCTGGTCGACTTTTGATCAATAGAGATCGCCGGGCTTAGACCGTCAATTTGATCGACATCGGGTTTTTCCATCATGCCCAAAAACTGGCGAGCGTATGAGCTAAGAGATTCGACATATCGCCGCTGACCTTCGGCGTAGATTGTGTCAAAAGCCAATGACGATTTACCCGAGCCAGAAAGACCGGTTATGACCACTAGCTTGTCGCGAGGAATCTCAACATTAATGTTTTTAAGATTGTGTTCCCGCGCCCCTTGTACTTTAATAAAATCACTCATAAAATCGTCTATAAAGACCGCGAGATTGTAACAAAAAAACGCTTTAAAAGCCAGGTCTTAGGTCTATAAAGAAAACTCCCCGAACGTTTTTTATGACGTTCGGGGAGAATCATGACAGCAACGCCACATCTTGGGCTAGGGCCGTGAGCCCATCCAGAAGAAGATATCGCTAAAAGTGGCGTGATGTTTTTCTTCATTCTTCAGCTCGACCCACCACCCATCTTCGCCCTTCGTCGTAGCCAAAGTGCGGAGACCACAATGGTATGTCGCCTCCTCGGTTACGAGCATTAACCTGGTGCGCCTGAAAACAACGGGGGTGATTGCCGGAAAATACTTCGACACTTCTGGCGCAATAAACCTCAGATACCTCTTCGATACCAATACGTAACGCTTGTTCAGCCGGCGGATGTAGATGGCATAAGCAACGCCCATAACAAACTCCGCACAGACTGCCGACACCCACACGTAGACAGATAAAAAGTACCCGAGCATCGCAGTAAGCAGCAAAGCCGCCACCAAAATGTTCGCCAGTTCGTCTTCGATCCGGTCGGACAGTCGCCAACGCTTGTCGAGGACGGCAAGTATTTGTAAGTAATCGCCGTACACACTGTCATGAACGACTTCAGTGTTCATCATCTTCTCCTTGTTGGTTCGTGGATTGAAAACTTCCGAAGTTGAACATACTATAGAATAGTTATTTATTTTATGCAATCTTAAACTACTGTAGAATATTGCTATGGCAAATTTAAGTCCAAAACGAATACTTACTGATATTGCCGGTGTTAGCTGTCTGATCGCCGCGCCACTTCTTGGTTGGCTCCCAGGACCAGGAGGAATCCCTTTGTTCTTAACGGGCCTTGGTTTGCTTTCAATCAATAATCAGTGGGCAAAACGATTACTTCATTATGTCCGCAAGCAAAGCGAATCTTTAACTGATATTTTTTTCCCAAATAATAACCTTATCCAGTGGGCGTGGGACATTTTGGTCATGTCGATGATTGCCGCTGGAACATACCTAAATATCTATGTAGATAGTAACTATTGGAGCGCAGCATCGATAGTATTGTTTGCGTCATCAACAACGCTATTCTTACTAAACCGGCGGCGGCTTCAGTGGCTTGATGTTAAACTACACAAACACAAGCGTTAACCTTTGATTGACTATCTGCAAAATACGTTGTATCGTACAGCTATGCCCGCTTTTATCATCAAATTTATTGTTCTAGGTGAAATACCAGGTACAAATATCGTACTTTCTTTTTGGGTCATGATTTTTACCCTAACTCTAGTCCTGGCATTGTTTTTAGGAATTATAAAAATTCGTAGCACTCTACGCTTAGCGCGTCATATTAATCCTTTCATCGGTTTTTCTAAAGTTGATCTAATCTCAGCCTAGATCGGCGGGTACTATCGATTCGGCATAAAGTTTTAGCTCTTCAATCAAATATTGCTTGTCTTGAGTTAAGCCTTTTCTTCCAGCTACTTCATGTAAACTCGCCATAAACATTGCGGCTTGGCTTTTTTCTCCGCCTTCAAATAATCTTTTGGTCACATGTCTTTCCCAAGAAGACTGCTCTTCAGGGTTAAGACTTTTAGGAAAATTTCTAGCTTTATATAGAGGATACAAACCCTTCAGCCGACCATCCGAGAAGCTTGGAGTAAAGCTATTAATACTGTCCTTTTTTAGAGAGCGGAGGTGATTCATGAGTTCTTTGTCAGAATCAGGAACAAAACCATCATAAAGACGCTCGTCAGCCTCACGTTCATCAGGAACTAGTTCAGTTTGATACGACTTTTTTTGTTTATTAAATAATGTAATTATTCTAGCGATCAGATTCTGATTATTTTGAATAGATTCAAGATTCTTCTCGATGTCTTTTAGATCTATACCGAGTTTGTTCCTTGATTCTTCATCTATTACAGACATTGGGGCAACACTTGGACAGCGGTTATATTGCAATATCTTAAAGGGCAGCCTGTCTTCTGCTTCATCCTGCCAATTAGTAAGCGCTTGGCTTAATTCGGCATCGGATTTTTTTATCCATTTTTCAGGATCATAACGCAGGTCATAAACAATTGCGCCAGAAGCGTCGTCAAGTTCGGCGACAGTTTTTACGACGGTCATCTTTTCATAACGACTTTCGTAGCGACCGCTTACATAAACAAAGGGCTGCGTTGCATTCGCCAGTGCTCGCACCTTTTTTTTGTCGCGCATTTCTAAAATATAGTCAAAGAGCTTCGGTTGTTTTTCTTTAATAAGTTTGGCGACTGCAATCGTGGCATTAACGTCACTCAACGCGGTATGGGCGTTAACGTGGTTAATTTTATTAACTTTTGTTAATAGTTCTAGTCTATTAGAGGCTTTGCCTTCGCTATCGTTCGGCCATTTAATACCCTCAGGACGCAGCGCCCGAGTAATCCGAACAAGGTCTAAAATATCCCATCGGCTACAGCCGTCCTTCCACTGCCATTCATATGGATCATGAAAGTTTCGCCAAAACAAAAATCGCATAAACTCATCGTCAAAACGAATATTATTAAAGCCAACAAAAATAGTATTCTGCTTTATGATATTCTCGTCGAAATACTTTACAAATTCGGCTTCAGTTATTCCGTCCTGCATTGTTCGCTGCGGCGTAATACCATGTAACAAAACAGCTTCGGGCTCTGGAAGAACGTCTTTGTTCAGCTGTATTAGAATGTCGTCAGGCTCACCTATAGACTCAAGCCTATCGTTTGTCCGCTGTCCGGCAAACTGCATTATTCGACTCTTTCGAGTATTTACACCGCTAGTTTCAAGATCATAAAAATAAAAAGTATGTGACATGTAAATAGTCTACACCTTAGATATATTTTTTTATTACTTAACATGTTAAGCAATATATACAATTTACTGTTATGTTCTTTAGGTATTGACTATGTTTAAGTAAGCCTGATTAGGTTGGTCATAATTTTAATAGTATCTAATAACAATAGTTAATTGTTGAGGTTTTTACTGACATACTTCCAGTATAAGTTCTAAGTGGGGTGGTAGAGTTAATCACACTAGTCTTTCCATAAACAGTAAATATGCTATCTGGATGCTTCCAAGCATACACAGTCCTAATTGAGTAAGCTTTTAGCGCCCCATCCACGAAAATACTAAAACTACCAGTATTACTACCTGCTAGCGACGTATTAATAGAAAAGTTTGCCTGCAGCCCTGACCCACTATAAAATTTAAAAACTAGTTTATCGAATGTTCCAAAACCAGTTTTTGTCTCTATCTTGCAGACAAACACAGCTATCGAAGAACGCTCACCAGAGGCAGCCGTTGCTTTAAGAGTTAAGTCAGAGTAGTTATAGTCGGCAGCCTGAGCGTCAAAACTCTTGTTTTTGTATATTCTCCATCCTGCGAAGCCGGCAGCACCAACAACTAGCGCTAGTAGTGCAAAGATTAATAAGTGGTGCGAAAATCCTTTTTGGTTGAGTTTTTTCATTTGTTTTCCCTTTTTTATTATTAGACTGTTTATTTTGCGTATATAGTGATTATATTAGCAGATCTATCCGTAAACACAAGCGGTTTTTGGTTATTTAGAAAAGTAAATAAATGCATGCTTGAAGTGCTAAGCTAATATTTAGTGAAAACATCAAAACTCAAACTATTTTTTCTATTGTTCTTTGTTGCAGTATCTATACCTTCTAGTAAATTGGTGTACGCCCAGTCTGCGGGCGATTCGCCTTGCGACTCAGCATCCTATTCTGCGCTTATTCAACTGCCAGCAGGTAAATACAATACTTATACTCAAGCTGGTCGACACGAAGACAGTGGCCTAGTACGTATATATTCCCAAAACTTCGAGTCCCAAGTTTGTGCGGAAATTGGCGCCGGTGAGGTAACCGAGAAAGGATATAAGAATATTGGTCAGCTCGATTTAACTAGTGAAACGAATCTGGTAAGTATCTTTATTGTCAATAACTCTGATGTAAATGGCACTCAAGCTGGAGCTAGTTCACCGCTAGTTATTTTTAGTGAAACATCTACTCAACCTTGCGATCCCGAAACAGGCTGTAGGGTTAAATATAACGATCAAGAATTTGTTTTGTCGCCAAAAAAAATATCTATGAGCGTCGACTCTATCAGAATTGGTTTATTAGAGCCGTATGAAATCGCTATAAAGGAGGTTATATATAGCGTCGATGAAAAGCCTGTATATACAAAGTCTGATCTTCAAGAATTTAATCTTAATTATGTTTCTGACGGCGAACACACAATAAGTCGAACAATTGTACTGCAAGACGGACAGTCATTAAGCGACAGCCGTACCATCAAGAGGGGTTTGGATGGTGGGTTTACTTACTACTTCACCAGTATTTTATTTAGACAATCAATACTTTTAAGATCGATGCTATTAGTAGCGCTGTTAGTAGCGCTACTAAGCTTTGCGGTATGGCTTAGACAAAAATTGAAGTACAGAAAACAGTGGTACAAAAGGCATTTCGTGAGTGTTGAGAAGGTTGATATGTCAAGGGCTGGCTTTCAAACTAACTTCAAAAACGAAGAAGGTGTTAAGGATATTCTAATAAGACACAAAAAGGCGATAGTAATTTCTATTACTGTAATAGCTTGCTTATTATTTACCGGTAATTTTGTAATAAGTTTCTTTACAGTTGACGGAGTAAGTATGTATCCCACCCTAAAAGATAAATCAAAACAACCGCTACTAATTTTGCCGGTAAGCATTGGCAGGCTAAACCGTAATTATTATATTCCGCAACGCGGAGCAGTAGTTGTTGTACAAAAAGACGACAACAACTTATTCATTGAGTCCGCAGAAAAAACAAAGCATTATGTAGTAAAACGTGTTGTAGGTCTGCCGGGTGAGAGAATTGTGGTTAGAGACGGTAAGATAATTGTATATAACAAACAAAATATCAAAGGCTTTGAACCGGATGCAGAATTTAACTGGGTAAAAGATTTAACCGGCTCAGCAAACATGGCTATGGATATTACGCTTAAAGATGGTGAATTATTCGTAGTCGGTGATAACCGCGATGAGTCGATTGATTCTCGTTTTTATGGCCCCATAAAGACTAGCTATATAATAGGCAAGGTTCTATAAACCAAAAACCGCTTGTGTTTACGGATAGATCTGCTAATCTAATCACTATATACGCAAAATAAACAGTCTAATAATAAAAAAGGGGAAACAAATGAAAAAACTCAACCAAAAAGGATTTACGCACCATTTATTAATCTTTGCAATACTAGCGCTAGTTGTTGGTGCTGCTGGCTTTGCCGGCTGGAGAATTTACAAGAATAAGAATATAGATGCTCAGGCATATAATTGGACAAGAATTGCTTATATTCCTTTTGGTTCCGGTAACCGCTCAGCGGTCTCAGTATTTGCCTGCAAATCAGCTGTTAGTAATAGTTGGTTTAAGTCTATCAACGGATGGATAATAAGAGCGTACGTTGTTAATACTACATCCTATGATTTAAAGTGGGGTGTCCATTTTAATGGAACTTCGCTAAGTAACACCTATTTAATATACGACAATATCTCTGCTTATAAAACCAGCAGCATACTTTCAAAAACAGCTACCACAAGAAGCACCGATGACTACGTCGCTGGTATTATTGGGGCGTCTTCAAGTAAACCTGTCAAAGTATCTAATCTTGCTTCTTGCTAAGAAACTGAATAAAGCATCAAGATCCTCTGCGGCGCACCAAGTTCGATCCCAGCGAATAGGGAGAGTGTTGTTTGGGCATGCCTACGTGAATATATATTCGAAGCTACCGATGTTATTCTTGCCAACCTGAATTCGCTGTCCTTCTTTCAAGCCCTGTCTTTTTAGTTCACGCAATATCCCAGTTTTTTTGAATATATCTAGTAAACGACTAATCGAGAAGTAGTTATCAAAGCGCGTTCGACGTGCAAACTGCTCTATTTTTTGACCGGTTACTATAAAGCCGTCATCGGTTTTTGTAACAACCCACGCATCTGCTTCAAAGTCTGGCCGAATAATAATCTGATTATTTTCTTTAGATTTTTTGACAGTCTTTTTGGCCGATGCATCAACTAGTTTTTTTAGAGCATAAAGCACTTCTTTGACTCCCTCACCGCTCTGAGCGGACATAGCCATTACGACAGCCTTTTTTGGCAAAACAACAGACAGTTTTGAAATCTGGTCAGCCACAATTTCATTATCCAAACCTTCAGTTTTTGTAAGCACTACGAGCTGTGGTCGCTTGCCAAGTTCTTTGGAATAAGCAGCTAGTTCGGAAGTGATCGTTTTATATACCCCAGCAACATCTTCTTCGTAGGCGTCGATTAGATGAAGCAGTACTTTTGTTCGTTCAACGTGTCGTAAGAATTCGTCGCCTAAGCCCTTTCCTTCACTAGCCCCTTCGATTAGTCCTGGAATGTCGGCTAGTAGTAGAGAATTGTTTTTATCAATATCGGCAACTCCTAGGTTCGGTATAAGCGTCGTAAACGGGTAGTTGGCGATTTCGGGTTTTGCATTACTAACAACACTTAAGAAAGTGGACTTGCCTGAATTAGGCAAACCGATTATTCCAACATCAGCAATGCTTTTAAGTTCAAAAACTGCCGAAAAAGATTCTCCTGGTTCGCCAGTTTCGGCGACTCGCGGTGCTTGACGGACTGAGCTTACAAAATGGGCATTACCAAATCCACCTTTACCGCCTTTTGCAATCAACACTTTTTGATCAATTTCTGTTAAATCTGCAATCATCTCATCATCACGCATGACTACCGTTCCGATCGGCACTTTAACAATCATATCTTCGCCTTTTTTGCCGTGCTTCTTTCTTTCATTTCCTGGGCTTCCGGCCTCAGCAGCTACTAATTTGTCGTGTCTAAAACGAGCAAGCGTGTTTTCACTATTACTTGCCACAACAAAAATACTGCCGCCATTGCCACCATCACCGCCATCAGGGCCTCCTCGATCTATGAATTTTTCATGCCGAAAACTGACTTTTCCGTCACCACCATCGCCAGCCGCAATCGAAACTATAACTTTATCTACAAACATATCTTTTAGTAGTGTAGCTTATCAGACTGTTATTTGCACTTTTGCTGACAGTGTTCTCGAATATTCTGATCGTGTTCGGCTAGAGTTTTTCCATAGTAAGTTTTGTCATCGTCACCAGACAAAAAGAATAGATAATCAGTATCCGCCGGGTGCGCCACAGCCTCTAGTGCTGTTTCGTCAAAGTTTGCAATCGGTCCAGGGGGTAGTCCAGTATAAAGCCGTGTATTGTATGGGTCCTCAAGTCCCGGCCAAGCAATTCCACCATGCACCGCTGCTGCATATTCATAAGTTACATCCGAGCCTAAGGCAATACCCTCCTTTAACCGTTTTAGGAAAATTTGCGCAACCACCAACCTATCCTCAGCAAGATGAACTTCTTTTTCTATAATCGACGCAATAGTGATGGCATCGTGTGGCGAAAGTCCTTGACGGCTAAACGCCTCAATTCGGTCTGGAGTAAAACGCTTCGCCATTTCATCCAGAGACAAGCCGACAATAGATTTCGCGGTGGTCGAAGAAGTGCGTTGGAAAGATTCCGGATACAAATAGCCTTCCAGTGAATCACCTTTAGGTTTTGAAACAAGTGCCCTGTGTCCTTCATACTGAGTAGGTTCAAGAGCCTCATTAACCTCAGCCTCTGAAAATCCAGCTTTTATAAACCTTGATTTAATTTGGTCGAGACGAAGCCCCGGTGGGATAGTAAATAATTCACTTGCCTCCTGGCCGCTGACAAGTATCTCGACAATCTCAGGAATTGACTTACTTGAATCAAAATCATAAACCCCATAACGAAGGCCATCTGCTTTTTCATGACTGCGTACATAGATTTTAAAAGCTTGGGTGTTTCTTATCACCTCTTCTTTTTTTAATAAATTAGCGATTTCATCGACTGTACTGCCAACCGGAATCTCGACAGTTACTATTCGGCTTTGGATAGTTAGTGGTTTTAGATTTTGGTCGTACCAGACACGAGAACCCACTAGAGCGGTCGACATCAGCACTGCAATAACCACCAAAGTAATTATGGCGACTTTTCTCCAACGATTTTTCGGTTGATTGTTTTTTCCTAGCGAAAATTTCATAAATTAGTTATTCCCTTCATTAAAGTATCTCAGAATTTCAGCAGCTGCGATAGCGTCGATACCCCGCTTCTTCTTTGTATCGTCTGAATATTTTTCGGCATCAACTGAGGATAAGGTCTCATCATAATAGATAATCGGTAAATTAATTGAAGGTCTTAATACTTTATCTACAAAGTCTTTAACGATATTGGACTGCTGAGTTTCTTCACCACTCATATTGCGCGGAAGACCAACAACAATTAAATCAACCGCCTCTTTATCTATGATTTTCTTTAACTCAACAGTGAAACTATCATTATTTTCGAGAGTTACGAGAGGTTCAGGTATGCGGGCAACAGAATTAATTCGCGCAACCCCTATTCGCTTGGAGCCAATATCAAGCCCGAGAGAATTTGTATAATTAATTTGCTGCATCAAAGATAATTGTAATACGACTAACCTTTTTAGGAGTGCTAAATACCCAGAATGGGTCATATCGAACTTCTACTGAAGCAATGTCAGGTCTTGATGAAATGATCTGTTTTGTTTCACCGCCACTTTTTCCTGCAACTTCACGGGCGATTGTATCGGCGTCAAGTTTTGGCCCTGCAGTACCAGTACCGCTAAGACTCATCTTTGCTTCTCCTGCGCCGGGACGTTCAAGTTGACCAATCTTTGCGGTGTCTATTCCAGAATCGTAGATTTTTTGTTTCTTTGTATCAATTTTTGCATTTTGCGCATTGGCGATTACTTTTTCTAGATCAGCCTTGTTTACTCCAAGCATCTGGTAAGTAAATGCAACACTAAGCGTTGCTTCAGTGGTTGATTCTTCTCCAACCTTTGGTGCACTCACAACTTCTCCCTGAATTGCTGTAAATGTTTCTACCAGCCCAAACTTCGAAGATTCTTTAAAAGCCGATGTTAGCTGTGTTTTATATTCGTCGGTGCTTTTTGCTAATATTTTTTTCTTAGCTTCTTCAACATCATCGGTACTCACAACCGTAACGATCTTACTAGTACCACCGCTCATTGCCGTCCCGTAGGCTACTATTCCACTAATGCTTGCACTGTAGCTACGAGCGCTTAAGTTATAGCTATCACCACCACTAGCTGCGACAACATTTACATCCTTGTCTAGACCAAAAGTACCGCTCTTGCAATTTGAACCGCTGAATAATGCTGGATCTAGTGTCGTAGCCTCGGTCGATACAAACGTAAAACCATTACTAGTAAAGCTCGTGCCTGCCGGTATGGTATGTGAAGCACCATCATTAATACAGTTCGTTACGTTCATCTTTCCAGTAGCCCTAGTACCATTATCCTGTTTGCCTGTAGCGGTAAATTTCTCGGTTAAAGTTGCCTTAACCTCTTTTTGTTCAGCCGGTAAAATTTTTGCGGTTTCATCAAGCTTAGCCTGAGCAATATTGACAGTAAAATCCAGCCTTGTTTCAACATTACTTTTTTCTGTAGCAATTGTGATTGTTGCTCGCGGCCACACAAATGCAGCAAAGAATAAGAATACTAAGACCACTACACCGAGACCACCATAAATAAATATCCGTTTTCTGAATTTATCAAAACTTGGCACGCTCAATTTTTTGTCTTTCTTGGTGTGAGGTTCTTTATTATTTTCGTCTTTTAATTCTGGTTCTATATTATCAAGCTCAATGGTATCTTCGTCGGATTTTGTAACATCTTTTGGCGCATCGACAGGTACTTTATCACCGGCCAGTTCACCAATACTTTTCTCAGGATCAACCTTTGGTTCATTTGGCAATTCGCTAATAATGGTTTCTGTAATTTCAGTCTCTGGTTTTTCGGGAAGGTATGGTTTTGTGGTTAAAGACTTTGCAACATGAACACGTGTTAGGCCAGCAAGTTTAATGACCGGAGCTTCTGCTGTAATTAGAACTAGGCTTTTGCCTGCTTCTTCAGCAGCGCGCTTTAAAAGTCGCATATTTACGCTACTATGCAACATGCCGGCACGCTTCGGCAATACTGCAGCAACTATCGAATTTTTACTTGAAACAACTCGGTCAATAATCCCGGTGATGTCTTCGTCGATATCAATATATATGGTTTCTTTAGATTGGTTCATATTTTTAACATCCGATTTAATCGATCCCTAACCGAAACGCCAGGATTATCGAATACTCCTAGTGTATCAGCCGCAACCCGCAGTAGTCCCATGGCAGTAATAAAAGTATGGTCAGGTTCGCGGTCAGTAGTATCAACGATTCCAACAACTTGGTCGGGTGTAATATATTGCACAGTCGGTCGGCGCGTAAATGGTAGATTCTTATACCAGTCTCGTTCTTTCAAAGCTTCTACTAATAAATCAAGACTTGCGCCACCACCACAAAGCAATATCTGATGCGGAAGGTGGTCCAGCTTATCAAATTCACTAAGTGCAAGTTCGATCCCGTTCAGCCAAACATCAAGCGTTTTCTTTAGCGCCGCCTCAACTGGCGCCCGCTGCGCTTGTGGTGTTCGATTGGTACTCAAGCCTACTTTTAGAGCTTCAGCCGTTACAAAATCAACGTTCAAATCGCGCTCGATAGCTTTCGTAAAGATTCGTCCACCAATACTAAACATTTTCGTTCCCTCAACTCCGCCTTCATTAACAACTGCAATGTCGGTCGTGCCACCACCAACATCAATTAATATGGCGCTCATTGTCGAATTAGCGTCATTACCAATAACTGAACGAGCTACCCCAAATGGTTCGGCGGCAACTGCAAGCAGATCCATGTCTAGTTCGTTGGCGCATTTTTCTAACGCTCCAATGTGTATTTGCGGCGCAAAGGCAGTATAAAGTTGCACTGTAATGTCTTTACCTTGAAAGCCAATTGGGTTAGTAACTTTATAGCCATCGATCTCCATGCTCACCAGCGCACTGTTAACAAGTTTAACTTCAGGAGTCTTACCGCCGGTCTCTTCTGAAATTTTTGCCTTGGCGCGCTCAGCAGCACGTTCTTGTATGAGTTGAATCATTCGATCAAGCTCGGTTATGTCGAGCGCTCTGTTTGGATCTTTTCGACTAATTTTTATTGTCGTAGTATTTCCTTGCACTAGCTCACCTGCAATTCCAATAACACAGGTTCTGGATGTTGCTCCTGAAGACTGTTCAGCTTGATTAAGAGCTGCGTCACAGTTAGCTACAACCGCCGATATGTCTGCAATTGCTCCGGCCTGCATGTCAGCCAAGTTCTGGCGAACTCGAGCCGAACCAATAATATTGAGCTGGTCGCCGTGAACCGTTGCAATTAATACCTTAACGAATTCGGTACCAATATCTAGAGCTACAATTCGCTGAGCCTTACTTTCATGCGATTTTTGCGTGCGATTTTTTAATTTTTTGGCAGCAGCCGAAACCTTTTTAAGCATATCCGTTATTTTACCATATTTTTGGGTCAAAAACGCCTTAGCTTTGCTTATTTGTTACAAGTATGTTATAGTATTACTACTTTTATCCTGAAAGATTGGATGGAAGAGATCTTGTCCAAAAAGTCACACGAAAGGCGGTAAGCCCGCATGTTCAACCTCACACCAATGGCAGGAAGAGCCTTCGGTAGAGAAAGTGGCGTGCCTGTCCCCAGGGCACGAGTCGACTCTGTGCGGCTGGCGACGGTGCAGGTACCGGAAGTAGGTGTTGTGGTGATTGTCGACGGTAAACCCGTTGATGTTTCAACTCCACTTCTCATTACTCTCCGCGATGGTGCAATGAAGGCCGCCTTGGAGGTCGATCAGAAGACCGGCCAGACGGGGGTGCCGATTGAAGTAAGGCACATCAGAGACTGAAGCGGACAAGATCAATTTTGCCCCGCATCGAATGAAAATTCGGCGCGGGGCTTGTCCATTTATTAGACCAACGTGGCTTTTATGCGGCGAATGCCGGCAGAAGAACTCTCTTCTTTTTGAATTTTAAACTTCTTTCCATCTTCACCTAACGCACCAGTGTGTTCAACGTGGGGTCCGCCACAAATTTCGCGGCTATAATGTTCTCCTTCAGGATCACCGACCGTATAAACTTTTACTGTCTCGCCGTATTTATCGCCAAAAGCCCCCATTACACCATTAGCTAAAGCTTGTTTAGTGTTTTCTTCACGCCAAGACATTGGCCAGTCTTTTTTTATCTGCTGATTTACGATTTCTTCAACCTCAGATATTTGCTCGGGTGTCATTTTGTCTGGATGCGAAAAGTCAAAACGAAGACGCTCGGCAGTAATATTGCTACCTCGCTGCATGACATGATCACCTAACACTTGTCGAAGAGCTCGATACATTAAATGTGTTGCTGTGTGATATTTTGTAACAATTTCGGAATGATCAGCTAACCCACCTTTGAACGTACCCTTACTAGCAGTCTGTGACCTAGCGCGCTGGGCAGCCATTTGCTTATCAAAATCTTGCTTCCATTTATCATCAACTTTAACGCCTGCAATATAGGCTTCCTCAACCGTCAACTCGGCCGGAAAGCCGTAAGTATCGTGTAATTTAAAAATCATTTCGCCAGTAACTTGTTTAACGTTTTCTGTCATTCTGTTAAACTCTCGAACACCTTGACGAAGTGTCTGGCGAAAAACCTTTTCTTCTTTACCTAACGTGTTAAGTATTATTT
>CAZKOX010000009.1:0-24351 GCA_964554485.1 uncultured Candidatus Saccharibacteria bacterium | reverse complement strand
CTTGATTTTAGAGAGAAGTATATTGCGCCGGGTGCGTAAACTTATGCGACGATACGGCTGGGGTGTTATCAATACTTTATTAATCGGCGACGGCCTATCGACACGTGAGCTAATAAAAGCGTTGAGTGATCCAATAAATAGTGGATACCGGGTTGTTGGTTTAGTCAGCTCAAAAACACCGCCAAGTATTTTTAAGGGCAAGCATTTTACGAGCCTGGAACAAGGGTTGGCATCTATTCAAAAACTCAGTGTGCATATGGTTGTTTTGACAGAACTAATCAACGACCCCATTAAAAATTCCTTAATCCTGTCTACTGCTCAAGCCAACCATTGCGGTTTTCGGTTTGTGCCCGCTCAGGAAGGTCTACTTAGTGGCACTATGGAAGTTGAATTGTTCCAAGGCATGCCCGTGGTTACGATTCATCAAACAGCTTTGACGGGCTGGGGAAGAATCGCCAAACGATTATTTGATATTGTGGTGGCGAGCTTGACTCTGATTTTACTGTCTCCGATATTGTTATTGATCTCGATAATTATTAAACTTTCAGATTTCGGGTCGGTAGTATTTAGGCAAAAAAGACTCACTCGCTATAACAACACAATAAATATTTATAAATTTCGAACATTCAAAAAATCAGTTAATGGGCTTTTGCCAGAGGAAGCTTTTGCTAAACTCGGAAAGCCGGCACTTGCAAAAAAATTCCGCGCCAATGGAGATCGTTTGGATAATGACCCGCGCGTCACGGCAATCGGCAAAGTATTAAGAAAGTACTCTTTAGACGAACTACCGCAACTCATAAATGTGATTCGCGGTGATATTAGCTTAGTTGGTCCACGCGCTTTAGTGCACCGTGAACTTGACGATTACCCATATAAGAATCTGATTTTGAGTGTTAAGTCGGGTATTACGGGTATTGCCCAGATTTCTGGTCGTCGCAACATTCCATTTGAAGAGCGCCGAAAACTTGATCTTTACTACGTCCAAAATTGGACATTCTGGCTAGATATTAAAATACTCGTTCGAACTGTATTAGAGCTTGTTAAAGGAAGCGGTGATGAAAGTTAGGTGTAAGAGTTGGAGCTAGTAGATGGTGGATAAAGAAAAAGTCACAACAAAAAATGAGGTAAAAGAAGAAAGCAAACAGGTAATTCGACCAACAAAAAGACAGCTCGAAACGCTTAGTTTTATATCAGAATTTATTGCAAAGCACGGCTATAGTCCTAGCTATCGTGAAATTATGACTGGCTGCAATCACACGTCGGTTGCGACGGTTGCGCTGCATGTTAATAATTTAATTAAGCGTGGACACCTAAAGAAACGCGATCGTTCAGCTAGGTCACTAGAGGTTGTTGGTGTTGATATTGGTACTGGGGTGTCAATAAATCGAATTAACGAAACAGAAGAAAAATGGCTTGTCGGTAGAGTGGAGCAGTTTTTTAAACAAGCCGAACAAAGTGCTCCTAGCGAGAAACAAATTGATGAACTTTATGTGTTGATTGGTTTTATTAAAATTCTAGGACTTGAAGGCGCGGCCTATAGCTATATTCGAAGACTAAACGAAATTAAAAAAAGACCCTCCAATAAATTTACTGTTTAGACGATTCGTTTTGCTACAGCATAACGGAAGAAAATATAGCCCGGTAAGATCGGTATCCAGAAGCTAATGAGACGAAAAGCAATAACAGCAGCGAGGGCTGGCGAGCTTGCTATTGATAATCTTTCGAGCGCAGCAAGTGTTGAGACCTCCGCAGCACCTAAACCATTTGGTGTTGGACTTACTGTTACGGCAACAGCACTGGCGGCAAATACTAACATTAATTCGTTTATGGGTAGAGAAATTCCAGCAGCTCTTAGGCAGCAATATAATGCTCCGCTGTAGCAAATAGTAATAAAACTACTGGATAGTAGTGCAAGAACGAACCGGTGCGGTGCACCAACAATACCGCTCAACACATCGAAGCTCTGACGAATATTATTCTTTAATGCTTGTCGAACTTTAGTGTAAAAAAGTGATAGTAGCGCTATTGCTGCAAGACCCCCGAGTATCCATAAATAATATTCGGATAAATCTTCAAAAATATCAGCTAGAAATCTTGGCGACAATGTACCGGATAAAATAAGCACTAAGCAAAAGGCCATGAAACCAACTAAGTTATTTGCAAGCGCCAATGAAACAGCAGCTGGTCGTTTATAACCAGAGCGAATCAAAAATAGGCTGTTTGTGCTAATGCCACCAATTCCGCTCGGCAGAAGTCGGTTAGTAAAAGCCGTAGCAAGCTGGACGAAAATATTATTTTTTAGGGAAAGTTTTTTTGGACTTAAGAACTGATATACAAGAGCCGAGAAAATATATGATGTAAGAAAAGTCAGTAGCCCCAATATCAACCAGCCGATTGAAAGAGTTTTTATTACCTGTCGATTGTTGATTAACTCCTTGATCTGGGGGCCAAGTACCCAGGCCGCCAAACCAATAATTATTATCTGTACAGCAAGTTTAAAGTATTTTTGTTTGCTCAATTTCATCTAACTTATAGTATAGCGGTCAAGCTTATTTGCAATGTACTTGAAAATACCAAAAAGCAGTGCATAATCTCTAATATATAAGAGGAGGAGTAGAATGAATGAAGTACTGGTAGGTCTCGTCGCGATGAGCGTTGGAGGCCTTTTGTGTTTTGGTGGGGCTGTATCATCGAAAATGATGTTGTCGTTTTGGGGAGCTTTTGTTGGCTTTCTGGCAGGGTCGGGGATTGTTGCGGCATCAACTGGCGATGGTTGGCTACAGACTAGCATGGGCTGGTTAATAGGCTTGGTTTTAGCGGCAGTAATGCTACTGGCTACATATTCATTTTATGAGTTAGCGTTAGTAGGATTGCTTGGTTCAGCGGGGTTACTTTTAACCGCCGGAGCAATGTCAGTCTTTGGTGCTGAATGGAACTGGACAGTTGGACTAGTGGTTGCACTTGTTGGTGTTGTTGTAGCACTTTCGAGTTTTGCAATGGAAGTTCCACGAAATGTTCTTCTGGCAGTTTCTAGCTTGGTCGGAAGTTTAGTATTCGTACAAGGTTTAATGGTAACGGTCGGTGTTACTGGATTCTTAGCCTTCGAAAATGGTTCAGCAATTATGATGCCAAGTGAAGCTTGGGGATGGTTGGTAACTTGGTTATTGGTTGCACTTGCAGGAGTGTCGGTTCAATTGAATTCCGGCAAAGCGCCTGTTGGTTCACGAAGTTCTTGGAAGTAAATAGTGCATATTCTAATTAACAGCGATCGTAGAAGTGCGGTCGCTGTTATTTTATAATCTCAAACGAATCAGTAAAAGAGCCGTTGGCGGATACGAATTCGCCGCGTAACTTATTGTTGTTGATCATAAACTTTGCGAAGCCATAGCTCTCACCAACATTGCTGCCGTTCCAAGCATCAAAATAGCCAATCTCTTTGTCGTTTAGATTTATTTCTCGAAGATCATAGCCGCCAGCCCCGCTGATTGTTAATAATGAGCCAATTCCTTTCTTGAAATCACTGCCTGCGTTAACAATACAGTCGGTGTCAGTGCTGTTAATGGTAATTGTCGGGCAGTTAGCAGACAAGCTAAGTTGCTTAGAGCGCATATAACCATGTTCATGGCCTTGCAGAATAAGATCAACTTTCTTTTCGATGAGAAGGTTGAGTAAGTCTTCGCCTATTTCGCAGGTTTTTATACCAGGCGTAATGCAGTTTTTGTGCATACCAACGACAGTCCAGGGTATGTCAGAAGCTTTAGCGCCGTCAATTGTTGAGGCTAGCCAGCTATAGTGCTCATTACCTTTAGTGTAGGTGAATCCTAAATTATCAATATCAGGAGAAATAAGAATAACCCTGGCTAACTTTTTGTAATCAAAATAGTACTCAAGGCCGTAGTTACCGGTGACGTTAAGTTTGTCGGGAAGACATTTTCGGTACTCTAAGATGCTACCATCCGAGCTGCCGTCGTCGTGATTTCCGGCGACAAGTTCAAAAGGATGATCTTCGCCAACCCTTTCTTTAACAAAATTGCACCAGGTACCTTCGGTGCCATTACCTCCGTAGCCTAGATCACCAAGAGCAAGAGTAAAGTCTGAATTTGATTCTCCAATTTTATTGAGTACAAGACTTGCATTATCGCTGGAGCTAAAATCACCCACAGCGTTAAAAGAGAAAACCTTAGCCTTTGTTGCCGAATAGGAAATGGATTCTTGAATCGGCTCAGAGGTCTTTATTCTCCAAACAGCTAAACTAGCCACACCAACAACTAAAAGAATCAGAAGAATAACTAATATGTGACCAAACCCAGACTGTTCATTTTCTTTTTGAGACATATTAATAAGCATATCCTTAATATGCTGCAAGGCAAATGATTATCAAAATATTGACCAAAAGGTGTTTTACATCTATACTCCACCTCTGTAATCCGGAGTAGCTCTTCGCTGTATAGCGAAGGTGGAGCAGGAAACAATGTATTATGTATATGCCGTTTATAATAGGATGGCGAAAAAGTATTATATTGGCCAGACTGAGGATTTGGCGAGACGAATATGCCAACACAACGATCACGTGTATGTGTCATACACGTCAAGATTTCCAGGCGAGTGGGAGCTGATTTATAAAGAGTCGGTTGCCACCCGCTCGGAAGCTCTGAAGAGAGAGAAGAGTCTCAAATCAGGTAACGGACGGAAATTTGTACAATCATATATTCCGGAGTAGCTCAATGGTGGAGCAAGAAGCTGTTAACTTCGAGGTTGCCGGTTCGAGCCCGGCCTCCGGAGCCAAAACAAGAAACCCAGTCTTTAGGCTGGGATTTTTGTTTTGATGTTCTGGGGACCAGAACTTCGAACCGTAGGTTCGGTCTTTAGTCTAATGCCCGAGATATTTCCCGGCGTATAGATTGAAGTGCACCGCCCGGCCGTGTAGTTGCCGGTTCGGTCATCCGATTAAGCGGATGTGCACCGCCCGGCCGTGTAGTTGCCGGTTCGGTCATCCGATTAAGCGGATGTGCACCGCCCGGCCTCCGGAGCCATAAATTTTACATCTGTTATATTTAGTAACCCAAATCTAACTTTCGAACTTGCGTCTCTGTTAATCCTTACGCTTGCATAGTTTATGAATTTTCTAGACAATACTACCAATGAGCAAAGAACGATACGTTAGGGCACTGCCCGAACAAGTATACGAGGCAGATAAAATACTTAGGGTTGAACCACAACGACTACAGCGTTTAGGTCTGTACACTATACGAATTATGCTTCCTCCTGGTGCAGAGGATTATGCAGTCGAGTCTCCAGCTGGCATTAGGTCAACAGAACAGATTGAAGAAGACCTATGGCACGTAGACTTCACTATGTACGCACCAGATAATAGTGGAGAAATTGATGACGCAATGGGTCAATTTAGTGATGATGGACACATGTTCTTAGATAATACGGGTGGATCAAGGATGCCCCAATTTGGACCTAGAATTCAAATGGGATATTTTGTTGGCACTATAGATAAAAATGCTCTAATGCTTCATGCTTCAGTAGAAGTACCAGAAGAACTGAGCGACCTAGACCTCGATCCATCAAGACTACTAACGGTTTAATGTTTTAGACCAGCACTTCTTGAATAAATTTGAGCTTATTCTCATCATAATCCGCACTTGCGGTTCGCAATGCATCTGCCAATGTGAGCCAAGTAAAGAGTCGGGCATTTATGTCCGGCTTTTTACTTGGACTTCAGCATACTGAAGTTTGAACCGGAAGGTTTGGTCGTCTGCATAGAGTATGTTCAAGCTGGAGCATCTGGTCGTCTACCTCTGGGTGTGTTAGTGTATAGAAGTAGCAATAAAATAAACAATCATATGACTTGGTTTAATAAACCTGTTAATAAAAACAAAAACAATCCTGATAGGAATATATTCTTCGGCGGTAAACCTCGTCGTTCATTTTTGTCTTGGCCGGCAGTAGTTTTTGTATTGTTGTTGATAGGGGTCTTACTGACCGGTTGGACCTTTCAGGCGGGAGCAGAAGATATTGAGATTAGCGGGCGGGTACCAGCCAATGCTTTAACAGACCCGGCGGTGATTACTAATGTTTCAGATGGAAGTCGCTTCTCAGAATTACCTATTCATTTGATAGGAACTTGCCCGCTGGGGAGCTATGTAAGTATTTATACAAATGATCTATTTCGTGGCTCTGTTCTTTGTTCCGGAACTGGTAATTTCGAGATTGATGTTAACTTATTTTCCGGTCAGAACTCTTTATCGGCTCGTGCGTACAATATTACCGATGATGAAGGCCCGCGCTCCCCGGACTTGACGGTGTATTATGATCCACCGGCAACTCAGACAAGTACGAACAGTAGTCCCGACCTAACCCTACCTTTAACCATCAACACGAATCATAAATACAAAGGCGCAACTGTCGGACAAGTCATAACACTAACTCTTGAAATTAGTGGTGGTCAAAAACCGTACGCCTTAAGCGTTGACTGGGGGGACGGTAGACAAGACCTAATTAGTCGAAAAGACGTGGGTGAGTTTACGACGCAACATATTTATAAAAAGGCCGGATCTGGAGACAATAAAAGTTTTATTATTAAAATAACTGCCGCTGATGCAGAAAAAACTCAAACCTCCCTTCAGGTATTCATAATAATTAATCCTTCTGGATTGGGGAGTATTATTGCAAGAACCATACCTTCAGAACCGGCGTTTTTAAAAGATCATAGCATGACTATCTGGGTGGTTTATGCAGTGATTGTTCTAATGGCTATTAGCTATTATTTAGGTGAGCGAGAAGAGCTAATTATACTCAACAGACGACAACAATAATATCTGCGGGTTACTTGCGATGCTGGCATCCTGCCCAGCAGCAGGGACGACGTTTGCCGGCCATAAGTTCAGTAATTATTCGTTCGATGTGATTTTCTCTGGTCTCTGGCTTTTTTGTTGAAATAGTCCAGCATATCCATTCGTTGCGCGCTAGCGGCGTAAGGTCATTCCATCTCTCCAGCGCCGATTCATCATAAGAAAGTGCACTACTCAGATCTTGCGGAACTTTATGTACTACTCCGGTGGGGATTTTTTTAATCATTACTTTATTATGTTATCAAAAATACACCCAAATTTATTTAGTTGGTGATGTAGTATTAAGACATTAACAATCAAGGTTGGAAATCCGGTCCGAATCCGGTGCAGTGCCGCTACGGTGACGCCTAGAAATACCTAGGACAAGTCCGATACAACTATCCTTTACCGTTAACCCGAGCAGGAACGGAAAAATACTTAACACGTTAAGTATCATTCCTGCAAAACCTATGCAGGAACAATTATTAGAACCACCAGTTATATCTGCTGAAACAAAAAGCATCGCTAAGATTGAGCGTGATCTAAGACTGTATGGATATCTAGACGCACAAACTCGACAAGAAATAATTGATGAAGAAAAAACCCATGCTGTTGAAATACTGGCATCCTACGCAAGACGAAGTTGCGTGCCTCGAGAATATTTTTTGCATGATGGGGTGCTAGTTGATAGGTACGGATATTCTATCGAGAACGTAATTGCCGCGGGTGTTGTTGATGCAGAAAACAAGGTTGCAGAAGGTGTTGTTGGCGCCAAGAAAGAACTCCGACGTCGTCAGATAGAACTGCAGGTTTTGCGAACAAATATAATGAACCTCCAAATCAACGAAATGTGCGTTGAATGGTCTGTGGCTGATAGTACTTGGACCGATGAAGAAAGACTAG
The DNA here is from genome assembly GCA_964554485.1 of uncultured Candidatus Saccharibacteria bacterium. Taxonomy (GTDB): domain Bacteria; phylum Patescibacteriota; class Saccharimonadia; order Saccharimonadales; family JAGQMS01; genus JBBQBM01. The sequence continues at coordinate 16,609 of CAZKOX010000009.1, read as the reverse complement.
CTCACGGCTACGGAGATCGTACTCACGCCAGATTAACGACGCGGGTATCAGAAGACACTTTTCTGCAACATAATGTTATTCTTTCCGGCAACAATCTCGAGATAGTTAATAATTGTCGACGGAAAATTGATCCGAGCGCAACACAGTTTGGTAGTGCTGAAGAAATTTTAGGCAACCCTCAGCTAATTGATTGTCCCGGAAAAGATCCGGAGAAATTTGCTGAGTTTATTGAGCTGGAATATGGCCAAATGCTTCTAGCGACCAACTCGCCGTATTTCATCGTCTCGATGTTAAGAAGATTTAGTAAAAAACGAAAAGGTACTAAAGAGTTTGTATTCGAACAAGATGATATTTTTGATGCAATGATAGAAGGTTTTGAGGAAGCAGCACGAAGTAATGTTGAAGAATGGAGAACTGTTTCTGAAAGAATTCGTGGCGGTACTTGGCAGATACTCATTGAGCGTTACCTTGGAAAAAAGACAAGCAGTCTACAAATAGATTCAACTTCAATATGCTCAGCAGCCCAGCGTGCAGCGGATGCTGGTACGTCATTTACAGCATGTGGTGGAACGATTGATATGAGTACAAGCAGTTATACTGCATCAATGTTCGATAGGCTTAATACCGTCACGGCACTGTTGTCGTTAGAGGTTGGCTTTGGAGTTTGCGGTTCTTGTGGAAGCAGCGGGAGCTTAGCTGGCTGCGGAGTTTTTTGTAGATCATGCAATGAAATATGGTGCGACGAATATTTAATAACTGGCAAACAACTTGAGCCATACGAAGTAGTGCTTAAGAAATACTTTGGATATTCGCGCGGATTATTATCTTCAAGCTTCGGCGGGTAATTCTTCGTTCTCGTATTTTGTCATCAAAGTATTCAAATGTTTTTCGCGGTAGTTTTTAAACTCGGTTTTATTAAAACCGTTGCGCTTAATGAAGGCAGTGATTTTTTCTGTTCCGATATAGTGAGGCAAAATAACATACGATGCACCTTCACTATATAAATCGGCGGCATGTTCGATACTATCAGCCGAGCAAATAAAGACTGCATCTGGATTGTTTGTTGATAACCAATGAGCTAGGAAACTATTGGTCTTGTTGTCGGTTACAGTAGAAACAACTAAGCTAACTTTGTTTAGATGCATTTCATCGAGCAGTTCTGGGTCTGTGGCGTCTCCGTATAAATAATGAACATGCTGCTTTTCAAGGATCTCGATAATCTCTGGGTCGTAATCGACCACCACAAAACGTTTATTCATACTCTGGAAGGTCTTAATGAACTCGATACCACCTTTTCGGTAACCAAACAGTGCAATAGTGAAATGGTTGGACATTTCATGCTGTTCAAGAGCAGTGACTTTTCGTTCAAAGAATCGTAGCTGGCGTTCAAATCTTGTGTATAGTTGATCGTCATACTTCATTAAGTAGGTTGAACCGGCGAAAGTAAGTAATGCTACGAAGGTCAGGGTGTCAGAGGCCTTCTGTGTGACTAAACCGGCACCTAAAGCAGCAAACATTAATACAAGCGAGAACTCACTTATTTGGCTCATTGAGATGGCTGACTTAAAGCTAGCACGCTTGGTGTATCCAATCAGTCCCATAGTTGCCATTATGACTATTGGTTTAAGTAATAGGGCAACCGCCGCTAACACAAGCGCCGTGGTTACGACGCCTGTTAGTAGACTTGGTGTCATCGCTTGACCGAGAGTTATAAAGAAAATAACTATAAAAAAGTCTCGGAGTGGCTTAAGGCGAGAGGCCATCTCGTTACTGTATGGCAGGCTGGCTAAGCTAACTCCCGCAAACAAGGCTCCGATTTCAATCGAAAAGCCGACAGATTCAAATAAGGCGGCTAGGCCTAAGCCCCAGCCGAGTCCAAAAAGCAAAAGCAACTCCTTAGAATTTTCTAAGGCATGCGTTAATTTTGGAATTAAGTAGCGACTTACAAAATAAACTACGGCCGTTATACTGATTCCGCGGACTAATAACAAAATGACTTTTATGGCACTGCCATCATTGCCGGTTCGAATCGCAATAATAATCTTTGCGGCAGTGGCAATGAGGTCTTGGATAAGAAGTATACCAATGGTTATTTGGGCGTAGAGTCTGGTCGTTTCCTTCTTATCATTTAGAAGTTTAATGATGATTATCGTACTGCTCATAGCTAGAGCTAGGCCGATAATCCCAGACTCGAGTTTCCCAAACCCTAGCAAGCGACTGATAAAAAAACCGACCACGGTAATCAAGCTAACTTGAACCGCAGAAGTAATAAGAACTGTTTTGCCGACCCGAGAGAAAACCTTGACACTTAAATCAAGCCCGATGATAAACAGCAGTAGTGCAATCCCGATACTTGAAAAGACTTCGGTGGTTTCGGGGGTTTTTATAATGTTTAGTGCAGCCGGACCGGCGATAATTCCAGTTAGGATATAGCCAATCACCAGTGGTTGACGAAGTAGCTTCATAAAGAGGGCAACAACCGTGCCGATGCCGATAACTAGGGCAAGTTCAGAAAAAATGTTAGTTTCCATTTTTTTAAATATTGGTCATTAGTTGCTATTATCATAAGAGTAATAGACTAAAAAGGCAAAGAAGCGGATACTAAGGCAAGATTATGGAAGAAAAAAGTAAAAACTATATACCTGATTTTACCCACATATTACATCTACATAAAGAAAATGTAGAGGAGCGTCGAAGGGTTATTAAAAGCTTTAAAGCTAAAGCTGATGCGAAACGTACTCTGGCGGAAAAATTTGCTGATGCGTTAACTACTAAGTTTGGTAGCGTTACATTTCTATTATTAAATGCCACTTGGTTTACGATCTGGATAGTTATAAATACGAAGCTTACATCTATTAAGGCTTTTGACCCATTTCCATTTGGACTTCTAACAATGATAGTTTCGTTAGAAGCGATTTTTCTAGCTATCATTGTGCTTATATCGCAAAATCGCGAAGCCAGAATAGGTGAGCTGCGCGAAGAAGTCGAACTCCAAATTAGCACTCTTGCTGAAGGAGAGACCACAAAACTTATGGGCCTGATGATGATTCTCTTAGAAAATCAAGGAATTAAAGTTGATGATCCTGAGCTGAGAAATATGCTCAAACCAATGGATACTGCCAAGTTAGAAAGTGACCTCGAAAAAGAATTAAGCTAGATCTTCTAAAAGTGCCTAGGTAGTCCATCTTAATAAGATTGACAAAGCAGTTATGTTTAGTTTAGAATAGCTCCCACGTGTCAATTTGTGAGGAGGAGATACTAAAATATCTCTCTATTGCGGAGAAAATAAAAAATTAGTAACTAACAAAACTAATAGTTACTAAAAACAGACACCAAAACAAAGGGAGGGTTTTTAATGAGTATTAAAGTACTTGTAGTTCGTTCGCATCGCAAACGAATTGCTGTTCGTAAGGTACGGCCAAATTGGCAAAAGTTTTTAGTATAAGCGTCTTGTACTATGGAGTGGAAGAAGCGGCGATTGCTTCGTCGATTTTCTTAGAGAACTGTTCAAGTGAACCGATTTCGGAGCTATCTAATTTCTGGCCGTTCAATATGAATGTTGGCGTCGAGTCGACTTTGTATTTGTCTTTGCCCTCAGCGACATCTGCGTTAATAACGTCGTTGGTCGCTTCGGATGCGAAGTCTGCCTTAAATCTAGCTAAATCAAGGTTTAGCGTACTTGCATAGTTTTCAAAAAGAGCAACCGGACTTGATAGAGACGACCACGACGACTGGTTCTGATACAGCATTTCATACATTTCAAAGAATTTTCCTTGAGCTGCGGCTGCCTCTGCAGCTCGGTGTGAAGCCATGGCGTTTTTATGTATAGCAACCAGAGGAAAATTACGAAAAGTGAACTTAATCTTATCGCCGTATGTTTCTCTAACTTGTTCGACTATCTGAAAGAAGCTAGAGCAGGCTGGGCACTGAAAATCGCCATATTCAATCAGTTCAACGTTGGCTGTTCCTGCGCCAGCTGTGTGATTACTGGTTGTTCCTGACGAAGAATTAGAAGTACTGGAATCGTTTCGAGTAAAGAAAAAAATGCCGCCGATAAGTACGACAACGGTGAGTAGAATTAGCCCAAATCTTTTATCCATCTTAGTTTTAACTATACGATACTTTTGGCTTGACGGCTATACAAGACAACATAAAAGGAGTTAAGATAAGCAGTATGGAAGTGCTTCTACTTGTAAGTCTTTTTATACTGTCCTGTTTCAGTATGTTATTAATTCGCAGTTATGAATACATGAGCGTTCGTGAGCTAAAACGTCAAGCTCGGAATGGCAACATCAAGGCAGCTCGTGTTTACAGTGTTCGTGGTGTCTACGGCGTTCAGCTACTTGTTTTGTTATGGGGTGTGGTTGGGCTAAGCACAGCCCTAATGGTCTTGCTGCTTGATGATCTAACAAACGCCTGGATTGCAATTGCGGTGAACGTACCGCTATTAATTCTGGTTCACGCGGTACTACCGTGGTCGAGACGACCAAAGCCAAGCCTCAACCTTGCCTCGACGATGAGTCCGTTTTTAATGCTGGTGCTCGGAATATTCAAGCCTCTACTTACTGCCGGCACTAAACTTATTGGTCGTTGGATTGATGTTGATCCTATCGGCAGGGTACATAGCAAAGATGAATTAATTGAAATACTAAGGCATTCAGAAATGGCTACGCAAGTTAGTAAAGACGAAGTTTTAATCGCCACTAGCGCCTTGACGTTTGGCGACGAGAATATTGGCAGCGTTATGACTCCAATCGGCGTTGTTAAAACAGTTAAAGAAAAAGATGTGTTAACGCCAGTTATGTTAGACGAATTGCATGACAGCGGATTTTCGCGTTTTCCGGTTCGCGGTAATGGTGATGATTATGTCGGTATCCTATATTTTAAAGACGCCGTAAATATGCAGACTAGTCATACCGTTAAAGACATCATGCGCAAAAGCGTTTACTACGTTAACGAATCGGCGCTTTTAGACCAAGTCCTCAAGGCGTTTTTAAAAACCCAACATCATCTTTTTATGGTTGTTAATGAATACGAAGATGTTGTTGGTGTTATTTCGATTGAAGATATTCTAGAGCGCATTATTGGTAAAAAGATTGTTGATGAGTTTGATCAATATGACGATCTGCGAGCAGTTGCAAAGTCCTTAGCAGAGAAACAAGAGAGCAAAGAGAACCAAATCCATGTATAATCTTTGATAGATTATGCAAAGAGTTTTATCCAGCGACATCAAATCACATGTTGGCAAGACGGCTGTCGTGTCCGGCTGGCTTCATAAAAAGCGTCTACTAGGCGGTCTGACATTTATAAATGTTCGTGACCGTGGTGGATTAGTTCAGATATTAATTGAAGACAAAAAAGAAGTCGAAAAACTTCGGGGAATGCAACTTGGCACCGTGCTGACTGTCGAGGGTGATGTTATAAAAGAAGATCGCGCGCCAGGCGGTGTTGAGATGCACAATCCAAAAATTACGGTATTAGTTCCAGTTGAATTTGAATCACCAATCGAAATCGATAAGCCGCTTAGTCATAAAAGCGAAAACCTAGACACCTTACTGGATAACCGAGTTGTTGGTCTACGTAACTTAGATGAACAAAGAATATTCCGAATCCGTAGCGATATAAATAAGTATATTCGTGAATATCTTTGGAAGAATGATTTTGTAGAAATTCAAACCCCAAAACTTCTTGCCGGAGCAACTGAAGGCGGAGCAGATGTTTTTAAATTAGATTATTTTGGAAAAGAAGCGACACTTGCTCAAAGCCCACAGTTTTATAAACAAATAACTTCTGGAGTTTTCGAGCGTGTTTTTGAAATTGCGCCTGCATATCGTGCTGAGCCAAGTGCTACAACCCGCCACGTAACGGAAGTTACGATGCTTGATCTTGAAGTCGCCTTTATCGAAAACCACGAAGAAGTTTTGGACATCGTTCAAGACATGACTTTCCATGCCATTTCAGAAGTTTATAAAAATCATGCTGATGATCTAAAGACTCTAAATACTCCAGAACTAGTACTAAAGCCAAAGTTCCCACGATATTCTGTTGCAGAAATTCATGATCTTTTTAGCAAGGCTACTGGAAAAGATACAACTAAAGAAAAAGATCTCATACCAGAAGAGGAACGTTGGATCTGCGAATACGCCAAAGAAAAAGATGGATGCGAAGCAGTTTTTGCGGTTAAGTTTCCTGTTGAGGCCATGAAGTTTTATCACAAAGTAAACCCTGAAGACCCGAAGACGGTTCTGTGGGGCGACCTTTTGTTTAGAGGGCTTGAGATTGCTACTTGTCCAATGCGCGAAAACAATTTTGAAAAATTGGTTGAACAAATGAAGAGGGCCGGTCTTGATCCAGAACATCCTGGCTATAAGTATTATCTTCAGGCTTTCAAATATGGCATGCCGCAGCAGGGTGGTTGTGGCTATGGACTAGATCGACTTGTTCAAAAAATCTGCGGACTATCAAGCGTCAAAGAAGCAATATTATTCCCACGAGATATTAACCGCCTCGCCCCATAAAAATACTTAACGTGTTAAGTATTAGTATATTATGGAGATATCGGATAAAGAATTTGATGAAATTATTTCGTCAGTCATGGACGAACTTCCTCAAGAATATATAAAAAATTTAAAAAATGTTTCTGTCGTGATTGCTGATGATCCGACTGAAGATCAACGCGTAAAGTTAAATTTACGTTGCCATGAAACTTTATTTGGCCTGTACGAAGGCATACCACAAACCAAGCGTGGCGCTGGATATAACTTGGTCTTGCCTGATAAAATCACACTTTTTAAAAATCCTTTACTAAGTGCTAGTCAAGATATAAAACAGTTTAGAGAAAATACGAAAAGAACTTTATGGCACGAAATAGCACATCACTTTGGTCTTGATCATATACGAATCCATCAACTAGAACAAAAAAGCTAGCGACGGATATTATTCTCGATATTTTGAATCGGGTCGTACAGTCCATGTTCTAGAATGTACGTCTGCAGGTCTTTGTCTAGACCAAAAATTACCATTGCCCCAACTAATATGAACAAAGAAGCGATTATTTTTTTAGCTACACCCTTATCGCTCACCAGCCATCCAAGTCTGCTTGTTAGTTTTTGCCCAACAAGAGCAATGCCGAGTAGTGTTAAGGAAAGTCCCAAAGAATAGGCGCTCAAGTAAACGAATCCAGTTACAAAAGAAGCGGGCAGTGAGGCGGCAACAATGAAGGCATATGTCGGGCTGCAACTACTAAACACCGGTCCAAGTGCTGCGCCGGTTAATATTGCGCCAAATACGCCTGATTTTTGAGAAGCCTTCGCTAGTGCGTTATTGCTCCGTGATTCTAAACCAATTTTTGAAACAAGCTTTAACCAGCCTGTTGGGTACAGCATCTGTAAGCCAAGCATGATAACTATTCCACCTGATATAAAACGCCAAACATTTGTAGGTATATCGATGAGTGCGGTTGTCGCCCTTAGGAGTAGTGTGAAGATAATTATCGATACAGCCAGACCTACTGCTATAAATACCGCACGTCTAATCGCGTCTTTTCGGTCTGAATTAAATGAACCACCAATAATGACAGGCAATAGAGGCAGTATGCATGGTGCGGCGACAGTTAATATGCCCGCCAAGAAAGATACTATTACGAGCGGCATACTATAGGAGATTCTCCAAGACTGCCGTCAAATTTGGATCGTCGTATGCAACAAACTTTTCAATAAGTTCGCCGTTATCGTCGATCCTAACTAAAGTTGTTTGAATAGTAACGCCATATTTAGAACGTAAACTTTGATTGTCGTCGTAGTCGACCTTCATTATCACTACATTTTCTGGTATTTGGCCACTGACAATACTCTCGTCTAACTCGCGGCACTGCGGGCACCATGAAGCGTGAAAGAAAAGTATCTTGGTACTTTGATGATATTCGTCTATCGACCCCTCGGTGTAGTCAACGTACCTACCCGCATTAATCACCGCACTATTGTCAGTAGAGTTAGTGGCGACAATCGGATTTAAGTTCTCATCGACATTTTCCTTACCGTCGTTCATTAAGACAAATCCAGTAGCCAGAGCTAGAATTGCTAGTGTGGAAATAATTATTATCTTGTAACGCATCTTCAAGCTTTAAGTATACTAAAGTAATGGCAGCCTTTTTAGTAAAAACCGATCCTGAAACATACAGTATTGAAGATTTTGAGCGTGATGGTGAAACCGAGTGGGATGGAGTTCATAATTATCAAGCTATTAATTATATAAAAACTATGCGACCCGGCGATAAGGTTTATGTTTATCTCTCGATGTCTAGCAAATCCATTGTTGCTTTGGCGAAAGTAGTCGGCGAACCGTATGAAAATAAAAAAGATTTAAGATTTTCTTGGGCAGTACGACTGAAGTTTATTCGGCGAACAAAGCCAGTTACTTTATCTGAGATAAAAGCAGAACCAATGCTAAAAAACTTTTTATTAGTTAGGCATTCGCGCCTTAGTGTCATGCCAGTCGATGAGCTTACTGACGCTTGGCTTGAAGAAAGAATTTAGTTATCTAGTGAATGCCATAAGGCTAACGACACTAAACTTCGATAAGGCGACCAGGCTTGACTTAGTTCCGATATATCGCTAACTGTAAGTTCCTTTTCGTATAGCTTATTAACAGCATTTCTTAGGCCTAAATCACCAACAGAAAATACATCTGGTCTAGCTAGGGTAAAAATTAAAAACATTTCGGCTGTCCATCTGCCAACGCCTTTTAGCTGTACCAATTCATTAATTATAGATTCGTCATCAAGTTCATCGAGGTGGTCGAGTTTTACTGTGCCGTCAGTCACACCGTTGGCTATGGCTAAAATATAACTAGCTTTTTGATTTGATAGACCAATAGAGCGCAACTGCTCGACTGTGAATTTTTTAACAATCTTCGGATCTTCAGGGTTCTTCACTAATTCTGAAAACCTATTCCAAATAATATCGGCGACTTTTGTAGAAAGTTGCTGAGAAACAATACTCGCAAAAAGCTCTCGAGCGTACATATCGGGTGTTGACTTTTTAATTACGCGTTTGGTTTTACTAAAATTTCTAATGATTTGAGCGACATTAGGGTCGCTAATTTCAAAATAGTTGATTGCTTGCGCGATATTATTCAATATAAGTTCATTGTACGTCCACCAGGTTACAATACATAAAGATATGCGTGTAATCCTACCTACTAATCTAAAGCAACGACAGAAGAAGCGTCGAAGTAGGATGCTGCAGATTATCTTTACGATTTTTACAATATGTTTAGTGTTCACGGGATCTTATTTTTATCAAACCGCATCAAACTATTATTTAGATGGCCCACAGCAAGAAATAAAAACTTCTCTAGAACCTGTACGAAAAGAATTTCGTATTTTTAACGGTGAAGAGCTAAAGGTTCTTTACAATAATTTTCACTATACCAACACCTACAAAATAATCTCACCTCCGCCAATAACCGGAAATACCGAAGCCGATAAAAAAATAAGAACAATGGCAGAAGCTCGAGGTTATCGTTTGCGTCGTTTGGCCCGTGACACACTCGGCGATGGCGACGGGCATCCACTACAACTATTAGCGCAAAAGCCCTGGCAAGATCTTAAGGCTTCGGCTGCAAAAGATGGAATAGTGCTAACCATCACCTGGGCTTTTCGATCAATTGAAGATCAAAGAGCGATTTTCCTTGCAGGTTTAGGAGAAGTGGGTGCTACGACACAGGATATAGCAGACGGTAAGGTGGACGGTCTGGTGGATAAAGTACTCCAAACTTACGCTCCTCCGGGATACTCTAGACACCACACTGGATTTACAATCGACCTAACCTGTGGCACGAACGGACTTACGAATTTCGCAAAAACCTCATGCTATGAATGGATTTCGAAAGACAATTATCTAAATGCAAAAACCTTTGGATGGATACCAAGTTACCCAGAGGGAGCTAACTTGCAGGGTCCAGAGCCAGAGCCTTGGGAATATATTTGGGTAACGTCAGACGCTCTACTTAAATAATCAAGAGCGTATCGCGTGATACAATTAAACAGATGAGAACGCTTCGTTTTATGATTTTATTTCTGGCGATGATGCTTATTTTTCCGTCGTTTGGTCGCGCCGAAGATAGTGCTTCGGTTGATGCTACGAGAGCTGCTCGTGTTGAACAAACTAAACTTGCCTATCCAATTCGCCTAAGTGACCAAGAAAAGACCACTCTAGCTAATCACTGCAAAAAAGCCCAGGTAAACTTGTCAAAAATAAAGATTCGTCTTGAGGCCAGAGAATCAATTATCTCTACGAAATATAATCTCATTGATCTACACATAACCGCAGTCCAAAAACGTTTGGCCTCTGAAGGCGTCGATACCTCAATTATTGATCTTTTATTAACAAGTTTTCAAAGGCTGTCGATGGAGCATCAGCAGGCATTTGTAAGTTACCAACTTGCGCTAGACGATGCTACGGCAATTGATTGTGCAGCAGATCCGCAAACTTTTAAGGCGTTAATCGAAGATGTAAGAACTAAGCGTCAGGAGTTTGTGAGCTCGATAAATGCCGTCAAAGATTTTTCTGGAGCTGACCTAAAAACCAGTTTTGACGCATTACGCACAAGGCTAAACAGCAGGAGCTTAGAAAAATAATGTCGGCAGGAAATAAGAAACCGTCCACTCAAGTAGTCGATAACCCTAATAAGGGCCTAAATCCAATCGTAGCAATCTGTGTAGCGATTATAATTGCGCTACTGCTGGCTGGCACTAGCCTGTATGTATTTTTACGTTCCGATGCTCGCGAAATTATAGATATCAAAGAAGAGTCAATAAGTGCTAGTGACACGGATTTATCTGATACTCCGATTGAAACTGGCGCACTAACCACTGCTGACCTAAATAATATAGAAGCAGGCATAAAAAGCACCGTCAGTACCGTAGATGGTGATGACTTTAGCTCATCTGAGATAACAGACGCAGCACTGGGGTTATAGATGGAGAAAAAACGACGGTTAATTAGCTGGGCAATAACTGGTCTATTAATTATTTTGCTAACTGGCTCTGGTTTCTTAGGCATTTATAGTCTTCGTCAAAATAACCTAGAAATGCTACGTTTGCGCGAAGCTGTGTTTGCGGCAGATCGAGATGATGGTGATACGGCGGCGGCTCTTTCGAAACTACAGATCTTTGTTGTCTCGCACATGAACACCAATTTGCCAAAACTTGGCGATCAGAAGGCAATTCAGCTTAAGTACACCTATGAGCGTGAGGTTGCCGCAGAGTCCTCAAGAGTTGCTGCGGCACGCACGGCTCTTAATAGCGAGGCAACCGAATACTGCCAAAAGACCTATTCGACCTCATCTTTTGCCGTACGCTCTCAGTGTGTTCAAGACTATTTTACGACGCATCCAATTAAGTCGGTAGATATTTCTGCTGATCTTTACGGTTATGATTTTGTTACGCCTTTTTGGGTGCCAGACATAGCCGGCTTATCACTCTTAGCTTCGGTACTACTCGCAGTAGTCCTGCTATTTAGGACTGCAAGCTGGTTGATTGTTAGACGTTCTACTTCTCAGTAACGTCGGCGCTATCAGTACTGCCTTTTGTCTTGAATTCGACTATCGCCTTGGCTACCTTGCCGTCATTCTTTAGGTTTTCCCAGAACAATACCTTATCTCTAGGAACAAACATCTCATCTTCCGGACCATGTAATTCGCTACCTAGCTTAACAAGGCTAGCTTTGTTTGATTCCTCGCTGCCAGAATCTGGTTGAACTTGATTGACTCGAACATAGAAAATGTCGGTTATTTTATAGAACTTAGAGTTTACGACGCTCAATTTTCCAAAATATACCTGACCGCTCTGATCATTTAAGAAGACAGCCTGATACTGGCTGGTTTTAATAAGTTCATCTTCACTTTTATTGCCACCAAATACAACAAAAGCAATCACCGCAGCTACTAAAATAGCCACAGAAATAATCATTCCTACCATGACAACTTTTAACATACCTCTTGGGCCACGATGTTTTTTTGCTGGTTCTGGAGCCGGCGCACTTGTATTAGATTGATTCGACACTCTACCGCGTGTCATGAAGTCGTTTGCGTCCATAATTAAAACCACCTTACTTTTAATCTGTAATAAGACTTAGTGTAACGTAAAAATGCTTACGTTCGCAAGCCAAAACACAAGCAATTTATAGATATGGTGATAATACAGATGTTTTTTCTACAGCGTCATCTGTTGAATAGATTGTTGACAAGGGTGAGTGAATCAGAGTATGTTAGGGGTACTAACAGTGTTTTAAGGAGGAGCTAAAGAAATGGCAGCATACAAGCACACAAACTCAAAAGGGGTAACTTATTACCTAAATACAAAGATGGTCACACTTCGTGGTGGCAAAGAACAGCGAATTTACTACTTCAGCAAGGATGAGCGCCCAGAAGGTACAGATCTTCCAAGCGACATGAGCGTCAACGAAAACCCACGAAACGGTTTCTTGACTGTTAAGCGCAACAAATAATCTAAATCTTGGTTAGATTAAAGCCCTTCAGCTAGTCTGAGGGGCTTTTTGTATGCGTCCACACCGTTATCCTATAGACAAAAAAGCATAAGTGTGATATAGTTTAACTTATGGCAACAGAAAAAGATCTTACCACAGCTTATTATGACAATGTACGCAACACCCAGATTGGTGGTGTTAACGACGGAATTAGCCCAAGTGAGGCTAAAGACCTAGGTTACGAAACTCCAGAGGACATGGCGCGTATTCTTGGGGCATTCAGCGGCGTTGCCACGACTTCCGAGGTAGAAGCTCCTGGAGTGTCTGAAGGCACACTCGAAGAAGTTATTCCTAATGGCCCGCGCCAGCTACCGCAGGCGGCCATTGACGCCGTAGCTGCCGCTCGAGCGAATAGATCAAGCTTGCCAGCGCAAACTCAATCTCAAGATTATATTACTCGAGCGCTCAGAGGTCATACGGTTGATGCTCGAAGACGGGGTAAACATTAAATGGGTCGAACAGCCGTAGAACCCGGTCCTGGTCAAGGCAGTTTTGATTTTCCGTCAGAGTTGGATATTGAGCCCACCGTGAGTTTTGCTCCTATCGAACTTTCTAAGGGCGTGCTTGAAGGTGACGCCACTAGAATAGTTGAGTATCTTGAACTCTACGTAAAGGCAGTTAAAGAAATTGGTCGTAGTCGTTCAAATAGTATTGGCTTTGGTGCGCTATCAACGAGTAGCGAGTCTGTAAGGGAAGTCGCTTGTCAGCATGAAGCCGACCCGCAGTGGCAAGAAGTTAAAGACAGGGTAGTAGCAAGCCGTAAGACGCACATGCAAAAAGCTGGGCATTATCTAATACGAAGAGCTGAGTTCCGAAGCCGTCAAGCTGACTACTGGCATAAAAAAGGTGCATTAACTCAAGAAGATGTTAGAGGCGTACGCCTACCTGAAGACGCCTATATGCTTGAAGGTCGGTGGTATGGTGCGTTAAATACACCCGCAGACATAAATAAAACTGCTGCCCGCAAAAAACTTTATAAAGATCACGAACGTATGCAAAAAGCAGCCGGTAAATAGTAAGAGTCGGCGTTAATATAATAGATATGAGTAAACCGATTTTTATTTTGGCGCCGATGGACGATGTTACTGACACAGTATTTCGCCGGATTGTGGCGTCTTGCGCTAAACCGGACCTATTTTTTACAGAATTTGTTAATGTCGACGGTCTGCAAAGCCCGGGGCGCGAGAAATTACTACCGAGACTTGCATTAATAGATGAACCCTATCCGGTTGTGGCGCAGATTTGGGGTAAGAACCCGGATAATTTTTATAAAACTACCAAAGACATCGTAAAGATGGGTTTTGCGGGAGTTGATATTAACTTTGGCTGCCCTGACCGCACCGTGGTTCGAAACAACACCTGTAGCGCCATGATCAAGCCCGAAAATCGTGACTTAGCCGTCGAAATTATCAAGGCAGTTCAAAAAGGGGCGGCTGGCAAAATTCCAGTTAGCGTTAAAACTCGTCTTGGTTTTGACTGTGTTGATAATTCTTGGCACGAACTTTTGCTACAGCAAAAACTTGACATGTTAAGTATTCACACACGAACAGTCAAAGAAATGAGTAAAGTTCCGGCGCGCTGGGACGAGCTTAAAAGCATCGTTGCATTGCGCGACAAGATCTCACCCTTAACCAAAATAATTATTAACGGTGATATCCCAAATTATTCCAAAGGTCTAGAAGTTATCAGGTCGACCGGTGCTGACGGCGCCATGATTGGCAGAGGAATTTTTGCCGACCCTTACGCCTTCGCTGCAGAAAGTCCATGGACCGGTATGTCCAGAAGCGAAAAACTTAGTTTATTCAAAAAACATATCGAACTGTTTGCAAAAACTTGGACTCGTGGCGAGCGGCGATTTGAGACTATCAAAAAGTTCGTCAAGATCTATACCAGTGGTATTAATGACGCCAGTGAGCTTCGGGACAAAATAATGCACTGCCAAAACCCAGACGAACTTCTAGCCTTAGTTTCGGCAACTATAAATACTGATACTTCCACCAACCCTATCGGTTAGGTCGTAGCTATCTTTGACCCACTTATAATATTCTGTCGGTTCAAGCCACATAACCGTGTCGCTAATTGCTAGTAGGCAAGGTGACTTAACATTGTCGCGACAACTTGGTTCGTGATACTCCAAGGTACAAAATGTCTTACCGGCAAACACGTCGCTCAAAACGACGTTGCTAAATAAACCTTCGCCAAATTCACTGGCTCCATTATTTTTAAGGTAGTCGTTTAGTCGATACAAATCTTGCGCCCAGTCGCGGTTAGAATCGATCAACACTGGTTTGTTCCCGAGCTGTTCAAGACCTTCTCCAAACTCATTTTGGTAGGCAATAGGAGTCCTGAACGTGGCTACAATTGCCGGAAGCAGCAAGATCGCAAAGGCGATTATATAGACGCTTTTATTTCTTCTTAGATTTATAAATAAATTAAAAAGCATAATGGCCGAGGCGATATAAATAAATGGCCAGGCTCCAAAAACGTGACGAACACCAATGTTTATTTGGCCGGCCATTGCAGTTGCAACAAAAACTGCAGCGAAAGACAAGAGAATTAGCAGATTTTTACGAAGTTCTTTTTCTCGACGAAAGCGTCTCAAGAATATAAACAATAGTGACGTCAGCGTGCCCCCAATAATCACGACTGGCATCTTTGTAGCAATGGCGATTGGAAAATAAAGAATTTTACGGTGTCGATCACGATTACCATATAGATAGGATGGGTGTCCTTCACTATTGTGTAGTACTAAAGTGGCAAGTCCTCTAACGTAGGGGTAGGCCGGAACCGGAACATCAAAGATCCATGCTTTTGAAGGGTAATCTTGCTCAAAACTGGCGGCTTTAGCAACAAGTGGGTCGTCGGCTGGTGTGGTACTTAAATCTTGGTTGAAATTTTGAATCTTAAAACCATATTGCAGCCAAACTCCAAAGAAAACTACTAACGCTGCCGCCCCAAGGTGCTTGAAGATCCGTTTGGTGGGTCGTCGATTTTTCAGAATTACGATTACTACGGCAATCGGCAGCAACAGCAGCCCGCTAAACTTGGCGCTAACAACTAGCAAGGTGGCTAGGGCAAAAAGAAGCAAATGTTTTTTATTGGGGGATGACCAGTAATTTAATGCTCCGAGCAAAAACGCCGTTGCGCCTAGCGCCAGTAGCACGTCGTTGGTTATGAGATGTCCATGACCATTTAGGGTTGGGTCTAATGCAAACAAACCGGCTGCAAACAAACCGATTTTTTCGCCTGCCAAACGTTTGGCTAACAAAAAGACCGTGAAAACCAATAAAACCGTGATGATAATACTCGGCAAACGAGCAAATAACAGAATCTGTCGGGCGCTAGAGCTGCTGTTATAAATTAGGTCTTTGCCAGCCGGCCACTGGTTCCCTTCATTCCAGCCATCGAGTTGTTCGGCGGTCTTGGTGTTTAAGGGCAGTATTGCTGTTCCGGCGAGGAGTTTAAATAATGACGGGTGTTCCGGGTTTAAACGGAAGTCTCTGGTTGTGACATATGAGTAACCGGCTGCAAGATGAGCACCCTCATCAATAGTTTGTGAATCACGAGTTGCTAGATAAAAGTTCAACAAAAAAGTAAAAGCCAAAATTACAAAGAGTAACTTCGGCAGTTTCTTTATTTGTTTTATTAAGTGCATTGCCTCTAGTTTATCAGAACAGTTAATGTTTTATGGTTCAAGGGATATAATCTAGAGTTAGTGAAACGTAAGCGTAATATATCCGGCCATATTGGTGTTGTTCTTCCGATTCTATTAGTGGTGGCTGCTTTGGTTGCGGCTTTTATATTCGTCGCAAGGCGTCAAGCGAATACTCCGAATAGCAGTGTGAGTACCGATACTACAGAAGAAGTTGCTAGTGAACTTAAAGGACTAAGCTTCTCGCCAAAGAGTTTGTCCGGCTCAAATATCTCTGATTTTTTTGACAAGGCCGAGATTTTGAAAGGTGCCGTTACTTGGGCTGGTGACTGGAATGATTTAAGCAAAAGTTCCGGCGGGCCGTCGCTGGTTGTTTCGAAGTCTAAAAAGGCAGGTCTTGTGTCGATTA
>CAZKOX010000008.1:0-28594 GCA_964554485.1 uncultured Candidatus Saccharibacteria bacterium | reverse complement strand
TTGAACCAAGGACCAATCAGTTATGAGCCGACTGCTCTAACCACTGAGCTATACCCCCGTGAAATACTTGACGTGTTAAGTATTATTAATGACTGGTTAATTTGACATTAACTTCGGTAGTATACCATGTTGGGGGTATAATGAAATCAACCAATGCTTAATAAAATCAAAATTAGCCTAACTTCAAAAAACTTTCGTTCCTATTTTTCGCTTGGAGCCATGGGTGTTTATTTAATTGCCGTAGTTTCATTGTCGGTAGCTTGGTCGAGCACCAAAGCTATTCAACGAAACTATCAACTCATGAAGCAAATATCGGTGCTTGAGCAGGAGGCTGATATCGCCGAAGCTAAAGTTGCTAACCAAAAGCTGGAAAACGAATATTACAAGTCTGATGCGTTTTTAGAGCTGGCCGCTCGCCGCCAATTTAATAAAGCTGCGCCGGGCGAAAAACTAATGATTGTTCCAAAAGAAGTCGCCCTTTCAAAATTACCCGCTGGTAGCGATCAAACCAAGGAAGTCGCAAAGGCAAAAATTGACACACCAAACTGGCAAGCTTGGTTACAATTTTTGACCGGTCGGGGTCTCGTGGATTAGCCCAGTAGTAGACTTTCGAGAACATCTCGGCCATTCGCTGTCAAGCGAAGGCCGGGATGTTTGGTTCGCCATGCGGCGAACTGCTCGAAAGCTCACTACTGGGTTGACTTTCTTATCTGTTAGAGCTATAATTTATACCTGCATTTGGATACATTCAAATGTTTAAAAACATTATCGCGGGGTGGAGCAGAGGCAGCTCGCATGGCTCATAACCATGAGGTCGCAGGTTCGAGTCCTGTCCCCGCAACCAAAGAAAAAGTCCCATCCTTGCGATGGGTCTTTTTCTTTGTTCTTGGTTCAGTCCTCGAACCTGCGACGCAGATTTTTCCTAAGAAAAATATGCAAGTCGCAGGTTCGGTCGACAAGCTTGCCCGCAGAAGCTTGCTTCGTGGACGAGCGCAGTCGTGCGTTGTCCTGTCCCGCAACCAAATTAGATTAATTAGGACAGATTAGAACCTGTCCTTTTTGTTTGTATAATAGATATATGAAAATTGGCGTTGTTGGCAGCATGCAGTTCACTGAAAGAATGGTTGAACTTTGTGATGAGCTAAAAAAGCTTGGTCACGATGCATACATGAGCAAGTTCACGGCAGCCTTCATTGGCAAAGATAACGAGCAAAAAGAGCAGATTAAGCTGGAGCAAAAATATAATTACGATGCGATTCGTGAAGACTGTAAATGGATTAAAGACATGGAAGTGTTACTCGTCGCTAATTATGACAAGCATGGCATCAACAACTACATAGGGGGAAACGCCTTCATAGAAATGGCATACGCGCATATTCTTTACAAACAACTTTATTTCTTAAATCCTATTCCCGAAATGCCATATTACGGAACTGAAATGATTGCGATGAAGCCGATTGTGATAGATGGCGACTTAATGAAAATAAAGCCAGTAATTCGGACTTGATTAGGTTCCAAGCAGTCATAACGGCTTCAACCAAAGAAAAAGCCCCATCCTTGTGATGGGTCTTTTTCTTTGTTCTTGGTTCGGTCATCCGCTTCAGCGGATGTGCACCGTCCTGTCCCCGTAGCCATAAGCATTATTACAGATAGAGATTGGTGATTCAGCCGATCTCTTTTTGTTTTGAATCATCCTTCACCCCTGTTAAAAAGTTCCAGTCTTACCAGATGTACGATATTGACAAAACTCAATACTTATGATATCATGTACGCACTTCAGTGAGTTTACTCCTGAGGTGTTATTTGACAAGCAAACAGACAATCACAAGATGAGATATGTGTGCATACTTAATTGTGCATCCATCCCTCATCTTGTGTGTTTAGGATACACACGCTAGCAACGCTAGTGGCACCCCGCCAGAGATTAGGAGGAAGTAAGACAATGGAAGACGTCATGATCCTCAGCACGGCAGCCGTTGAGAAGATCTTCGTGGACTGCCTGTACAAGGATGATGAGATCACGGAAGGAGAGGTGCCCGAAGGCTGCGTCAAGGTCGAGGGCATCG
This sequence comes from uncultured Candidatus Saccharibacteria bacterium, assembly GCA_964554485.1. Classification (GTDB taxonomy): domain Bacteria; phylum Patescibacteriota; class Saccharimonadia; order Saccharimonadales; family JAGQMS01; genus JBBQBM01. Next base: position 26,528 of record CAZKOX010000008.1, on the reverse strand, counting down.
AGATGACCGTCGGTTTCCATCCCGGTCGGCTCGAGGAGCACCGCGACCTGATCACCATGATGCTGGCCGAGCTTCCCGAGGAGTTCAAGGAAGGCTGGAGCTTCCTCAACGCCTGCAACGACCGCCACGGCAACCAGTGGACAAGCTTCCACCGGGCCATGGATCAGCTCTTCATGCTGGGCATGGCCATCGGCAAGGTCAAGTGCATGGCTCCGCGCGAGCTGTGGGCAGTTCTGCCCGGTGGTATGCCCTACTACATGACGTTGTAAGGAGACCACTAGCGGCGGTGACAGGCAGAGAGTAGTTTGGGGTGACCCAGGCATTAAGGCTCTTTTTGTGCCTTATTCCTAAACTCTAGACTATTGTCTGCTTGTCATTTCCGCTCCACAAATGCGTATTTGTGCTGATGAGTCCAAAAGGACGAAAGCGAAAAATAGATTTCTTTCCATCTAACTAATTCTTCTAATAATAAGTTCCAATTCGATTGCACCTGGGCAACCAAAGAAAAAGTCCCATCCTTGTGATGGGTCTTTTTCTTTGGTCTTGGTTCAGTCCTCGAATCTGCGACGCAGATTTTTCCAAAGAAAAATATGCAAGTCGCAGGTTCGTTCGACAAGCTCGCCCACAGAAGCTTGCTTCGAGGACGAGCGCAGTCGTGCATTGTCCTGTCCCTTTATAACCTAGCTTCAATCAACTCGAACATCTGTGCCGGCAAATTTAGAGAGCTGGTAGTTAAGGCTCCATGACCGCCGTTTGGATCAGACAAGATGCCCAGAACTGTTGCTCCTTTGCTGGTTACGAAAGTTTTCGCTAACTCCATAGCCTGACAGCCGTCGCGGGATGGATTTTCGTCCTTATCGCCGCAAGCCATAATCCAGTACACGCCACTAAATATTTTTGTTTTAGCTGTTGCCGAAATACTGCTCGTTGTTAAGTTAAAATAATTTGTTTCTGCGCCTCCTGACGACGAGACTACAAAGTCAATCATCGGATTGCCGCTTGTTCTATCATAAGCTACCACCGGATAACTGTTAGCGCTGCCGCGAGAAAAACCTTCATACACAACCACATCATTTTTTGTATAACCCTGATCGTCGAGAAAGTTGTGAAGCTGGGTATTTACAGTTGACGGAGTACTATAGTCGTCCGTTGTATCACCGCTGCCGTCCCACCAATTCAATGAAGCTAAAGCGTAGCTTGTGTTGGCGATAAAGGGTTTCCAGACTTCATAATCTCGTTCTGCTGAGCCTTCCGTTCCATGTACGGTAATTAATATTCGTTTAGGTGATGCGTTATTTTGGCCGGCGGGTGCGCCATAATAAAAATACTGACCCCCGCTGGTCGATATCTTTTCCGGGCTATCGATAGTCGATGTGCTGTCAGCAGGTTTTTCTTTTGTCTCAGATAAATTAACTTTCGATGTGTTTGACTCTTTTGTGCTTATGTTGGCTTCTTGATGATTGCTTGAAAAAACTCGCCATCCAGCAAAACCAACTACACCAAGGACTAGAAATATAAAAACTAACATAACATGTGAATAGCCGTTTGGCCGCGAGAAGTGTTTATTCATATACTAAGCATAAACGATACGCTGTAATCTCGGTAGCTCTTTAAAAAAACATAGGCGTTTTGTGAGACTTTTTGCTACACTTATCTTCAATAAAGGGGTGTAAAAATAAAATGAATCCAAACGATCCACAAAACCAACCGATATTACCTGATGCGCCGCATCCAGAGCAACCAGTTCAGCAGCCAGCGCCAAGCTTAGAATTCGTACCGCCACCACCAGAAACTCCTGCGCCAGCTGAACAGCCGATTCAAATGCCGCCATATGCTCCCACGCAACCACCGATGACCGACCCGGTCATGCCAACTCCGACAACCGAACCAGTTGCTGGACAGTCTGAACATAAAACCGACACACTAGGGATAGTTAGTTTGGTTTGTGTTGTCATCGGCATGCTACCTATTGGTTTTATTTTAGGTTTGGTTGGCGCTTCGCATGCGAAAAAAGAGCACCGTTCGGCGGTTTTATCAAGAATTGGCTGGGTGCTTAACTTGATATTAATGCTAGCTGCAGTTCCAGTTGTAGTTTTATTGGTTATGAATAATATTGAGGGAGCTAAGGTAACAACTCGAGACACCGAACGAACCAATGATATTGGAAGTGTTTATGCCTCATTGGAAGAATACTTTAACGAAAACTTTGGTTATCCGAATAAACTAGATTTGATAAATGTATCAGACAAACAAGTATTAGTTGCTCCAAACGGGTCGACCATTAAGGTAAATGATGTCGTGGCCGATGAGACGGAGGCTAAAGCGACAGCCGACCCGTCTGGTAGTGTCGAATATACCTACACACCATACGGAAAGCCAACTTGTACAAACACTTGCGACGGCTTTGTTTTGAAAGCCTACATCGAAAAACCAACCGATTCAGTTTCGAACCCACTAGTTAAACTCGGCCTAAACAATCTCTAGGAATTTCCGATTCGAGAACAAGCAACCCGAATAGCCTCACTCCAGGTCGGGAAGGCGTGTATTGTCTCGACGATGTCACGGGCTTTTAGACCTTTGTGGACAGCTAGAGCAAGTTCGTGGATCATTTCACCGGCTCTTGGTGCGATAATGCTGGCACCTAATATGACGCCGGTGTGAGAAGTAATAACTTTAACAAATCCGGTTGTTTGGTTACTGGTGTTAGCGCGTCCGATAATTGATATTTCGGCCGTTCCGATCTGAAGTTTTATTTTTCTATCTCGAAGTTCTTTCTCAGATAAACCAACCGAGGCCACTTCTGGGTCGACAAAAATGCAACGAGGGACGGCGTGATAGTTGGCGAGTGCTTTCTTTTTATTGTACATATTGTGAGCAGCTATGCGACTCTGATAGGCTGCCATGTGCGTAAACATATATGGACCGACTACATCGCCAGCAGCATAAATATGTTTGGCGGAAGTTTGCATTTGCAAGTTTACGTCTAGCCCTCGACGGTCGTACTTTACTCCAGCATTATCGAGGCCAAGGTCAAGGTTTGGCGCCTTGCCGGCCGCGAGCAGAATTTCCTCAACTACAATACTGTGTTTACGTCCGTCGGTTTCAAGTGTTACGGTTTTCTTACCGCTCCCGCCACTTACGCTTATTACTCTTGAGTTAACATGGACGCTAATCCCGCGTTCTTCAAATACTGCACCAATTAAGTCACCAACTTCTTTATCTTCTTTGCCAAGCAAACGTTTATCGATATCGGCAATATGAACCTTAGAATCAAAAGCCCAAAAAAGTTGGGCAAATTCGCAACCAATAGCTCCGCCACCAATAATAAAAATTGATTTTGGTGGTTGCTTTAGAGAAATTGCTTCGCGGTAGCCTATAAAGCCAGTTTCTTTTAGACCAGCAATCGGAGGTATGACATTTCGAGTACCCGTAGCGATTAAGAAATTCTTGGCAGTAAAACGTTTACCAGCTAGTGCGATTTGCCAAGGACTCAAGAAATGAGCATGTCCACGAAGAACAGTAATGCCATCGCTCTTATATGCTGTGCTTCCTTCGTCTACGCCGGTTCTGAAAACTGCTTTGTTTTTCCAGTCAGTAACAGCCGCGTAATTATAAGAAACAGAACTTGTCCGTATGCCAAACTGCCCAGAGTGCTTGGCGTTTTGATATGTCTCTGCAGCCTGAAGTAGAGCTTTGGTTGGGACGCATCCGTAATTTGGGCACTCACCACCGATTGTGTCAGCCTCAACGATGGCAACCTTTTTGCCCTGACCTGAAGCAATATGTGCAGCTACGCCACCTCCCGCGCCGCTACCAATAACTATCAAGTCGTAGTCGAAGTGTGTTGGTCTCTTTGATTTTATTTTATACATTTTTCCACCCTATAACTTCTACCATATTATCCGATGATGCATATAGGCATAGGCGGCATCAGGGTTATAAGAATATAAATGCCTCGCAGCAACGCGGCGGATATCGTTACTAAGCACTTCACTTTTTTTCTCTATCCAAGCTTCAACGTCGGTCGAAACTTTTTCAGCGATAACTTCTGCAGTACCAGTCGGTTCGCGCATAGCCAGGCAAGCGGCAAAAATACTAGCGTACAGTTTTTTGTCGTCGAACGGCTCAATATGGCCGGCGCGTTTTACGATATGTCTCATCCGAAGTTTACCGTTCCATTCGCGATTAATATCAAAATCCAACCGAGCGATACTAGAAGCAGACCAATAAACAAACGCATCGTGCCCTTACTTTCTTCTTTCCATTTTGCAACGGCGCTTAGCTTGGCGCCGCCGGCTACCATAAATAGAATAACTATTAACGGAAGGACGAAAACGAAGTTATAAAGCACCATCATCCACAGTGCAGTAATATCAAAATCTATTCGAAGAATAGTGATAATTGCTAGATACGGTGCACCGGTACATGGGAGCTCAACTGCCGCCACGAAAGCACCAAGTAGCATGACGCCAAGTAGCGTTGTCTTACTAGTTGAATAATCATGAATCTTGTTGGCGAAGCGAGTTGGGATTTGCAAGCTCAAGCCCTTGCCATACCAGAAGTAATCTTTGATTTCTAAGATTCCACCTAAGACCACTAAAGATCCAACAGCTAAGGACAAATATTCAGCAATCACAATTGGTATCGAAGTGAAGAAGTAGACAAGACCAAGACCAGCCAATAAATACGTTATGAAGATTGCAAATATATAAGCTAAGCCAGTCGCTATTAAACGTTTGGTGCTTTTTCCGCTACCCAGGATTACCGATATCATTAATATCAATACGCCAATTGCACAAGGATTAATCGAATCAATCGCCGCCGAGCCGATAACAAGTCCAAGTGTTGGTAGATCCATTATTCCTGCTCTCCTTCATTAACTTCATAAATGCTGCATTCGTCTAAAGCTTTGCCTTCAACGCCGTACTTTGCACAAAGGTTTTTATCTTGAATACCATATTGCTCACAAAGCTTATCGGTTCTAGCTTTTTTAACGTCGAATTCCATAATTATGCAATCCCCAGGAGGTACTATGCTTTCGTCTCGGATAATGTAATCTTCCGGATCAATTAATTTTGTTTGTGAATACGTATTCTCTTTTTTATTGAACTGATAAACAAACACTTGAGGTTCGGCGAGTTCATCGCCACATTTTTCGCCACTTGTCGCGACAAATGATTTCTTGCCGAGTGAATCGGTGGATATCAAGTTGTCGATATTTGTAGAACTAATACCATCACCATCAACCTGGTCTTCTAGAATACTGTCAGCCAACGGCACTTCCATCATTTCGCTAGATATCGATCCACCGACAACATTCATAAAATTACCAAGATTTGCATCGGTAGCTTTTTCTACTACCACTCCTTCAAGGTGGATTCTTTGATCGTTATGTTCGTGTAGGGTAGGAGTACCAACCTTATTAGACAAAAGTCCTGATGGGTTTCGAAGTTCAAGCTGCTTGCCGCACGCCCAGAATTCGATATCGGCGTGCCAGTGTACTGGACCTCCAGATTCGGAACTTGTGTTGAGATAGACTGTACTTCCAAACAAAGTGGCGGTAGAGGCTACTATTGTGAAAGTGATTAATAAAAATAGCGGTAAGCGTAGACGTTTTGACTTATTTTTTAATAACCCAGCAATCAGGACGAGTATAAACAAAGCGATCGACGATACTAATACGACACGAATTCCAAGCTTCGTTACATCGCTTTCAAGATTATCGGTGTGCGCAAATAATGAATATAAACCCATAGTTTTCTGTGTGCCTGTTCAGATGGTACTATACCATAAGCATAAGCGATAATTTAAGTGATTAAAGGGGTGTTTGGTGGGCCAGTGGTTTCAGACTTCAATCGATAAGGTTCAAGAGAAACTTGGTGTTAAGCCGAGTTTTGGATTAAGCACTCAAGAAGCTTCCGAACGCCTAAAAAAATATGGCTCCAATCATTTGCACGCCCGTAAAAAGATAAACCCTTTCGTCCTATTCTTGTCTCAGTTTAAAGATGTCTTAGTAATTGTGCTTTTGATTTCAGCTGCAGTGTCTTTGGCGCTTAGTTTCATAGAAGACGAGGGCGGAATTTCTGAATCGCTTTTGATTTTTGTAATCGTTATAGCGATTGCGATTATTGGATTCTTCAATGAGTACAAAGCCGAAAAAACGGTCGAGGCGTTAAGCAAATTAGTTGGCCAAAACGCCGAAGTTCGACGCGCTGGTCAGATAATTAGTATTAGCGCCGACCAACTTGTGCCAGGTGATATTGTTTTATTGTCTGAGGGCCAAAAAGTTCCCGCCGACATCAGACTTTTTAAAGTAAAAAACTTACTTATTAATGAAGCCAGCCTAACAGGTGAGTCGCTGGCAGTTGAAAAGAATACTTTAACAATTTCCGAGGAGGTTTCTTTAGGGGACAGAAAAAACATGGCGTTTGCCGGTACTTTTGTCGCAGCCGGAACGGGCGAAGGTATGGTTGTCGAAACTGCTCAGAATACTGAATTAGGTAATATCGCAGCACTAGTTAATTCGATCGAAGTTGACGAGACTCCAATGCAGCGCAAGCTTGATGATTTAGGCAAGAAGCTCGGGCTCTTCATCATGCTTATCTGCGTGGTTGTTTTTGTAGTTATTTTCTTCTTTGTTAGTGAGGCAGTCGATAAAACGCTGATTCAGCGTCTAGTGTTTGCATTTACAGCTGCCGTAGCTTTAGCGGTGGCGGCTATTCCTGAAGGACTGGCGTTTGTGGTGAGAATAAACCTCGCGCTCGGTGCTCGACGAATGGCAGCAAAAAACGCCCTAGTGAGGAAGCTGTCTGCAGTTGAGGCGCTTGGTAGTACCGACATTATTTGTGCTGATAAAACCGGTACGCTGACGCGCGGCGAGATGACGGTTCGTCAAATTTTTGCGGGGGGAAATCGATTTGATGTTACAGGAATCGGTTATCAACTTGATGGCACTATACAGCCATCAGGTGGCGAAAAGTCCAGCAAGGTCTTAGATCTTTGTTTGCGAATTGGCGTGCTTTGCAATAACGCCCATCTACATAGCGGTGTGGTTTTGGGCGATGGCACCGAAGGTGCTTTGTTGGTATCGGCTGAAAAAAACAAGCAGACATACGAGGCTATTCGTGAAGAACATCCACGCGTTGACGAAGTGCCATTTACTAGTGAGCGTAAAGTCATGACAACTGTTCATAAAGACGGTGCAGGTTATTTCGTTGCACATAAGGGCGCGGTTGAACTTACGCTTGAAGCCTGTAAATCATATATCGCCGCAGATGGTCGAATAAAAAAGTTAACTAATGACGTGCGCTCAGAAGTTATAAAACTTAACTCTAAACTTTCAGCCGGGGCAATGCGAGTTTTAGCTTTTGCCTACAAGCAGGTTGACTCAAAACCCAAGAACGATGTCGATATCGAAAGCGATCTTATATATGTTGGTCTACAAGCCATGATGGATCCACCGCGCAGGGAGGTTATTGAAGTAATTCATCGCGTTCAAGCCGAGAGCGGTATCCGAGTAATTATGATCACTGGCGACTACATTGAAACCGCCAAAGCGGTGGCTCATGAAATCGGCATAGAAGGCGAAGCTTTAACTGGTGCTGAGCTTGATGAAATGAGTCAAACCGAGTTTGAATTAAAAGTCGAGAGCATATCAGTCTACGCTCGGGTCAATCCAGAGCATAAGATTCGCATCGTTCAAGCTCTTAAAAAGCACGGTCATCAAGTTGCTATGACAGGAGATGGCGTTAATGACGCACCGGCGATCAAAGCTGCAGATATCGGAATTGCTATGGGTGTTGCTGGAACCGATGCCGCTAAAGAAGCGGCCGATCTTATCTTGCTTGATGATCAGTTCTTAACAATCATTAATGCCATAGAAGAGGGGCGGGGGATCTTTGATAATGTTCGTAAGTTTGTAAACTTCTTGATTTCTTGCAATATCGCCGAAGTTTTGGCGGTGTTATTTGGTATCGTATTCTTCCATAATCTTATCCTGACCGCTGCTCAACTACTGTTTATTAATATCGTGACAGATGGGTTGCCGGCTGTAGCGCTTGGCAGCGATCCTTCACAGCGAGATGTGCTGCGTGCCAAACCTCAACGTTTTCAAGAAGCAATTTTAACTCGACGGGTTTGGATCGAGATATTTGTTTTTGGAGGCTTGATGACCACCGCGTTACTTGTTCAGTATTGGTATAACCATACCCACGAGGGTGCACTAGCGGCAGTTTCTGCGGCATTCACGGCGATGGTAGTTTATGAACTAGTACGTCTTATCGATATTCGCACAGACTACAGAATTCGCTGGTTCTCTAATCCTTGGTTAAGCGTGGCGGTGTCATCTTCTTTCGTACTTCAATTTGCTGTTCTATATGTTCCATTTATGGCCTCGTATTTTGAAGTTGGGCCACTAGCATCACACGACTGGGTGTTTATGATAATCGGAAGCATCACCTTAATAGCGATGATGAAAATTCTTAATCCGTTTTTTGACCGTTTTGGACCAGAAACTATTAAGTAAGCAAAAGCATATTGACAAATATGCAAAGATAGGGTATACTTCTTATGTTATCTTCAAAAAAGATAAAAACAAATATAAACTAAAAGGTAATATGCTTGGACTAAACAAAAAACCAAAAAAGTCGAAGAAAGCCAAGTCGGCTACAAGTCAAAAGAGCGAAGCCAAAGCTATGCTTAAAGCTATGAAGCAGCGCAAGAAGGATCGCCCCGACGACTGTGTCTTTTGTTAGACAAAAGGAAAAACAAAAATGGAAATGTTTCCCTCACAATTATCGTACGAGCTAGTTGAAACTGATCATCCTGAAATCCTAGCTATCGACGAACAGCTTGAGGCAGTAGAAGCTGTAGCCTAAAAAGCCGTAGCTTCTACTGTTTGCTCGAGAATATCCATAACGTATTTTCAAATAAACAGTAGAAGTCTTTGTGTAATCTGGATCGAAGGTTGTCCAAAATAAAAACCCCAGATAAACTGGGGTACTTATTTTGGTAGCGGCGACAAGAATTGAACTTGTGACCTTAGGCTTATGAGTCCTACGCTCTAACCAACTGAGCTACGCCGCCTCGTCGGAGTAAGGCCTTTGACTTACTCCGACGAGTTAACTCGCGGAGTTTCGTTTTTCGGCACTTTCTCCTCCTCTAAAAATTCCAAACAGTCGGAGCGGCAATTCGCTATACAGCGAACGACTCCTTGGTTTGTAATTTTTGAAAGGTACATAAATTAATTAGTACAGGGGTGAATATAGCATGTTTTGTATCTGTTTTCTAGCACTTGTATCCGTAAGATCGGCGTAATGAAAGTTTTAAGCCACAAATTGTTATCATAGAAACATGAGTCTTCGACTTAACAAAAAGCGGATAATTACAATTAGTCTAGTAGTTCTACAGGCGGCAATAGTCTGCGCTTTTGTTTGGCTACGTCTTGGTATTGAAGTTGGCACTCCTAAAGAAGGTGAAACAACTACATTTTCAACTAACACACCAGATGAGACCAAGGTTGATAAGCAAACCTATGAATGGGTCGGGTTAGACACTGAGCCGAAGTATATATATTTACCAACCATAGGCGCAGAAGGCTTTATCCAAAAGGTTGGGGTGGATCAAAATAAGCAGATTGCCGTGCCTAATAATATTCATTTTGCAGGATGGTTTACAGACAGTTCGCTACCTGGTCAAAAGGGTCTAAGTATTATTGATGGTCATGTAACTGGTAGGTTTAATGACGCTGTTTTTAAAGATTTAACAAAAATAAAAGTCGACGATACCTTTCAGGTCGAATTTGGCGATGGTTCAAAAAAAACATTCAAGGTTATTGAACTACAGACCGTGGCGGTTGATGTCGCTGCCTCAGTGCTATTCTCGCAAAAATCAAAAGTCAGCAGTCAGCTTAACTTAATAACTTGTACGGGCGATTTTGACGAGCAAAACCAGTTATATAATAAACGGTTAATAGTGTATTCAACTCTTACTAACTAGAGTTTATGAATACATATATTCATAGTCTTTTTTATAGGTGAGTAGAAAGTGCAGCTGATATTAGTGCTAGGGGTATTTTTTCAGTTTCTGCAAGCTTGGGTTTTTGATCAAGGATTTATTGAGTAAGAAGTTCTCGGTATCATTTATTTTTTGTTGAAATCGTTTAGCTTAAGCGTATAGTATACTTGAAGTAAAGATAATGGAGCTTATTGGTATATGACTAGGAGGATATCTTGTTAGGGCTAAAAAAGCTTAAGCTTGGGCGGATTATTTACTTAGCCCTGGCTCTTGGCCTAGCTTTCCCGGTAATTGGTGATCCAGTATCGGTTAAGGCCGTATCAACTTGGCAGGGGGAGTATTGGAATTTAGATTCACCGACTGATAAACCAGAGTTTCCCGAGACTAGTGCCGACTTAACTAGAACCGACAACCAAGTAAGTTTTTATTGGGACTCCGGTTCTCCTGACGACTCCATCAACTATGATGGCTTTATGGCTCGCTGGACTTCGACTCAGACGTTCGATAATGGCTACTATCAATTTACAACTACATCTGACGATGGCGTACGCGTATATCTTGACGGTACGAAAATCATCGACAATTGGCTAACTGGTGCAAACTGGGGAGGAATAGCAGCAGCAGATCTAGTTGCCGGATCTCATGAGATTACAGTTGAGTATTACGAAAATACAAGCAATGCATCAATCGTCTTTGCTTACGAGAAAGTAGCTATAGCAGATGGATTAACGACTACCGAAATTACAGACTGCAATGGGCTTCAAGCAATGGCTAATAATCTAACAGGTAATTACCGACTAGCTAATAATATTGACTGTTCAGATACCGCCGCATGGAATGGTGGTGAAGGTTTCGTTCCAGTTGGTGACATGGACAATTATTTTCAAGGAACTTTGGACGGAAATGACAAGGCGATCTCTAATTTAACTATTAATAGACCAGATTCTGGGCTTCCAATTGGCTTGTTTGGTGCTGCCGGTGGTAGCTCGATGGTTCAAGACCTATATATCGCCAACGCCACAATAACCGGGGCAACTAATGTTGGAATTTTGGCAGGATATTTAGCAGGTACAGCTGTTGGAGTTCATTCTTCAGGTTTGGTAACCGGGGCGTTTCCGCCAGTAGCAGGTAATTATGGGATAGGTGGGTTAGTAGGTACTCATGCTGCAGAGCCTGGCCCAAGCTATACAATTATCGGCTCATCTTCTTCAGCTGATGTTAATGCCGCTGATGCCGAGGAGAGTTATGCCGGCGGGTTGGTTGGTCAAAACCTAAATAAGGACATACTTTTGTCGTACGCGTCTGGACATGTTGAAAACCTAGCTACTACTGGAGGGTTGGTGGGATATTCGAACCTGGCTGTGATTAGCGGATCTCATGCTACAGGTAGTGTTACGGGCTGTTCTGGCACTGGCGGTCTCGTTGGTTACAGTGACGATGATACTATCAGCGATTCCTATGCTTCGGGGGCAGTCATCTCTAATTGCGGTTACGCTGGTGGGCTAATTGGCCAAGTTGAGCTAAGCGACATAAAGCAGGTTTCGGCAACTGGTAGTGTCAGCGGTACAACCGCTGGCTCTATAGACCGAATGGGTGGCTTGATCGGCGAGGTGACATCTAGTTCGATAAGTTACGCCTTCGCTACTGGTAACGTAAATATTAGTGGAGATGTATTTGCCGGCGAGACTGGTGGCTTGATAGGAGTAGCCACAGGGTCCCCTCTAAACATAAACCATGTTTATGCGACCGGTAATGTAACTGTCGCTACTAGTGCTACATATGGTGACTCGGGTGGCCTGATAGGCAGCCTCACCGGTGCTTATAATATTAGCAATGCTTATGCGACAGGTGATGTAACTATGACAGGAACGGCTCCTGGTGCACTTTCTCTCATTGGAAACGGTGGTCTAATCGGTTTTGCTACTGGAAATGTCGGCAGTTCTATTGACCAGACCTATGCTGCTGGTAATGTCACTAATGGTAACTATGCCGGCGGTTTGATTGGTTCAGTATATAGCTCCCAGGGTCTTACAATTAGCAATTCCTACGCACGAGGTAATGTTAGCGGTTCTGAATCGGTATCTTCGTTTATTGGCGGTGTGGCACTAACAAATGCTGCAACTCTTCTTGAGGTTTCGACTTCGTATGGCACAGGACTACTAACACCGATATCCGGGGCTAGTGCTGGCGGTGCTTACGGTTTTGTAGATGTTAGTGGTATTGGCGCAGCATTTTATTCTTATGATGTCTTCTGGGACGAAGACACATCTGGAATTTCCGATCTAAACGACTACAGCTTTGGTTATCCTACGATCGATATGAAGAATATCCGTAACTTTATTGACACTGCATACAACGCTAATATTGCGGATGGGTACGACTTTACGGGGACTCAGTATGATGACGGTAGTAATAGCGACTACTGGGCCATCGATGGCACGACCAATGACGGCTACCCATATCTTGGTATGGACATGAGTTTTGACTTCTCCTGGTTTGCTAATGGGGATAGTGACGTGGCTGTCGATGACGTTGAAGATGCAGGGCAAAACGGTGGCGACGCAAATGATGATGGCATTCAAGACAGATTGCAGGGCTTTGTGACTGGTTTTGAGAATCATGTCTCTAACGGGTCTTCGGTATTAGAAGTGGTTGGTGACTGCACGATTCTTGATGTTGGGTCGGCTTCTGAATCTACACAGATAAATGAGGACTCTGGCTATAGTTATCCTGAGGGACTAATGAGCTTTTCGGTCGAATGCCCGGAGGATGGCGAAGGCAACTCCCAAACAGTCACTGTTACGCAGTACTTCTATGGTCTTTCCAGCGACAATGTTGTGGCCCGCAAATATAATTCAGATACAGGAGCCTACTCTACTATAGAAGGGGCGGTAATTTCCGAAGAAATAATCGACGGCCAAACTGTAACAAAAATAACCTACCAAGTTACGGACGGTCTAGAGCTTGACGAAGATGGTGCGTACAATGGCATAATCATTGACCCATCCGGTCCTGGTCTAAATGTCGTTGGTGCGCCGAATACTGGGTTAAAAAAGCTTTAGCAACTATCTTTATAGAAAATTAATGATACGTGCTGGTAGTATAGTTTGATGAATATTAGTCCCGGTAGATATATTGTGGGGGTTTCGGGTGGTGTTGATTCAGTTGTCTTGCTGGATAAGCTAGCAAAGGAAGTTAGCGCGTCCCCACAGGTCCAGCTTATTGTGGCTCATTTTGACCACGGAATTCGTGAAGATTCATCCGAGGATGCAAAATTTGTGTCTAGTCTGGCAAAAAAGTATAATTTACCTTTCGAATCCGAACGCGCTGAGCTAGGTTCAGGCGCTAGTGAAGCCGAGGCGCGAGAAGCTAGGTATAGATTTTTAAAAAGAGTCCAAGAAAAATATCACGCCGTCGCCATCATTACAGCTCACCACCAGGATGACCTGCTCGAGACATCAATTATCAATATGTTGCGAGGGACGGGGCATCGTGGGCTTCATTCGTTAAAAAACCATGAACATCTAATGCGCCCGCTACTACACTTAAACAAAGTTGATGTATATGAATATGCAAAGAACAATAACTTAAAGTGGCGCGAAGATAGCACAAATCAAGACACTAATTATTTACGCAACAAAGTTCGCCTAGAAGTTGTTCCGAAGAGTAGCGAACAGTGGCGTCAAAATATGCTCGATAAAATCAGCAAAGCTGCAGAAGTTGGGGGTCGGTTAGACAGAGAAATTGATCAGCTTGTTGGCCAAAATATGCGTGAGGGAAAGGCAATTGTGTCGCGAAATTGGTTTGTGAAATTACCGCACGCAATTGCAACTGAGGTTATTGTTGCCATCTTGCGTAAATTAAAAATTAGCGACATCGATAAACAATTAGTAGAACGGCTGACAATTCAGATAAAAACCGCTAAACCTGGCAAGAAACTAGATATAGATAAAGACCTCTATGTACTAATGACCAAGCGCTCGGCGCGAATTACGAACCGTACCACACATAAAACCGTCCGCGTTTAACCGACTCATGCATAATCTCTGCTAAATGATTCTGATTTTAGCGATGTTACGCACGAGTCGGGTATAATAGTTATCTATGGATAAAGGCGTTATGAATGACGGGGGCAAGCGAAAGCGGCAAATGAAGAATGCTGGATTCTTTTCGCTACTTATCTTAATTGGTCTAATTGTTTATTCGTCTTATGCGAAGCCAAACACCATGAAAGACGTTGCTCTTAGTGATGTTGTTGCACGCGCCAACAGCGGCCAGATCGCAAAACTAGAAATTACCGGCAATACGGTCGAAGTCACCAAAAAAGGTGAGTCAAAAGCTTCAGAAAAGGCATATAAAGAGACCGGATCAAGTATTTACGAACAAGGTCTTAATAAAGATGCACCAGTAACTGTCGATCCAAAGGCCGAGTCAAGCGGAAATGATATCTGGGTAGTCGTCTTACAGACCCTTATACCAGTTCTGATATTTGGGTTCTTCTTGATGATGATCTTTAGGGCAAGCCAGGGGCAGGGTAATCAAGCCCTAAGTTTTGGCAAAAGCAAGGCCCGGCTTTATGGCAACGAGAAAACTAAGGTTAAATTTGCTGAAGTTGCCGGCAATAACGAAGCTAAAGAGGATTTGAGCGAGGTTGTTGAATTTTTAAAGTTTCCTAAGAAGTTCGAGAATACTGGCGCTCGAATTCCAAAAGGTGTTTTGTTGGTCGGATCACCTGGAACGGGAAAAACTTTACTGGCTCGAGCTGTAGCTGGTGAAGCCGATGTACCATTCTTTAGTATCTCTGGATCGGAATTTGTGGAGATGTTCGTTGGTGTTGGTGCAAGCCGTGTTCGTGACTTATTTGCTAAGGCTAAAAAGAATGCACCAAGTATTATCTTTATCGACGAGATTGACGCTGTCGGTCGTCGTCGCGGTAGTGGTATGGGCGGAGGACACGATGAACGCGAACAGACCCTCAACCAAATTCTAGTTGAGATGGATGGTTTCGAGCAGGGCGAAAACGTTATCGTGCTTGCTGCTACTAACCGAGCCGATGTACTCGACCCAGCTCTACTGCGTCCCGGGCGTTTTGACAGGCGGGTGATTATTGACCTGCCAGACCGCAAAGATCGCGAAGCAATTCTCAAGATCCATTTTTCGAAGAAACCTGTCAGTAAGGACGTTGATATTGATGCTCTAGCTGCAAAGACAGCCGGATCGTCAGGTGCGGATTTGGCAAATATAGCCAACGAAGCAGCAATAATTGCAGCCCGTCATAATCGAAAAGAAATTATTAACGCAGATGTTACTTCCGCTTTAGAAAAAGTTGCAATTGGCCCAGAACGTAAAACAAAGGTTATGAGTGAGGCAGAGAAGGAAATGACAGCTTATCATGAGGGCGGACATGCTATCGTCGGTCACGTATTGCCGGATAGCGATATGGTGCATAAAGTAACAATTATTCCGCGAGGTGGTACTGGTGGCGTAACTTGGTTCATCCCACCAGAAGATAAGTCTTATCATTCGATTTTGGAGTATAAAGATATCTTGGCGCGTATGCTTGGTGGTCGAATTGCCGAGGAGGTAATTTATGGCTCAGAGCGCGTTACGACTGGTGCTGGTAATGACTTGCAAAAGGCCGCCGAGTTAGCAAGAGAAATGGTTGCTACTCAGGGAATGGGCAGCAAACGTTTACGCAACCAAGTCTTCCATACAGACGATGGAATGGTTTTTGACAAAATGATGCACGAGCGTCAATACTCCGACGAAACAGCCAAGCTTATTGATGATGAGGTTGAGAATTTAATTACCGAGGCGGCTTCGCGAGCTCGGGCTGTTATTAAAGCTAATCTAAAACACCTCGAGGCCCTTAAAGTTGCGTTACTCAAGAAAGAAACCGTAGAAGCTGAAGAAGTACTAGAAATCTTGAAGGGTTCAAAATTACCAAAAGAAGCAGCGCTGTACTAGTGTTGTTCAATGATTAGTAAAATAGAATTACGGTTTCTTTTTGCTTATGAATACCGATATAATAATCGGTAAATGGGGAAACTATTCAATCGAGCTAATGGACGCTTAACGCTTAGTTCGGCGGCTTTCCTTTTAGCTGGATCTTCGCTGGTTGGAACCATACTAGGAATCGCCAGGACATCATTAATTAACTCGAACTTCAGTGGTTTTTCGGCGAGTGCCTACTTTGCAGCTTTTAAAATTCCGGATTTTATTTTCTTTACACTTGCTACCGGCGCTTTGGGCGTAGCCTTTATGCCAGTGCTTGCCGACAAACTCGCAAAAGGTGGTCGAAAATCTGCTTGGGAGTTGACGTCAAGTATTTTGAATATGTTAGCAATGGTGACGTTAGCGTTTTCGATTATTTCAATAATTTTCGCACGTCCACTTCTTCAGCACATTGTAGCGCCTGGTTTTACCCCCGAACAGCTAGATCTTGCCGTAGCCGTCATGCGTATCGTATCGATAAACCCATTCTTATTTGCTATTTCAACAGTCCTAACAAGCGCGCAGCAAAGTATTGGACGGTTTTTCTTCTTCGCAATCGCCCCGCTTTTTTATAACACCATGATCATTATGGGGATTATATTCTTGGGTGATTCAATCGGGATTGTATCGGCGGCGGTTGGGGTGGCTATCGGTGCGATACTGCAACTAATAGTCGTCGGCTTTGGAATGATAGGTACAAATTTCCGGTATAGGTGGGGAATTAACTTCAAGGACTCCGGATTCAGGCAGGTGATTACTACCCTACCCGCTCGTTCTATCGACCAAGGTATTGATTACATTAACAGTATTGTTGAAACGCGTTTTGCATCTGGCATTAGCCGCATCGCTGTCGCTAACTATGAGAATGCACTGCAGCTTCACAACGCGCCGATAATGTTAATAGGTATCGCCATTTCAACAGCGGCTTTCCCAAGATTTAATGAGCGTATTTCACAGGGTCGCCCAGACTTGTTTAGAAAAGAATTCCTACAGGTTCTCAGAACAATGATCTGGATTGCTCTACCGGTAGTAATTATTTCTTATTTTGCGAGAGAGTATTTTGCGCGTTTGATTTTTAAAAGAGAAAACCTCGAAATTGCTCTTATTTTTGGTTCTTTGGCTGTTGGCATATTCTTTAGAACAATGTATACGATAATTTCGCGTTATTTTTATGCACAAAAAGACACCAAGACTCCACTGTTGGTGTCGATATTTAGTATTGCGCTCAACATATTTTTGGCTTATCAACTATCTCGTCCAGGCGCCTACGGCGTAATCGGATTAGCTATTGCTCAATCGATTGTGGCAGTTTTTGAAGTTTTTGTTTTGTTAGTTATCATGACAATCAAAGACACTAAGCTATTCAATATGCGCTTTGTTAATGCTGTAGGCCAAATCTTTTCAGCATCAGGATTTACGGTGTTAATTAGCTATCTGGCGGTTAATGTCTTGCCTCTTGAATCTAATGATCGTGGCTTAACAATCTTTGCAAAGTTAAGCATTATTGCTGCCGCCAGTTTACTGACACACATAACAATATCGAGTTTCTTGCGACTTGAAGAAGTCATACCGGTTACACAAAGAATTCGAAAAATTATTCTTCGACCAGTCAAAATTTAACCACCTCTGTTATAATCTGTAGCGTGCAACAAGAAAATATTCGCAACTTCTGCATTATTGCTCATATAGACCATGGTAAGTCGACTTTGGCTGACCGTTTATTAGAAATGACCGGAACAATCGATAAACGGCAAATGAAGGAGCAGGTTCTAGACAAGATGGATTTGGAACGTGAACGCGGGATTACTATTAAGCTGGCTCCGGTCCGGATGAATTATAAAGGCTATCAGCTGAACCTTATTGATACCCCAGGGCACGTTGATTTTAGCTATGAAGTCTCTAGGAGCTTAGAGGCCTGCGAAGGCGCATTGCTAGTTGTTGATGCTTCGCAAGGTATCCAAGCTCAGACACTCGCCAATGTTTATTTGGCGCTTGGCGCAGATCTAAAGATCATACCCGTATTAAATAAAATTGATTTACCAGCAGCTGATGTGCCGCGGGTTACAAACGAGATTGTATCGTTGCTTGGCTGCAGCCCAGATGAAGTCTTGGCGATTTCTGCCAAAACCGGTGAGGGGGTATTAGAAGTTCTGGATACCGCTATCGAAAAGGTACCGAAACCAAAGGGTAGTGACGCAAGCAACTCCCGGGCGCTTGTTTTTGACAGTTTTTATGACGAATATCGCGGTGTTATTTTGTACGTTCGCAGCATGGACGGTGCCATTAAAAAGAATTCGCGTATCACTATGGCCGCCACTAAGGCTAACGGAATTGCGCTCGAAGTTGGTTATTTATCACCAGGCATGACGCCCGCACCAGAACTTAAGGCTGGAGAGATCGGTTATATTGTCACTAACTTTAAGAGTACTTCTGAGGCTCGAGTTGGTGACACGGTCTTACTCGAAGACATGCAGGCTGAAGCCTTGCCAGGATATAAAGAGGTCAAGCCTTTTGTCTATGCCGGCTTTTTCCCGAACAGTAATGAATTTTATCCAATCCTAAAAGATGCCGTTGATAAGCTAAAACTTAGCGACTCGGCGCTTGTTTATGAACCAGAAAATTCACCGGTTTTAGGCCATGGTTTTCGGGTTGGTTTTTTAGGGCTACTGCACCTCGACATCGTCAAAGAGCGTATAACTCGTGAATTTAACATCGAGCTAATTGTTACTAATCCCTCAACCGACTATAAAGTTGAATTAAATAATGGTGAAGAGCTTGACGTAAAGTCGGCAAGCGATATGCCAGATGCAACTTTAGTTAAAGAAATAAAAGAACCATGGATCAAAGGTGAAATAGTTTGTCCAAAGAAATACGTCGGCTCAGTTATTCAATTGATTTCTGAAGCCAGAGGCTTACAAAAAAATATCTCATACGTCGATGAACATTTAAGTATCGTGGCTTTTGAAGCACCACTTGCAAATCTATTGACAGATTTTTACGACAACCTCAAAAGCCAAACTTCTGGCTACGGTAGCTTCAACTATGAACTTGATAATTACCGAGTCGAAGATTTAGTGCGACTTGATTTTTATATAGCTGGCGATAAGGTCGAGGCCTTAAGTATTATGTGTCATCGCAGCGAAGCCGAAGCACTTGGCCGCAAAACAACTGAAAAATTAAAAGACATTATTCCCCGACAGAACTTTAAGGTTGCCGTGCAGGCAGCGATTGGCGGTAAGTTTATTGCCCGCGAAGATATTAGCGCCTTTCGAAAAGACGTAACTATCGGACTTTATGGCGGCGACGTTTCGCGTAAGAAAAAAGTTCTTGCCAAACAAAAGAAAGGCAAGGAACGCATGAAGCGCTTCGGCAAAGTCGATCTTCCAGCTGAAGCTTTCACCGTATTATTGAAACGCGACTAGATTGTTATCGGGAAGAGCAGCCCAAGTGTCGGATTTATTCCAACCCTGGAGCGATGAGAAACCCCGAAGGGGTGTCTCATGGTTCTTTTACAGTGCTTCGAAACGTGATTAAATAGCAGTATGAGCGAAGATAAAAAACCAAAACATAATCCCCTTACGGAGGTTGTTGATATCGAACTACTTAAGAAGATCGACAGAAAACGCGAGAATATCAATAACAAGTTTCCACTATGGTCGGCGCTGGCTGCAACTTTTGGCGTTGTTTCGATATTCTATGGCTTTGAAAAACTGATTAATCAAGTACCGTTTCTAGCGAATAATGGCTGGGTACTATTAACGGTTGGCCTAGCGATACTTATTGCTACAGGCACGACGTACAAAAAACTTTAATACTAAAATTGGTTCTGCTCACCAACCTAAAAAGGTTGTGTATTTTAGTGTAAAGAACTAAACTTAATATTAATGAAACGTTCAAAGAGGTTGTTGAACACTACGTTCTTTTTGGCGCTAAGTGCGCTGCTAGCTATACCGATATTAATAAATGCGATCTCGGCGTATGCGATAGCGCCACCAACCTACAAATCTCAGTTCGGAGCAACGCTTGGCGACGACCAATTTTTGCTGCCAAATGGTATCGCAATGGATTCAAGCCAGAATGTATATGTAGCCGATTACGAGCTGAACATCATCAAGAAATTTACCAGTAGCGGGACACTAGTTACTCAATGGGGTGAGGGTGGGAGCGGAAACGGTCAATTTGCTGGGCCAACCGGAATTGCAATAGATGGATCCGACAATATCTACATTACGGATCAAAATAACAATCGGGTGCAAAAATTTGATAGCAATGGAAACTATGTTCTTAAGTGGGGTACTTACGGAACAGGCGCTGGCGAGTTTAAAGGTCCGACTGGAATCGCTGTTAGCGGAGATGGTTTGATATATGTATCTGACGGCTGGCCTAATAACAGGATAGAGATATTTCAGTCAGATGGTACTTATACCACTGAATTTGGCGGGGTCGTTGACGGCTCTTTGATTTATCCATACGGAATATCATTTACATCGTCGGGTGCATATTTCTACGTTGCTGGTTTTGGGAATAATAAAATCTATCGTTTTGACAGCTCAAACAACTTTGTCAGTTCGTGGGCTGTTGCGCAGCCTTATTGGGTTGCTGTCGGTGCAGGTAATAATGTACATGTTTCAAGTGGCTCAGCCGGCAGTAACAGTGTTTATAAGTTTACAGCTACTGGAGCATGCGCCGCCGCAGATCATTGTCCGTTGATTGCCGGTGGAAGTGGTGACGGACAGTTTAGTGACCCGCAGGGAATGGCTTATGATGTATCAACTATCTCAGTTTATGTAGTAGACACTGGAAATTATCGTGTTCAGTCATTCAGTTCACCGGCTAATTCCCCGATGACGTATACATCGCAGTGGGGTTCAAGAGCATTTGTAAATAATGATCAACTCTATCGTCCTAGCTTTATAACGACGGATAGCGCTGGCAACATATATGTCGTAGAGCGGTTATTCCTCAGCAATAGGATTAAAAAATTTTCATCAAGTGGTGTTTATGTATCGACGATCGATGTAAGTGCACATGTTAGTCAAGCCAAGGATATTGCAGTTAGTAGCACAGGCGTTCTTTATGTTGTCGACGATGAGACGTCTGTTCAAATGTACAATTCGTCTGACGGCAGCTATATCGGTGCCATGGTTACAGGTCTGTTCCCTTCGGCACTTGATTTGGATGCGACGGACAATGTTTATGTTTCAGGAATTGACGGGGACGATATTACTTTCGTCGGAGTATTTTCATCTGCTGGAGATTTGTTATATCAATGGACACCAATTTTTCCTGCAACAGCTAGCTGGATTGACGTAGACTCTAATCAGAATGTATATGTAGCCGATGGCTGGGGTAGTACACAGGTTGGTAAGTACACGATGACTGGTGATGTAGTTAATAATAACTTTACGGTACATGGTGATGCGGTTGGGTCGTTGCTTGATATAAGTGACCTTGAAACAGACTCATCGAATAATTTATATATTGCTGATCACTATCGATCAAAGATATTAATGTATAACTCTGAAGGTGATTTTGTGTTCGAGTTTGGAGAAAAAGGTTCAGGGGACGGGCAGTTTGGACTAAACAGCGCCTCGCCTTATATTGGACTAGCTATGACCTCGGGCGGAGATATTTTGGCCACAGATAGCGATAATTTTAGGGTTCAAACATTTGGCTACGCCGTCACACCTCCCGCCACTCCGCCGGCAACACCTCCCGCCACTACTCCTGCGGCTACTACAAGCACAACTACATCGACGAGCAGTGATGATGAAACAGGCACTACGATAAACGTAAATAGTTATTCCGACTTTTTTGAGAGCACCGGCAAGACAATAGACAACCTTGCTGTCGGAGACGTACTAGAGTTCTGTATCAATAGTACTTCTATATATGACGTGTGCGACTTGAGTAGTCCTAATCATCACACCCTTACTATCAAGTCCATTGATTTAGCGGCTGGAACGATTACCGTAACGATTGCATCAACACCTACAGATTATGTACTTAGTGCAAGTAGTGCAAAGCAAATCGACGTCGATCAAGACGGAGCAAATGATATAGAACTTACTGCCACTAGCCTAACCGCTACCACAACTAGCATTATCTTAAAGAATATCGCAAATGTAACCGCAGAAGATATTTCAAGTAATGTAGTAAAAGAATCTACTAATGAATCCGAGCCTGAGGCTTCAAGTAACAATTGGAAATGGGTACTTGCTGCAGTTGGCGGTGTGTTTTTACTTGCAGTATTTTTAGCTGTAATAAAATACCGTGGCGACGATGATCTTGATGGAAGTAGTAGCTCAGGATCAAATGGTGCATCTAAATCATCTGGTGGTGCAAGTTCGGGTGGGTCGAACATGAACTTAAACTCAAGTGTCTACATGCCAAATAGCTATTCTGCTTCAACAATGGCTGGAGTAGCCGAAACTCCTAGATCAGTTTTTTAAGATCTTCGTATACTTCAGAGAAGTTTTTAAGAGGGTTAACGCCCTCATATTTTTTCACAACCTCGCCTTTA
Organism: uncultured Candidatus Saccharibacteria bacterium; assembly: GCA_964554485.1. Lineage (GTDB taxonomy): Bacteria > Patescibacteriota > Saccharimonadia > Saccharimonadales > JAGQMS01 > JBBQBM01. The sequence goes on along the minus strand of CAZKOX010000008.1, from coordinate 3,997 downwards.
GGGTTAATCAGGTAAGTGTCGCGGTTGATACCCATGTACTCACGACCCATAAACTTCTTGAGCTTCCATGATCCAAAAGCTTGAATTGTCTCTGTTGACTCATCGCTTAGTAATGTAAAGTTCAATTTGTGGTTGGTGGCAAATTTAGCATGGCTTTTGACAGAATCTTTACTTATACCAATAACTTCGGCGCCGAGGCTTTTTAGCATATCGCGACCATCACGAAAGGTGCAGGCTTCTTTGGTGCATCCCGGAGTATTATCTTTAGGATAAAAATAAACCACCAACCACTTACCGGCATAGTCTTTTAGGGTGTGTTGTTTGCCGTCTTGATCAAATAACGAAAAATCAGGAGCTTTCATTAGTCTAAGTATAGACTAAATAATGCGAAATTGGGTTGGTTGGAAGATTGCCAGTCTGGCAATTTCTTTTTGAGCTAACTGCCTCGGAAAATCAGGGGTACTAACAGTTGCTCCAACTAGGCATATGCCAATATAACAACCAACCTCTACTAATTCATCGGGGTCCTTCCCAGCTAGAAACTGTTCTATTTTATAGCTTGCCGTATCAATATGTTCAGACACTTTTGCCGTTGCGGGTTGTGTATTATTGGTGGCATCGTCCACTAAGCCAGTCAAAGCATCTACGAATGCTACTGGCATGTCGCCTACTCGGTGGACTCGATGATAAAAGTCAGCTCTCGTATGATCGATCGGTGAACTAGTATCGAAGGGTTGTTCGCTACATAGACGTTCAAGAGTATCCGACGGGTGAATACCTTTAAGTGGAAATGGATTTACAAAACTCATAAGGTTCAAATTCTACAATTTAAACAATGAAAAATCAAGAGCTACTGGCACTCTTGAGTTTTGAGTGCTAAAAACGTATAATTTGGTCAATATGACTGAGAGACAATATAAAATCCTGTCGGCAATTGTTGAACAGTATGCTGAAGTAGCTAGCCCGGTTGGCTCACAGCTTCTAGCGCGGGCTTTTAACGTTAGTAGCGCTACGATTCGTGCCGATATGGCCGAACTTGAACATTTGGGTTTTATCCATCAGCCACATACTAGTGCCGGGCGTGTACCTACAGACAAGGGCTATCGCTGGTATGTTAATAATATCCAAGTTGCTGAACCCACCATGGCGATCGAACGTAATGCGAGAACGCTCGATACTAGGCTATCTGGTGCTGGTGAACCAACTCAAGCAATAAAGTCGGCGGTTGATTCATTAGTCGAGATTACCGGCAATCTCGGAATAGGAACAATTGGCAGCCAGCTTTATATGAGCGGCCTAACAAATTTATTTAACCAACCGGAATTTGTAGGTACAGAAGCCGTAAAAAACGTCGCCTATCTTCTTGATAACCTTGAACCATGGCTACGTGAAACTGCACCAAATGAGCCGCTAAATGTATATATCGGCAAAGAAAATCCAATCGGTAAAGCCAGTGGCTGCAGCTTAATCATTAGTCGTTTTCGTAGTCCATATTCCGATAAAAGTTATATCGGCATTGTAGGTCCAACCCGACAAAGTTATCGAAGCGTCATGGGCTTAGTGTCCCACGCCGGTCAAATGTTAGAGGAGCAAATGTATGCCTAAACAATCCAAAACAACAAGCCCAAAGTCCGGAGTTGATACAAAAGTCTTAGAATTGACGGCTGATTTGCAGAGGTTACAGGCCGATTTTATTAACTTCAAAACTCGTGCCGAAAAAGAACGGCTCGATGCCTTAAAGCTAGGGCGAGAAATGGCCGTTTCAGAACTCTTACCGGTTTTTGATAACCTCGAGCGAGCTTTTGCGCATACGCCAGAAGAGCTAAAAGACAATAATTGGGTTAAAGGCATTAATGTCCTTGAGCGTCAATTACTTGACGTGTTAAGTAATCTCGGATTGAAGAAGATCGAAACAATCGGGCAGCCTTTTAATCCAAGTACTATGGAAGCAGTTAGTGTCGAAGATGGCCCTGGCGAAGAGATCGTGGCTGAAGAAATTCAGTCTGGCTACATGCTTGGCGACAAAATCCTTCGACCAGCGATGGTTAAGGTAAAAAAATGACAATAAATATCAAGAAACCCTGCGCAGATTGCCCATTAGTTGGCAGCGGCGAAGGCGTATTAGATATTTTCGACAAACGGTTGTTACCTATGTGTAAGGATGGAGTAGACCGGGCTCTTGGCTGCAAGCACCCTTGGCGGGTAGCAAATGTAAGATTTGGTGGCGAACCAAATACGCCGCAACGAATGATTTTGTCGCAGCTTGTTGAACTCAGAGGATTAGACCCTATGACCTATGGACTTGAACCAAGTGAAAAGAGTCCAGAAACTCCAGGATTAGAAGATGATGTATTAGAACAGGAATTCAAGGGAATTATCGAGGATGACCATAAGCTTGAAGTTATAAGAACAATTGCAGACGAACTAACCATAGTATTTATGTCTCAAGGCTCAGAGGAGGATGTAATCCGGCATATAGAAGAAACAATGACGGAGTATGCTTCAGACCCTGATATTCCGACTGAATGGGTTGATGAGGCTTTGAAAGTTGCACAAACCAGGATGCTTAAAAACTATTAGCACTCTTGACACTAGAGTGCTAATTGGTATAAAATCAGGGGTAGAAACTCACTAAATAGATTGAATATAAGTTAGAAAGGGTAAAAAAGATGGGTAAAATTATAGGAATCGACTTAGGAACAACTAACTCTGCTATGGCGGTCATGCAAGGTGGCTCGGCTGACGTTATCTCGAACGTCGAAGGCGACCGAACTACGCCTAGCGTTGTAGCAATAAACAAAAACGGCGAGCGCCTGGTTGGAAAACTAGCTCGTCGACAGGCGGTTACTAATTCAAAAAACACTGTTTATGAAGTAAAACGACTAATTGGTCGAAAATGGGAAGATAAAGAAGTCCAAAAAGACATTAAGTTGATGTCTTACGAAATGGTTAAAGCTGGAAATGGCGTAAAAGTTAAGATGGGTGATAAAGACTACAGCCCAGAAGAGGTTAGCGCTATGATCCTTTCGAAGTTGAAAGCTGATGCCGAAGCCTACTTGGGCGAACCAGTTACTGAGGCGGTTATTACCGTACCGGCCTATTTTGACGACTCTCAGCGCCAGGCTACAAAAGATGCCGGAAAGATTGCTGGCTTGGAAGTTAAACGAATTATTAACGAACCAACAGCGGCTGCCCTTGCCTATGGTCTTGATAAAGATTCTAAAAAAGACGAAAAAATTGCTGTTTACGACCTCGGTGGCGGTACTTTCGACGTTTCAATTTTGGAGCTTGGTGATGGTGTCTTTGAGGTTAAAAGCACTAACGGTGATACGCACCTAGGTGGTGCCGACTTTGACCGAATTATTGTTAATCACCTTATTGAACAGTTTAAAAAGGACAGTGGAATTGACACAACCGACGACAAAGCCGTCGTGCAGCGTCTTCGCGATGAAGCCGAAAAAGCTAAGATCGAACTATCAACCGCTCAGGAAGTAAACATTAACCTACCATTCTTAACAGCTACTGCCGATGGTCCTGTTCACTTCGAATACAAGATGACTCGCGCCAAACTCGAAGAGTTGGTTGGTGACTTAATCGACCGAACGGCTGAACCGTGCATGAAGGCTCTTAAAGATGCTGGCGTTGACGCCAAAGACATCGACGCCGTAGTGCTAGTTGGTGGTATGACCCGTATGCCGGCAGTTCAGGCCAAAGTTAAAGAGATATTCGGTAAAGAGCCAATGAAAGGCGTAAACCCTGACGAAGTTGTGGCTCTTGGAGCTGCTATTCAGGGCGGCGTGCTAGCTGGTGACGTCAAAGATGTTCTTCTGCTTGACGTTACGCCACTAAGTCTCGGAATTGAGACTCTTGGAGGTGTTACAACCAAGTTAATCGAACGCAACACTACAATCCCGTCAAGTAAGAGCGAGACTTTCTCAACTGCCGCCGATAATCAACCACAAGTTGAAATTCATGTTCTTCAGGGCGAACGCGAAAT
>CAZKOX010000007.1:0-28885 GCA_964554485.1 uncultured Candidatus Saccharibacteria bacterium | reverse complement strand
AACGCATATCCAGGTTTGCGCTGGTTGGAATTTTTAATACTGCCTTTGATTTTGGAATATTAAATACACTAGTCTTTGTATTTGGCCTGCCAAACGTTGGAGCAAATGTTATTTCTGGTTCAATCGCGGCTTGTGTTTCGTTTTTTCTTAATCAACGGTTTGTTTTTAAAGCAGACAAGAATAAATCTGGCCGTCAATTTATTATCTTTATTCTAATTACGGCAGTTGGACTTTACGGTTTACAGAACCTTATTATCTATACTCTTACTAATTACTTAACCGCCCCTTCAAGCTGGTGCTACGAGCTGCTAGAACTAATAAAGTCCGGAATGTTCAGTAAGGAATTTGTCAGGCTCAATTTTGCAAAAGGCGTCGCGACAATCGCTTCATTAATATGGAACTATGTTTTGTATGGTCGATACGTTTTTAAGCAACGCTCAGACTCTTTTTGACGCGTGCTACGACGTCGGTAATCATAACTTGTGACTTAATAAGATAGTCATCAACCCCAAGGTCTTTAGCGCGATTGATGTCAGATTCCTGACTAAGTGCTGAAAGCATTATTATTCGAATATTAGTTGTCTCTGGCGTGTTGCGCAGAATATCTAATACATCAAAGCCACTTACTTTTGGCATCATGGCATCAAGCAAAATAAGATCTGGCTTGAATTCCAATGCAGCAGAAAGTGCCTCCTCGCCATTTGGCACTCGTTTTAATTCAAAGCCTTCAGCCTCTAGCCGAGCTAGATAAACTCCTGCTAGGGTATTGTCGTCTTCTACTAGTAAGATCTTTTTTTTAGCACTACCTTCGGAAGATTCTTGTAAAGGTTGAGCGCTTTGAACAGGAGTGTTTACGTCATTATTCATTGGTATTATTTTAGACTATTTTTCGGTTTTGCACAAAGCATTAGAATAATGCCATAGCTGCATCTTTTTGACTATCAACCCCCGCCGTAATTTGTTCGGCGGTAGCTATTACTTCTGTATCAGGACTAATACCCTCTTTATTTATATTTTTGCCATTAGGCGTGTACCATTTTGCGATGGTTACTTTTAGAGCTGACCCACCGATGAACTCTTCAACCTGCTGGACGCTGCCTTTACCGAAAGTTCTTTCTCCAATAAGAGTTGCTTTGCCGTTGTCCTTTAGTGCGCCGGCAAGAATTTCGCTCGCACTAGCACTACCACCATTTATCAAAATGACGGTTTTGTAGTTACCAAGAATATTGCCACCTAGTGCACGATTTACTCGTTCGGTTACATCGCCGCGACGCTCCTCAACAACGGTCTTTCCCTTCGGCAACCATAAACTAGCAACTGCAACGGCCTGATCAAGATAGCCTCCTGGATTATTACGCACGTCAACAACGACACCTTTAACATTGTTTTCTATAAAGTTATTTGCTGCTTCAAGCGAGAGGTCGTAGGTATCTTCGCCAAAACGGGTTATTTGCATGTATCCAATATTGTTCTCGATTTTAAAAGTTACACTTGGGATGGTGATGGTAGCTCGAACGATCGAAAATTCTAGCTGTTCACTGCCGCGAAGAATACTCAGCTTAACAGTCGTTCCGGCGTCACCCCTAATTAACTTTACTGCCTCAGAAACTGTTAAAGATGTTGCATCCTCGTCGTCGATTTTTAATATTATGTCTCGAGCTTTAAGCCCGGCCTTTTCGGCCGGGAATCCACTCAGCGGCGTTGAAATAATAATTACATTGTCTTCGCTGAGTAGTTCTGCCCCGATACCTGAGAAAGTCCCATTTACTTCCCCGTTGAACTCTTCGTTTTCAGCTGCACTGAAATAAGTGGTGTACGGATCGTTCGTAGACTGAGCCAATCCGTTTTTTAGACCATCATATATATCTTCGAGTTTTATTTCTCCGTCATAATTTTTTCGTAGTGAATCATAGACCTTCTCTACCTCGGAATAGTCAAGATCATCAGGTAGCGAACCATTTACGCTAAGAGGACTATGGCTAGTTCTAGAGGAGATATATATGCCTAATCCCTGAGAAGCTCCAACACCAGCTATTAAACCTAGACAAAAAATACCAACGATAAATGAATTAAAGCGCCGTTTTTTAGGCGAAATCAGTTCATTATTTGATTTACCAAATTTTCTTCCCACAATTTTCATGTATATCTATTGTACCAATCAAATGAACCGTTTATGGGAAATGGATAAAGTACCAACTAGAGTCTGGGTTCATTATTGCCTCGCTGTAACGTCCCGGGGCGATTGATCCACTAATATAGTTGTACTGACTGATATATATTCGTCCGTCATCGTAAACTTGTTCGACATAGATCGCATGACCGAATGGGCCGGACTGAGTAATACCCACATCGCCAACTCTTGGGTTTTGATCATATGGGATACCGTCAATACGGGCATTACTTAGCCAATCCTGAGCATTCCCTCCGTAACCTCCGCCAAAGCCCCATTGAGCCATATGTCTGCCAGACTGCACAACCTTGAAGGCCGTATATGAAACACACTGTCGATAACACATTCCCCAGGGATCGACACCGCTGCATGGATAGCCTTGATTATCCCAAGGGTAGCCGCCTTTGCTTGGATCACCAGTAAAGAGTTGAGCGTTCGATTGGGCAAAGATTTGTCTGTTTATTTCAAGCTGTTGTTGCCTTAGGTTCTCGGCCATTTGTTTGTAAGTACTCTCTTGACCTTTGGTGTAGTTTAATACGTCCTGTCGTTCAGCTCGTGAAGCGTCAAGAGCTTTCTTTTGCTCTTCTTGTTGTACTAATAGTTTTTCTTGTTCTTCTTTTTGAGCTTTGATCTGCAACTTAAGTTCAATCACCTTTTCGGTCGATTTTTGAATACCATCTTTTAAGCGCTCTAGGTAATCTTGCTCATTCACGAATTGGCTAAAGCTTGAACTACCAACGAGAAGTTCAAAACTACTGGCATCGCCTTTTTTATATAAAGCGCGAACTGCGGTTTTTAATAATTCTTTCTGCCTATCCAGCTCAATTTGAGCCTGTTTTAGACTTTCTTCAAGTTCGGCAATCTTAACATTCGTTAACTCGATCTGAGCACTAACACCTGCTATTTGTAGATCAAATTCGGCAATTTTACGCTTTAGGCTATCAGCTTCTTTTGCAAGAGCTTTGGCCTTGGTAGTATTTTCATTAATCTGTGCCTGCAGCGCTGCTGCCTGTGAGCGTAGTTCACTTACGGGTGTTGCTTTAGCAGGAGTGTTATTAGGCAGTACTACTGCCCCAAAAACCACCGCCAAAGACAGAAAAGAAAAAATGAGTCCGCGGGATAATAATTTCATCTTTTTATTCATATATTTATGTTCTTTTATACTTTTATATTACCACTTTTTTAGTCTTAAGTACTTTTCCATGGCCAGAGTACTCGAGAGAATTGCTACTAGGATTCCAGCCAATACCCCACCCACAATCATTGCAGCTATCAGGCTTGGTGAAGTAAATAATGTGTAAGTTTCAGCGAATTCACGTTGGTTAGATAGTTTTGAGCCCATCGACAAAATAAACGCATAGACACCGGCATTTGCAAGCAAGCCGGCTATCACCCCATACATGCAGGCTTCAATTATAAAAGGCCCCCGAATATAATCGGGTGTTGCGCCTATTAACTTCATGATTTTTATTTCTTCGGCGCGAGTAAAAATAGCCATTCTGATGGTATTAAATATTATAAGTACCGACACACTTGCAAAAATTGATGCAGCAATAATACTTCCGAGGGTAATATAACGCTGCGCGGCAGCGGCACGGTCAATAGTGTCTTTTGAGCGCGTCTTTCCAAGAGTAATGTCGTCGGCATTTTGTCCGACTATTTCTTTAAATTCTGAACGTTTGGCAATATCACCGACTTCTTCAAGTTTGCTTAAATCATTAACCGAAACGTCAAAAGATTCTGGAAGTGCCTCAGCCCCCAGCAGTGCTAATGTTTGATCAACAAAACCCTGATCTTGATTTTGTTTTAGTCTTTCTTGGGCTTTTTCTCTGGTTATATATTCAACTTCTACTACGGCTTTATTATCTGTAAGCGCTGTACGTAGTTTGTCCCGCTGCTGAGAGCTAACCCCGTCCTGAAAATATATTGAAACTTTAATATCTTTAGAAAGTTCCTTGATTGCGTTTCGGGCTGTGACATTTATTAAAATCGCTCCTAAAATAATTGTCAGAGCCACAATCATAACTGCAGTTGCAGCAACACTTAACCAAGAGTTGCGGAAAAAGTTTTGAACGCCCGATACTGTTAGCCGTCTGAAAATAATTAATTTTCTTTTCATTTTTTGTACCCGCTATTTGCTTTATCGCTAACAACTTGACCGTCTTTGATGGTAATGACCCGGCGTTTTAAACGATTAACGATCTCCTGGTTGTGAGTAGTCAAAAGTACGGTGGTGCCGTATTTATTAATTTTCTCAAGCACCCTAATTACGTCCCAGGCGTGTTCAGGATCAAGATTTCCGGTTGGCTCGTCAGCGATAAGAATTTTAGGTTGACGAACAATTGCACGAGCAATAGCAACTCGCTGACGTTCACCTCCGGAAAGCTCAAAAGGATAACGATGCTCTTTTCCGGTAAGACCAACTATTTCTAACACTCTCGGGACTGTGTAGCGAATCTCTCGATTACTGTGTCCGACAATTTCCAGCGCAAAAGCAACATTTTCAAATACTGTTTTATTTGGAAGCAATTTGAAGTCCTGAAAAACAACGCCAATTTTTCGCCGCAAGAGTGGGATTTCTCGATCTTTAAGATTTTCATAATCTACTCCGCCGACGATAATTTTGCCGCTGGTTGGCTTTTCTTCTCGGGTTAATAATTTAAGAATTGTACTTTTTCCGGCACCGCTCGGTCCGACAATAATTACGAATTCTTTAGGCTCAACATGCAATGAAACATTTTCAATTGCACTGCCACGTCTTGGATAGTTTTTTGTAACTCGATCAAGTAATATCACAAGCGTTATTATACCAAATTTAGCTTAACTTTTATGTACCTTACGATAAAAATCTAAAACCTACTTACCTAGTGAATATTCTAGATAAGCGTTGACAAAGCCATCTATATTCCCCGTTAAGACTCCATCGGTGTCGCTTGTCTCGAAGTTTGTTCGCAAATCTTTAACCATTTTGTACGGATGTAAAACATAGCTACGTATTTGATTACCCCAAGCTGCTTGTTCGTTGGGTCCTTTAAGTTGGCTCAATGATTCGGCATGCTGTTCTAGTTGCAGTTGTGCAAGTTTTGATCTAAGTATGGTCATAGCGGTTTCTCTATTTTGAAGTTGAGAACGTTCGTTTTGAATAGCTACTACTATATTTGTCGGAAGATGTGTTATTCGAACAGCTGAATCGGTGGTATTAACTGACTGCCCTCCTTTACCGCCACTTCTATAGACATCAATTTTTAGATCCTTTTCGTCAATAACTACCTCTGTCGGAGAATCAATTTTAGGTGTAACGTCAACCTTAGCAAAGCTGGTTTGGCGCAGACTATCGGAGTTAAATGGGCTCAAGCGTACCAATCGGTGCACCCCATGTTCGCCTTTTAGCTTTCCGAATGCGAAAGGACCGCTAAATATTAGGCTAACGTTTTTTATACCGGCCTCATCCCCCACGGCGCGCTCGACAACTTCAACTTTTAGCTTGTTCTTTTCTGCCCAGCGTAAATACATTCTTTCTAGCATCTCTGACCAATCCTGAGCATCGGTCCCGCCAGCACCACTATAAATACTTACGATCGCATCGTAATTATCATACGGACCGGCAAGCTTAAGTTCGCCCTTTAGTTCCTGATAGTCATTACTAATTTTCTGATAGTCTGCCTTCAAATCTTCGGCAATAGTGTCATCGGCAAGATCTGTTAGTTGTTTTAAATCATCAACTCTTTTCTGAAGATTTAACCATGGCGAGATACGACCTTCTAGTTTAGAAAATTGCTTACTAATTTCAGCGGCTTTTTGATTGTCATTCCAAAAATCCTTAGCTTCCATTTTAGATTTTAATTCTGCTAACTCTTGCTTTAATTTTTCGCCATCAATTGTTCTAAACGAGTCGTCGATCTCGCTTTTTAAAATTTCGATATCTTTTTTTATAACGTCTAAAGCTGCCATAGTTTCGAAACCTTCTGCTCGGCTAAATCTCTTAGCTCTTCATCGGCAGTACCTAAAATTCCTAGACCCCAGATATTATCTGCAAACATAGTCTTCATAACTTCAACAACTCTGTCTTTTTTTACTTTTTTTAATCTTTTCGGATAACCAAAATAATCATTAACTACGCCTTCGAAAAAATAACGATTACTATAACCTGACATAATTCCACCAACTGTCTGTGCGCCGCGTTGATAACGTCCTAGCGCATATTGTTTAGCAGCTTCAATATCTTCATCGGCAACGTCACCATTTTTTATTTTTGAAAGTTCACGAACTATTATGTCAAAAAGTGCCGGCAAGTTCTCTTGTTGCACTTGCCCGCCGATACCCCAATCTACATAATTTTTATACTGCCCGAAGCCAGAGCCCATGCTATACACCAAGCCTCTTTCTCTAGCTTCGCCGAGTATTTTTGAATACAAAGTCTCCGTTAAAATATTATTAGCAACAGACGCAGCGTCCCAGTCTGCGTCAGTAAACTTTCGACGAGTAAAAGTGGTTAGATCAAAATATACGTTATCAACACTACTGCGAGGAATGTAGATAGATTTTTTAAAACTTTTTGGCTCTTCGTTCGGTAGATCAATTAGACCCCTACCCTTTGGCAGTTTTATTTTTGTTAAGACTTCTTCGATGTGCGTCATTCTGCCTTGAAGATTACCTGCTATAACAAATCTCATGTTTGTGGCAGTGTGAGTTTTTTTATGGTGCTCAATAATATCCTGAAGAGTAACATTGCTCATGAGCCTTACGCTCTCTTTGTCTGGCATCGCCAACATTCCGAATGCCTCATACATTGCGATACTTATTGTTCGACCATGATTGTTTGCTCGACCAATTAATTCGTCACGGACATTTCCGCACTCAGCCTCAAATTCTTCCTTCGTAAAACGTGGTTCTGAAAATGCAAGAGTCAGCAAGTCTAGTATTCTTTCCCATTCAAAATCAGCACATTCTGCATCGTACCAAACACTATAGACAGAAGTATGGGCATTGCTGTATGAACCGTTCTTTTTAAATTCTGCTTCGAATAGGCGCGCCTTTTTAAATCTCGAGTTCGCTCCAAGCGACATGTGTTCCATGATATGTGGCGTTTCCCACTTATCACGTTCTACTAAAAAATTACCGGCACGAAAACAAAACTCAAATGTCATAACCGTTGCTCCAGGAATATCTATCAATAGTCCTTCGGCGCCGTTGGATAACTTTTTCTTAATTACTCGGTGCTCTTTACCGCTAATCATTACCGTTTACGACCTTTAGCACGTCTTTTTCGTTCGGCCTTATGAGCTTTTCTGCGACTAGCAGGCGTTTTTGACTTCTTAGTCTTTGGTGCAGTTTTGACAAAGTCATCTGTGTTTAGAACTTCACCCTCGACAATTTTGTCGGCGTTACTAATTGAACTTTTTGCAGCCCGAGTAATATCGGTCTCAACTGGCTCGTTGAGCATATTCTCGCTTACCGGACGGGCATGGAACAAGTGTCTAACAACATCAAAACGCAATCTTGCAGACATATCGTCATAGAGGAGTTGCGATTGGCGTCGATATTCAACTAACGGATCGCGTTGACCGACACCGTACCACCTAATTCCTTCTCGTAAATGATCCATGTTTTCAAGGTGCTGCATCCATAAATTATCTAGAATCTGAAGATATACGTCGCGCTCGATTTCTCGCATTATTTCTTTACCAAAAGATTCTTCTTGTTTGGTGTACAAATCATGGGCTTCTTGTTTTAAGATCTTTGCAAATTTGTCAGCGTTCGCGTCAAAAAGCCTGTCCAGCGTTTTCTCATCGAAAGGAAAAATATCCTTAATCTGTTGCTCGTAGCTATCATCAAGTCCTGGAAGAAGTGCTAGTCGTTCTGCTTCTTCGTCTATAAATGTGCTGACTTTCTCGGCAATATCGGTGTTTAACAACAACTTTCGACGGATTGAATATGTGGCGAGTCGGTGACGATTCATCACGTCATCGTACTGAACAACATTCTTTCGAGAGTCAAAGTTAAATCCTTCGACTCGCTTCTGAGCGCTTTCTAGCGTTTTGCTAACAATCTTATTTTCAATTGGGGTATCTTCATCGACACGAAGACGATCCATCATTATGCCGAGGCGATCGCCACCAAAGACTCGCATTAAATCATCTTCAGTTGATACATAAAACTGAGTCATACCTGGATCGCCCTGGCGTCCCGAACGACCTCGAAGCTGGTTATCGATACGTCGTGATTCGTGTCGCTCCGAACCGAGGACGAACAGTCCACCAAGCTCCACGACTCCCTTACCCAGCACAATGTCCGTACCGCGACCGGCAATATTAGTTGCTAGTGTTACTGATCCTTTTTGACCAGCCTTCGCAATTATTAATGCTTCGCGCTCATTATTCTTTGCATTTAAAGTTTGGTGAGGAATTCCGGCTTTAGCCAGAAGTTTACTTAGGTGTTCGTTCTTCTCAATTGACGCTGTGCCTAACAGAACCGGCTGACCTTTTTTATGAAGTTCGCCAACGGTTTCAATTACTGCTCGGCACTTTGCATTTTCACTTCGATAAATTCGGTCCGGCAAGTCTTTTCTAATTGAAGGATTATTAGTTGGTATTTCGATAACATTTAATGAATATATTTGATGAAACTCTTCGCTTTCAGTCGAGGCCGTTCCGGTCATACCAGACAATTTTTTATAAAGTCTAAAGTAGTTCTGGAAGCTAATTGTCGCAAGAGTCATTGATTCCTCTTGAACTTTTACTCCCTCCTTAGCTTCAATTGCCTGGTGCAATCCCTCGTTATAACGACGACCGGCAAGTAGACGTCCAGTAAATTCATCGACAATTACTATTTCGCCGTCTTTCGTAACGACATAATCCTTATCTCTTTCAAACAAAGTTTGAGCTCGTAGAGCCTGGTTAAGATGGTAAATTGACCTAACGTTGTCTGGTGCATATAGATTAGATATTCCGAGTAGTTTTTCGACCTTAGTAACACCAATGTCTGTCAAGTGAACACTCTTTAATTTTTCATCTTTTTCGTAGTGTTCCGGTTTTAGTTGCGCGGCAATTTTTGAAAACTGAACATAAGCTGTACCACTAGTCGTCGACGGCGCTGAAATAATAAGCGGCGTCCTGGCTTCGTCGATTAGGATAGAGTCTACCTCGTCGACAATTGCAAAATTCAGGTCACGCTGTCGAAGTTGAGCTGGTTCGCGAACCATATTGTCGCGTAGATAGTCAAAGCCAAACTCGTTGTTTGTGCCATAAGTAATATCGGCTCCATAAGCTTCTTGGCGCGTACATGGCTTTAGATGTCTAAATCTTTTATCGTCATGCGAATCATCAATAAATTCTTTATCGAATATATATGATGCGTCCGGCATTATTACGCCGACGCTAAGGCCAAGGAAATTATAAATTTCGCCCATCCAACCGGCGTGCAAACGAGCCAAGAACTCGTTAACCGTAACAAGATGAGCGCCCTTACCTTCAAGCGCATTTAGAAATAGCGGCAAGGTCGCTACTAAAGTCTTACCTTCACCGGTTCGCATTTCCGCAACGTTGCCTTCATGAAGAGCAATGCCACCAATCAACTGGACGTCAAAGTGACGCTGTCCTAGAACTCTTCGCGCCACTTCTCTAACAAGCGCAAAAGCTTCGGGTAATATTTGATCAAGTGTCGTCTTTCCTTCTAGCTTTTTCTTAAGTACTTGGGTTTGGGCAGCAAGCTTTTTGTCTGTGAGTTTTTTATATTTTGGTTCAAGTTTATTAATATGAACAACCTGCGCTCTATAACGTTTGAGCGTTTTAGCCTGTGGATCGCCAAGAATCTTTTTGAATATCTTTTTCATAATTAACCGGATTTACCTGCAGAACACTGCCCTTTTAGACTAGTGTTTATTGTACCCTAACAACCCCGCTCAGCGCGAGCGTATTTTACCTAATAATTGACGTACTTTTTGCTTCGTCCGACCCGCAACATGACCATGTCTGTCGGTTCGGTATTTCTCAAGTTGTGATTTTAATTTTGCAATTACGATATCGCAGGCCGCATACATGTTAATCGTAGAGTCGTCAGCTGCAATATCTTCACCAGGAAGATGTATTATTATTTCGCAAAAACAGTGCTTCTTATCCTTGGCTTTTTCTTCTCTTAGCTTGACCTCGACATGTATATTTTGACGCGAATTCTTAGGTATGTAGCGCTCAATCTTTCGAACTTTATTGGTTATGTATTTTTGTAAATCCTTATCGACATCAAAACGAATTCCGCTAATTTCTATTTTTTTAATCATAGTTCTGTCCTACCTCCCATATATGGCACTAAAACTTCAGGTACTTTTAGTTTTCCGCTTTCCGTTTGGAAATGTTCAATGATCGCGATCAGTGTTCTCGCCATTGATACAGCGGTACCGTTAAGAGTGTGTACATAATTTATTCTTCCGTCGTTTGCACGATAACGAATATTTAAGTTACGTGATTGAAAGTCGGTACAGTTAGAACAACTAGTAAGTTCACGGTAAGTCTTATCGGCTTTAGACCAGTATTCGATGTCATATTTTTTTGCTGCTGGAGCACCCAGGTCACCAGATGCGATGTTTATAACATGGTAAGGAATTCCGATGGCTTGCCATATCTCTTCTTCGATACCAAGAATTTGATCATGCATCTTCTGACTATTCTCAGGTGTAGTGTATGCATACATCTCTAGTTTATTAAACTGATGAACCCTAAATAGACCCCGGGTATGCTTGCCATAGGTCCCAGCTTCTTTGCGATAACAAGGACTGTAGCCAACATACAATAACGGCAACTGTGATTCATCCAAAATCTCATCGGCATGATAACCCGTCAAAGGCATCTCGGCGGTAGCTATTAATGTTAGGTCTTCACCATCAACAAAATACTCATCGCTCTGGTCTTTAGTACGTGGGTCGAAGCCAGTGCCAGACTCTACGCGGCCATTTACCATATGGGGCACTGTCATGTAAGTAAAGCCTTTATTAGTAATTAAGTTAATCGCAAATTGCACTACCGCGTTTTCAAGAAGCGCAAGATCACCTTTTAAAAAATAAAACTTGGCGCCGGCTACTTTTGCGCCGCGTTCAAAATCAACCCAGTCTCGCGCCACAGCAAAATCAAGATGATCAACAGCTCCGGTTTCGCAAGATCCGACTTTTTTAATTTCTTTACTTGAGTCTTCGCCACCCACCGGTACATCGTCGAGATGCGGGTTTGGAACAAGTTTTAATAACTTTGTGTACTTTTTATCGATCTCATCAAATTCTGCTTCGGCTTTTGTTAGTTTTTCTTTTAGCAACTTTCCTTCAGCGATGTTTTCATTGCTTGGCTTAGAACCTTTAGCTGCTGCTGTAAGTTCATTTCGCTTAGCTCTTTGCACTTCAAGATCCTGCAAGAGCTCACGGCGCGCTTGGTCGATCTTTAGTAACTCATCTATATCAACATCAAAAGATTTCTCTCTTGATTTTTGCTTGACGAGTTCAGGATTGTCTCGAATAAATTGGATGTCGAGCATGGTTACTATATATTATAACGCACCTTATTTTTTCTGGGAGCTCTTCTTTGATTTCATTGCGTTTAAAGTAAGCTCTGTACGACTTTTAGCATAGGCACAGAATTCGCAATCACCACCCATTGCCGCAACTCCAACCTCTGGAATTTCACCCTCCAGGCACTTTTTCATTTCTTTGATTGTCCCATCCACCCAAGAATCATCACCAGTATATGAGATTATTTTGGTACGAAATTCTATACGATCAAAGAAGCCGTCAAGATCTAACCGCCCATTGGTATATACAAAATATCCTGTGTTATCAACATCGAATCCATTCTGTCGCAGCAGCCACTGATATATCTCCATCTGACGCTTATAGGCAATCTGCCAATCAGAATCAAGACTTACCTCTCCTGCTTTGGCGGTCGCTTTATAATCAACTACGATGACTTTACCTTGATCGTTAATCCAAACATCATCAATTGCACCGAAAATATACAAATTTGTTGGTTTATGAATAGTTGATACGCCGGTGAAGTTGTGCCGCCAATTATCAAGATCTTTATGTTGCATCGGAACAGCATTGATACTGTTCTCGACCATCAGTGGATGCGGCTTGGCTTTTTTTCTGTAGTCATCGAACTCTTTCTTCATCAGTTCGTCGACGGCTTTATTAATCTGGAAAGGCGGCCCACTTGGGCGCTTAATCTTCATACGCTCGCCAAGCCAAAAGCAACGCTGGCACTGCATGAATAATTCGATTTTGCTACGGCTAAGTTTATAGACCTCAGTTTGCCCAGGTTTATAACTTTCTGTTCTTTGCCATGCCATCTAGCGACTATTGTAACGCATGGGCTGCGATAATAGCGGCGGTTTCGGCGCGAAGAGTGTTGCCGCTAATTTTAATCACATCTATTCCAAGGTCTTTAAACCTCTCCATTTCTTTATCGCTCCAACCACCTTCCGGCCCTATCAATATGCCGACGGGTTTATCATTTTCTGGCTCAAATAACTGGCCGTCCATATTTGCTATATATAGTTTGTAATGATTACCGAATCGAGCTGCCGCCTCTTCTGGACTTAAGACATCTTCAATGATCGGTATATCTGCTCGCCCACATTGCTCTGCGGCTTCGATTACAATTTTGTTGGCACGCGAAAGATCAAAGCCAGTTCTTTCACTACGCTCGGCGTGTAATGGCACAAAATGCGTAACGCCAAGTTCAGTGCCTTTTTGTAACACTAGGTCATTGTTATCTTTTCTGATTAAACTCCAAGCCAGTAGAAGTTGTTTGGTTTGGAGTTTTCTTTTTACTTCAGTAACCTTTTCAAGCATTATTTCATCTTTTTTATACTCAACTATTGAGTAAATGTATTCAACAGCGTCATCAAACAGACTAACGTTTTCGCCAATTCTAAATCTTAAAACCTTTTGCCATTGATGCATTAATGTTTTGTCGTCTACCCACATTCTTTGCTCACCAAAGTTTTGTGCAGACTTTTCTTGTCTAGCTCCGATATAGAATCTATGTAGTTTCATTTTTAAAACTTAACTTCAGGGTAGATACTTTTTGTAGTCTCATCAATTTCACTCCGCAAACTCGGGAAAGGCACTCCTTCCCTTGCTGAAACTCCCTCAAATACCCAAAAAAGTCTTTCTGAAAAACCAAGTCCACAGGCTGGAGGCATGCCGTATTCGAGCATCTCAACATAATCGATATCTAACATCTGCGCCTCATCGTCTCCTGCGTCACGCATTTTTTGTTGTTCAAGAAATCGATTTAGCTGATCTTGTGGGTCATTTAGTTCACTCCATCCATTGCATAGTTCCGACCCTGCAATCACTGCCTGAAACCTCTGTACGTATCTTGGATCTTGATCGCTAACCTTACTTAGTGGCGATATGAATGTTGGTGTATTAATTAACCAGACCGGTCCGGCAACAGTTGCTCTTATTTTTTTCCAAAGCTTATCAATACCTCTGGCGATATTTTCTGTTTTTTCAACTTCGAGACCATTTTCTTTCAATGCTTTTTTGACTTGATCGATTGTGCAATCGAAAACCTCTAAACCATAGTGATCTTTTATTACCGAAGCGTAGTCCCATCGCTCCCACTGCTTAGACATATCAACAGTTTTGTCACCCAGGTTAAACTCTAGTTTTCCGAACGTCTGCTGAATAATATTTTTTAGCATACGCTCCATCATATCCATACCATCTTGCCAGTCGGCATAGGCCCAGTACCATTCCATAGCTATATGCTCTGGAAGATGCTCGTCGCTATAATTTTCGTTTCGAAAACGCGGGCCAAGATCATAGACTTTTTCGAAGCCTGCCCCGATTAACCTCTTTAATGGAAGTTCATGACTAATCCTTAGGTAAAAATCTTGGTCTAGTGCATCCATGTGTGTAACAAAAGGATTAGCATCGGCGCCGCCAGTGGTATGTTCGAGTACTGGTACATTAATCTCTAAAAAACCTTCGTTATTTAGAAAGTCGCGAGTTGCCTGCCAGAACTTACTGCGACGAACAAATCTGTCACGAACTTCTAGGTTAACGTTCATGTCGACATATCGACGACGCAGGCGTTGTTCTTTGTCGGTAAAACCTTCCTGAGAACTTGGCATTGGTCGGAGTGCCTTTGTTAGAAGTCTGAGTTTCTTACAAGAAACCGATATTTCACCAGTTTGAGTTTTTATAACTTCACCTGTGCATTCTACAAAATCACCACTATCGAGAAGCGATATTTCAGTCGGCATAATTAGTTCGCTGTTCGAGCGATCTGCTGATGTTGACGACTCACCTTCTTTAACAAACAACTGAACTTGACCAGTCATGTCACGGACAACAATAAAAGCTAGCTTGCCGAATTTTCGAATAGACATAACACGCCCAGCAATAGTTACTGTCTTACCTTTTAACTTTTCAAACTCATCAACAATCTGGATTACTTGGTGAGTTTTATTGCTTTTCGCTGGGTACGGATTTACGCCAAGCTGTTTTATTGATTCTAGTTTTTTGAGACGTTCATCTCTAAAGTCTTTAAGCGTCGCCATCTTACGTACAGTTTACCTGGCCTTCGTAGCCAAAGCAATTTCATTGTTATACTTTCATATTCACATTTGTCGACAGTAGAACTACGGCATAATAAAACTACGGCAGAGTAGACCAGTAAACGGTTTGCCGTTTACAGCTTTTGCCTATGAAATGTTAGAGATTTTGTATTCAGATGATTCGGCAGGAGTTGTGATGGTTACTTTGTCACCAACTTTTTTGCCCATTAAAGCTACACCGATTGGTGATTCGTCGGATATTTTACCCTTCAAAGGATCAGCTTCTACTGTACCTACGATCTTAAACTCCTTGGTCTTACTGCCAGAACCTTTTAAGGTTACTACTGACCCGAGCTGAACTTTTCCACCACCTCTTGGTTTCGAGATAACGGCCGTATTTAATAGAATATGTTCAATTTCAGTGATTCGCGCTTCTACTCGTTCTTGTTCAGAGCGTGCAGTCTGATACTCAGCGTTTTCGCCAAGATCGCCTTGTTCGCGAGCAGTTTTGATCTCTTCAGCAACATGGCTGCGTTTTTTGGTTAGTTTCTTCAGCTCCTTATTGAGCTCATCTATACCTTCGTTTGTTAGCTTGAAATGCTTGTTCATTATCGCCTCTATTATTACTTTAAATTCACCCACAAACTGCTAATTGCACGATTATAACGTTAGTTAATGTGTTTGTATAGCAAATCCGCAATTTCAGTAATTTTTACTATATTTACTTCTTTGGAAGTTCGTTCTTTTAATTCGACCGAGTCATTCGCTAAAGTCTTTTCACTGACCACTACACGAAGAGGAATTCCCAGAAGATCGGCATCGGCAAATTTTTCGCCTGGTCGCACGTCATCACGATCATCATAAAGCACCTCGATACCTTTCTTCGTTAAGTCAGCATACAGTTGCTCAACTGCCTCTTTTACGCTGGTCGATTCGCCAATCCCTGACAAATATACTTGGTATGGAGCCACAGACATTGGCCAAGCTAGTCCATTTTCATCAGCAAAATGCTCAGCCAGCAAGCCCATTACCCGACTTGGACCGATACCATAGCTACCCATGAAGACCAGTTTTTCAGACCCGTCTTCAGCGACATATTTTAACCCTAGCGCTTCAGAATACTTGGTGCCAAGAGTAAAGATATTACCCACCTCAACTGCCTTCTTCTCAACAAAATCATTCTTGTTAAAGCCAAGGTCACTGAGGACTTCGTCGGTGAAGACCTCAGAGTTAACAGCCAGTTTTTCGACTTCGTTTACATAAATTGTATCTTCTCCGACTGGACTGATAGTTTGAAATTCATCACTATATTTACTAAAACTACCGCCGCTCGCAAAAGTACGATATGTGATATCTCCGATTCCTAGGCGGTCGTAGATTCGCTTATATGCCTCAGCGCAAATCTCATAAAACTTGTCATGCTCGGTCTTGTCGACACAGAACGAATAGAGGTCTTTCATTCGAAATTCACGGCCTCTCATCAAACCACTTTTACTTCGCAGCTCATTTCGAAATTTAGTCTGAAATTGATAAACATACTTCGGTAAATCTTTATACGAAGTAATGTGATTCTTCATGATGTCGGTTAGTGGCTCCTCATGCGTTGGTGCTAGTCCAAGCTCTGTGCCATTACTGAGTTTAGTTCTAAACCAAACATCCATAACTTTATCGTCCCAACGCCCTGAAGCCTCCCACGAGCTGCTTTGCTGCAAGGTCGTTAAGAGCATTTCTTGACCGCCGATTGCATTAATCTCTTCTCTTATAATCTGCTCTATTTTGTTAAGAACAATTAAGCCAAGTGGAAGCATTGTGTAGACGCCGGCCATCTCCTTATAAATATAACCAGCTCGAATTAGTAGTTGAGCATTCTTGCTCACTTCGTCGGCGGGTGAATCTTTTCTTGTTTTAGTAAGAAGTTGTGTAGTTTTCATTGTTTTGTAATATGCCTATTTTACGCTCAAGCGACATGAAATACAAAAACCAACAAAAAAGCTATAAAGTTTTTTAAAAAATGAAGTAGTATCGCTGGCCAAAGTGAGTTGTTTTTTTCTACTAAATAGACAAGAACTAAGGACAAGACAAATGTGTCTGCGGCTACATTCCACTGCCCGTGCGCTATGCCAAATAATAGACTTACTGCGACTGCTGCTAAAACTTTTCCAAATGGTTTTTTGAAAGATCTATACAAAAATCCCCGGAAAAGTATTTCCTCGCTAATTGCCGGCATTATGACAAGCGCAAAAAATATAATAACGAGCTGTGCTATAGAATTGGATTCCAGGCCAAAATCCTGTGATTGATTTACGTTAACTCCTGGTAGAAGACCAATGATTGACTGAGCTATTTTAGATGATGCCACGTAAACAAAGAAAAAAATCGGCACCAGAATTAACTGCCTGAGTGCTAGTCTGCCAAAAAAATGTTTCAGACTTATGCGTTTTATGCCTAAAAATAAAGCACTGCACATGAGAAGCACCGTTGCGCTAACCATATATAGAAAGCCAAGCTTAGTGGTTGTGTTGTCGCCGATTAAGTTTGAGAAAAGACCAGTAAGTATGATCGATAATAAGTAGGCTGATATACAAAATGATAGAGCCGCCCACCATTTTATTGGCCAAGTTTTTTCTTTATTAAAAGAATCTTCTAACATCTACAACCGTTATTAAAATAAACAGGATCATTAAAGCTGCAAAACCGGTTCCGTGAATTCTTTCTTCAACTTTTTGGGTTAATGGCTTTTTTAACAACCTATATAACAAGGTAATGAACATTCGTCCGCCATCTAGCGCCGGAATTGGTAGAACGTTCATTATTGCCAGTGTCAAAGAAAGCAGAGCCACGATAAGCAGCACATACCTAAAGCCTAAGCTGCTACCATCCTTCAGAACAAAGAATATTCCAACTGGACCTGAAACATTTTGACTAGCTTCAGCGGTATTGCCGATAACCAAATCTTTCACGGCGCTACCCAGCCCCTGCAGAGTTACTTTTGTGTATTGGTAAGTAAGTCCAGCAGCTACGATTGGCGCCGACCACGTTGATCGTAATACGCGATATTCATAAGGCAACACCCCCAGATAACCTTTTGGCGAGTCAGTAGTTTTCGAAGTATCGACTTCTTGATCGTTCCGCAAACTAACTTTTACTGTATTTTCGACTTTGTCCCTTTGGTACTTTATTTCGACCAACTGTCCGCTTAATGATTTTGTGGCTTCTCGTAAATTTTCTTCAGTTATTACAGAAATGTCATTAATACTTATTATCTGATCACGAACTTTAAGCCCTGCCTCATCTGCAGGCGAATCTGGTTCGATGTACGAGACGAACAAGCTGTTTGATTTTTCGTGCGAATCGCTAGCAATTTTGAATTGTTGCTCACCACCCGGTAATGGCAGTTGGGGTATTCCGATTACGCAAAGTATCAGCAACATAAACCAAGCTATGGCAAAATTCATTCCCACGCCCGCAAGCATAATTTTTAACTTAGTCTTTAGTCGCGCAGCACCAAAACTTCCTGGAGTTGTATCACTGTCGTGTTCACCTTTTAATCTTACAAATCCGCCAAGCGGCAATAAGTTGATTGTGTACTTGGTCTTGTGATTCTTAAAACGCTTAGTTAGTAGTGCTGGTGGAAATCCTATTCCAAATTCTTCTACCTCTACTCCATTTCGTCGCGCGGCAATAAAATGCCCAAACTCATGCAGCACCACGAGTAACAAAAATAATAAAAGCCCCAGTATTAATAACCCCATTAGAAAGTTATTATATAGGACAATCGTGCTTGTGTCTTATGTAACTAACTATTTTCCAAAACGTCGTGACCTAGAAGCGTATTCTTCAAGTACTTTATCAAGATCTTTAATACCAAATGACGGCCAATGCTTTTTTATAAATAAGAATTCCGAATACGCTAGTCGCCACAGTAAAAAGTTGCTAATTCGATGCTCACTGGATGTCCTAACCATTAAGTCCACAGCTGGAACTTCTGGATGATACAAATTCTGCTCAACAACTGCGTCGGTAATTTCACTTGCCGATATGCCAGAAGCCATGATTTTTTTTGTGGCGTCAATTATCTCTTGCTTACCGCCATAGTTAAAGCAAATACATAACGTACCAGTTGTGTTATTTTTTGTTAGTTCTTCAGCTTCAGCGATTGCCGTAATATGCTTCTGACTGAGTTTGTCTTTTATTCCAAACCAACAAATTCGAATGCCCTTTTTATGAGTTTCTTTTAAATCTTTAGTAAAAATTTGAAGAGCCAAATCCATTAAGTAATCGACCTCTTCGCTTGCTCGCGACCAGTTTTCGGTAGAGAAAACGAACGCCGAAACATACTTAACGCCACGTTCAAAAGACGCATCAACAATTTTCTTAAGAACTCGATAGCCTCTTTGGTGTCCAAGGAGTGTTGGTAGGCCCCGCTGTTTAGCCCATCGACGATTTCCGTCCAGGATAAAAGCCAGGTGCTCGGGAATAGCTTCGGTCATTGTAGCCACAATTATACGCTAAATGGTTAATATTTCTTTTTCTTTGGCACTAATTGCACTGTCGACTTTAGTTTTCATTTCGGCCATAAGTTCGTCGACCTGTTTTTCTAGTCGGTGCTCTTCGTCTTGACTGATTACTTTGTCATCTTTAGCTTTCTTGGCTTCCTTTAGCGCTTCATGGCGTGCGCTTCGCATTCGGACTAGACATTCCTCACTCTTCTCGCCAAGCTGCTTTACAAGTTGTTGTCGACGTTCGGCAGTTAGCGCCGGAATCTGGATACGAATTACTCGACCATCATCTACTGGATTAAGCCCTAGTGTCTGTTCGTCGCGAATCGCCTGCGCTATTGCTTGTAAATTACCCGCATCAAACGGAGTTATCTGAAGTAGCTGCGCTTCGGGCGCTACGATACTTCCGACGGCCACAAGTGGCATTTCAGAACCATAAACTGAGACAGATATGCCATCCAGCATGCTTGGATGCGCACGACCAGTACGTACTTTCTTTAGTTCTTCTTCGAGTCTAACGATTGCCGCGTTAAATTCACTTCTAGTTTTAGCTAATATGTCATTTGTCATATAGATAGTTTATAGGAACTTACGACGGTTTTAAAAGTATTTAGTTAACTTCACCAAGAGCTATTCGACTGAAGCGTCGGACAACTATGTTTTCGCCAAGCTTAGCAATGTGTTCTTTTACGAAATCGCCAACTGATTGGTCGGGGTTTTTAATGAAAGGTTGGTCGAGTAGACATTTTTCAGCAAAATGTTTTTTAAGCATACCTTCAACGATTCCTGGAATCATCTTCTCTGGCTTGCCTTCTGCTTTAACCTTTTCAGTAAATTCATCTTCGGCCTTTTTCTTGGTCGAAGCATTTATGTCTTCGGCCGATACAAATTCTGGATTACTTGCAGCAATATGCATTGCAATGTCTTTTACAAAATTCGTGAATAATTCGTTTCGGGCTACGAAATCAGTTTCGCAGTTTACTTCAACAACTACACCGATACGATTGTCATGATTGTATGTCCAAACAACGCCGCTTCGAGCTTCGCGTTCACCACGTTTATCGGCTTTGGTTAGTCCTTTTTTGCGCATAGCTTCGAGTGCTTTATCAAAGTCACCGTCAGCCTCTACGAGAGCTTTTTTTGCATCGGTTAATCCAACGCCCGTTAAATCTTTTAATCGTTTGATTGTTTCTATATCCATAATTTATCCTCTTCGTCTTTTTAGGCTTTTACTTCTGCAGTAACTGGTTTTCGTTTAGCAACTCCACGTTCAACGGCAGCCGCAACATAGTCACACATAATTTGAATAGTTTTGATAGCGTCATCGTTACTTGGAATTGGATAAGTAACAAGACGTGGGTCGGTATTAGTGTCGACCAATGCAACTGTTGGAATATTAAGTTTTCGAGCTTCTCGAATTGCATTAATTTCTTCTTGAATATCAACCACAAAAACAACACCTGGTAGTTTTGGCATTTCTTTAATACCACCAAATTTAATGTTCATGGCATCAATTTCTTCTTGGTAGCGCTGAACTTCAAGCTTGTTATATTTGTTTGCAAGTTCGCCACTTGCCATTTTATTTTCAAGATCCATTAGATGCTTAATGCGTTCCGCGGTTGTGTTTTGGTTTGTTAGCATTCCGCCAAGCCAACGTTCAGTGACATAAGGCATTTTTAATTTAAGCGCCGTAGCTTTGACGATATCGCGAGCCTGACGTTTAGTGCCAACAAGCAAAATTTGCGATCCGCTAGCTACAGTTTCTTCAATAAACTTTAAGGCTGATTCTAGGGCTCGAACGGTTTCACTTAAGTCAATAATATAGTTATCGCCGCGTCTTGAATGAATAAACGGCTTCATTGCTGGATGCCAGCTACTTGTTTTGTGCCCAAAATGAACACCAGCTTCTAAGAGCTCTTTAATATCTACAGATTTATCTGCCATACTTCGTAAATCCTTTCTCTTCGGTACGGTACTAACCTAGATGACTGTCAAGCGACCTGTCATAAGGAGGATTTTGTGCCGTCCTGCTTAATTTATTACTAGGTTATTTTAACAGATTGACATATCTTAAGCAATAGGCTATATTTTATAGACTTATGAAGACCGGAATACATCCAACCGATTATCGCCCAGTAGTTTTTGAAGACCTGAGCAATGGTTTTAGATTTATCACAAAATCAACCATCAAGTCAGACGAAACCACCAAATGGGAAGATGGCAAAGAATACCCGATCGTTAAGCTACATATCACTAGCACTTCTCACCCATTCTTTACTGGACAAGAAAAACTTGTTGATATTGAAGGTCGTGTCGACAAATTCCGCGCTCGCCAAGACGCTGCTCAAAAAGCATCTGGTGCTCGAACTGCAAAAGCTGCCAAAATCAAAGCTAGGGCCGAAAAGAAAAAAGCCGACGCCGAAGCTGACGAAGAATAACTGAGTGTTTACTTTAATCCCTAAAAGAACTGTCTTTTAGGGAGTCTTCTATATAATG
This sequence comes from uncultured Candidatus Saccharibacteria bacterium, assembly GCA_964554485.1. Classification (GTDB taxonomy): domain Bacteria; phylum Patescibacteriota; class Saccharimonadia; order Saccharimonadales; family JAGQMS01; genus JBBQBM01. Next base: position 7,171 of record CAZKOX010000007.1, on the reverse strand, counting down.
AGGTGTGTATGGAAACAAAGATTACTTCACTAAGACAAGAGTATGAGAAGCTCCTCGCCGAACAAAGCGAGCCGGCTTTTTATTCTCGCCCTGATTTCGCATCGGTTGCTAGACGTATTAGTGAGCTTGCGCTAATTATTAATACATACGAGCAGAAACTGAACCTAGAAAAACGCCTGGACGAAGCCGAGGTAATGCTTCGCGGCGACGAACCCGAACTTGCCAAAATGGCTCAGGAAGAGCTTGATGAAATTGCATTACAGCTTTTGGAAAAAGACGCAAAACTAGAAGAACTTATTAATCCGAAAGACCCCAACGCCAACAAGGACTGTATTATCGAAATTCGTCCAGGCGCTGGCGGCGATGAATCTTCACTGTTCGCAGCCGAACTTTATAAGATGTATTACCGCTTCGCCGAACTTAATAATCTGGACGTTGAGTTAATAAACGAAGTCGCTAATGATGCTGGTGGTTTTAAGGAAATAATTTTTGCTGTTCGCGGCGACCATGCTTATGGAAAACTACACCTTGAAGCCGGCGTTCATCGCGTCCAGCGCGTTCCGGCAACTGAATCTCAGGGACGCATTCATACTAGCACCGTAACAGTCGCAGTTTTACCAGAAGCCGAAGAAGCCGATATTGAAATTAAGCCTCAGGATCTACGAATTGATGTTTATCACGCCAGCGGACATGGTGGTCAAAGCGTCAACACCACCGACTCGGCGGTACGTATTACTCACCTACCTTCTGGTTTGGTTGTCACTTGTCAGGACGAAAAATCGCAAACAAAAAATAAACTCAAGGCTATGGGTGTTTTGCGGTCACGCCTGCTACAACAAAAGATTGATGATGAACAACAAAAACTTTCCGATGCCCGTAAAAAACTTATTGGTTCAGGCGATCGCAGCGAAAAAATACGCACCTATAACTTCCCACAAGATCGCATTACCGACCACCGCATTGGCTACTCAAGATCAAATATCCCCGGTGCCCTAAATGGTGACATAAATGACCTGATCGATGAGCTACAAAAAGCTGATAGTGAGCTTGCAGAAAATGAAAGTTAAAACAGTTTAATGTTACAGTCATGAATATCAATGACTGGCTTCACGGTTCTATGAAAATACTCGACACTACTAGCGACTCTGCTCGTTTGGATGCAGAAATAATATTATCTAGCGTCTTAAAAAAAGATCGCTCTTGGATACTCGCTCATTCGGAGTACGAATTATCTAAAGAACAAGAGAAAGAATTAGATATCTTAATAAAACGACGTTTGAAACATGAGCCGATAGCCTACATTCTAGGCAAGTGTGAGTTTTACGGACGTGAATTCATTGTCGATAAAAACGTGCTTGTTCCCCGCCCTGAGTCAGAAACAATCATTGACCTGCTTAAAGAACTAAACATCGAAAACGATTCAATAATAATTGATGTTGGTACTGGTTCAGGATCTCTAGCAATAACGTCAAAACTTGAATTTCCCAAAGCACAAGTTATAGCTATCGATATTGACCAGAAATGCTTTAACCTTGCTGAAAAAAATACTGAAAAACACAAAGTTATTATTGAATTCAAGAAAGGCGATCTGCTTAGTTCTATTCCAAATTCTCTATTCCAGATTCCAGATTCTATAATCCTTGCGAATCTGCCCTACGTACCCGAAGATTACCAAATTAACGAGGCCGCTAAACACGAACCAAAGCTCGCATTGTTTTCCGGAGATGACGGGCTAGATCATTATCGAAAATTATTTGATCAACTAAAAGTATTAAAACCTACTTTTGTTTTGACGGAAAGCCTTGCTTTTCAACACGCAGAATTAACAAAAATAGCTAAGTCGGCTGGCTTTAAACAGACTAAAAAAGTAGATCTTATACAGTTATTCGAGCGTTCTTAATATCACCCCAAATTCCATATTCTAGATTCTACTAAAGCCCGCTGTATTGCCATTCTGAGAATAAAGCAACAACAACAATGACTAATATTGTGACAAATATAAACTGATTCCTGACGTTTACCTTTAGGCGGCTGAGGGAATGAAGGTAATAACAGACTGCCAAGCTATAGCCAATGACTGTTAGTAGTAACGCAATTTGTGGCACGAATCCATATGTTAAAGTCCAGTGCGATAATACCCAAGCCATTTGTGCGCCAAATATCCCCCATACGTGCGAAATGAGATGCGCGTCTTCGTCTTCGAAGCCACTAAAGAAATGACGGGCAGAACTATAGCATATTAGCCAGGTCACCAAGACTACCATTACCACGCTCGAGTTCGAAAAACTTTCGTAAAATGCCACTAACGCCAGCGCCTGTGCAATCATTGCCTGAAGCGCAATCGAAAATGTGTCGGACCTAGGTTTTAGCAATATTAACCAACAGCTATACAGCCCAACCCATAGTAGTTGAGTTATTAAACTTCCGGTTCCGCTGATAAAAGCGATAACAGCAAGCCCAACTGATACATCAACAATGTTTGCCCGAATATTAGCTAGCCAATGTCTTGGTTTTACGGCTAGCATCCGCCATTTACTCAATAACAACACAGCGACCGCTGCACCTGGTAATGAAATAGGATCGGCGATAATTGCCAAAATAAGTACGGCTAAGAAAATGTTTAAAAAAGTATGGACAGCCGATGATGCTTTTGATGCGGGACGAAACCTAGGGACTCGTATTTTCATTATTACCTACAATTATGACTATGTCGGTTTTATATACAAGGGGGTCAATCCCGGTCGCTGATGTAACTGCAGCAGTTTTTAGTCTTTGCTCTAAATATCGCTTCGTATATTTTTTCTTTCCGTCACTAAAATCTATGAGTACAGTAGACGCATAGTCTTTGGTTGGAGCGTCATCAATTAAAGTTACGTTATAGCCATATGATTTTAATTCGTCGGCACGCTTGGTTGCGAGCCCAACGATATTAGTTCCATTCAGAACAGCGATAGTAGCGTTCTCATTTTTTAAGTAACCATCACGCATTGCATTGCGTACAAAACTTTGGATTTCACTAAAATCTGACTGTCCTTTACGCGGTATAACAACTGATTGACCATTAATGTTAGCGGTTTTAACTAAAATATTTGGTTCGTCAGTAAAGCCTAGAGATGTAATGCCGCTAGTATTTATTGTCTTTGAGATATCATACAGTCGCATAATTTCACTTAATGAAAGACTGGTAGTGACATTATTACCAATTGCATTCATTAATTTGGTAACCGTTAGAGGATTACTAAACGTACCCAGTTTCATAACCTTGTCCTTAAGCCCGACAACTATTTCGCGTTGCCTTTCACCACGCGCAAAGTCACTACTTGTAGATCTAGAGCGTGAATAAAGAAGCGCCTTCTTGCCGTTAAAGTGCTGTAAACCCTCGGCTGCAATCAATGGATTGCCGCCATTATCCCAAGCTTGCACATAGTCATAGAGCGGACTTTTAACATTTATATCTATGCCGCCGACCGCATCAACAGTCTGCTGAAAAGCATCAAAGTTAACCATTACATAATAGTGAATCGGTATGCCAATATTTGTTTCAATAATATTTTCTATTAGTTTTATTCCGGCTTTTTCGGCTGCTGCTGCGTCATCTTCGTTAACCGATAACGCCCTTTGCTTTCCGGAGTTATATACAGCATTAATCTTCATAGACCAGTAGTTTGGTACTTTTACATAAAGATCTCTAGGAATACTCAGCAAGGCTGCCTCTTTACCGAGAGGATCAATACTGGCAACTAAAATACTATCCGTTAATTCACCACCCGGATGATTGCCGCCACCCTTGCCAAGTAGCAGTATATTCACTCGACCGTCACCTTCGCCGCTTAGTAGTGTAGGGTCGACATTACTGTTTAGTGCTATGGCACTATCTCCGCCACCTTTTAATATTTTATGAGTATTCCACCAAAGTCTTCCAAAAAACAGACCACCCGATAGCAAAGCGATTATGAGAATTCCTAGAAAACTGCGAAGGATTAATTTTTTTGGAATGTGGTGTTTCTTTTTTGGCTTCTTTATCTTTTCGACAAGTTCAGGATTTGGAGTATAGGGCTTTAGTGAAGGTAGCGCATCAAGCTGCGACCCGGTATTAGCAGAATGAAACCCATCACTCTTTTTTCCGATTGAATCTAGTTGTGTATTATCTAGATCTGAGTTTATTGCCTTGTTCGAAGGTTTTGAGTCAAGACTACCGGTGTTTGGGACGAAACCATCGACCGACCGTTTTGGTTTGTGTTTTGGGCTAAAACGAAAATTATCCATAAAAAGTACCCCTATTATATCAAAAGAATGACTACATTAGCGTTTTAAAAGCAGCTACCTGTTAAAATGGTGTAGTGGAACCAAAAAATACAAACCCAGTCAACCAAACTAATTATCAAAATATGCCACAACCCTCCTTGCAGCAACCACCGGTAGTGCCTATTAGCACACCACCATTGCCAAAGAAAAAATATTCTGCAATCCGTGGATTCTTTTCAACTTTTTTGTTGATTGGCGGTGCCTTAGCTTTTGCAATATTTATTAATCAGTTTATTTTTCAGTCTTATCAAGTTGACGGCAGCTCAATGGAACCGTCACTTCAAAACTCAGACAGATTAATAATCTGGAAGTTACCTCATTCTTGGTCGCGAATCACGGGCAATAAGTTTGTTCCAAAGCGCGGGGATATTATTGTCTTCCATAAACCAGATGGTTCGGACGAACAACTAATAAAACGCGTCATTGGGCTACCAGGTGATCGAGTAGTAGTGTCCGACGGTGTTATTACTGTATTCAACAAGGATAATCCGAACGGCTTTCATCCAGACGACGCACCTTATGGAAAAAACCTACCCGTAACTGCCGGAAATGTAGATGTAAGAGTAAAAGATGGCGAGATCTTCGTTAGCGGCGACAACCGCGTTCCTGGTGCATCCTTAGATTCTCGTTCTTCGCTTGGGAACATTAATCTTGACCTAGTCGTCGGTAAACTCGTACTTCGACTTTACCCTTTTCAGAGTTTCGAAACTTTTTAGGCCTTGTTTAATCTGTTGATTAAGTTTTTATACTCGTCTTCTGATGTAAAGCGCAAGGTAATTTTGCCGCCTTTTGCCATGTACGCCACCTGAACTTTAACTCCAAGATGCTTCGATAGAGTCTTTGTTTCGTTTGTCTCACTAACTGTTCGGGAAAGTATTTTTTCTTTTGTTGGTTTCTTGTCCCGAGTAGCCACTACATACTGTTCGGCCTGTCTAACAGATAAGTGCTTTGTTAAAATCAGGTCAAATAATGCCTGTTGATTAGATTTGTCTGCTTGAAGACTTAGTAGTGTTCGGGCATGGCCTTCGCTAATTCGTGATTCACGCAGTGCGAGTTGCATATTTTCCGGTAAACCAAGCAAACGAACGAGGTTGGCGATAGTACTATAAGCCTTGCCTAACTTCTTAGAAATCGCTTCGTAGCTCATCGAGAATTGATCATGAAGCCTTTGGACAGATGCAGCCTGTTCTAGCGGGGACAAATCTTCTCTTTGGACATTCTCGATCAGTGCGAGTTCAAGCTTTTCGAGGTCAGTTACTGACCTAATGATGCACGGGACAGTTTTTAGTCCAGCAATTGCCGATGCTCTCCAGCGTCTCTCCCCTGCAATTATTGAATACTTATTTTGTTCAATCTTTGTAACGACTAGCGGCTGAAGTACTCCGAACTCATTTATTGATACAGCAAGCTCCTTTAAGCTAGATTCATCAAAGTGGCGTCGTGGTTGATCTGGACTTGGAATTATCTGCCCTAGTTCGATTTGAACCACCTCCTCCTTAGGAATACCGATTCTACTCATATCAGCACCACTAAATAGTGCATCTAACCCTTTGCCAAGACCTTTTTGATTAACTGCTGACACGATTTAACATCTCCTTGCTCAAATTTTTATATGCTTTAGCGCCTTTTGACCACTTATCATGCTCACTAATTGGTCGACCATGGCTTGGAGCTTCGGCTAGTCGAACATTTCTAGGAATAACGGTCTTAAAGACAAGGTCCGTAAAGTGTTTTCGGACTTCTGCTTCGACCTGGTCAGCTAAACTAGTTCGACTATCGGCCATCGTCAATACAACACCAAGTATCTTCAATTCTTGGTTGAGAGACTCGCGAACTCTTTGAATTACAGTGATTAGCTGCGATAAACCTTCCAGGGCATAATATTCACTCTGTACAGGAATTAAGACATAGTCAGCAGCGACTAGTGCATTTATAGTTAAGAGCCCCAGTGAAGGTGGACAATCAATTAGTACAAAGTCAGTCTCATGGTCTTTTAGGGCTTCTTGAAGTTTGAATTCTCGATTTTCAGTAGCTGCCAGCTCGACTTCCGCTCCGGCTAACTGTTGATTCGTCGGAAGAATCGAGATGTTCTCAAAACGGGTTTCCACTAGAGCATCAATGAGGCTGTCTTTGTTTATAACAATGTCGTAAATTGTTGAACTTAGCCCTTCTTTGTCTATGCCTAGTCCGCTAGTGGCGTTACCTTGAGGGTCAAAATCTACAACCGTCACTCGGTTACCCGATTTCCCAAGGTAAGAGGCTAAATTAATAACCGATGTGGTCTTCCCGACTCCGCCTTTTTGATTTAGTACTGCGATTATAGCCATAACACCCTCTTTTATTGTTTATAGTTTAGCACCGGCCCTCAAGAACTTCAAAAGAAGTGAAACGTCCGTGAAACACATCTCTAGCCCATATGGTAAGCGACCTATTCCTTAGGTAATTATTGTGACGTAGTGCTTTCGTTGCCTGTAAGATTTACCGGGGCATAGGATATTATCTTATTCGTGGAAGGCCTGTAAAGAATTGCCTTTTCGCTAGTTACATAAACCAGTACCTTGTCGCCGTTCTCTGCACCATTAAAGAACGGTTGGCCTACAAGCTTCTCCTTCTCTGTTATTGTGGCAATAGTTGGCGTTTCGTTCTGAGGTAACTCAAGATACTTACTAAGCTTTCCCGCCAGTTCCTTGGCTTCGTTTTGTGAAGCAGTCTCTTGATCTTTTACTCTTGCAAGCTCATTTCTGGTCTGAACATATTTGTAGATAAAGAATCCGACAACCAGAATTAGGACAGTGGCACCAATAATAGTTAACACCTTTTTATTAGGCATTCTTCGTCCTGCTTTCTTTGGCGCAGGAGTCGATTG
>CAZKOX010000006.1:0-29448 GCA_964554485.1 uncultured Candidatus Saccharibacteria bacterium | reverse complement strand
TTGGTACTGATGAGTACCCCCTGCCTGACTTCTTGTGCCTTCCATGGTTATTTATATTATATCCAATCGGTTTGGTTTAAACAACTCTTACGCTTACTACTGGACTACCCAGTAATTGAATTTTAGAGTCGCGCCTTCGCTAGGCGCATCCGTTACGTATAGTTTGAAACCACTTCTAGTGGCTTCGACATAGAAACTTACTGATGTTGCTTGGTCGTTGGCGGCCGTTATTATTACGGTTGGTGTCTTATCAAAAGCTCTATTAAACTGAAGGCTCAGCAGCTCACCAATCGTTGAACCACTTTCCGTACTAAGCTCAATCTGGCCGGCGGTGTCATTACCATCAACCATAATTCTTGGACTATTTAGGTCCGACTTATATGCTACGTCTGTTTGATCGTCACCGGCAGCCACGCCAACTTCTACGACCGGGGCTTCTCCAGAAGTAGTGATGTGGCCCGCAAACAAGACATCGTTATTAAATACGGTTTTTTCTATAAAGGTTACTAGGTTCTGGAACAAGGCGCTGCCATGAAATTCAGTGTCGCCGCTAACTATCAATCCTCCGTTAGCATAAAGTCTTCCATTAACGTTCATGTCTTGACCAACCGACATACTACGGACCGCGAAATTAGTTAGGTTAATAGCGCTTGCAATCTGATCATTAGGCTCATCTATACCGTAGTCCGGCCGGCTTAATAGCGCGTCGTACTTCTCAGACAAGCTTGAAATAGAGTCCGTAAACACATTCAGGCCCTCTATCTGATTAGCTTTTAGCTTATCAACCACCAGGGTACCGGCATAGATACTGCCGGCATAAACATTAGCACCGTTTAGTTCAGTAGTGCTAACTCGTCCAGCTAGCACTTCAGAATCGTCCTGATCTGTTCGACCAGCTAGATAGCGTAGAATCTTATCGGACTTTTCTAACTGAGCTTTCTTGGTAACTGCTAATTCGTCAGATAACTGACCATCAAGTACAAGCAGCCCCTCGGTAGGGGTTAAGAAACTATCGCCCCAAAGTAGACCCGAGTCTTCTGCCTGTGCGGTAGCAAGCTCAATATTATCGCCGTTATAATCTGTTAAGTTAACAAAAACCGTAATTACACCGCAACTCACTCCCTCTGGAGTATTCTCCGGACAGTCTATTAGTTTATCTTCCGTCAGGTCTTCGAGTGCCTCTCCAACTACTTGACCCCCTTTAACAGCCTTCATACCATAGCCAGGAATCGATGATGACGTAATACGATCGCCGGATTTGATATCACCGTTTTCAGTTGTTATTTTAACTGGTACTCGTCCGACAAGCGCAATCGGATAAGATTGACCCTCGTTGGAGCCTAGGATCGCGCCAGGAGCAGTTGCTACAATTCCCACCATACCTTTCTCATATCGTAGCGTCGTCCGCTTAACTGAACCAACGTTATTTGGTTCCAGAGTAACTATTTCTCCCGACAAGAGCTCTTGATTAGAGGTGTAGTATTCAGCTAGGTCAACACCGCCAGTCAAACCAACACCCAACCCAATCTGTCCGGCTAAAGTAGAGGACCCCATAACTTGAATTTGCGATCTAATATCATCGAAGCGGCCCTGAAGATAGTCAAGAGCGTTTCCTAGTCGCACATCTTGTGACTCTAGCCACTTATGGGCATCAGACCCGATGATAAGAGTGCGCTGTGTTAAGTCTATCGACTGAATATCATCATAATCAGTGCCCGTCCATTCCGTGCCAGAATCGTCAGTATACTCAGTGTCTCCATGATAGGTGTCTGCAATGATATTTGGACCAGACTGGTGGTTAAAGCAGGTTACTGCCCCACCATCAGTAGTATTGTTTGTACCAGCACACATTACTCTTGATTCACCAAAAGTAACGCTCCTACTAACACCAATCGCTTTGACATTATTAGAACTACCGATTAAAGACTCCGGATCAACTTTAAAGTCATCATTACTTGCCGGAGTTGTACTAAAAGCCGGATTCACGGTTATAGTCGATGCCGTATTACTGGTTATTCGTCTAGTCTGACCAGCTCCACCACCACTATTAATTCGGACTATCATGCCAGCAAATTCGTTTGGTATCCAGGCAGGACTGGAGCTATCAGTAATAACTGTCGAGGTATATGACGTCGTGTCAGCAGCGCCATCATAAACCTTCTTGTTCAGGGTTGAACGCGCATCGTTAAACAGTAGGCGCGCGACATAAGCTGCGTTAGCTGAAGTGGTACCTAGGCCGTCAGTGGTACATCCTGCCGTACCACAAGCACTATAGGTAAAATCATCTATCGATCCGTCCCAGAAGTTGCCGCCAGTACCGCAGGCTGCTCCAGAACTACAGTCTGTACCAACACCAAGAATCTGGGCATTATCAAGAGTGGTATGCGTGAGGGATGTGGCGTAGCTAATTACCTGCCCATCAATCAAAACCACAGGCGCCACAGCTCCAGTGTACTTAGATAAAGAATAGAAGTGCCACTGGTTATCGGCGTATGAATTAGTAGAGGTGTAAGTAACGTCATTGTTAGTGGCAGCTCCAATGCTCCAAAGCGCGTCATCGTCCACGGTTGTAACTATCTGACCGCTTGAGTTCATAGCTGCCGCCAGACATCCGGTTGCCGCCGCGGGTGTCGTATTGTAGCAGCGAGCAAAGAGCACATCCGTACCCGCTAGTGTTGTGGAGTGCTTAAACCAGGCTGTAATAGTGAATCCGCCGGTGTTAATATTATCAGTAGTGTCATTATCGCAAGTAGCATCATTATTAGCATCGGAGCATAAGTATTGGCTGGTGCCGTTAAAACTCATGGCACGGTTACGTACACCGTCAACATTATAAGTTGGTGTCCCCTTGGCCTCCATAATACTGCTCTGTGCAGCATTAGTAACATCCCCAGAAGCATTATCCATAGTCAGCATTCGTCGAATAGTACCTGGCATCATGGCGGTTTGTCGAGACGTGGTATAGAACTTCGACCAGCCACTAAAGGTTGTAGCATTGGTATAGTTTGCGAGGTGGATCTCTGTTAGGCCTTGGTCGGTGCCGACATATATCAGATCTGAGTTTGAAGGTATGGCGGCAGTTGCTAATATTCCAGCATCCGCCAAAGAGCCGTTAGTAATGACTTCAAGCGCGTCGGGGGAGTTAGTGTTTACTACCGGAGTCGCCTTGGACAACCTTGGAGCGGTTGTTTCATCAACAACCTTATCTGGCGTCCCGTTAATTCTGGTGGCAACGTTATCAACATCGATATTTATCCAAAGCTCCAGCTGGTCTATTGAGCTATTCAGACCATACAGACGGGCATTTCTGGTGACGGCGACTGCTTCATATTCTTGGTCAGTCTGGTCAGAATATTGGCGAATTTTCTGAGTTGATAGGTTTATAACTGTTAGTCCTGAGTCCGTCGCCAGACCAACCACCGTTATTGCGTTATTTGGAGCGGATGTGGTTGAGATAATAGTTTTGCTGTTCTGAATTACGGTAGAGGAAACGTCATTGATGGTTTTCCAGCCGGTATTTGAACCAAGATCAAAGTTAGTATTATTATCAGAACTATACGAAACAACCCCATTCCTGCTACCAATTCCAACATCAGCGCCGGAGCGATCAGTGTCATCATAGTTCCACATCCGGTCGTTTACGAAGTCGAAGGCGTATAGACCGCCAGCTGCAGTTCCTTTAGTACCAACATAGATAACACCATTCACTGCCGTTACGCTTGTGGGATTGTTATTCGAGTTAGCTCCTAGCGCCCAACCTGCGTCATCCTGAATAAACCGCATCCACATTGTGCCGGTGGTACTATCAAATATATAAAGAGAGTTTGCTGTTACTACTAAGATAGCTTTTCTCGGGAAGCTTTGAGAATAACATCTATCATCTGTTGATATACTACATGGATCACTAGCACCGTCGTCCAAAGCCTCAGTTGCCCAGGAGAGCCTTTCGGTATCCGACCAATCTATCCAGCGACCACCATCACTATCTAAAGATGTGTCATATATGAAGACATCATTGATACCAGTAAGCGCCTGAAGCTGCATTATGCCCTTTGATACTAGCTCGCCGAAGACTGCCGCATTGCCTCGATTAGTAACTGAGCCAACCTGGAGTAGTCTTTCGGTTGTTCCAGTCACCGAAGATGTACCTATACCCACTCTGCCGTCAGCATCAACAATGAACGGCGTTGTGTCGCTCGATATATCATCCACCTGAAAGGAGTTCCCAGTGCCACGATTATCAACGTATAACCCTGTCTTGGTAGCGCCTGTATTTAATTGCTCAACTTTAAAGATAAAAGTACTGTCACTACCAGCGGAACTAGGATTACTGATAATAATAGAGTCTTGTGTGGAATCAAGTGTAATTGTTTGATCACCAGCCGAACCAGCATCATAAGCTCCTTGAAGCGTTGAACCACTTCCGCCACAAGACGAAAAAACGAGCTGCGAAGCAGTGACTGAGTCGGTTTGCAAACATTGACTAGTGCTTCCGGCAGCGGTTGGTAATGTAAGACTATAGTCAGATCCTACTCCTGAGGCAGTTATAGTAACAGTGTTCGAGGATCCGTCACTGACCACCAACTTTCCAGACAACGAGGCGCTTCCTAATTCCACCTCTGCGTTTGAAGTATCAACAGTAAGTATATTGGCGGCTGATGAGTTCTGAACATTAAAAGCTGTTGCAGAATTAGACGAGTTCGTGAAGGTGAACTGCCCCGAAGCCCCTGCTTGAGCAATTATTGTGTTGTTATTCTGCCAGCTAAATAATGGTCTGGTCCCCACCAGACCATAAGTGCCATTTAGATAGTCTCCACTAACTGTTCTGGATATAAATGACGAAACCGGCACAGTGCCGCTATCAACGGCTGATGTAATTTCGCCGTTAATATACATTGCTTGTCTCGATGCCGATGTTGAGTTATAGCCAGTCAGCGATGGAATAAAGTTACCGTCAACGAAGGTACCGTTATTTATGGCAAAAAGGCTACCGGAATCATCCGAAACACTAAATTCGGCAAGCTTTTCTCGCGTGCTTACTCCAGCAGCCGACAGTACCGTTAAACTGCCTGTCGCGCTCGCAGTACCAACACTTAAGGTGCCACTGACTGCTGTATTTGTAGCCGTCAGCTGAATAGTACCATTGGTGTTATTGTCGATTGTTTCACCATTTTGCAATGATATGTCTGTTGTTACACCTGTATTAGAAATACTTATAGCGGTCGTTGAGGCTCCTGATAACGCAAGAGCCGTTCCAGTACCTTGAATATCTACAATTCCAGGAATTGTAGTGGTAATCCCGGTTTTTCCTAAAGTTATAGCGTTGGCTGTGGTAGCTCCAAGGCTTAAAGTACCTGCTGCTGCCACATCAACAGCCGGCGATAATATAGAGGTATCGCCGTACAGGGTTCTAAAACTAAATGCCGATGAGCCTAAATCAATCGTATTATCGGCACCTGGTAAAAGTGCAGTGTTGATTGCAACGCTCGAGAGATTAGACAACGCTGTGTTCGCAAAGCTTGTAGCAGCTAGCCCACCGACCGTGTCGGAGTTTAGGGCGTACGGTACAGATGTCATCCTTACCCTAGGCGACATATACCCTGCTGCATCTGCGTTAAACCGTACGGCAAGATATAATGTTGGGTTTGCATTAAAATCTGGTAAAGCAGTAGCCGAGCCAAGATTTGTCTGAAATACACCATTTGTAACAGTTACGCTCTTGGTTAACTCGTGCCATTTATCGTGCACTCCGTCACTAGGACTACCGAGAGTAGCATCATCATAGAGCACAAAATCAAAGTTATAACTACCGTTAGTAACATTAGTTCCGTCAGCATTAACGACTTTACCTTGAAAACTAATAAGCTGCGGATTAGCGGCCTGAGCAAGCTGCTTGAATACCACAAAATAGCCAGATAAAACCACCAACAACACTCCCATGAATAACCCAGGAATATTTAAAATACGTTGTTTTATAATCGCTGACATACTTTCTGCTGTTGCCTGTTTGTTATTATATTTACTGCTTAATTATGCACGTTTTATAGAGGTAATGGAAGGTAAATCGAACAAAATATATATGCACTCGAGGAATAGCAAAAACTTATTATTTATCGTATTAATACGTTGTTCTTATGACATCAAATTAGTAATTATTTAATTATTTGCTTATCTTTATCTGTTATTTTTATATTTACTAGATACCTATTACTGCCCTTTTGCTCATCTGTTAATTACTGCACTTAATATTGTTGTAATCTAAACAATTGCTCGTTAGTATGTAAAAAGTTATCCACAATTGTATATTGTCTTCAGTGCCCTACTTTCGTCTTTTAGTAGATATTGCTCGTTTCGTGAACCAATAAATTATGAAAAATGATAGACCTAGTAATAGCAGGCTTGGAAGATTTAGAAAGTATAAGGACTTGTCTTTGCTGGCAAAGTTATCTATTCCATCGTAGCGATAGTCTACCTGAATGTGGTACTTATTGGGCCACATGCTAATCGAGCTGATAGGATTTAACTTAACCGTTAAGTTTCGCGTAGTTTCTGGAAGCACAAATTCGGATTGTCCATTAATAATCCCTTGGGAAATTACCGCACCACTTAGAGACTTTAATAAAACCTTTCCCCTAGGAACAACGTGGGTATTGCCTGGATTTCTGAAACTTAGAGTTACTGTCTTTGGAAGATGAAAAAAATTACCGTCTGAGGAGATTTTATCTAGCCTTAGGTCATACTTTTCGCCTCCGACTTTAGTAGCAAGAATTAGTGACGATAGACGCTGATTGATACTAATTTCGTTGGATCTGCCTAAAGGACCGTCAATTGAGGCAATAATTGCAGCATAATGACCTCCTGGCGCCATAGTTGTGTCATTAATTATCGTTGCTTGTATATTGGTAGTTTCGTTTGGATTTAAAGTTAGATTTTTCTGAGCTAGTTGTAGCCAAGTAGCTAATCCGTATTTTTTTACTATTGTGCTGGCGTCTGTTCCAGCAAAAACAACACCACCGCTATCGTTTAGAGATCCGAAGTCTAGCACCGACAAACTGAGTTTTTGGGGCTGATTGGTACTATTAGTTATCTCAATACTAAAGTCTTTTGTTGCCTCATCGGCGGAAAAGCGAACCTCATGCAAGAAAGGTGAAATTGTTATAGTTGTTTTTTGTTCAGCCGCATTAACGAATATCGACAAAGTAAACGAAAAAACAACACCCAATAATAAAATACTCGTTAACTTCTTCATCTATCTATATTCTTCTTGCTTTATCTCTTCGAAGCTTTTTATACAGATTGCGCATCGTTGACCATAGACCAATTCCGACAAGCAATACAACCACCAAAGCTATACCTATCAGTCGCCAAGGTATTACCCAAAAACTAATCGTCGCCTCTATTGGTACATCGCTGGTGCCGTTATCATAAGCCAAAAACGCATGTGCCGTGTACCGACCGATACGCAAGTTAGAAATCTTCGAGAAGTCCCACTTTAGGGACTTGATTGGTTTTCCTTTATCATCAAGGAGCACTTTGCCGCCCTCCTCTTTATCTACATAAACTGGAAAACCTTCGTCCCAGCTACTTGTAAATATACGATTAGAACCCGGCAGGACATTGCCAGCAGCACTATTAACACTTATGGTCGAGATAGCCTTTTTGCCGCGCGTAATGAATATGTTGCCGGTTGGGATAAGATGAACATTGCCAGAGTTCTTAATCTTTAAACTAAACTTTGCTGGTAGAAACTCAAAAGTACCTTTTTCTACCGTAAAACTAGCTATGCTCGCCTCTCTCTTTGCGTTTGGCACTTGAGCATCAACTAATACCAAGACCGCCGTAGACCCAACAATAACATTTTGGCGACCATCTGGTTGCTGTACTTCTCCGTCCCTAGAAAAAACCACAGCGTAGTAATAGCCGAATGCTGCCGTACTCGGTAGCTTGATGGTCATTTTTACTGTAATCCACTCATTCGGCGGTGCTGAAAAAGTTGCGGGAGAAAAACTAACCCAATCAAAATAATCATCGCCAGCTTGACGATCGAAAATGCCTGGCTTTCCCTCTTCGCCGTAGGCGGAAAACTTCATTAATGAAACTTTAAGCTGTTCAGTTTGACCTCCACCGTTCTTGACTCGAATATCGGTCTTGAGTGTTGCACCTGGTTTTGCTGCCAGATTAATTGGAAGTGGTGAGGTTACTAGATTAAAGGAATTGTCCGATGATTGGGCGCGAGCTGGAACAAGTGATGTTATTAATGTCATTAACATCGTTAAGCTAAATAGGCCAACTAGTCTCAATAACCTCCTCATATACTTCATATTCTACAGGATGTTGAAACACTAGAGAAATTAATAAATGTTGTTCGTGAAGCTTACTTATAGATTTTAATCAGAACAATACTAGAAGTTGCCAGCACCAATTACTGTCAAAGTGTCTGTGTAGTCGTTAGCAGCTGGAGTACCTCCAGAAATAGTAGCTCTTTCTTGAAGCGTAATAATATCGCCGCTAGCCGTGCCATTAGCGGATGCGATTGGTCGGAAATTGGTTGGGTCTAGTACTCCAGCTTTAGACGCAGTTCCATCATAGGCTGCATCTAGAGTGACAGTTCCACCTCCAGACGCGTCGGTGTTAATTGTTACACCTAGACCATAGTCCTCTGTTCCTGTAGACAAAGTGTGTGATGCGCTACCAAGAGCATTGGCGTTGGTTGTTGGAATCGTATAGTTACCCGCTGCGGCCGACTTTAATGCACCCTTGGTGGCTGCACCGCTCGATCCGTTTAAGTTCTTAACCCAGGCTATCCAGCCTGAATTAGCATTTGTAGTAATAGTGACCGTTCGCCCAGTGGTTGAAACAACGCTTGAGGTACTTAGATCTGTAGTAAAGCTATCCGTATTACCACTTAGTACAAAGTTAAAAGATGGTGGCACAGTAGCAGACACCACAATTTGATCATTAGAGATAGTCCGAAGCGCAACAGCAGTAGAGTCGCTACCAACAGTTACAGTAGGATGATATTCTCCAGCGTTTGCATTCGTAACGGCACTTGAGCTGGTTAAGTCGACGCAGTATGTGGTGGTAGCAGACAGCGCAGTAACGCCTGTGATGGTTACCGTAGAACCGCTACCAGAGGCTGACAAAGTACCTGGAAGAGCTGTGTCGCCAGTTTCTGATGCACAAGTTGCAGTAGCGGTAGTTTGCGTGGCGTTTACGAGTCCACTCGAACCCGTCCAGGTTGTAGCATCCGCACCATTAAAGTTAACCGCTACCGATGTCGCACCTGCTCCAACCGTTCGAAACTGGAGGCGAAAGGATGTTGTTTGACCAGCGGTTAAACGATTAAGTCGAATATAAGTTGTCGTAAGTGTTGCCGCCTCAGCTTGGCTTGAAATTAATATAATAGACACTAGCGGTAATAGCATCACTACTGCAACAATATAAGTTGTCAAAGATGTAATTCTTCTTTTTATTTGTGTTTGATTCATTTGTGTTCTTTATATCTTGAGAATACGGTATCGCTTTTGCTTAAAACTGTCAATGATATTCTGTCTACTAAAAACTGGCTGAAGCCAGCATTGTTATAGTTTCGGTATAGTCATTAGCAGCGGGGTCGGTTGAGCTGGACTTAGCTTTAATTAAAACCGAGCCAGTACCACCTACTACTGGAGCCGATGCAGTTATGATTCTACGTATTGTGCTATCTGTTATACCGACATTGTTCGCCGCGCCATTATATGGACTTACGCTAGAAAAAGTACCGCTAGAGGCACCTGTTGATGTTACTTGAGCGCCAAACCCTCTGGATGCTGCCGTTAAATCAGCGCTAGCAGAAGCAATAGTAAAAGATGCAAGCGTACTATAAAGTCCGCCGCTAATCCCACTAATAAAAACATCCCCTCCTGATGTCGCATTGGTTGCGAATGTAATATCAATGGTTGTCGGTGCATCAATAACCGTTCCGGCTATGAGCGACCCAAGACTCAAGCTATTGGTGGATAACGAAAAGGATAAACTTGGATTTACTGTCGATGCTGACGAAACGGGTCCATAGCCTGACTCTGTAAATTTTCCTTGTGTGGCCTTTATTTTAAGATAATAAGTTGTGTTTGGCAGTAAGCCGATAATGTCAGCTCCACTGGCCCCACCCCATGTAGTATAGGTTTGATAATCCGATAAGTTAAGTGTCCCACCTACTGTTAGATCGCTTTTTACGTACTTAACATCACTACTAAAGTTGTCGGTGCTAATAGACAATGCATATAATGCATCACTTGGGTTACTTTGTTGATCAATTACAAAATGAAGCTTGTTATAGTATGTTCCACCACCGTTAGTAAATGCTGATACTTTTGGTACATTTGCCTGTTGAGTTTCTATAAAGCCCGGCTTAACACTATAGTTTGCTGTGGACGATGTTTGCCCTGACGCTTCACCGCTGATACCTTCTAAAGCATAGTTAGCGGTGGTCGAATTTGCCGTTCCGCCACTTCCAAACCCGTAGCTGTTAAGCTGGTAATTTGACGTTGCTGGTAATTGCGCAAACAACGCAAGACCCAAAATTATCCACTTCATATCTGAATATTATAACCTAAAGCGCTACACACTTAGAGCCAAACTACAGAGCGTAATATCGACTCAAGCTCAGCAGTAAATTCCTGTGAGCCCTCCGCCGAAGTTAGACTGACGGTGAATAAGTATTTTCCATGCGGCCAAAGCACGGTTTTTTCAAAACTTGGATTAGTCCGTTCGCCAACCACCACAGACTCACCGCTATAGTACGAAGTTGTGATCGTATAAAGTTCAGGAAAAGCAGAGAAGTGTTTGTAGGCGCTATCTTCCATCACTCCACCGAGGGGCAATTCCACAATCGACATACTAATTTTGCTTGACTGACCTAGCCCTAAAGCTTGATGAGCTATAAAAATCCAGGATTCTGAAGATGCAGACTTATTATGACTACTTTGAATTTCATATCGTTCCGGATATTTAAGTAGAAAGTAACTGCTCTTCAAAGTTTTCGTGCTCGCCTTTTTTAGTGATCTCTTATTGCTACTTGGTGACTCTTTAATAACTCCGATCGGCGGTTGATTTAATCTGTGCATAAGGTAAGCACCCAAGCAACACACCATAACAACAGCCACCAACCAGACAATGATCTTCCTCTTTTTATGTATTATTTTTTGTAACTTAGAACCAACCATATTTTTCTCTACTACCATAATAATTAACACCTAAGCCTACCAACCAGTATTGTACCTGTAATATACAGTGTTATTTCTGTTAAATAATTAATCGCTTTTAATAACTCCTGCTGCAAAATTAGTATTGATAGGTCAAACAGGAACTATAAGATATAACTAGCCATATAATACTAGCTTATTAATACTAGTTGTGTCTATATTTATTATTACACTGTTGGTTTGTATTTTTTTATTAAAGATCTGCGGCCACAATTAGTTTAAAAAAATCTTGTCATGTACTTACTTTTGTTATGCAGAAAAAGACGCTTCGTTGTAGCTAACCTAATATCAACTTTTCTTGAAGTCTCAGAAATATAGTCATATTTATATTGCTCATTTACTTTGAGCTTTTGTTTGACCATTTATTTATTTTCTATAAAGCATTGCGATTGATCAAAAGTTTTTTTAAAACTAGCCTTGGTTTTCTGTATGTAAAAAAAGACATTGCCTGTGGTTTATTATTCATAATGCATACAATTTGTGTGCGAAATATCGTATATATAGACAAATTCGTATATTTTTACACAACATTAATTTCCAGTTAAAGAAGTGAAATACTTAAGCTTAGATGTATGAAGACAAATTTTAAAGAAACTACTTTATCGAGGTGATTTTAATTTGAGTATAGGTTTGTTTTGAACCATGTACTTTTTTAACTCTTTTTTTAGCTTTATAGCGGATGGCTAGAACTTTTTCACCTCTTGTCTCACCGATTATTTCAGCCGTAACAGTATGCCCTGCTACTACAGGGGTACCGACTAATGTCTCTTTATCATCTATGACTAGTAGCGGTTCAAAACTAAGGGATTTTTTATCAGAATGTAGTAAGTCAACCTCTAAAACATCGTCTTTTGCGACGAGGTATTGCTTGTTGCCGGTTGTAATTACTGCTTTCATGATAAATTTACTGAGATGTAGTTTACCAGTGTTACCTCTGTATGTAAAGTGTTATCTGGCTTTACCGAGACTTATAGAGAGTTTTTGCGACTCGATAGTCTCTTCTTTAGTAAAGTCACCTGGTGCGTCATCGACAATTGTAGCTAATGCTTCGGTTTCGATATCATTTTTATGATTAGTAATGGCTTTCTTTAATTCACCTTCAGTCTTAAGGTAAAGCTTTATTCGGTCATCAACTTCTAGCCCTGCCTCTTTTCTAGCTCCTTGGACCAAGCGAACTACTTCTCTTGCTAGGCCTTCTAGCTTAAGTTTATCTGTTATCTTTGTATCGAGAGAAACCTTTTGGTCGTTCTTCTCTGAAATCACCTGCTTAACATTTAACTCTTCAAGTAATATTGGAACTAGCTCTTCCTTATCTTCGCCCAAGATATCATCTATTCCAACAACATTAACAGATGCCAGTGGCTGACGAACTTTTATTCCGGCTGCAGCCCTAAGGGATAGACCCTCGTTAATAATTTCTCGAAGTTGAGCCATTCTATTGACTAATAGTTCGTTTACTTTTCCGGACTTCGGCCAATCCTTAAGATGAACCGACTCCTCGCCAGTTAGATTCCTATAAAGTTCTTCTGCTAAAAACGGCGTAAAAGGCGCTAGAACACACGCAAGCTGCACAAGAACGTAATGAAGCGTTTCGTAAGCCTTCTGCTTGTCTGGGGTGTTCTCTGACTTCCAGAAGCGCTTTCTTGAACGCCTAACATACCAGTTACTAGCATCTTCAATAAATGGAAATATCGGCTTCATTGCGTTAGCAATGTCATAGATCTGCATATTTTTAACGACTTCATTTGTTAATTGATGAAGCCGAGAAACGATCCAGCTGTCCAAGATATTACAGTCTTTATCTGTAGGGTCTTCAATTTTTCCACTCCACTCCCATCCATCAACATCAGCGTAAAGTGTGAAGAAATCGTACATATTCCAAACCATACTTAGTTTCCTGGAAACATCGCCTAAATCTTTGTCTTTTAAATTAAAGTCTTCACCATTAAGAAGTGGACTAGATAACAAGATAAATCTAAACGAATCAACGGAGTATTGGTCCATAAGTTCCATAGGATCGGTGTAGTTCTGAAGTTTCTTGCTCATTTTTCGACCGTCAGCAGCATTCACGAAACCAGTGCAGATAAGGTTCCTAAATGGTGATTCGCCGAATAAACCAACATTTACAGCAGTGAGTGCATAGAACCAACCTCGGGTCTGATCCATAGCCTCGATTATAAAATCAGCCGGGAAGCTATCCTCAAACTTTTTCTTGTTTTCAAATGGATAATGGAATTGAGCGAATGGCATGCTGCCGCTCTCAAACCAGCAGTCCAGAACTTTACCGATATGACGGAGAGTAGTTCCCTCATATTCAAATTCAACATCCATTACATTTGGCAAATGATAATCATCTAAGTGCTTGCCTGCTAATTCTTCAAACTCGTTGTACGACCCGATGACTTTAATAACCTCAGTGCCGTCATTTTTTATGCCACGCCAGACAGGTATTGGCGTAGCCCAATAACGATCACGTGAGATGTTCCAATCAGGTGCTGAGTCAATAATATTTCTAAATCGACCCTCTTTAAGATGTTGTGGTGTCCAAGAAGTAGCATCATTGGCTTTTATCATCTGTTGTTTCTGAGCTTGGATGTCTATAAACCAACTTGGGTGGGCGCGGTACATTAACTTACCACCACAGCGGTGGCAGTGCGGATATTCGTGAACAATATATTCTACTTTTAACGCCTTCCCCTCAGTAACTAAGGTTTTAGCTATTTCTTTGTTTACGTCCCAGATATTACTTCCCTGCCATGGCCCTTCAGTAAACAGACCATCAGCATCAACTAGCGAAATAATCGGAATACCTTCTTTTTTGCACAGTTCATAGTCCTCTTCACCGTAAGCCGGGGCTTCGTGAACAATACCAGTACCGTCTTCAATGGTTACAAAATCAGCGCCCAGAATTCGATGGGCATCTGGGCCGCGATTTTCGAATAATGGATGATACTTTCGGCCTACAAGTTCCGAACCTTTTACTTTTTTTACAACAGTATATGGTAATGATTGATGCTTCTCATCTTTAAATACTTTCTCTGCAGTTTCTTCAGCAACATATACTTTCCTACCACGATAATCGATTAACAGATAGTTTAATTTTGGATTTATAGCAATCGCAACGTTAGCTGGCAGTGTCCACGGTGTTGTTGTCCAGGCGAGCACTGATTCATCGCTGTCTTCTAGACTAAAATATACATAGACACTCGGGTCAGTATCTTGTTGATAGCTATTTTCCATAGCTACTTCAGATTTGCTGATTGGGGTTGCGTCTTTGGTACAGTAGATTAATATCTTTTCACCCTCATAAATTTTGCCAGTCTCGTACATAGTCTTAAATGCCCACCAGACACTCTCCATGTATTCAGGATCCATGGTTTTGTATGCACCTTTAAATTCAACCCACCTTCCAAGTCGCTCGATAGTATCTTCCCATTCAGTACCTGTCTTGACCATCGCAGACCGACATTCTTTTACGTAGTCTGCAATACTGATCTTCGTGCCTATCTCTTTTTTACTCTTAATACCAAGCTTGCTCTCAACAAACACTTCAGCTGGTAGGCCGTGACAGTCCCATCCCCACATGCGTTCGACGCGCCTACCCTGCATTGTTTGAAAACGCGCCACAGTATCTTTAACAGTAGATATCAGCAAATGCCCATGGTGCGGAGTACCGGTCAAGAAAGGTGGGCCATCATAGAATACGAATGCATGTTCTTTAGGACGCATTTCGACAGACTTTTCGAAGGTTTTGTTTTCTTTCCAATAGCGAACAAGGTCCTTTTCGTATTCGATTGGTAGACGGCGTGTTCCTTTTTTGAATTTCATATTTCTAATTTAGTTACAACGTATAGCTTACAACTTCATTGATCTGTGGCAGGCTTTCACCCTCCCAGAACTTTAGAAGCTCTCCGCTATCCGCACAAACAACAATTGCTGGATATTGAGTTACTCCATAAAGTTTTGCTCGCTCGTCACCCTCAGGCGTCTCTAGGCTAACAAGTTCAACAGACTTTGATGTTAGTTTTTCAAAATCATGCTGAAAAGTTAGAACATTTCTGGCGTGTTCGCTCTCTGGGTGGTAAAGCACCATAACTTTCATACAAGAAAGTATACAGTTTACGGCCCACAGTTTAAAGCAAGTCTTTTGAAGTGGCTATCAAGAACAGCCGGTTGTACTACCGCAAGAAGAACAAACATAGCAACTTCCTGCGCGTTGTGTCTGGTTGCCGCAGTTATAGCAAAGTGGCGCAGTAGTGTCTTGAGAAGTAGACTTCTCCGATGTTTTTGTCTCTACTGCCGCTGTTTCCGCCTCGACTACTGGCTCTGGAGCTTTAGTAGCTACTTCGTCAACAGCTAGCGATGCCTGTGCAACCGGCATATCGTCAAACGATGCTAGGCCAAGTTCTAGACGGTCATCGAATGACAAATAGTCGAGCGCCAACCGTCTAAAGATATAGTCTGTTATCGAGCTTGCAGTTTTTATCTCGGCGTCATCTGTCATTCCTGCTGGCGCAAAGCTCGTGCTCATCAAGGTTTTAACATAACTCTTAAGAGGTACGCCATACTTCAACCCATGACTAACCGAACGAGCAAATGAGTCCATTAGTCCAGATAGAGTTGATCCCTGCTTGGAAACAGTTACGAACAACTCTCCGGGTGTTCCGTCGTCATACTCACCAACTGTAAAGAAGCCTTTTAGATCAGCAATCTTAAATTCATATGTGTGACTATTCCGTCGGCGTGGTAGTTCGCGCTTGACTGCACCCTTAACGATGAAGCCTTCGTTTGCCTGTTCAACAGTAGTTTCTTTGGCTTCTGCAGCCTCATTTTCATTGTCAGATTTTTTCTTATCGCTTAGTGGTTGGGCTACCTTTGATCCGTCGCGGTAGATAGCAACGGCCTTAATCCCCATTCTCCAGGCATCGATATGAAGTTGCTCGATGTCCTCAACCGTCGATTCTTCTGGCATGTTTACTGTTTTACTGATTGCGCCAGAAATAAAAGGTTGTACAGCTGACATCATTTTGACGTGTCCTAGGTAATGAATTGAGTTAAAACCAACTGCGCATGCGAAAACATTCTGATGTTCTGGCTTAAGATGCGGAGCGCCATCAATAGTATTCTTTTCAGCAATGAAGCTAACGATTTCCTCTGATTGCTTTTGTGTATAGCCTAGGGTTCTTAAAGCTCGTGGAACAGTTTGGTTGACTATCACCATACCACCACCACCTACCAAGCTCTTATATTTGGTTAATGCAAAGTCTGGTTCAACGCCCGTTGTGTCGCAGTCCATCATTAAACCAATAGTGCCTGTTGGCGCTAGTACGCTAGCCTGGGAGTTACGAACTCCGTGTATTTCTCCTAGTTCAACGGCCTCGTCCCAAGATGACATTGCGGCGCTCAATAGACTTTCTGATACCAGGGCAGCGTCTATCTTAGAGACCTCAGCTCGATGCATCTTAAGTACATTTAACATACCATCTCGATCTTTATGGAAACCTGCAAACGGCCCAACCCGGCGAGCAAGCTTAGCGCTTGTAGCGTACGCATAGCCTGTCATAAGAGCAGTTATAGCTGCAGCCTGAGCTCGACCTTCTTCGGAGTCATATGGAAGTCCCTGAGCCATTAATAGTGCTCCGAGGTTAGCATATCCAAGACCAAGCTCACGAAATGCTTTGGCATTTTTCGTAATACTCTCTGTTGGATAGCTTGAATAACCAACCAAAATCTCTTGAGCCGTAAACATCACCTCGACAGTGTGCTTAAAGGCCTCAACATCGAAAGTATTGTCTTCATTCAGATACTTCAAGAGGTTAATCGAGGCTAGGTTACACGCTGAGTTATCAAGATGCATATATTCACTGCACGGATTTGAACCATTAATACGACCAGCATTTGGCGTTGTGTGCCATTTGTTAATAGTCGTGTCGAACTGCATTCCAGGGTCGGCACACTCCCAAGCAGCTTCAGATATTTGTCGAAATATCTCCCTAGCCTTGACTGTTTTAGCAGGAGTGCCATCTCGAAGCTTGAGATCATACTCTGTGTCGTCCAATACCGCCTGCATAAATTCGTCTGTTACACGTACTGAGTTATTCGCGTTTTGATATTGAACCGAAAAGCCATCCTTACCATCTAGACTCATATCAAAGCCAGCAGCTTGTAGTACGCGAGATTTTCGCTCCTCAATTGCTTTACACCAGATAAATTCTTCAATATCAGGATGGTCAACATTCAAAATAACCATCTTGGCAGCACGACGGGTCTTTCCACCACTCTTAATTGTGCCAGCAACCGAGTCGGCGCCGCGCATAAAGCTAACCGGACCGGAAGACTTACCGCCACTCGAGCCAAGAGTTTCAAAAGAAGATCTTAGCTTGCTTAAGTTAGTGCCTGCTCCAGAACCACCCTTGAAAATCATTCCCTCCTCTGTATACCAATTCAAGATAGACTCCATAGTATCTTCTACGCCGAGGATGAAACAGGCGCTAGCCTGCTGAGAACGATCAGGACGACCAATGTTAAACCAAACAGGAGAGTTAAAGGCAGCTCGCTGGGTAGCACAAATGTATTTTAGTTCTTCTCTAAAGTTCTCTGCTTCAGCTTCGTTTTCGAAATAGCCCTCTTGAACACCGTGGCGAGTAACGGTATCAGCTACACGATCTATCAGTTGTTTTAATGAACCTTCGCGCTCTGGAGTGCCAGGGGTTCCTGCGAAGTACTTTTGGGCAACTATATTTATGGCGTTTTGCGACCAGCCCTCTGAAAACTCAAGATTCTTCTGTTCGAATACAACTTTTCCTGTACTTGGATTGTCAATTCGAGACTCTCTCGATTCCCACTTCAAGAGATCATAAGCTCGTTTATTTGCCTTGGTGAAAAATCTTCCCACTGATAACGATGTCGCCTGCGCCATAATTTATACCCTCACTTTAAATTATTACTTTTTTATTTTCCCTTGACGCACAGGGTCGACGGTAGTTATTTCTTACTACGCATACGAGTCAACTCACGCTCAAAACCACCAATGTCCCTAAATTTTCGATATACGCTTGCGAAACGTACATATGCTACTTCATTTAGAGCCGCTAACCTGTCCATTACTAGATCCCCAATTGCGCTGGAAGGCACTTCTTGCTCATTTCGAGTATAGAGTTGCTTTTCAACGTCCTCCACAAGGAGCTCTAGTTGGGCCGTGGTTACTGGTGTTTTATCGCAAGCCTTTCGCAACCCTGATAGCAATTTTTCTCTCGAAAATAGCTCTCTGTTACCATCATTTTTTATGATAATAACCTGTGGTTGCTCGACTCGCTCATATGTGGTGAACCGAAAATGACAATCCAAACACTCTCTACGCCGACGAATCGCAACGCCCTCAGCGACATCGCGTGATTCAACGACCTTCGTATCTTCAGATTGACATTGACTACACCTCATTATTCTCCCCTCACTTCAAGGAACGCACTACATATAGTGTTTGTGTTAATGAATATAGACCTATTGGTAGCGTGATTCAAGTGCAATTTTCACAACTCTTTTTGGTCATTTTCATCTGTTGGAGAGTGGTTTGTTTTATTTTTGCGTTTAAAGCGTCTTAAAAACGAAGGTTTATCAAGCTCATTTTCGGGTTCGTCCATAGCCCAAATATTTGGCGTAGGTGTGTTGTCATGAAAGTCTGACGAATCATTGTTTCTTGGCTTCTCGAGGTCCATATCAATGTCAGCTATGTGGGATTCCTCAACCTCTTCAACCGATGAGCTGTCTGTATCTTCCTTGTGCTCATCTTTATCATAGTCTTCGGCATGTTTTTGACCTGGATGAGCACCATGATGAACCTGTTTACGAGAATTGAAGTATGAAGCTTCAAAGCCTGTTGCAACAACAGTAACAATAACCTCACCCTCGAGATCAGGGTTAATTGTAGCTCCAAAAATTATATTAGCTTCAGGATCAGCGGCAGCTGTGATTGTTTCGGCGGCAGCGTTAATCTCGTGCATAGCCATATCATTACCACCAATAACATTGAACAAAATACCTCTTGCGCCATCAATTGACACCTCAAGAAGTGGAGACTCAATAGCTTGTCGCGCTGCTTCAACGGCACGATCTTCACCACTTGCACGACCTATGCCCATAAGAGCTGATCCGGCATTACTCATAACGGCCTTAACATCTGCAAAGTCTAGGTTAATTAGACCATGGACGGTTATTAGATCGCTAATTCCCTGCACCCCTTGCCTCAACACATCATCAGCCACCTTGAAAGCCTCAAGAAGTGGAGTTTTTCGATCGATTGTCTGAAGAAGACGATCGTTTGGAACGGTAATAAGAATATCGACATGTTCGGCAAGATTAGCGATACCAACCTCGGCATTGCGACGACGTTTTTCACCCTCAAAGGCGAATGGACGGGTAGCGAACCCAATAACTAGCGCACCTGTTTCTTTGGCGATCTTTGCAACAACCGGGCCAGCTCCAGTACCGGTTCCGCCTCCTGCACCGATAGTCACAAAAACCATATCTGAACCGACTAAAGCATTCTTTATTTCATCTATAGATTCTTGGGCTGCCTTCTCACCAACGCTAGGTTCCGCACCTGCTCCAAGACCTTTAGTAGTTTCTTTCCCGATGTGGATCTTTGTCTGGGCTTTAGAATGATGAATTGCTTGCGAGTCAGTATTAACAGCAACAAATTCAACACCTTGGATACCAGCATCAACCATTCGGTTTACAGCAGCGCCACCAGCGCCACCGACGCCAACAACTTTTATACGGGCAAATGTTTCTATAGCTGGAGCAACTTGTGGCATTTTAGTAATTACCTCTTTATTAATTGATTGCTGAAATTTTTCTTACTTAACGATAGCACTAATTATACAACTTCGAACAAAAAAACGAGAGTATTAAATACTTTAGTTACTCAGCTATATTTCTACTAACCACGTTTTTTGCGCAGACCTTTCAGTCTAGAGAAAGGATTTACTTGACCCAACCAACCATCGTTCATTTGCTGCTGATGGGCACCTGACGCAAAGAATGAATCAAGCATCATTACTCCAACCGGCGTAGCCATAGAAGGGTCCTTAACTCCGTCCAAAAGGCCGCTTAGACCCTTAACTGTTCCTATTGTTGCTGGCAACTCTAGTTTTTCTTTTGCAAAGTCACATAGTCCTTTTAATGAAGCCGTACCACCTACGAAAACAACACCTCCGGGCAATTTCTTTGATTTTTTTACTTTCGCTAACTCTCTATCGATCTGTTCCATCATTTCTTCTAGTCGGGCCTCAATGATCATTTGTACTGTCGGACCATCGAATACAATTTTTTCACCATTATGTTCAATCTTACATTCATAGCTTGGCAAACTTCCAAGACCAGGAAACGAACGTTTAACTTTCTCAGCTATATCCAGATCAGTTTTAAGTCCTATCGCTAAATCATTTGTAATATTTTGGCCGCCGACCGGAATTACTGCAATGTGCTCAATCTCACCATCTTCTAATATCGCGATATTGATCGTTGCGGCTCCAATATCAATAATCGCTGTTCCGCATTCTTTTTGACGTCTGTCTAAAACAGCTTCGGCAGCGGCTAGTCCGGCAACTACATGACTATTTATTCTTACCCCCGACCTCTCTAAAGCAAAGTCCAAACCCTTTAATGAAGGTGAGGAGGCGCTTAATATATGGGCTTCTACTTCTAGCCTAACTCCTTGCATGCCTACTGGGTCCTTAGTTGCTTCATCTCCATCTATGTAATAATTTTTAGCGAAAACCTGAACGATCTCACGATTAGCTGGCATTTGGATAACCGTTGCCGCTTCTTCAACCCGCATACGATCATCTTCTGTTATGGATCTACCAGCACCGCTGATAGCTACGACTCCCCTAGAACTCTGGCTACCAACCTGCGCACCATTTATAAGCACCGTAGCGCGAGATACGTTAACTCCAGCTTGACGTTCTGCTTCTTCAACGGCAGCATTTATGGCATCGGAAACCTCTTCTGGGTGAACTACAACTCCTTTTCGCACCCCTTGACATGGCGCTTTGCCAACCCCGGCGATCGAAAATCCACCTTCTTCACCGGAAAACCCAATGACTACCCGAACGAAGGAAGACCCAATATCTATGCCCGCAAATACAGGTGTGTTCTTATGCATAAGGCATAGTATACCGCTTATTCTTGATGAAAAAAACTAATCTAAGCTTGTAAGGATCTCGGACCCGTTTTCGAGTATTAGTACGGTGTGTTCAAACTGCGCTGAGCGTGTACCGTCCCAGGTTTTAATCGTCCAACCGTCTTTTTCGATATAAATATCTGGAGAGCCGAGCGTAGTAATTGGTTCAATAGCAACTGTCATTCCGGCTTGGAGTAATGGCCCGGTACCTGCCTTGCCGTAATTTGGAATTTCTGGGTCTTCGTGTAATTGATGACCTACTCCATGGCCAACTAACTCTTTAACAATGCCTAGTTTGTGGTTTTTTAGTACTGTTTCGATAATTGCCGAGATATCGCCAACCCTAACTCCAGCTTTCAAGTGTTCAATAGCCGTGTCACGGGCAAGTTGAGTTCCATTTAAGAGTCGAGCGTCATCTTCGTTCAATGGCTTACCACCAATAGCTATAGTAACTCCGGCGTCGGTAATCATCCCCTTGTATCGAACACCGAAGTCGAAGTTAACTATATCGCCGTTTTTAAGAGGAGTTTTATTTGGAATAGCATGCTGCACTTGATCATTAACGGATATGCATATCACGTCCGGATATCCCTCGAAACCCAGAAAAACCGGCTCGGCACCTAATGCTTTTAGCTCTAATGATGCGATGTTTGATAAATCCTTAGGTGTTAGGCCTGGTTTAGCTTTTGCTATTAAGTGTTTAAGGATTTTCGCTAATATCGCACCCGACTCGCGCATTGCGTCAATTTCAGTAGGAGTTTTAATAAGCGACCTAGCCATTTATCACCTCCCCGAGCGCGCTTAAAATATCCTTATGCACAACCTCCGGATCATTCTCGCCGTTTACCTCCGATATCGAAATATTTTTGCTTCGAAAATACTCTAATATTGGTAATATTTGGTTCTCATATTCGTTAAAACGTTCGTTGATCGCCGCTTCGTGATCATCGGTTCGACCTCTTTTTAGAAGACGAGGCTTGGTAGTTTTGTCGCTTGCTCTAATATTTATAACCCTCGATATAGTGATTTCTTCTTTATTTGCCAGCTCAAGAAGCCACCTACCTTGAGGCAGAGTTCTTGGAAAACCGTCCAAGATCAGTTCTTTGTCGCTATCCTGTCGGCGGGTTTCAATTTCTTCTAAGATCAGAGGTAGTACTGTCTCGTCATCTAAAATATCACCGCTTTCAATTATGGCTTTTTGCTTGTAGTCGGTAATTTTGTTGCGAAGTAGTTGACCTACAGACAGCCAGTTGTAACGACCGGCCTCCTCGAGCATTTGACATTGCGTACTCTTGCCCGAACCAGCTAATCCAACAACTATAATCATTGACCACTCTTTAGCAGCTGACTGGCCACCCTTGCAATAACCGATGGATCAGCGCTGTCACCAAGATTTTGCTTGGCTAGCGTCATTACTTGTCCCATTGAGCTCATAGAAATTGGAATATTATTTTCGCTTATTAGTGCTTTTATTTTTGCAGTGATTTCATCTTCAGAAGTTTCGTCTGGCAAGTATGTTTTTATCAGACTAGCTTCTCGATGCTCTTTTTCAGCTGCTGCTGAATTTCCGCCCTTGCTAAACAGCTCTGCTGCTTCCTCGCGTTTTTTTAGCTCTTTTCGCAGAGTTGTAACAACTTCTTGATCTGTTAGTTCGGAGCCTTTTTGCTTGGCTATATTATCTAGTGAATTCTTAATAAACCGTAGTGCATCTACGGTAACATTGTCACCCCCCAGGAGTGCGGCCTTGATATCTTGGTTAAGCCGCTCAAGCATGGTTTATTTTAATCCGAGTTTTAGTCTCTTAACTTTTTCAGCTCGCCTGGCACGACGAGAAATGGCTTTAATTCGTCTTTCGCGTTTGCTAATTGGCTTTTCGAAGTATTGGTTCTCTTTAGCGGTAATTAGCATTCCAGATTGCTGGACCTTGCGAGTAAAACGTCGAATTAAACTTTCGGTTGACTCGGCCTTGTCTTTTTTAGTTACTTGAATCATATTGGCTTTATCTTATCCTAATCTGTTAATTTCTGCAATGACAAGTTTATTAATTGGTTCTTTTGGTCACTTTTTGTGACTTAACAACGATACCTTGAAGTTCTTTTAATATCGCAAACTGTTTATTTGTAAAATAAACCTTAGTGTTTGCCTGTTTTTCAGAGTGTAGAAAGCCAACCTTCTCAAGGCGCTTTAATTCGCGCTGTATATTCCCGGCGTCTTCTTTGATAAGCTTAGCAAGACCCCTAACATGTGTCTTAAAGTCAGGGTACTTTGCGTAGACCACAACAATCTTCCGCCTCACTCGTGATGTAATAAATGTATCTAACATCTTACCTATTGTTATTCGAACAACGTATATTATAGGAATAGATGAGGAGTCTGTAAAGTGCAAAAATCATATTTTTATGAAGTAGCCGTCGCCAGTCCGTCCGCCAAAGGACAGGCTGTCTTTACGTATACCTCTGTTGAACCCTGTAAAAAAGGTCAGTTAGTAGTGGTCAAATTAAGGTCAAAAAAAGTCCTTGGGGTTGTAGTAAATGAGTCAGAGAAACCAAGATTTAAGACAAAACCAATAGATAGAGTTCTTGCTGAGACGCTCTCAACAGCCCATTTATCTACAATGTTATGGGCTATGGACTACTATCCTTTCGACAAAGGAGCGGTCGCAAGACTGTTTATGCCTCCTAGCGAACCTAGCTTGAAGAAACAGATTCCTGCTTTTCCTAAATCTTCAGAAACTAACATTAAGCTCCCTCCACTCACGACAGATCAAACTGACGCCATATCTGAAATCATTAAGCACCCTAGGGCAACTACCATCCTTCACGGTGACACCGGCACCGGCAAAACACTTGTTTATATAGAAAAGATTAAAGAATGCCTCTCAAACGGCCAATCGGTAATCTTACTTGTTCCAGAGATTGCCCTGGGAGAACAACTAAGGTCAACAATCACAAAATACATCAGTGGTGTTATTACCTATAACTCACTACTCACGCCGGCAGCTAGGCGTGATATTTGGTATGGAACATATCACTCTGAGGTACCGCTAGTCGTAATTGGTCCGCGTTCGGCTTTATTTCTACCACTCTCTAAGATTGGCGCTATTATTATCGACGAAGCTCACGATACTTCTTATAAACAACAACAGGCGCCATACTACACCTCGCTTCACATCGCAGGTACTCTAACAAAAGCACTTGGCGCTAGCTTGATTTATGGTTCCGCTACACCAAATACCACCGACTACAAGATTGCTACAGATAAAAAATATAATATTGTCTCCCTAAAAGAACGTCCGGTGGCCACTTCTTCAAAGCTTGGAAATACTTTTAAGATAATAAACACCAAAGACCGAGGATTGTTTAGTAAGAATCAAACCTTGTCAGACGATGTTATTAACGCCATCCGCAGAAGCACAAAGGGTGGCAAGCAAGCCCTGCTTCTGCTCAATAAGCGCGGTACGGCTCATTTGATTCAATGCGACACCTGCGGCTGGCAACATCGTTGTGATGTCTGTGATCATACTCTTGTTTATCATAAGGATCAGCACTTGGCGATCTGTCATTACTGCGACCGAAAATACGCCATGAATTCAAGTTGTCCAATTGATAAGGGCCGCTTAAAACTCATGTCGATTGGTACAAAATACGTTGAAGAAGATTGTAACAAGCTGTTCCCTGGTGAAAATACCATTAGGCTCGACACCGATTCGGTGACTCGCGAGAATGTACTAGAAAAGATGGAGTCAATTAGATCCGGAAAAGCCTCGATAATTATCGGGACTCAGTTAGTTGCCAAGGGGTTAGACCTTCCGCTTCTTGAGACGGTTGTTGTTATTGACGCTAGGCGACAATCAAGCGACTATCTTGGAGACGAATGTTATTATCAACTACTCCATCAGGTCATTGGCCGAGGGATGCGCGGACATCAAGAAACTACAATTTTTCTTCAAACTCCGGACATTGACGACCCTCTGGTCAATTGGGCTACCCGGGAAGACTGGAGATCTTTTTATGAACAAGAATTAATCGACCGTGAAAAATTCGACTATCCACCCAGTACTTTCATTGCTGTTTATAGAATTAAACGTAAAACTTCTGATGGTCTTGAGACGGTTGTTGAGAAAATCCAACAGCAACTCCGCGCCCGGGGACTACGCGTTGACCTACTTGGACCAATGCCGAGTTTTCAAGGATCAGGCAAGGTAGAGTGGCAAATTATTGGAAAATCAAAGAAGCGAAGTAACTTAATTGTGGTTGGTGAATTGTTGGGCAGCGGATGGACCGTAGATCTTGATGCTTTATCAACTTAGCCCACGCTGTTATACTCTTCTGAAGTTATGGCGAGCCTTAAAGATATTATTACCCTACCCCATCCTTCCCTGAGAACTGTTTCAAAACGGGTCGGATATATCACAGATGATATAAATAAGTTGCTGACCTCTATGTCGGAGGCCTTGCTAGATTGGGAAGATCATCGCGACCATGAGGTCGGCGTTGCCCTTGCAGCTGTTCAAATAAATGAGCTGAAGAAGGTGGTCATAGTTCGGAATGATTTTGATAATAAAGAAGATCGAACCTTTATGGTATTTATTAACCCTGAAATAACAAAATATGAAGGTAAGGTTACCGAAGACTTTGAAGGCTGTTTAAGTATTAAGGATATCTATGGAAAAGTACCACGCTATGAAAAGATTAGAGTTAAGGCAAAGAACCTCAAGGGTGAGGATTTTAGAATAACACTAGAGGGTTTTCCGGCTAGAATTCTGCAACACGAAATAGACCATACTAAAGGCATAGTCTTTGTTGACCACATCAAGGATAATAAAGATGCATTTTATTGTTTAGAAAAAAATGGTGAACTCAAAAAACTCAGCTATGAAAAAGACATCAAAAATAGTCTTCTTTGGGAATGAACGCCTAAGCAGCGGTTACCAGAGCGATTGCACGATATTAAAAGCTCTGCTTGAGGCTGATTATGAAGTTGTAACGGTAGTCGCGCACCACACCGAATCAAAATCATCGCGCAATGTCCGTGAACTAGAGGTCGCTATCGTGGCTAAAGCTGCTGGTATTCCAGTTCTAACACCAGATAAACCAATAGAAATAATTACAGAATTAAGGGAGTTTGGAGCTGACATAGGTGTGCTTGTTGCGTATGGAAAAATAGTACCTCAAGACGTTATTGATATATTTCCAAAAGGCATCGTCAATATCCACCCTTCTCTATTGCCAAAATATAGAGGGTCGACGCCGATCGAACAGGCTATCCTAGACGGCGCTAGCGAGACTGGCGTGTCTGTTATGCAACTCGTTAAAGAAATGGACGCAGGACCAGTCTATGCGCAGGAGAAAAGAGCTTTAAACGGCCGAGAGACCAAGAAAGAGTTGACCGAAAGCCTACTAGATATAGGCAAGAAACTACTTATAGATAAGCTACCCTCAATAATCGATGGTAGCTTAAAGCCGAAGGGCCAAAACGATAGCGAAGCCACCTACTGCAATCAGATAGAAAAAACCGATGGTCAGATTGACTGGAATAAGTCAGCAGTTCAAATCGAGCGTGAGATCCGAGCTTATGCCGGTTGGCCACAAAGCCGAACAACCCTAGGCTCTATCGAAGTTATTATTACTCAAGCGCACTCGATTACCTCGGACAGTTCCGGAGAACCAGGCAGTATAGAGATCCCTACTGAAGACGGAATACTAAAAATTAACAGCGGCGGCGGTTATCTATGCATTGATAAGCTCAAACCTCTTGGCAAAAAAGAAATGCCAGCGTCGGCGTTTTTAGCTGGTTATAAAAACAAATTGCAAATCTAAGCCGCTTGGGGTGGCATTTGCCCAGTAGTAGACTTTCGAGCTGTCCATCCTTTTGCGGTTCAGCATTCAGATCATTCGCTGGACAGTAAATGGATGCATAGATGGTCACGAAAGCTCACTACTGGGCTTGCTGCTGACTTAAGACTGCAAGTATTTGTGGTGCACTGGCTTTTATCTCGTTTTTCAATTTCTCGAGTTCATCCGCCACAACCTGTTTATAGTCTGGGAAATTGCTCTCTAACCACCGCAAGGAAACGGAGTCGTCTTTTTGATCAATAAGACCTTCAAACTCATCCAGCTGAGCATCTGTCATCTTTTCTGCAAGACACATGCCAACACGAAGTTCCAGTTTGTTATAGATATCCCGGATCATTTCCGGCTTTTCGTGAGCCGGTAGACTGCCTAGCCCTACTTCTGCTAAAAAATTATCGTCTAACTTATACATGTTTTAATTCTACCTCAAATAACTACATCTCAATCGTAGTTCTTTTGTCTATGATCAATAACTTCTACCGGCTCACCAGCGGGAGCCGGCCAAACTGAAGGTTCAGCGGTCGAAAAAGTATTAGGAGTGACTCCTCGTTTTGGCGCAAGTGGCTGCGGGCTTTCTATGGCAACTACCGGCTCATGCTCTCCGGTAGGCTTACTTAATTCTGCAAAATAATCATCTCTACGTTGATGCGCTTCTTCACTCATTCCTTTATTCGCACTAACTATACGTTCTTTTTGAAAACCACCTTTATTCATATAACCAATATCAAAAGCATTGCGTGACTTTATACTTGCTAATCTTTCTTCTTGAGTTTGGTGCATGTCTCGATAAGTAGAAATGAAGTTCGTTCTATTGCCGTCAAGATGAAATTTTGATCTCAGCAGAGCTGACTGCGTTTGAGCTTTTCTTGCTTTTGCTTCCTGATGCGCTAATTCAAAGTCTTTTAGGTTTTTATTTGCTGACTGCTCTCTTTGACGAATCGACAACTTAGCAAAAGCCTTTGCATCACCCCGAGCCCTATCTAACTCACGCATATATTTACGATTATTGTGTTTTTGCTCTAAGGCAATACCAATGTTGCCAAATAACTTGCTTCGTTTTTGGAGAGGTTTAGGCGTTTTATTGATTCGACCAGTTGCTTCGCGTTCTTTAACTATCTGCGCCTCAAGTCTTTGAGCCTCATCCTTGATTAATTCTTTTCTAACAGACCGGCTATAGCCCTTCTTGGCAAATTTCAAGTCTGCTTTAGTTTTATCCGCATAAGCACGTCTACTATCTAGTGCCCTCTTTAATCCCTTATCCCGTTTAGAACGCACTAACTTCCGTCGCTCACTTAGTTCTTTTCTGGAGTCTGGTATTATTATAATCCCGCTTCCGGTAACAGCCTCCCTACCAACACCCATAAGCATTTCGCGAATCTTTCTTTCATCTTCTTCTGTAAATTCTATGTTGTCCTGAAGACCTTCAGCCGTTTTTCCTGGAAATAAATCTATCATTTTTTGTTTTTGTTTATTAAACCTACATTATCATAAGCTTAATGAATAGTCAATGTAAATATCTATAAACTACGGTCTTTGACTTCTCTGGTAAAGAATTCAAAATGGTCGCCTTCTAAAATATCGGCTTTGTCAGCTGGCTTATAGCTCATGCCGCACATTTCACCCTCAGGGACTTCTTTTGTATCCTGCGGGCCGCTTTTTAATGTCAAAATCTCAACAGTTTCGATCTCTTTTCCGTCTCGCAAGTGGTGAGCCAACGAAGGAATAGTAATTTTTCCCTTAGTAACTTCACCGCCGCAAATAACCTCGGAGTTAGTAGTTCTAAAAACTCCTCTTATGACTAATCGGCCGGTATTTGTGTCGACTACAATTGATGGCAACCGCTTACTGAGCTCGGCCTTTACGTCATCAAGTAACTCATAGATAACCTTGTAGTTTTTAATCATCACCTTATGACGCGAAGCAAGTTGCATAATCGCTGAGCTAGAATCAACATTGAAGCCATAGATCGTAGCATTGGCTGTTTCAGCGGTAATGATGTCATTCTCAGTTATAGTACCCACGCCCGAACCAACAACCCGAGTAGCTACTTCTTCAGTATCAAGAGGTTTTAGACTATCTATAAAAGATTTAAGCGAAACATTAACATCGGCTTTAATAATAATATAATATTCAATAAAAGAGGTGCTTTTGATAATAATACTAAGGAGCT
>CAZKOX010000005.1:0-29663 GCA_964554485.1 uncultured Candidatus Saccharibacteria bacterium | reverse complement strand
TTACTTACTGTCTATGATGATGAAGTTGTTCACTCAATAGATAGCTTTAGGGTGGTTCATATGGGCGAGGAAACTTTTAGTTGGAAAAGGGAAGCGCAGGACTACTAGTTATATATACCTTTAGGTTATAAAAAGTGAAACACCCCGTCCTGAGAGCTAAGTGAATCACTCAATCAGGGTCGGGTAGAGTCGGATTAGATCTACTGATTACTCGGCGCAGCAATGTTTAGCCGAACAGCCTCTTGCTGAAGTAATGGTATAAGCGCATCGCGTGTGGCTATAACCTCTTGTAAGTCTGTCGATGGATTCAGCGCGAGATATAACGCGCGGTACATTGCTTCAGAATATTCGGGGTAGTATTCTGCGAAGTCCTTATAACATAGGTATAGATCTCGTGTGAAGCGTCCTGAACGTTCATAAGTAAGTTCTACTCCCGATCTCAGTAGATGTTTCATAATCCAAACACACTCCTCTTGAATTCTTTCTTGATTTGGATTGTCTTGTAGTCGATTTATCCTAATATCTGATTTTGCCATACGATTAAAGATACCCTTCGCGTTCCGTATCATATCTCGACCAGGTCTTAGTAGCGGCTGTTCAACTGGTTCGCCAAAAATTTGCAGCGCTTGAATAATTAATGATGCCTCTTTGGAAATTCTGTCGACAGTCATGAACTGCAGTTCAACACCCTCCGCAAATGGGTAGTGCTCACGTATACGTGCTAGTAATTCCGACGAGTCTACTATCTTTATTTCCTGGCGATATCGTATAAATGCAAATGAGTCAAGATCAGAAATACCATCTACTGCCTGGCCTTTTGCTACTGAACCACGTATGAAAAAACTATGTAGGTCATCGCCAAACAGCTGCTGGTGGTAGCGAAGTACTTCGTTAATCAACGGTTTCCAGTGCGGCTGTAGTTTTTCTACGCCAGTAGGGTTAATAATGTAACCATCTTTGTCTATATCAACATAACTACCAATGGGGGCGATCTCAACGGTGCCGTCTTTGGGGTGTTCGCTCATGACGGTAACTATAGCAAATCTTTAAGGTAAACTACCCTATGCTTTGTAGACCCGACCGGATGATTACTTCTTGCGGCGTGCTCGGAACTAAGAGGTAGTTCCTGTGCACGTCCTCGAAGACCGAACCGGCGATTCGCATCTTCGCTAAAGCGAATCTGCATCGCCAGTTCGCATTCGGAAGGGCAGCAAACTAAAAAAGCCACCCTTGGGGGTGACTTTCTTAGTTTGGCGGGCCCGACCGGATTCGAACCGGCGATCTTCTCCGTGACAGGGAGACGTGATAGGCCAACTTCACTACGAGCCCTCGTTTGATGTAACTGAGTGATTTTATCAGTTACATCTGTTAATGACAATGCTTCCTTGCTTTTGGTGCGCGATGCAGGAAAGTCTTCGCTAATACAGTACCGTCTTTATGCGTTGACATTGGTCTGGGATTGTCGATATACTAAATGATATGCCTATGCCCAGAAAGCCAAGAAATAATTGCTTAAACTGCCAAAAGGAAACACGGTTTCCAGGATATAAATACTGTAACAATAAGTGTCAAGTAGTATATCAGCACAAGAAATACCTTGAAAAATGGCTGGCTGGTGAGGAGGATGGTTTGCAGGGACACGGCGTAGTATCTGCTCACGTTAAGCGATATCTGAGAAAAAAGTTCGGTAATAAATGTTGTCTTTGTGGTTGGGCGGAAGTTAATATCGTAACTGGCCAAGTTCCTTTGGTCGCTGATCATATAGATGGAAACTGGCAAAATAATGTTGATAGTAATCTGCGCTTAATTTGCCCGAACTGTGATTCAATATCAGCAACCTATGCTGGATTAAATAGAGGAAAAGGTAGAAAGCAAAGAGCAGTGAGCAATAGAGTAAAAGAGGGTAAGTTGTTAGTGCATACGCCGGAGTAACTCAGTGGTAGAGTAGCTGTTTCGTAAACAGCAAGTCGTGAGTTCGATTCTCATCTCCGGCTCCAGCCTTAGTTTACGAAATTCGACCAAGATCACTACGAGGAGTTATACTAATAACAATCACTAAAAATGCAGAACTTTAAAGATCTTATTACCGACAAAACAACTCTTTTTATGGCCTTTATTGGTCTTTTATTCGTTGGATTTAATATCTTGCTGGTAGTACTTCAGGTTGATACTACTCAAACAGTAGCCATTACGCGCTATAACCTTATTGAGTCAACACCGTTCACAAGAGGTAATACACCATCGCTATACACTTTTGCTGTAGCTCCGGTGGTGTTTTATGTTGTACAGGTTGTTCTTGCTAGCAAGATATATCACAAGCATCGTAGGCTCAGTATCTTAATCCTGGGTCTTGGCTTCATCGTACTTCTTTTTGGAGTAATCGTTAGTAGCGCCATTATTAATGTGAACAAATAATCATGACGATAGAAGAAATAGAAATTCCTTACCCCTTCGAACGCAAATTGGGTTATCGGTTACTTGAAATAATGCCCGGTACGCTCACATGGCTAGTGTTAATAACACCGTTTGTTTTAGCCTTCGTTAGCCCGTTTGCCTTGGCGGTTATTATTATCGCCTATATGATAGCCTGGTTCTTAAGAGCAATGGGGCAAAGTACTAGGGTTGTTCAAAGCTATCGGACAATGCGTCGCCATCAAGCTCTAGACTGGGCGCCGCTAATTGCCGACCTTGATGATCCAAAAGCAAGTCTTTGGCGACTTGACCGCGTTTCATCAGAAGATCTACCGCAATGGCATCAGAAGAATCTCAATATGCGTGCTCTACAGATAGAAAAAGACACTTTGCGCTCAAAAGATATTTTTCACGCTGTAATTATTCCAACCTACAACGAACCTAAAGATGTGCTTGAACTTACGATAAAACATATCTTAAAGACTAAGTATGATCTAAAAAAGATTATTTTAATTCTTGCACCCGAAGAGCGCGACGGCGGTAAGGCGGTAGCGACGTGCGCACAGTTACTTAAGAAGTACAAACATCGATTTTATTTAATGCAGAGCGTACCGCACCCACCGAAGTATGAAGTTGGCGAGATAAAGGGCAAGGGGGCAAACGAAAGCTTTGCGGCCCAGAAGCTCGAGGCTATTCTCAAGCGAAAAAAGATAGCATTTCGGAATGTGATCGTTACTGTACTTGATTCGGATCACCATCCTGATCCGAACTATTTTAGTGAGCTGAGTTATGTATACCTTATGTCGCCAGACCGAAAGCACACTTCGTACCAACCAATTTCTCTGCTTACTAGCAACATCTGGGACGCACCAGCACCGATGCGAATCTTAGCTCTTGGTACGTCTTTTTGGATGATGATTGTAAGTATGCGACCTCATATGCTTCGAAACTTTGCTGCACACGGTCAGGGAATGGACGCGTTAGTGGAGTGTAATTACTGGAGCAGGCGAACAATCGTCGAGGATGGCCATCAGTTTTGGCGCTCATACTTCCGATTTGACGGCAAGCACGAAGTCTTTCCTATCTTTTCGCCTATTTATCAGGACGCTGTATTGGCAGAAACCTACAAAAAAACCTTTAAGGCGCAGTTTCTTCAGTTGCGTCGCTGGGCATGGGGCGTTTCAGATATCCCATACGTTATTCAAAAAGGTTTTTTGACTAAAAATTCTGTTCCAAAGCTCGACTTATTCTTCAAAACTGTTCGACTAATTGAAGGTCATCTATCGTGGGCGACGGCGTCGTTGATAGTGGCATTTTCGGCATCCATACCGGTGTATATAAACCCAAATGGCCGGGAGAGTTTTGTGGCTAATCAACTGCCGATAATCGCTAGCTACATACAGACAGTATCATTGGTCGGAATCATTA
This sequence comes from uncultured Candidatus Saccharibacteria bacterium, assembly GCA_964554485.1. Classification (GTDB taxonomy): domain Bacteria; phylum Patescibacteriota; class Saccharimonadia; order Saccharimonadales; family JAGQMS01; genus JBBQBM01. Next base: position 25,823 of record CAZKOX010000005.1, on the reverse strand, counting down.
TTACTTTATATTTGAGCATGAAGCTTTTGCCCAAGAAACCAGCTCGCTATCGAAAGACCCGACATATTTCTATGATTGTTCAGTGGTTATTTATGCCTCTTGCAACCATCCTTTTTGGTTCAACTGCAGCGTTAGTGTCTCAGACAAGGCTAATGTTTGGTCGCTACATCGGTAATTTTGATGTAACCGACAAAATAATCAAAAAGTAAACCTCGCTACAAACCACACCTTTATCTGAGGGCTTTTCGAATATCACGCTTAGTCTGTAGGGGATCTTGGAATGATTTATAACGAATAGCGGCAGCAGCATCAAAATTCTTGAGCACTAGAATTACTTCATTAGCGATTGCAGATGCAGGAATTAGCGGTTCGCTGGCGAACTTAAGAACCGTTGCTATAACTGTCTGTGAAAGCTCAAATGCTACTTCTGGGGCGTTTTTGTGGTGTTCGAGTGCTTTGTACAGGCTAATCATTAGTTTTGCCTCAGAAAGAGGCTCGAGTGAACCTGAACGCTTTTGGACTCGAACACTGGAATCAAGATCAACGCGTTCAATAGAGGTGAAGATTCTGTCGCAGCCATAACAGTGGCGTCGCCGCCAAACTCCATTAGTTCGTTTCTGGGGGCGGGAATTAACTACTTCTGTGTTTTTACTGCAGAATGGGCAAACCATGACTACATGTTGACATTACGGTGAGCAAAAAACAAGTGTAAAAAAAGCGTTTCCTTGTGGGGAAACGCCCTATTTACTTAAAAAACCACCCTGATTAGCGACTAGCTGTTAGGCGAAGGCGACGAACCCTTTTGGTCATTACCTTCTCTGATGGTAGCTCTTCAAAGAAGAGCGTAAACCCAGCTAGTGCTTGTTTTTGGTTACCCAAACTTCCAGCACCTCGTTTAACCTGCTTATGATAACACCTTAGGTTTTAAAAAGCAATAGGCATGCTATGCTATACCTCTGATGGAAGGTAATTTCACTACTCTAGGAAAAATTGGTAAATACGGTAGGTACGGTTATTTTACGACACGCCGCGGAAAGGTATTGACGCCAACGTTTATGCCGGACGGGACGCGTGGTGTAGTAAAAAGTCTACTTCCTGATCAAGTAGCCTCGACAGGCATACAGGTAATTCTTGCAAATACCTATCATCTACACCTACAACCAGGTGAAAGGGTTATAGAAAGCCTTGGTGGGCTGCATAAGTTCGGTGGCTGGCAGGGCCCGATACTGACTGATTCGGGTGGTTTTCAAGTCTTTTCTTTAGGAAAGTTCACTAAAGTATCCGAAGAAGGAGTTATCTTTAAGCACCCAATCACTGGTGAGAAGCGACTAATTACACCTGAGAGTTCGATGCAAATTCAAATAGCTCTTGGCGCAGATATGATGGTGGCTTTTGATCACCTCATCGGTCTTGATAAAACTACCACTGAAGATGTGCGAGACGCATTCGAGCGGACGCATCGCTGGCTAGACCGTTGTATTGCTGAGTTTAATCGACTAACCAAAGACATGAAGCCATCTGAACGACCAATATTGTTTGGGGTTGTACAGGGTGGACTAGATCCAACTCTACGCAAAAAGAGTTTAGACGTTATTCAAAATAGCGAAGTTGGGGGTATTGCAGTAGGTGGATTGTCTGTCGGAGAAGGGCAGAAAGCGATGTTCAAGGTTCTTTCCGAGCTTGCTCCGTTATATGACCCGTCTCGACCAAGGTTCTTACTTGGTGTCGGCGAACCGGTTGGATTACGTTTTGCTTATGAACACGGAATAGATATGGCTGATTGCGTTCTACCTACCAGAAACGCTAGACATTCAACACTTTGGGGTAAGGGTGATAAAAAGATGCATCTGACAAATGCGCAGTATATTAGTGACCCAAAACCTATTATGGAGGGCTGTGATTGCTTTGCATGCGCCAATGGCTACTCTAGGGCCTTCTTAAGGCATCAGTTTAAGGTGGGAGAACCGCTGGCCGGCAGCTTGGCCTCGATCCACAATCTGCGTTATCTACAGCGCATCTGTGAACAGTATCGGGCTATTTGAGAAGAGGCCAGTAGCGAAGTTGGCGTTTGCATATATCGCTGAATTCCTTAGCTGGTATATCATTTCTTTCGGCAATTGAATGTAGTTTTTCTACTTTCTTCGGGTTTCTAACTTCGTGGATGCGCGCACCTAACTTCTTCCCAGCGCGCCGGAAGAACATAAATCGAAGAGAATATTTTGGGTACATATAAACTAGTCCAACAATGTACATCGGCTTTGAGATTGGTAGCTGTATCTTATAACCAGTCCACCTGGCTCTTGAATATGTATAAGCGACATCAGAGTATTCGCTCCACTTCTCTAGCAGTGTTTTCGCTTCGAGAAGTTCTTTGTATTCGTCTTGTATGTCTTCTTCGTGCCATGCCTTATCGTATTTTTTCATGCCCAGAAGACTGTGCCAAAGATGTGTAAACATCTAAACAGTTTATCAGTTTTATAACAACGGAGTAGGCGGTAATCAGGCAGAGTTGCTTTACGGTATGGTTTAGGGTATATTTTCATCTGTTAATCGGGGGCGATTAGCTCATTTGGCTAGAGCGCAGCATTGACGTTGCTGAGGTGATAGGTTCGAATCCTATATCGCCCACCAACTAAAAATCCTACCCTTGAGGTAGGTTTTTTAGTTGGTTAATGAATTGAGAACCTATCAGACGCAAAGCGTCAGGTTCGGTCTTCAGTCTGGTGCCCGAGCTTACTCGGCGCACAGATTGAAGTGCATTATCCTATATCGCCCACCAAACAGCTTATAAACAGATGTGGAAAAGTGAGCAGTATTGTACTAGCATTAAACGGCTAGTGTTGCTAGGATGGTTGCAGGTGCAGTTTTGGGAGTAAGTTTTTAACTCTAGTCGAAAAGTGCGAGCTGCTCCAGAAAACATCGTGCTTCTTTGCGAGAAGGCACGATGTTTTTATTTAACAGTGGTATTATTATTGATATGACTAAAACCGACGAAGATAGATTGCACGCTATGCGCCACAGTTTGGCACATATTATGGCTGCAGCTGTGTCGCACCTTTGGCCAAAAGCCCGTTTTGGGGTGGGGCCAGTGGTTGAGAATGGCTTTTATTATGATATCGACGTGCCTGGTGCAACTATTTCTGAGGAAGATTTTCCAAAAATAGAGGCCGAGATGCGCAAGATTATCTCTGAAAAGCAGGTCTTTGAACACTCCGTTAAGCCAATCGATGAGGCGATAGGTTGGGCAAAAGCCTCACAGCAGCCATATAAAGAAGAGCTGTTGAACGATTTAAAGCGCGCAGGAACGACCTTAGCTGCTGACCTAAATAGCGAAGAGCTCGGCACTATTGCATCTGGTGACGTAAAGGCTAGCGAAGCCTCATTTTATAAAAATGGCGACTTTACTGACTTATGCCGTGGCCCGCACGCTAAAAGCACCGGTGATGTTGGTGAATTTAAGTTAATGCGAGTTGCTGGTGCTTATTGGCGAGGCAAAGACACTAATCCTCAGATGCAGCGACTTTATGGATTGGCATTTGAGACCAAAAAAGAACTAGCTGAGCATTTGCTGATGCTAGAAGAAGCCAAGAAGCGTGATCATCGTAAACTTGGTCAAGAACTGGACCTTTTTACTTTCTCTGACTTGGTTGGTCAAGGTTTGCCGCTTTGGACACCAAAAGGCACGATTCTGCGCAACGAGCTTGATCGTTTTGTCCAAGAAATGCGCAATGAAGTTGGTTTTATGGCCGTAGCTGTGCCGCATATTACAAAGAAGGATCTTTATGAAAAAAGCGGCCACTGGGCAAAGTTCTCGGATGAATTATTTAAGATAATTACACGCGAAGGCCATGAGTTTGCAATGAAGCCGATGAACTGTCCGCACCATACTCAGATATATGATTCAAGGCAAAGAAGCTACCGCGACCTGCCGATTCGTTATCGCGAAACAACCATGGTTTATCGTGATGAACAAAGCGGAGAGCTCGGTGGATTAAGTCGTGTTAGGGCTATTACTCAAGATGACGCTCATGTGTTTTGTCGTTACTCTCAAGTAGAAACCGAGGTTTTGGCGCTTTGGGACATCATTGAACGGTTTTATTCGGCGGTTGGTATGACGCTTCGCTTGCGACTTAGTTTGCATGATCCTAAAAAGCGGGCCGATTATCTTGGAACAGACAAACAGTGGAAGGAAGTCGAAGATACACTTCGAAAAATTGCACAGTCTAAGACTAAAGATGACTTCGAAGAAGTACCTGGAGATGCTGCGTTTTATGGTCCAAAACTTGATTTTATGGGTAAGGATGCACTCGGTCGCGAACATCAGGTGGCCACTATTCAATTCGACTTTAATCAGCCGGAAGGTTTTGACCTTAACTGTATTGATGAGAGCGGAAATAAAGAACGAATTGCCATGTTGCACTGCGCCGTAATGGGCTCAATCGAGCGTTTTTTGGCGATATACATCGAACATACAGGTGGGCGTTTCCCAGTCTGGTTGGCTCCAGAACAGATCAGAATCGCTACTCCAAACCAAGATGAAAAGGTTGTTGAGCTAGCCCAAAGCATTGCCGATGATGCTAAAGAAAAGTATGGCCTGCGAGTCGGGCTTGATATGTCTAACGAATCGGTCGGCAAGAAGATCAGAGAAGCCGAGATGCAAAAAATACCATATCTGATTGTGGTTGGCTCTAAAGAGCTAGAATCAGGAATGGTCGTACCAAGAGCCCGGGCCGATATTCGCGTTAAAGAGGGTGATGCTGAGCCGATTAAGATTGATAACTTCCTGCATACTGTCGCCAATGAGTCTAAGACCCGGGTATCTAAAAGTTCAGTGTAGTATGCCATCGGATTTTAGAACTAGAGTAGAAGCATTGGTTTCACAAATTCCACAGGGTAGAGTGATGACTTATGGGCAACTTGCGGCGCTGTGCGGTAATGCTGGGGCATCTAGAGTTGTCGGTGGAATTGCTCATTTTGGCAACCCGGATCTGCCGTGGCATAGGGTTGTTAATAAACAGGGTGGTTTGGCGGCGGGCTATCCTGGAGGACGTGTTGGCCATAAAAACCATCTTGAAAAAGAGGGTGTTGAGGTAAAATACGACGAAGGAAATTATTATGTCGATGTCGAAAAGCTTATCTGGCAACCGAACCGTTAATTTAATCGCAGTGGTCGGGCCGACGGCTAGTGGTAAGACCGCTTTGGCAATAGAGATTGCTAAAAAATACGGTGGTGAAATTATTTGTGCGGATTCGCGCTCGATATATAGAGGCTTGAACGTTGGTACTGCTAAACCATCGCTTCTTGAGCAAGAGGGTATTCCGCACTATGGTCTTGATTTGGTGAACCCGGACGAAGGCTATTCGGCGGCTGATTTTCAATCTTATTCTAACGAAAAAATTGCCGAAATTAGAGAAAGGGGCAACTTGCCAATACTTGTTGGTGGAAGTGGTTTGTATGTCGATGGAGTTTTATATGGTTATGAATTTGGTGACGCTGCCGACCCTGTTTTACGCGCCGAGCTTGAAGCGCTTAGTGTTGAGGAACTTCATCACCAAATAGAAGAAGCTGGTTATGAAATGCCCGAAAATAGTCAGAATAAACGCTATCTTATACGAGCAATTGAACAAGGTGGCGTGAATCGTAGCCGCGAATCACTTTCGCGCGGGACAGTAATAATTGGGGTTAATCCTGGTGTAGAAGCGTTGGAAGAGCGTATACGCGCACGAGCTAACTTGATGATTGAAGATGGCGTTCTAGAAGAAGCACGTCTTATAGACGAAGATTATGGTTGGAGTTGCCCGGGAGCAAGCAGCAATATATATAGAGCGCTACGACCCTATATAGAACATTCGACCGAGGATCTTAATAAATGTTTGGAAGATTCTATAACCCTAGATAAGCAACTGGCAAAGCGCCAGATGAGCTGGTTTAAGAGAAACAAAGATATTAACTGGTTCAGCGACGGAAGATCTGCTGAAAAGTTTATAGACAGTCTACTAGCGCCTAACGCCTAATATCTATATTCTAGTAGATATGTACTTACTGTTACTTTGGGCTGGGAAATTGATTCAAAAGGTGTCTAGGCTGTTTCATAACAGCGGCGCCGCTTTGCCGGGGTTGTTTATTGAGCGATTTATGCCGAGGTTTTTAGAAAAGGCTTTAAAGAAATTACCAGAGGGTGTAGTAGTAATATCTGGTACAAACGGTAAGACAACCACAACAAAAATAGTTGCCGAAACTCTTGAAAAGCTTGGGCAGCGAGTAATGACCAATAGCTCAGGGAGTAATATGACTAGGGGTCTAATTTCGACGGTTGTTAGTAAAAGTAGAGTTTTTGGACGGTTGCCTTATGATGTCGCAATTCTAGAGGTCGACGAGGCCTATGCGTCTATCCTAGCTCAAAAAGTACCAATTAGTGCCGCTCTCGTATTAAATGTGATGCGTGACCAACTCGATAGGTTTGGTGAAATTGACACAACTGCTCAATACTTAAGCAAGTTAACGAAAGCGGCAAAAAACATAGTTGTCTTAAATGCCGATGATGAACGGGTGTCGAAATTGCCTACTCGAGATAGTATTAAAAAAATATATTTTGGCGCATCATCGCAACTGAGGGATAGACTTAAAAACGATGACCAGTGGAACGGACGATTACAAAGTTCGTCAACTAAAGCAGACATTATTCTAGAGTCATCGTATGAATTAAATATTGGGATAGGTGGACACAAAAGAGTATCCTCTCAGCTTGAAGGAATCCACAATCATCTTAATTTTACGGCTGCATTTTGCCTTTTAGCATCTTTAAGGCCGGATATAGATCAGAGCGAGCTAATATCTGTTATGGCCAAGGTGAAGCCGGCATTTGGGAGAGGTGAGAGAGTTAAGGTAGGTGCTTCAGTATTTGATATCCAGCTAATAAAAAATCCCAGTAGTTTTACGCAAACAGTTCATGCTGCGAACCTAGAGAGCTACAAAACTGTTACGGTTTCAATTAACGACGCCTACGCTGATGGTCGCGATGTTTCGTGGTTATGGGACGCCGAAATGGATGACTTTATGAAAGCAAAATTACTCTATGCGGCCGGGACAAGAGCACATGATATGGCCGTGAGACTGAAGTATGCAGACATAAAGATTAGTCAAATTTTTTCCTCTGAGCAGGAAATGATCAAGCATCTTAAAAATATGCCAGGGCTACACGCAATTTTTTGTACCTACACATCTATGATGTCGCTTCGGAAAGAACTTGTTCGTCTTGGTCACGCAGAGAGGATATCATGATAAAAATCGTTCATCTGTATCCGCATGAAATGAATATTTATGGCGACACCGGTAATCGTGTCGTTCTAGAGAAGCGTCTTGCCTGGAGGGGAATACCTTACGAAACTGTGTTGGTTGGCATTGGAGATAATATTCCAAAAGACTGCAATATTATCATTGGTGGTGGCGGCCAGGATGCCGGACAACAACTTGTCGAAAAAGACCTGGCATCTAAGGCGGTGATGTTACAACAGTTGGCAGAAGATGGAGTGGTGATGTTGATGATCTGTGGGATGTACCAGCTTCTCGGGCAAGCATTTATTACAAGTTCTGGCGTAACTATAAAAGGTGCGGGCGTGTTGCCGGTTTTTACTCAGGCTGGAGATGTTAGGCTAATCGGAAATACTGTAGTCGATACCCCTTATGGCGAACTTGTAGGTTACGAAAATCATAGTGGTCGAACATATCTTGAAGATGGTTGTATTCCTATTGGAAAAGTAAAAAAAGGAGCCGGAAACAACAGTGAAGATAAAACCGAAGGCGCTAGGATCTTAAATGTGTTCGGAAGTTATCTGCACGGTCCAATTTTGAGCAAGAATCCAGATTTTGCTGATGAGTTATTAAAGCTAGCCATGGGGGTTACTTCTCTAAAAGCCCTGGATGACAGGCTTGAGAATCAAGCTCATTTGCTAGCTAAAAAAAGACCTTAGGTAAAGTATTGCTACAATTTGCTACAATAAGGTCATGATCGAACAACTGTTTGGTTCGAAGACTCGGGTAAAGCTTCTTCAACTGTTCATGTCCAACCCAAACCGTTCATTTTATGTGCGCGAAATAACGCGCAAAATAGATGAACAGATTAACTCTGTGCGTCGCGAACTGGCTAATCTGTTAAGTATCGGTATTATTAGTTCGGATAATACAAACAACCGACTATATTATGAAGTCGACCAGAAATTTGAATATTACAATCCACTAGCTGAAATGTTCGGCGGCAAAGTCGCTCAACCAAAGGTCGCAGCTAAGAAGGGCGCCGACAAGAAAGAGGTTGTAGCCACTGAATCTACGGTCGTATCGAACCCCTTAACCGAAGAATTTAAAAAAGCTGGACACCTAAAGTGTCTGATCTTAACTGGACAGTTTACTAGAGATGATATGGCCGGAGTTGATCTAGTAGTGATTGGCGATATGAATTCCTCAAAGGTTGAGAACACAGTAACCGAGCTAGAGGCCAGCGAAGGCAAACAGATCCAGTACGCCGTATTTACGGTTGATGAATATAAGTACCGACGACAAATAAATGATCGGTTTGTTTCTAATCTGATCGTGGCAAAAAAGCAGGTTCTGTACGACGAAGACAATTTGCTAGATTAACAATCTCGAGCCACGCTTGTTTTAAAGCAGACCTTTTTTCTTGAGAGTTCGAATTGCCTGGGTACTAATCTTAACTTTGACCTTCTTGCCATCAACTACAAGAGTTTTGTTTTGAAGGTTAGGCTCCCAAACTTTTTTTGTACGACGAAGTGAGAAGCTAACATTGTTGCCGTATTGTTTGCCTTTGCCGGTGATATCGCATTTTTTCATAATAAGTATTTCTATGTAACAGATACAGAGTCTACCGTAACACCGAAGAATAGTCAACCCCGCAGGAAATAGGATGAGTTATTAACTCATCCGTTACGCTCGTGCTAGCACGAGCTATTTCTGACGGGGTCAACCCCTCGAACGGCGCAAGCTAGTGCAGGGTTTGTGCTGGTACAATAGGGTGGATGGATATCGAGCTAATTTTACTTGCAGTTCCGGCACTAGCACTCTCAATCGCGTTTCATGAGATGATGCATGCGTTTGTGAGCGACGCTCTTGGTGACGACACTGCTCGATTGGCGGGTCGTATATCGATAAATCCCTTAAAACATATAGATCCATTCTTAACCATCGGCTTACCACTAGTTCTGTTATTGGTCGGTCTACCTCCGTTTGGAGCAGCCAGACCAGTACCTTTCAACCAACACCGGGTGAAATTCTCTGAATTTGGAGTAGCGCTCATTGCTCTAGCCGGACCTCTAGCTAATCTAGTATTGGCTGCGATCGCAGGACTGATTTATCGTATATTTTTACCTGGGGAAGGTCTGTTTCTGGACAGCTTAGTAATATTCCTTCAAATTAACATCGGCTTCTTCGTGTTTAATCTAATTCCATTCCCACCGCTAGATGGTTCGCGAGTTCTCTATGCTTTTGCGCCAGAGCCTCTTCAAAGGATTATGCGTCAGATAGAAGCATTGGGCATGATCGGGCTAGTCATCTTTATGTTCGTACTATTTCCGCTACTCCAGCCAATATTCTATACATTGAGCGATTTCTTCATTAACTTAATTACCTGATAGTTGAGTGTTTCGGGGTATAATCTACCTAAGAATCTAAAAATACATATGAACAAAATACTAAAGTTAAACCATCAGGCGGCTGAACTTATACGGCTTGGCAAAAAAACATCTACCTGGCGCCTAAACGACGACAAGGATCTCAGGGTAAACGACCACATTTCGTTTGTAGATAAGGTTAATTCTAAAGACCCAAAAACTTGGGTAGAGTTTGGCGACACAATCGTCACGTCAATTATTGAAAAACGTTTTGGTGATCTTACCTCATCAAACTTTGAAGGTAGCGAAAACTATAGCACCAACGATGAAATGATTAAGGCTTTTCAAAGATACTATGGAGAAAACATTGACTATAATTCTCCGGTTAAAATAATTCATTTCGATCCACTCATTATTAGTCCTAAAAAAGCACAAACCCTTGGGCTCCCAACTGAAATAAAACTGTATGCAGATGGAGGTTCAAGAGGCAATCCTGGACCATCTGCGGGAGGGTTTGCTATCTTGGATATGGCTGATAATGTTGTAAAAAAATCAGGTAAATATTTGGGCGTTACAACCAATAATCAGGCCGAATATCATTCCTTAAAAGGTGGTGTTGAAGCGGCACGAGAAATTGGCGCTAAGCGGGTTCATGTATTTATGGACAGCCTACTTGTTGTTAATCAAATGAAGGGAATTTATAAAATTAAGAACCGAGATTTGTGGCCAATCCACCAAGCTATAAAAAAAATTATTACTGAATTTGATGAGATTAGTTTTACGCATATTCCGCGTGAACTCAATAAACTTGCCGATTCAATAGTTAATGAAACGCTTGATAGCCTTAAATAAGGTATAATAGTAGAGCAAGATTACCGATCGACCGCCGCTCGTTAACAAACGAGGGGAGGAAAGTCCGGGCAGCACAGAGTGCGTCAGTTGTTAACTACAACCAGAGGAAACTCTAGGGAAAGTGCCACAGAAACGATACCGCCGGGTTAACCCTAAAGGTTACCCAGGTAAGGGTGAAATGAATGGGGTAAGAGCCCATAGTCCTTGGTGGTGACATCCAGGAGAGGTAAACCCTGACGGCTGCAAGGTAGTAGGGCCTATAGATAACTCGTCATGGCTCTACGTTAAATAATCCGCTTGATCCTTACAGTAATGTAAGAACTAGATAGATGGTCGAATAGAACAGAACCCGGCTTACTGGTAGTCTTGCACTAAAAAACCTCGAGAGTTCTCGAGGTTTTTTATAAGCTGTACTCTTGATTATTTTTGGGTTGCTTTAACAATTGCACTAAAGGCAGCTGGTTCGCTAACTGCTAGCTCACTTAAGACCTTACGGTCAAGTGATATATTGGCGGTCTTTAGATCGGCGATCAGTTTACTGTAAGTTGTTTCGTTTAAGCGGGCCGCAGCATTAATCCGCGTATTCCAAAGACTTCGAAGAGTCCTTTTCTTGTTTCGACGATCACGATATGAGTATTGAAGAGCCTTTACGACTCCCTGTCGGCCCAATCTTGTACTGGCTCGACGAGGATGACTCATGCCTTTCGTGGCACTTCTTATCTTATTATGACGTTTATGGGCGGTAACGCCTCGTTTTACTCGCATCTTCTTATATTCCTAACTTCTTCTTAACGCTTTTATTAATCTTGCCTTGTAGCTCGTGCATACCAGCATATCGACGCTTACGTCCGGCGCTTTTTTTCTCAAGCATGTGGTTGCCAAAAGGGCTTCTAACTAATAGTTTACCTTTTTTGGTAACTCTTACGCGATCTTTTGTTCCGCTATGCGTCTTTAACTTTGGCATTACTACTCCTTACTACTACGCTTAATTGTTTTCCCGCAAATTGCGGTTCGTGTTCTTGCACGACTTCGAGCCCTATTGTTTCAATAATCCGCTCCAGAAGTTTGTAACCAAGCTCCTTGTGAGCTAATTCGCGACCCCTATAGACTACGGTGATACGAACTTTATGTCCATCCTTCAGGAAAGAGCATACCTTTCCGTTCTTTACTTCAAGGTCATGAGTTCCTATCTTCAGCCCGTAGCGCATTTGTTTAAGGTCCTGAACCTTGGTATTGCGCTTTGTCTTCTGCAGCTGCTTCATGCGCTGGTAGTTGAACTTTCCCCAGTCTACGATGCGAGCAACGGGAGGGTCGGCGGTTGGTGAGACCTCAACAAGGTCTAGACCAGCTTCCTCGGCTGCTTTCAGAGCTTCTTGCTTCGTCAGGACGCCAAGCTGCTCACCTTGATTGTCGATGACGCGTAATGTTGCAGAACGAATCTGATGGTTTACGCGTAGATTATTGTTTATAGATACTCCTTTTCTCGCATGCGATTGTAACAGATGAACCACCTCTGGTCAACAATTCTTAGAGGATATCGTTGATTTTTGGCCTAAATTGCAGTGCTTCAGCAATATGCTTCTTTTGGATTTTAGATGATTTGTCTAAGTCGGCTATAGTTCTAGCGACCCGAAGTGTTCTTACGAAACCTCTTGTACTTATACCTAGTTTTTGCGCCGCAGATGCTAAAAATTCATGAGAACTATCTTCAACTAAATCAAGGTCCATGAAACGGCGATTTGTTAGGTGATTATTCAGCTGTCCTTTAGGATTGCGGTTTTTCTGTATCTCTCTTGTCGCAACGACCCTCTTTTGAACCTCTAGGCTTGGTTTTTCGACATGGTTTTTATCTCCTAGAAGTTTGTACGGAATTTCTTCGACATCAACGTGTATATCGATTCGGTCGAGAATTGGCCCAGAAAGTTTTTTGTTGTATCGAACAATATCAAAAGGTGCACACTTACATGGTTTGTTACTCCCGAAATAACCACACGGGCAGGGGTTTTTGGTCGCTATTAGAATAAAATCAGCTGGGAAGGTAATGGTTTGCTTAACTCTCGAAACAGTAACTTTCTTATCCTCCAAAGGCTGTCTGAGCGCCTCCAGGCAATCTCGCCGATATTCCGGGAACTCATCTAGGAACAGTACGCCATGGTGGGCCATGCTAATTTCGCCGGGTCTAGATGTTTGTCCTCCTCCGATTACAGCAATGCTGCTCGCGGTGTGGTGCGGAGCGCGAAAGGGTGGTTGTGTAATTATCGAATCGTAGGAGTTATTTACGAGACTATGAATATGTGTAGCCTCGATGATCTGTTCTTTATTTAGAGGTGGCAGGATTGACCGGAAGGCTTTTGCTAGCATTGATTTTCCACTACCAGGAGGACCATTTAACAATATATTGTGTCCGCCAGCTGCAGCTATCTCCAAGGCTCGTTTCGCTAATGAGTGACCAACAACAGACGAAAAATCTTCTTCTGGATTAGCTTCGATTTCGATCTGTTTCGAATCAGCGGTTTCGTTTTCGAGCACCTTCTCTCCAAACAGCCACGCATTTAGGTCGCTAAGCTTCGAAACCTCAAACACCCTAACTTTATCTACAAGTTTTGCTTGTGAGGCGTTGCCGCTTGGAACTAGTACGGCCGAGAAGCCATGATTTTTTGCTGCAAGAACTTTGCCGATTATGCCTCGGACTGGTCGTATTGAACCATCGAGTGATAGTTCACCGAAAATAGCAACCTTACTAACATCTATAACTGGCCGGATAGTACTATGACTAATGATGATACTAGCGGCCATCGCAAGATCCATGCTCGCACCTTCTTTTGGCTGATCAGCAGGAGCTAGGTTAAGTGTTATTCGCTTTTTGGGAAAGGTTAGCCCAGATGAAGCGAAGGACGATCTGAGACGCTCTCTGGCTTCGTCGGTGGCTTTACTAGCCATTCCGACTACCACTATGCCTGGAAGGCCATTTGAGCTATGACACTCCACCTCGACTAACAGGCCACTCATACCTAGTTCACTGGTAGTGTACGTCTTACTAGCCATGTGCTTATTTTAGACTAAAAATATCAACTTACTACTATGAACAGCAATCAAACAACTACTCATAAAATTGAAACAACGGCTTGCGAGAAGCCGTTGTTATTGGGGAACTTTTTGTTTTTGAGCACTTTATTTGTTCAAGTGCTAAACCAATCTTATGATTAAAGAAAACGCATGTCAACATAATTGTTATGTTTTCCTGTGTAAAACTTTTTATAAACTCAGGAATATTTAAATTACAACTAGGACCTAGGTCAAAATTACCATGCAAAAACATGACCAATAGTGCGCTAAGGGCATGTAGTTTATATAGACGCATACGATATGGCATTACAATGTATGAGTTCAATTAACAACATCAATACGTAGTCCGTTAATCAGGTTATGCCCGTAGACGATAGTAGAATCGTTTATTTTTTAGTAAGTTGAAGCTACAAAAAGGCTCAATAGGCAACATCAGCACTTAAAATATGACCATTTAGCTCGTCGAAGTATCATTAATGTGCACAAAATCTTCCAGAAAAATGTATTTTATTAATGACCTAACACCTGGTTCTATGGATCCAGTATTCAAACAAACCAGATAATCAGACAGAAGAAACTTACTTAATGATATGTTATATTTCCTACAACAAAATGTAAGTAAGCAAAAATGCTTATTTAGATCGACTACAAGAAGTAACGTAGCATTTATAACTACATAAAGTTATTGACACAAATAGGGCATTATGCTAAGTTTATATAGTTGGATAAACACAAAAACCAGCAAAAAACAGTCCTTCTGGGAGGGGGATATGGATAGCGCTCTTCATATGAAGAGCGGTCAGTCACAAGTTGCGGCAAGCGCCATTTAGTCATTTTGATCAGGGCGGTTTTGCTAAAACTAGTAAAGCAATTTTGGTGCGTTGCTCATTTATGAGTTACGCACCTTTTGCATATATAATGCACAGCAGGATTAATATGAATAAAAAATTACCTCTACTCCTATCTACACTGTGTTTAGTAACGATCATGTCTATACTTGGCTTTTCTAAACCTTCAATTAGTTCAGGGTGGTTAATAGTGACTTTTTTTATACTTTACTTTGGTTTTATATTCTTCGGTCTACAAAGCATCGGCTATCTTTTAGGAATAAATTCAAAAAAAACCAAAAAAATATCATTTATCGCTGCCTGTATAGTTGTTTCTGCGCAGATTCTGATTACTTTTCAGGCGTTACGGCCGATTGAACTAATACTAATATCTTCTGTTCTTGGAATAACAGGCTGGTATATATCTAGAGCCAAAAGTTAACTCTTTCTCAGGGGTGTTACTTTGCTATACTTAAAAGCATGAACGGATCTTCAAATAGCTCGCCAGAGTTACCACTGCCTATGCCGAACCCAGAACAAGGGTATGAGTCTATGGATACTGCCGCTGGGATAGAACAAAAGTCCGGGAGAGGTGACGGCGTTTCGCAGGGGCCAACAACGCCAATGCCGATGGTCGATCCTGCGCAATTTACAGGATCTAACCCCATTGCGACAGCAGCTCAGATATCGGATGATCAAGCTACGTTGGCGGGCGCAGATGACGCTGATGTAATTGAAAAGGAATGGGTAAGTCGCGCTAAGGCGATAGTAAACAACACTAGAGATAACCCATCAGCCCAGAGCAAAGAACTCGGTAAGTTTAAGGCGGAATATATAAAGAAACGATTCAATAAAGACATTAAGACGGCGAAGGAAACCGTCGAAGAGTCCTAGAATATAGTGACTCCGAGGGAATATTAAAAAAATCATGAACGGCCTAATTATTACCTCCGGGATTTTTCTCACAATAGTTATGGTTTCAGGGTTTTTTATGTACATGGTTTCAAGAAAAAAGCTTAGAGAGGCAAAAAACTATGAACGTGGACTGAAAATGGTACCTCTCCTCATTCATCTTCCGCCGCCAAGCTCTGATATAGATGCCGGCGGTAGAGATAATCGTGATTTGGTAGACGAAAACATCTCTCGAGCGCAAGTTTTGTACGACATCCTAGCTAGCATCGCAAAAAAAGGCTTCAAGACTAATTTTTATGGCCAGAGACACATTAGTCTTGAAATCATTGCGGTCGATGGATTTGTTCATTTTTATACTGCCGTACCACTACCATTAGTAACACTAGTTCAGCAGGCATTCGTAAGTGCCTATCCTTCAGTTCGACTAGAAGAAGTTCATGAGCATAATATCTTTAGTCCAATCGGCAAGCTTAGTGGAACGATTGGCGGAGAACTTGTCTTGAAGGAGTCCTTCGCTTATCCAATAGCTACTTATCAAGATACAAAGCGCGATACCATGCAGGCTTTATTAAACTCTCTTTCAACCCTAGGAAAAGAAGATGGCGTTGGGATTCAGATTTTATTACGACCTGCACATAGTGGTTGGAGAAAGTTTGCTAGTGGTATTGCTTCAAAGAAGCGTAAAGGTAAAGACAGCAAAAAGGGTAGCGACGTAGCCTTGTCGTGGATTAAACAACTTGCCGTCGCGCCAGTTAAGCCCCCGGATGAAAAAAGTTCTGGGTCGGAGCAAAAACAACTATCAAGTCTTGAACAGTCGATCGTCGACTCGATTGACGATAAAACTCGTCATCCGGGGTTTGAGGTACTTATTCGAATAGTTGCGTCATCAAATATTGCGCAGAGATCTCAAGCTGTACTTAGTAATATAAATGCAAGCTTCTCGTTGTTTGATGCTCCAGGAAAGAATGGATTTAAGTTTGTTCCAGCAAAAGATATCGATAGTTTCGTGACTGCTTTCATCTTGCGGTTCTTCCCACAAGAGCAAACAAGCAACATTCTAAATGTTGTTGAACTGTCTAGTCTTTTCCATTTTCCAGACCAAAGCAATATTCCAACAAGTCAGCTTGAAAGACAGGCTTCTAAGCAAGTTGATGGTCCAAGAAACATATCCGAGAAGGGTTTGGTGCTTGGATATAACATCTTTCGAGGTGTAAAAAAACGCATCAATCTTGATGATATAGATCGTCGTCGTCATATTTACATCGTTGGTCAAACTGGAACCGGTAAGTCAGTACTAATGAAGAACCTTGCGGTGCAAGATATGTTGTCGGGGGGTGGTTTTGCTTTCGTAGATCCGCACGGCGATGCGGTCGATGAACTACTATCTATGGTGCCGCGCGAGCGGACAGAGGACGTTATATATTTTTCACCTGCTGACATGGACTATCCACTCGGGCTAAATCTATTTGAGTTTGATAGTCCTGACCAGAAAGACTTCCTAATTCAGGAAGCTATTAGCATGATCTATTCCCTATATGACCCCAACAGGCAAGGTATGGTGGGGGCGAGGTTTGAACACATTTTTAGAAACTGTGCGCTTCTATTAATGTCCGACCCTAAGGGTGGCACATTTGTTGATATCCCAAAGCTTCTTGTTGACGCTGAATTCATGAGGGAAAAACTTCAGTACGTAACAGACAGAAGTGTCATAGATTTCTGGACCAAAGAATGGCCGGCGTCGCAACGATCCAACGAATCCGGTGAGGTAACTAGTTGGGTGGCAAGTAAATTCGGTGCATTCGCTAGTAACGAAATGATGCGAAATATCATAGGCCAAACCAAGAGTGCGTTTAACTTGCGTGACATTATGGACAATAAGAAGATTCTACTAGTCAACCTTAGCAAGGGACGTGCGGGAGAGCTAAATTCCAGACTACTTGGAATGATATTTGTTATGAAGTTTCAGGCTGCGGCAATGAGCCGAGCATCTATGCCAGAAAAAGACCGAACCGACTTCTCTTTATATGTTGATGAGTTCCAGAACTACTCAACAGAATCATTTGCCACAATTTTGAGCGAGGCTAGAAAATACGGACTGAACTTAATAGTAGGAAACCAATTTACTACACAATTAACAGATGAGATACGTGATGCAGTTTTTGGAAATGTTGGTACGATCATTGCCTTTAGGGTAGGTACGCAAGACGCGGAAGCTCTAACAAAGATATTCCAGCCGGTATTTGACGCTGACGATCTTCAGCGAGTACCAAATTATAATGCTGTTGTTCGAATGTTGATCCAGGGTGTTCCTTCTCAGCCGTTCAGTATGGCTACGCTACCTCCGTTAAATTCCGATAATCAAAAGCTTGTATCTGCACTGAAACAACTCTCGGCTGCTAAGTACGGACGTCCAAGAGCGGTTGTTGATGCTGAAATATTCGAACGCCGCGCTACTAAACCAGCAGCAAAGCCTGCAGTTCCTTATAATAGTAGTCCTGCGCCGGGCTCTGGACCTTCACCGTCTATAAATACTCCTATAGCACCCAAGCCGGGGAATTCATTCCTAGATGACTGGCTCGCAAAGAGACAGGCGCGACCTGCTACTACACCTCAGATACCAACTTCTATCTATCCTACGAATTCAGCTGTGGTAGGACAGCAACAAAACCCGCTATCTCTGCCGACGCAGAACGGACCTCAGGCAGAAGTTGCTACTGATCATCCAACAGATCAAAAAACAGTGGCAGATACTAACAGTACCGGACATTTGTCCGAAGATAGCGCCGTTCATATTGCCCGCGATGACAATTTATCAGCGTAAGGGTTTGTAATTAAATTATGAGTTTCTTTTGTGGGCTAATAAACGCCATATAAGCTCTACAACTAGGCCCAGAAGGTATCCAACTACGAAAGTAGCTGCAAAGATGCTGTAGTGAAGCTCACCGCCCATGTGACGGGCTAATAAATAAACTCCTAGACTACCAATGAACGAGAAAATTCCACCTAGTAAGATTCCAGATGGTCGAGCAATAGTCTTACCGCCAAAATCACTTACTTTTTCAATCACTGGTCTATGAATAAACTTACTAAGCTGTTTTTCTGGAGCTGACAACTTTCTTCTTACGGAAGATAATGTCCGTTCAAAAGTTTGTGAACCAAGTTCTTTACTCCACCATCTAACGTCAGCCGAAGAGTCCTGAGTGTCTGTTTCGACCTGATTTTTTACAGCTTCCTTTGTTGCAGGTTCTGCTTCCAGGATTGCAGCTCTAGCTTCGCCGATATCTGGAGCTTCGACTTTTTCAGCATCTAACTTCCCGGTTTTAATTTCTTTGATCTCTACGTTGTTTGATTCTGAGATTGGTTCTTGTTCTGGAATATGTAGTTTTTCGCTCATATTTTAGACTCCTGCCACTGCTTCGGCTTTAATGATATCGACCTCTTTGGCGAGTAATCTACTTCGTGCATAGAAGTAACCAATCACCACAGTGGCAATTAAACTCACTAAAATACTCGATCCAGGTCCGGTATTCGGTATGCTTGTTGCTACTTGATAGGTGGTTGAGATAACTGGTTTGTCTAGACTAACAATAACTTCATTACCAAATACATTACGAAGTTTGAAGTCGTAAGATAGCGGGTCGGAAAGTGATGGTGGGGTCGTTGGAATAGGAGATTTTATTTTGACTTGGAATTTTTTTGAAACACTTCCGCTGGCCGGAATAGTAGTGGTTGGCCAAGTAATTCTTTGATTTATCTTGTCGTAGCTGCCACCATCGTAACTAACTAAATCGGCATATTCTAATACGTCAGATAGTGAATCTGAATCAATCAAATAATCCTTAGCATCCTGGTTGCCAGTGTTAGATACCGACAGAGTGTACTCAAGTAAATCGCCGGGTTTTGCGACCGTATTATTAGCGTCGTCAATCTTTTGTGTTAGATTACTTACTTTTTTATGAAGAATTATTCTTGAATACTTATCGGTTACTTGAACGCCGCAGTTTTTTGCTTCAATTGGACCCACGCCAGTCGCCGTTATAGAGGCGACATTGCAAAGCTGAGTATTGTCATTAACTACTCGTAAAACCTTTACCTTGAGGCTTATATATTGCCAATTTTGGCTCGGTTGAACTGCATGGAAATACCACACTAAAGTATTATTAGACTTAACGAAGCTGGCGGGGATTGAACTACTTTGGCTTATAAAGCTAATATTGTCTGGAAGCGTATCTCTGATAGTCACTTCATCTGCTGGGGCCTCTCCGGAGTTTCTGAATTCGATTCGATAATTTATCTCGTCACCTGATTTAAGATTTTCACTTCCACTTCTGGTTTTTGATATTTCGAGCTTTGGATACTTTGGGATCGGTTGGAAAGTAATGTTTCCACAGCCGCGAAGCAATATCCAGAACTGATGGCCTTTTAGTTTTCCTTCTCCAGTAGCCGTTCCGGTGATTGCTGGGTAGGTATTCTCATAGTTTTGAACATCCCAAACATTTAGCGATCTTTCGTATATTGTTGTTCCTGTGCCAGGAATCTGGATCGGTGTATCGACGCCGGGTGAATCGCCGCGTCCGGAAGTTATATATTGTCTCTCGCGGGACTTAACAGCAGTGTCGGTTGCAGCTTGTATGTCAGCTAGTCTAATTCCGTAATAAGCATAAATTTGCTGGATGTCGTTCCGGCCTTTTGTGTCCGAACCTGACGTAAGGGCATTAATAATATGTTGCTTTGTTGTAGCGCCATAGATTATGTCATTTACGCCAGTCGCAAGTGTTACCTGTGCGGGTGAAATAATTGCAAGCGACTGTACGCCAAATGCAAGAAGTGTAAAGACAACGCCAGTTCTTCGGACAGCCTCCTCCTGGTGTAGGCGTTTAGCATAGAAGCTTAATTGATGCAGTAGTCCAGGGTTGAATGGTAGGTTGGATATTATTTTTCTGAACATATTTTTCTTTTAGTTATAAGGATAAGCATATTTAACCACAAAATCATGTGTTCAATCAATAGAATAATCGATTGAGTGAGTCGGATTTTTCTTGTATAATGGACTTAAAGAACAGAAGGGTAGTTTAAGAGAGGGTATGACAAAGACACAAAGCTCTGATAGTTATGGTGCTGACGAAATTCAAGTACTTGAAGGTCTTGAGCCAGTACGAAAACGTCCCGGAATGTACATTGGTAGTACGGGTATTACTGGACTGCATCACCTTGTTTGGGAAATTGTTGATAATGGTATCGATGAAGCCCTTGCAGGGCATGCCTCGTATGTCAGCGTAAAAATGCTGAGCGATGGCGGCATTCAGGTTCGTGATGATGGACGCGGTATTCCAACCGGAATTAACACTAAGACCGGTAAAACAGGAGTTGAAGTCGCATTAACTGTCCTGCATGCCGGAGGAAAGTTTGGTGGCGGTGGCTACAAAGTCTCTGGTGGTCTTCATGGTGTCGGCGTGAGTGTCGTTAACGCTCTTTCCAACAAGCTTATTGTTAGGGTGTTTCAAAATGGCAAAATATATAGTCAGGAATATGCCAAAGGAGCACCACAAACCAAACTAGTTGTTGTTGGTGATACAACAGAAACCGGCACAGAAGTAACTTTCTACCCTGATGATACGATTTTTGAAACAACTAAGTTTAACTATGAAACGATTCTTGATCGGCTAAGACACTCAGCTTATCTAACGAAAGGTCTTCATACGTCATTAGTAGACGAGAATACGGACAGGAGTGAGGAGTTTCATTTTGAAGGTGGAATTGCGTCATACGTTGAACATCTTAACGAAGTGAACAAGCCGATTCACGATAAAATATTCTACTGTGAAAAGAAAGTCGACGAGACAATTGTCGAAGTCGCACTTCAATATAATGAAAGCTTTTCTGAAAATACTAAATTCTTCGCAAATAATGTCTTCAACCCCGAAGGCGGAAGCCACATGGTTGGTTTTCGAACTGCTCTCACTAAGGTTATTAATGACTATGCGCGCAAGAATAATCTCTTAAAGGAGAAAGAAGAAAACCTAACTGGCGAAGATGTTCGTGATGGACTTACTGCCGTAATCCTAGTTAAGTTGCCTAACCCACAGTTTGAAGGCCAGACCAAGAACAAACTAGGCAACCCAGAGGTTAGGTCACAAGTTGAAAGAGTTACGACTGAATACTTAAGTTACTTTTTTGAAGAAAACCCAGCTATTGCCAAGGCGATTATTAATAAAACTCTTATCGCCGCCCGTGCCCGCAAGGCCGCCCGTGCTGCTCGCGATAATATCTTGCGAAAAGGCGTGCTTGACGGTGCTTCAATGCCCGGAAAACTAAATGATTGTGCTACACGAGACCCAAATGAGGCAGAACTATTCTTAGTAGAGGGTGATTCAGCTGGTGGTTCGGCGGTTGAAGGAAGAGATAGTTACTTCCAAGCCATCCTGCCACTACGCGGTAAAGTCCTTAATGTTGAGCGTGCCCGACTAGATAAGATGCTAGCCAATAATGAAATCGTAAATATCGTTAAGGCTCTTGGCGCAGGCATAGGTGATGATTTTGATGTTTCTAAGCTTAGGTATAAGCGGATTATCTTAATGACTGACGCCGATGTTGATGGTTCTCATATTGCTAC
Source organism: uncultured Candidatus Saccharibacteria bacterium (assembly GCA_964554485.1). GTDB lineage: Bacteria > Patescibacteriota > Saccharimonadia > Saccharimonadales > JAGQMS01 > JBBQBM01. Next base: position 3,932 of record CAZKOX010000005.1, on the reverse strand, counting down.
ACTTCTATTGACGTTTTTCTACCGTTTTATGAAGCCACTAGTTGAGGGTGGTCATGTCTATTTGGCGAAACCGCCACTCTATAAGCTAATGAGCGGTCTTTCAGTAAAGGCCTATGTTTTTGATGATGCCGAACGCGACAAGGTGTTGTCTGAAATGGCGGAAGATAGAAAAACAAAAGGCAAGGCCGTTATTAACCCAGAAGATTCATTGCAGAAACAGGCCGGAATCAGCGATGTTGGTCGTTTTAAAGGTCTTGGAGAAATGGGCGCAACAGAGCTATGGGAGACAACCATGGACCCTGAACAACGTGTTCTAATTCAAGTAAACGTAGAAGACGCTGAAAAAGCAGATCTAGTGTTTTCAATGTTGATGGGTGAAGAAGTTGAGATTCGAAAAGACTTTATATTAAGTCGCGCAAAATTTGCGACAGATTTGGATGTATAGGGGAAGATATGGCAAAGAAAATGAACAAAACTCAACAAAAGTCCGTAGTTAACTTCGATACTCCGTATCGTGTTTTGGAAGACGGCAAAGTTGAGAATGTAATGCAAGACAACTTCTTGCGTTATTCGATGAGTGTTATTGTTTCACGAGCCCTCCCAGATGTACGCGACGGTCTAAAACCGGTTCATCGTCGTATTTTGCACTCTATGAATGAAAATCATGTCTATAGCAGTGGGCGCACTATTAAGAGCGCCCGAATTACTGGTGACGTGATGGGTAAATATCACCCTCATGGCAATGTTGCCATCTATGATGCCATGGTTCGTATGGCTCAGGACTGGTCGATGCGTTACCCGCTCATTATTGGTCAGGGTAACTTTGGTAGTATGGACGGTCACGGTGCGGCTGCAGAGCGATATACAGAAGCGAAGATGCACAAACACGCCGAGGCATTGCTTGAAGATATTGAAAAGGAAACAGTAGATTTTCGAGATAACTACGATGGTAGCGAGAGAGAACCGGTTGTTCTACCAGCCCGTCTTCCAAACTTATTATTAAATGGTCAGGTTGGTATTGCCGTTGGTATGGCAACCTCCATTCCACCTCACAACCTAACAGAGGTCGTAAATGCGACTCTTTATCTCATGGATAACCCTGAGGCCGAAACAAGCGAGCTCTTAAAGTTTGTTAAAGGTCCAGATTTTCCAACCGGCGGCGTAATTTACGGCGGTACAGCACTAAAAACAGCTTATGAAACTGGTCGTGGAAGTGTTGTGGTGCGCGGTGTTGCTGAGATTGTCGAACAACCAAAGGGCGGTGCTCAAATAATTATTTCAGAGATTCCGTACGGTCTTAACAAGGCAACATTTATTGAAAAGATTGCCGAACTCGTCACTACTAAAAAAATTACCTCAATATCTGATATTCGAGACCAAACCGCCAGGGGTGAAGTTAAGATTGTTATTTATCTAAAAAAGGATGCCTACCCAAATAAAGTCCTCAACCAGCTATATAAGATGACTCCTCTTCAGACATCATTTAGCTTTAACGTTGTGGCGCTTGTTGACGGTGTTCAACCAAAAGTCCTTGGACTTAAAGAAATCCTAAGTGAATTCATTAAACATCGTCAGGTTGTAATACGAAGACGAACAGAATTTGAACTTAAGGCCGCGAAGGCTCGTGCTCACATCCTAGAGGGTTTAAAGATCGCTATCGACAATATCGACGAAGTAATCAAGATTATTCGTGGTTCAGAATCCTCTGAAGTAGCCCAAGAAAATCTTATGACGCGCTTTAAGCTGAGCGAAATCCAAGCTAAAGCAATACTCGACATGCCACTAAGACGTCTTGCAGCACTTGAACGCCAGAAGATCGAGGATGAGCTTAAGGAATTACTATCTCTAATAGATAAACTTGAAGGTATTCTTGCTGATCCAAAGAAGATAGACCTTATTATTAAGGACGAGCTAAGTGAATCTGTTGAGAAGTTTGGCGATGAACGCCGAACAAAAGTTATTTCTGCCGAGGTAGGCAAGCTTAGCGATGAGGAACTTATTCCAGATGAAGATATTGTTGTTACAATAACAACAGCTAACTACATCAAGCGTAGCCCGACAGGTGACTATAAGCGTCAAGGTCGTGGCGGTAAGGGTCGCCGCGGAATGACGACTAGAGAAGAAGATAACATTGAACATCTTGTATTTGCTCGGACACACGATTATCTATTGTTCTTCACTGACAGGGGTAGAGTGTTTAGACTTCGCGCTTTTGAAGTCCCAACATCGAGCTTAAATGCTAAGGGTGTTGCTATCGTTAACCTTCTGCAGCTGCAACCAGAAGAACAGGTGAGAGCAGTTATTAGAGTCAATAAGCAAGAAGAGTCTGGCAATCTGTTCATGTGTACCGTCAAGGGTGTAGTTAAGAAGACCAAGTACGATCTATACAAGAACGTTAGGGGTAGCGGTATTATTACCATTAAATTAGATCCAGGTGACGAGCTACGCTGGATACGATTTACGACTGGTGAGAACGAGGTAGTTATTACAACGGCCGCTGGTCAGGCGATGCGTTTCCATGAGAAGTATGTTCGTCCAATGGGAAGGGCTTCAAGAGGTGTTCGAGGAATTCGATTACGCGCCGACGACAGTGTAGTCGGCATGGATATTGTTAGGGAAGGTGTAGACCTGTTCGTAATGAGTGAGAAAGGTTTTGGAAAACGCACCAAGGTCGAACAATTTACTCCACACACTCGAGGTGGAGTTGGTATTCGAGCGGCAGTTGTGAACGAAAAGACAGGCAAGCTTATGTCGGTTACGGCGCTTGACGAGAATGCTAAAGAACTCATAATTATATCTGCAGGCGGACAAACCATTCGACTACAGACAAAAGACATACCTCAAATCGGACGGGCAACTCAAGGAGTTAGAGTGATGAGACTAAAAGATAATGACCGGGTAGCTTCAATCGCATTGGTCGGTGAGAGCGAGACGGAAGAAGAGGCTAGCGAATCATGAGCTCGCGGTATGTGTTGATAACTCCAATGATTGGTTGGGTTACTGCACAGGGCCTGAAGTACATAATAAATCTTAGAAAAGATGGTCTGCAGTTTAAGGATCTTTATTCATCAGGAGGCTTTCCTTCGTCCCATACTACATCGACTGTAGCTCTGGCGACTTATATTGGAGCCACAGATGGCTGGACGAGTCATATATTTGGTCTTGCGGCAATGTTTTCGGCAGTGGTGATGTACGATGCTATAGGTGTTAGGCGAGCGGTTGGCGAGCAGTCTAGATTGCTAAGAGAGATGGCGATTCAGAAAAAAGTAAATTACAAAGTTCGTGGTATGCACACCGCGCTTGGCCATTCACCATTCGAAGTTTTCGGCGGTCTAATTCTTGGTATTGTAATCGGCCTCATAGTTAGCACTATCTAGGGCTATTACTTCTTGACATAAGTCGATAGGGCGTGGTAAGCTCCACCCCAGACGTTTGAGGTGTCCCTTATATGAGTCTCATTCGAAAATCTTTAACAACTTAGGTAGTGCAGCGTCAACGTCAGTTTTTGTTTTAACACAGATAACTACAATTTTTTTGGAGAGTTTGATCCTGGCTCAGGATAAACGCTGGCGGCGTGCCTAATACATGCAAGTCGTGCGGAAAGGTTTTGCACAGATTGCTTAAACGAAAGAGACAGGTCTTTGAAATTTCTTTAGAAATTTTAAAATCAGTCCCGAAGGAGAAACGCGGGTTATAAAAGACCAGCGATATCGAATTGATTTGAGTTTAAGTAATATGTGCAGAATACTCGAGCGGCGGACGGCAGAGTAACGCGTAGGAATGTACCCCAAAGTGAGGAATAAGCACCGGAAACGGTGTCTAATGCCGCATAATATCTTCGGATTAAAGCAGTAATGCGCTTTGGGAACAGCCTGCGTCCGATTAGCTTGTTGGTGAGGTAATGGCTCACCAAGGCTACGATCGGTAGCTGG
>CAZKOX010000004.1:0-31209 GCA_964554485.1 uncultured Candidatus Saccharibacteria bacterium | reverse complement strand
GCTCAGCTGGATAGAGCAGGAGACTTCTAAGCTCAAGGTCGCAGGTTCAAGTCCTGCCCGGGGCACCAATAAAACAGTCCCATTCTTTGGGGCTTTTTTATTGGTATCTTAGATAGAGTTGGTTCTGCGACCGCGACAGCTTGCTGGCGCTATGGTCGCTGGGTCGTCGACAAACCAACGCACAGAATCCGCTACTGTGGATTCGAGCATGGGTGCAGTCGTGCACTGTCCTGCCCGGGGCACCAATAAAAGTACCCGTTCGTCGATGAACGGGTACTTTTATTTTTATGTCTCTTTCAAAAACTATTCTTGCAGTAAATCAATGGAATGACTCAAACCGGAGAAGTATAATATGTATGTAAAGAGGAGAAAGCTATGGACATTAATGATATGGGACCAAAACCTTACGTGGTCAACATCGAAAAACTAACCAAAGCAAATGAAAATTTTCGGACCGCCGGATGGACAGGCACCTATTTCCAGATGACACTCATGACCATTCCTGTTGGTGGTGATGTAGGTCTCGAGGTACACCCCGACACCGATCAGTTTCTTAGACTCGAACAAGGTAAAGCGAAAGTAGTAATGGGCGCTAGTAAAGAACAACTTACTCAAGAGTGGGACGCCGAGGATGATTTTGCGATATTCGTACCTGCTGGAACTTGGCATAATATTGTTAACTCTGGTGATGAGCCATTAAAACTATACTCAATCTATGCACCCGTTCATCATCCATTCGGAACTGTTCACAAAACTCAAGCTGATTCAGAAGCCGCAGAACATACCGAAGAATAAAACAATATTATCCACTACCGCCATCAGTAGTGCTATATTGTATTCATTAGAATCATAAGGAGATACAAATGGACCTATTCGCAAAATCGGTTGAATATATAAACGGCTACTGTTACGTCGACGGCGTACTACAGAGCAGTAACAGTACTTGTACTGCGGCGGGAACAATCGCTATGGCAGTGTTGTTGCCAATGATCTTGGTTGGTGTAGCCTTGTTTGTCTGGTGGATCATTACTTTAGTCCACGTCTTATCGCACCCTGACGTACCAAATCGCGTAGTATGGATAATCCTACATTTCGTAGGACTTAATGGTCTAGCTGCACCGATTTACTATTTTGCCGTCCAGCGTCCTTACGACAAATCAAAGGGAAAGACTACCAAAAAAATAGCATAATGCCCTAGCAAACAACAGAGGTAAATGCTACAATCTCCTTGCTAGTAGCATGGTGGCTGTAGCTCAGTTGGTTAGAGCGTCAGTTTGTGGTACTGAATGTCGTGGGTTCGACCCCCATCAGCCACCCCAATTAAAAAACCCGGCGATAAGACCGGGTTTTTTAATTAATTATTATTGATTCCAATATATCGCCAAGAAAATACGCAACCCCGGCCGCTATGCCGCCAAGTAATAGAGTCCCGAATATACTTCTGAAATAACCACTATCTTTTAGCACATATCCCTTTAATGATCCAATAAACAAAAAACCTGCTGCCGTAAAGATACAAGACCAGAAGAATAGATGATCGTTAAACAATAGGAAAGAAAGCAGCGGAATAGTGCCTACAGTAATGAAGCTCAGAAAAGTCAGAAACGCCTTATTAAACGCCTTTATCCGTGTCATTTTTACCTCTGTCATAAAAGCAAGGTAAGAGCTAACTCCCATTGAAAACCCATCAGCAAGTAAATTCGCGATACCGAGAATAAATGCTACGTTTGACGAGAACCCTGCTCCTGCCGAACCTGCTACTACCGCAAAAGTCGTGACCGTACCGTCTGTAGCTCCATAGACAAATTGTTCGATACTATTTTGAGCTTTTGTTCTTTTTATTCCCACCATATCTAGAAACAGTTTATACTATAAGTACACGAATCCCGCGCTAATAAACCTAATTTCCTAATGAATAAGGTGATGTTTGATTTATTGACGTGAAATCCGTGTTTATTGAAATAAGGAGAAAAAATGAGTACTTCAACTAAAGACTTTTATAAGCATAACTATACAAAAAAATGGCCGAATTTAACTTTAGCTCACGCTAAAAAGATTGGTGATGAAATCGGCGTAGACTGGGATAGAGTCGATCTCGGAGAATTTATACAAGGCATCAAAGAAGAGCAAGAACACTCGGGTATATTAGGTGGCGAGGCTACTAAGGTTATTGAAAAATTTGACTATCACTCATCCGGTAAAATCGCTTACGAACATCTATTAGAAGTTCCGAAGTATTATTCTCTTCTTGAAGAACTTGAAGACAAAGGCAAGGAAAAATACCCCGACGACGAAGCAAAAAAAGCATGGGTTCAAAAAAAGCGACAAGAATTCCACGAAGAGTGGTCTTCAGTTTCAGCCTAAAATATTTAGAACAATTGTTGCAAACAACGGTATTGTAAGATTATCAACACCATAGACGCCAATAATTTCTACGACCGTCAAACAGGTACTAATAAATATGCTTAGTCCTAAAGCACCGACAAGTTGATCAAAATTTCCTAGCATACTCGGTCCTAGGGTGTAATACATGTAACTCATCAGGACCACTACCGTGGAAACAAAAAATGCAAGTGAACCTATAACGGATTTTTTTGATCCAAGAACTTTATAGGTATTGTTTTTCCCATATCTTAACCCAAACAATGCAGCTGCCGAGTCACTCCAGGCAATAATCAGCACAGCGCTCGAAAATACTGCGCCGTTATTGGCTAGTAGCGCCGAAAGCGCTAAACCCAGACCGATTAATATTTCTCCAGCTGAAAGTCTGCGGACGCCATAAATCGACCTAAAAATGCTCAGTTTTCGAAGTACAATCGCAGCAATTGATCCTAGCCCCATCAGAACCGCTATCGACCGTAGATCCAAAAACACTGGCCATAAAGCGCCCCAGGTTCCAGCAAAGGCATGAACAAACTTGCGTGCATTCTCGCCTTTTAAGATATTGTTTTTACGAAAATACTCACCTATTAATACAAGAAGTAAAAACCCAAGTACTAAAATTACAGACGTCAAAAAACCAGAATAGGTAAAAAGCAACATATATACCCTCTAGTATATCTCACAAATTAGCAGCATGAGTAAACCAGTTTATAAGTAGATATTCTGTACCTGATTCCACTTCAATTTTGACTTGCACATATACTTCATGAATAGTAGAGTGTCAAAAAGTCCAAAAAACAAATTAATGCAATCAAACCTTTGCAGTTGCAACTTACGCGCCATTAGTTAACTAAGATATACTACGGCTCAAATGAACGACTTTTTTCATTTAATCGATAAGATTTATCCCTTGTACATAATTGTTGTCCTTGGCTACATTGCGGGACGTTTCCTAAGAGCAGACCGTAAAACCATCTCAAGTCTACTTATATACATCATTGCGCCAGTGGTAGTATTCAACGGTGTTGCTACCGCACCCCATAATAACAACTACCTAGCTCTGCCAGTTATATTCTTTACTGTCGCTTGCTTATTGTCGATTATATTCTTCTAAATCGGAGGTTTATTTTGGAAAACAAGTGAACAAAACTTATTAGGCTTCATTGCAGGAACAGGCAATACAGGATACTTCGGTATTCCGTTAATTCTTTCTATGTTTGGTGATAATGGTTTAAGTATTGCTGTGTTCTCAACGCTCGGGCTTATTTTGTATGAAAGCACTAGAGGGTATTATGTTCTCGCAAAAAGCCAAGCATCTGCGAAAGAAGCTGCCGTAAAAGCATTAAAGCTGCCAGTTATATATGCTTTTCTTTTGGGCATAATAGCAAGCAATTTTGATGTACAATTTTCATCTTCGCTAACATCAACGTTTACATATTTTAGTGGTGCATACACGGTATTTGGAATGATGATGCTCGGTATCGGTCTTTCAGCTGTAGGCAAATCAACATTTAGTAGAACTTTCACTGTTCTTAGTTTTGTAGCGAAATTTCTAGCATATCCATTAGCTATAGGCTTGTTTGTATACCTCGATAGTTCAAATTTTCACTTATTTAGCAATGACGTTCATAAAATCATGTTAGTGCTTTCTGTTACGCCTATGGCAATCAACACCGTTACTTATGCGACCTACCTAAAAGCCCGGCCAGAAGAGGCGTCGCTAACTGTGATGCTAAGTACACTATTCGCTTTTATATACGTTCCTGTATTCGTGGCTATATTTTTATAATATTCCGCAAGCCTGTTGAGGTGAACAATGAACGATAACCATGTTCTCCAAAAAGAAACCATGGTTAGTTTATGTGATCATGCAACTCTACTCGTAGCCAGAAACAGACTTCCTTTAACCAGTCAAAAAACCGTCCTTTCGGACGGTGCTTTGACTGGTCGGGTCGAACATACCCTACACGAACTGCTTAATCATCTGTTGGAATACTCTGAAGAAGCCAAAAGTATGCTAGATGATTTAAGAAAAGCTTGTAGCCTAAGAGGCGATAGAATTTCATCAAGTCTACGAATCTTATTATAGAGTTAGTATTACGGTGTTATTATTATTCCAATGATTCCAGAATATTTTGCAATTATAGGTGCAATTATTGCCTCACTTGGCGGGTTCTACTATCTATACGAAACAATAACTGGAAAATCTCAACCGAATCGTGTTACATGGATTTTATGGGGTCTATTCCCCATGATTACTTTCGTGGCGCAACGAGCACAAGGTGTTGAAGGTGTCTCGTGGGTAACATTTGTTAGTGGCTTTACCCCACTACTGGTTTTCGCTGCTTCCTTTCTTAATAAGAAAGCATACTGGAAAAGCCGACCAATGGACTACTACTTGTTAATAGCAGCGATAGTAGGCATAACTCTTTGGGCAGTTACCGACAACGCCAATCTGGCGATATTGTTTGCTTTGATGGCTGATTTGTTAGCTGCTGTACCTACTATCATCAAATGCTATAAGCACCCAGAAACTGAAAGTTGGGTAGCGTATGCAATCAGTACAGGAGGCTTTCTACTTAGTATGTTTACAATCCAGACGTGGACATTTGAAACCTATGCCTTCGTCCTATATCTAACTTTAGTCAATGGTGTAATGGCGGTTCTGTCATCAAGAGGAAGAACACAAAAGAGCCTTTTGCATACGGAGGTAGAATAAAGACATGAAAAATCAAATACCTCCTTTTGAGCATAGACCACCTGCTGAATTCGATGTCCCTGATTCAACCATTCATTTACGTCTATTCCGTCATGGTGATGAAGACAACCTCGTAAGGCTGGTTGATGATGAACCCGTACAGAGATTTGTGCCCTGGGCTAAGCGTGTTATAGATAAGACTTCCGCAGAAAGAACCATAGAAGAATTCGAAGGTGCATGGGACAGGGGCGTAATGGCTCGATACGCAGTAGAGCAAGACGGTAAGTTCGCTGGCTATGCTGGACTTTGGTCTGATAAAAAGCAAGGCTATTATGAATTTGGTTTTGCTGTTCTGCCAGAATTCAGAGGGCAAGGTATTGGAACAAAAGCCACCAAAGAGCTGTTCGATATTGCCAAAGAACAACTCCAAGCTAAAGGTATGGTTGCCCATGTTCACGATGAAAACCTAGCAAGCCAAGCTGTCGTGAATAAGCACGGTTTCGAGAGATTAGAAGAATTCGATGATGGCGATAGACGCTACGAACTAGATTTTTAATACTATTCTATGGACAATATGTCCAACTTATGTCGCACAATCAACATTCAGCGACATACCATAACAGGGGTAGACCCTGATATTTACCGACAAGGGTGCCTGTCAAGTGCTTATGTATTTTTCGCCCACCCCTGTTATTTTACATATTATACAATAATGAGCTTTACAAGTTCTAAACATCGTTGCATGAAGGAATAATTCCTTTATATGCTTGTTCGAATTGGATTGTTTCAGCAGAGCGACAGGCGTCATAAATGCTTTCTTGCACAGCCCTTGCAGCAGCATGACCGATAATATCGACTTGCGTGTATAAGCTGTCCTCCGTCTCTTGAAAGTACTGCAACATGTTATTAAAAGGATTTTTTAGTTCGCCTGTGCTAAAAACAAAAACGGTATCGCCATCAGACGAAGTATGCACTGGGTTTATTGCCCGAACCTGTCCGTGCGAAGCAAGATGGGCGACTTTTTCGAGGTGCAACTTTGAACCTAAGTCTACATTTATGCCAACAACTGAAATTGTTGTATTGGATCTATCTTGGGTTACAAAATCTATTAAATCCTCGTATGGCTTAATCTTAGTCTGTTCGTCTCTATTTCCCGCAAGCACTTCACCATTAGGCAGAATGATATTGCCAAGAGCATTAACTACCGATAGTGCAGTAACAATAATGCCGTTACCAAGGTCGATACGAGCAGAACCAACACCAGCCTTCATAGCACCAGTCTTAGCACCACCTTCCACCCAGCGAAACTTGCCAACAGACGTACCAGTTCCAGCACCAACATTGCCGCTAACTACTGGATCATTTGAAGCACTCTCATACGCTTCACGCCCATATTTAGGATCATACGGTGCAATCTGCATTCCTTGGTCATATACGATAGCCCCAACAACAGATGGATTATAAATATCCTTGTTCTTGCCCGAAACCGAACCAATTTTATTTTCCCGCATACATTCCATAATTTCAGAAGCAGACATTAAACCCGTATTGCTTCCTCCAGCGATAAATATGCCCCGTTCGCCATAGTTAGTCTTATCTGCCTTATTTGCTTCTGTTCCAAATGCACCAACTGCACCACCATAGGCTTTATATGCTACTTGGTATGGTTCATCAAAGAGAATAACTGTACAGCCTGTGAGCTTATCTAAGTGTGTAGAGTGTCCTACTTTTACGCCCTTTAGTGCTGTTAGTGTGTTGTTTTTCATATCAACATAATAACAGGGATAAACAGCATAATCCACAGGGATAGGTATTTACTCATAAAAGCCCCGAAAACCCGTCCTAGACGCTCTAGAGAGCTTACAGAGGGTGTCCAACTGTTCATTATTAGTAGCAGCAATTAGCTTATTCAGGGTATCCAAATTTTTCGCCCAATCTTTTACGTGCAAACGCCATTTTCCGCCGTACATTATTCTTACCTTGTCTGACATCAAAACTCCTAAAAACTGAGTGAAAGCGTGCAAGTTTTCGTTACATTGTCAGATAAGTACCAGAACATAAATGACACAACACAAACGTGCTCTGATTTTCGTATGCAGCTATTATTTTTTCGGTAAACAATGGTTCGGTATTTAAGTAGCGATAGAACGTATCTCTACTTACCTTAGCGTACCGACAAGCGTCAGTAACCAAGCGTCAGTAACATTGTAATTATTCTGAATAGCGTCAGCTATTTTATCCATCGTACCGATAGTTATTTTTGGCGGTCTACCATTAGATTTTTTAATCATCACTCCTCCTTTTGTTTTTGCGGATACCTCTATTCTTATTATCTCAAAAACACTAATTTCAACTTGACAAATCTTAAGCGTAAGCGTATAATTAAAGGATAGACGGCAAGCAAGAGCCCTTTCAGGTAGAGGTTTCTTGCACGCCGTCTATTTTGATTTTAGACAGCTTGCAAGCCTCCGTGAACTAATACAACTATCACACTGAAACTCTTGGGAGGTGAAGAACCTAAAACACTTCACTGGTCAAAAAGGACTCAGTGTGAGCAGTCATACAACCTTAGAAGCCAACATAAGTGAGGGTGCGTTAGACGCAAGTGATTACCACCCAATAGCAACAGTCACGGATCTACTTATTAAACTCCGTGATGAAAACAAAACAAACAAGTATACAAACGATAAACAACAGTACACCTATATGGATTTCGTAGACAAAGAAACAGGGGAAATAGTAACTCAACGTGTAGTGTTTTAATATAGCCCAAACTTTCTCGAACTAATACATAGCTACTATACTAAAAGGTATGGATTCATTAAGTACATCTAAACAACTATTCGAACTGCTGAAAGAGGGTGTTGATCCTAAGAGTGGCGAAATAGATTACTCGGAACTGAGGTATGTGGTATATGCGAGAAAGTCCACTACGGGTGATGAACGGCAAGAACGCTCAATTCCAGACCAAATTAGGGACATTAAAGACAAGATTGTAGAAGTTGACCATGTTGATTCAAATGGCAACAAGTACCGCCTGAACGTCAGCAAACGCTATCTTAAAGAGAAGTGTTCTGCCAAAGACCCAGGAATCAGAGAAAAGTTCGACCAGCTTATTCAAGATGTTAAAGACGGTAAGGTAGACGGCATAATTTGCTGGCACCCTGATAGATTGTCCAGAAATATGAAAGAAGCTGGCGAGATTATCGACCTGCTTGATAAAGGCATACTTAAAGACCTACGCTTCGCCACCTCAACTTTTGAGAATAGTCCTACAGGCAAGATGTTGCTCGGTATATCTTTTGTCCTGTCCAAGCAGTACTCTGAACACCTAAGCGAGAGTGTAGCTAGAGGTAACAGACGAAAGATTGAGGAGGGCGTATTCATCGGTAGATTCAAACATGGCTACCGTATGAATAAACAGGGACAGCTATATCCAGACGGTGATAACTGGGCGATTATAAAGAAAGCATTTGAAAAACGCCTTAAGGGCGAAACCCAGCAAAGCATAGCTGAGTGGCTAAACACCACAGGCTACCAAGTGTTCAAGCGTATAAAAGACAAAGACAAGAACTCAGGCTTTAAGCATGATGACTATGTCTGGGGCAAAGTTACGGTATCAGACCTCTTAAAAGACCCTATTTATGCGGGAGTTCTCAAATATGGCGATTACCTGTGCGACCTTGAGGAGTTCTACGATTTTTCGCCAGTCATATCTGTTGAAAACTTCCTCAAAATAAATAAGGTAGACGACCTCAATTCTGCAAAGCTCGTGTCTTCAATCATGTCGAAAGACAAGCGTTTAACGAAAGCCAATCTGCTGAACGGTATGGTGTACTGTGGTTTCTGCGACAAATCCTTCTCGTCTGGTCTTACGTCTAAGGTACTTGCCAGCAAAGAGAAGATTCACTATTACAATTACAGGTGCGAAACTGAGCATTGTCAGTTCAAAGGCAAAAGTATTCGTGCAAATGTTGTGCTCGATTATTCGTATGCTTTTCTCGGTGAGCACTTATTCACCACTCAATCAAATTATGACAAGTTCAAATTAGGTGCTAGGGATCAAGTCATACAGCGTAACAGAGAGCTTAGAAGTCTCATAGGTTCTGCCAAGCGTGGTATTGGTCGTAAAAGTGAAGAATTAAGAAGCACCAAAGACCTTATTAGAAATAACCCTGAACTTAAAGAAGACTACGACCTCAAAGAGATAAAGGGTGAGCTTGAAGCTATGGAATCAGAACTAAAGAAACTTGAAGCCACTTTGAAGTCTTCAAAGGACGCAATTCTGTCTTATGACGAATATCTCGAACTGTTCAATTTCATATCTGTTGAATTACCAAAAACGCAAAATATAGAGCTACTCGATAATGTGCTCGGAATCTTCTTCTCGAACTACACAATTAAACGTATTGGAACGGGCAAACAACAGAGGTACGAAATAACCCACAAATTAAATGAACCCTGGGACGGGTTCATAAAAACTGGTGATTTCGTTCATGGTCGGGGATAGAGGACTCGAACCTCCGGCCTCGCGGTCCCAAACCGCGCGCGCTAGCCAACTGCGCCAATCCCCGATAATACGTACATACTTTATTTTAACGTACTGCCCCGTTTCTTGCGCGCGGTTCCCGCGGTCACGTTCCGCGACCCCCAAACTTCTGCCTTGCAAGCATAGCTTGCAGGTGAAGGTTTGTTTCCAATATGCCTCTGGCATATTTCACGCTAGCCAACTGCGCCAATCCCCGTTACAACTAATACATTGTACAAGACGAAACAGCTTAGCGCTACACCTGAAATTATGATATAGTTTAAATATTATGAAGTATATTTCAATATTCTTCACCATCTTGCTGATCTGGATAGCCGTTATCTTAATGGCTTTTACGCGTAATTCAGCCAATGAACTATTTGACCTATATCTAATCGTTATGGCCTCTACTCTTGTTCTGTTTCTAATTGGATTTGCCAGGAAGTAACCATGGACAAAAAGACGATCGCAGCCATTAAGCGGCATCGTACTAGAAGACTCGCTGCTTTGATAGCGAAGTCAGCATATTTTTATCAAAAAAAGCAGTACGATCGTATGGCCAATATGATCTGCAATGAATTCGTTGACCTTGGAGGAGTGTATATAAAGTTCCTGCAGGGAATTCTTCTTCGAAGTGAAATTATGAAACGCTGGGACAATCCAGACCGATTAAAAATCTTCGAGAATCTAGATCACGAACCGTTAAATATTGCTGAATTTCTACAAAAGGAATTACCGAAAGATAAGTTAGAGCAAATCGCCTTAGTACAACCCCAGCCATTTGCCGCTGGATCATTTGGACAGGTGTATTACGCCACGCTAAAAGACAATTCTGTTGTTGTATTGAAAGTGTTGCGACCCATGATACAAGAACTACTCGCACACGATCTTAAGTTATTAACTATGTTTTATAAACGGTTTTTTATAAAACTATACAAGAATGTTGATATTGATCTAAGCAACGCGGTTGAAGAATTCCGCACCTCTACTCTTCGAGAAACAGACTACGTTCATGAAGCTGAGTTTGCGAATGAACTATATGAAGCGTACAAAGGTCATCCGAAACTTTTTATACCAAAGACTTATTTGGAATTATGCACCGACAATTTAATAGTTCAGGAATATGTAGATGGCTTATCGGTGGCTAAGTTAATAAAACTAAAATCTCAAGGTGTTGACCCAAAAGCCTATGTAAAAGAAACTCTGGGTTCAGATCTCGATGATCAACTTATTATGCTAGGCTACGAAGCCATTATGGGAGTCTTTAAGTTGCCTAGAGTAATGGGCGACCCGCATCCTGGAAATATTCGTCTAATGCACGATAACCGAGTAGGAATAATTGATTTTGGTATTAGCGCAAAAACACCGGAGGATAAGTCGGCGTTTTTTGGGCTCATCGAGGCCTACGATAAGATTAATAAAGGCTCAATGGATGTTGCCGGTATGTTCGAAAGGTCTCTTCATTTCTTTGTAGGTGATTTATACCAAGCTTTAAACCGCATCGGTCAATTCATCGGTGAAAAAACCCTAAAAAATGTTACCAAAATTGCAGGCGAGGCTTTTGAACAGGTAGTTGGCACTAATATGGTAAGTGATAGTCAGTCGGACGCCAGTATGCTTTCGATGATCAATAAAGCCGTCAATAAAGGCAATCGTTTTGGACTAGTAATGAAGCTTGAGAATAGCGATATTCTCCGCGCTACACAAACCTTTTCAACGATGATTAGTTATCTGGGACGCGATAAACAAGTAACGCCTGTTGTGCTTGATCGAGTAGTTCATGATGTAAGTAATATCCATCCCGAGTATCTTGCAGCGCATGAAAATAATACTTCAATAGGTGATGCTATTGAAACGATCGTTAACTGGCTGGAGAGGGTCGCCCTCCGTGATCCTGTACTATTTCAGAAATTAGTAAATAAAGTAAGATCTTCTACAACTCCTGTAGTAGAATCAAATGGAGAACAAAATGCTTAAAGAATTTATACTATTTATTAAATATCCTTACACCGCTGGTGTAATCGCTACTATTTGGCTTGGAAGTGCTGCGTTGGTGGCAATTAATCATGATATACCGCTTATACGTGTAGTAACTATCAACATGATTGTAAGTGTTATCATTGCCGCATTTGGTTTTCGCGGAAAAAAAGAACTGTAGGAGAAACCTCTCCTACAGTTCAAACATATGGTTCTGTTATCTACTTGGCGAATTCAATTGCTCGAGTTTCACGGATAACATTAATCTTAATTGTTCCGGGATACTGCATGCTTGATTCAATCTTTGTAGCTACGTCACGCGCTAGCTTAATAGCCTGCAGATCGTCAAGTTCTTGCGGCATTACAAATACCCGAACTTCACGTCCAGCACTAATGGCATAGGCTTTTTCAACGCCAGGAAAACTAAGTGCTGTGTTTTCTAGATCGCGCATACGTTCTCCAAAGTTCTCGACACTTATGTTTCGAGCACCCGGGCGGGCAGCACTGATAGCGTCAACTACCCTCACCACTAACGCTTCAATAGTAGTTGCTTCGACATCTTCATGATGAGCTTCGGCAGCATGGGCAATCTCTTCAGCTACGCCATATTTACGAAGCATCTCACCGCTAATATGATGATGTTTACCTTCAATTTTGTGAGTATAGGCCTTGCCTAGGTCATGTACTAACGCAGCATATCGACAGATCTTCGCATCGGCACCGATTTGATCAGCGATTATCCCAGCAATGTGAGCCATTTCAACAGAATGCTTTAAGACGTTCTGTCCATAACTGGTACGATATTTTAGCTCACCAAGTGGCTGTAGAATTTCTTTTGGTATACCGACAATACCGACTTCTCGGGCAGCATCCTCGGCTGCTCGAACAACTTCTTTTTGAACATTAACCTGAGCTTTAGCAACAACCTCTTCAATACGGGCCGGATGAACACGACCATCCTTCATAAGCATCTCCATGGCTTGTCGAGCAACTTCTCGGCGTACTGGGTCAAAAGTCGATAACACTACATATCCTGGAGTATCGTCGACCATAATATCGACACCGGTTTCACGCTGAAGAGATTGAATATTTCGGCCTTCTTTGCCGATAATTCGACCTTTCATCTCCTCATCAGGTAATTTAATACTAGTAACTGTTCGCTCGGCTGTTACTTCGCTAGCCATCCGTTCCATAGCACCAGCAATAATGACTTGAGCATTTTCTTCAGCCGTATCCTTGGCTTCGTTTTGCAGCTTGGCGATAAGTCCGGTTAGATCGTTGCGAATATCTCGTTCCGTCATTTTCATTAACTTATCGGCTGCGTCAGCTTTAGTAAGTTTAGCGATTTTCTCAAGCTTCTCTTGCTGCTTAACTCGAATGTCGCGAATTTCTTGTTTTAGATCTTCAACCTGAGCCTCGCTTTCGCGAAGTTTTTCTGAACGCTTATCTATTTCGTCAAGCTTCTTGTCTAGCGATTCTTCTCGAGCAAGTAGCCTAGCTTCAAGTTCCTTAAATTCCTTGCGACGCTGAGATTCATCGCGACGGGCATCGTCACCAATTTTGTGCGCGTCTTCTTTTGCCTTACTAATTATGTCTGTTGCTTCGCGCTTAGCCTTTGTCAGCTGCTTCTCAGCCTCTTTTTCGGCATTGCCTATCTTCTTTTTTGTAATCGTCTGACTAGCGCCATACCCAGCACCAAGCCCGACCACTGCAAGCACAATGGCGACTATTTCCATAATATTTATTCCTTTCTATATTAGCTCCGTGGCAGCAACATCGCTTTCACTTCTCTAGTTACCTACCTACTTACGAAAGGAGCTTTTGTCTAAATTAATCTAATTAGCAGGGTTAAAAACTATCTACTTAATCGTCCCTGTCTAAACAATATAATACGAGGTTTAGTAGAAGTTGGAAAGCTAAAATTAGCCTTCGATGATTCGAGAAATGTAAACCGCAATATAGACTACTGCCGCACCAGATATGAATAACATATTCGCGCCATCAAGCCACTTACGTTGCGGATGGTTCTCATGAACCGAAGGTAAGACGTCGCTGAGTGCGATGTAAAGCAACATACCGGCTGACAACGCCAACGAAGGAGCAACTAAGCCCTCAAAATTTCGACCGAAGTAATACACAACCACAGCAGCAACGACTGTAGCTAGAGCACTAAGTACGTTAGCGTAGATTATTTTTCGGCGACGCCATCCAGATTTTAATAAAAGTCCAAAATCTCCTATTTCTTGAGGTAATTCATGAAAAGCAACCGCAATTGTTGTTACGACACCAACTGATGGAGATACTAAATAAGCAAAGGCTATAGCTACGCCATCGATAGCGTTATGTAGAGTATCGCCAATCACTAACATCGATGGCAAGGTATCATCCTTTTTATGTCCATTATGTTCATGATGGTGAAACCACTTCAAGCGCCGTTCAAGTAAAAAGAACAAAGCTATTCCAACAAGCGTCCAGGTTAAAATTTGATCAGCAGGTTTATCTGAATAATCTATTGCCTCAGGCAAAAGATCAAAGAATACTGCCGCCAACAGCGCTCCAGCCGCAAATGGTGCAATTAATTTTTCAATCCTAAACGCGAATTTACGATTCATTAGAAGCAAAATTCCACCAGATAACGAGACAACGCTACCAATAGATGCTAAAAGTATAAGATAACCGACATTCATGATGTTTGTATTTTACTTATGAATTTCATTTTTGCAAACTATTTGCATATGCGATATTATTTGCAATATGACAAGTACAAACTTTTCTGAATTAGCAGCGAGATATCACTTGCGAGACACTCTACCTCGTCGATTTATTTACTCCCAATTAGAAAACGGAATAGTACACTTCGCTTCCCTAATCCTAAACTGCTCCCCTGCAGGTATTGATGCCTCGACCGTTTATCGAAATATTGATTTGTTCCGAAAAATCGGCCTAGTCACCGAAACTGGCATAGGCAAGAATCGTTATGTTCAACTTTCTAGTGACATTCATGACCATTACCACCACTTAAGGTGTGAGGGTTGCGGCAAGACAGTTAGTTTTGACGACGATATATTAGAAGGATTATTAAAAACTATAGCCCGAAAAAACGGCTTCTCGCTTGTTAGTAGTCACACTATCGAGATGCTAGGACGTTGCCTTGACTGCAAGACTACTTCTTTGGAACAGTAATATTAGCCTCGGCGCCATAGTGAGGAAGAGCTAGTTTTTCGTCCTCGCCAGACATTAATTTTTTGATTCCATCTTGCGCCCAATCTCCGCCTTCGGTTGCAACAATCTTGGCATTTTCGGCATAAGTCAGGGTGTTAATAGCAGACAAACCAATTCGAAGACCAGTAAATGAACCGGGACCCTTAAAGCAGACATATCCGTCAACCGAATCTAGACTTAACTTATGCGCCTCAAGCAAAGACCTAATCTTCAAATAAATAGTGTTTGATAACTCTCGGTGTGCATCCCAGGCGATTTCCGATAATAGCTGGTGGTCTTTATATAAGCCTAGGTAAGCTTGCGGCTGGTCGGTCTTTAAGCAAAGAATTATCATTGTTCTATACCTTCAAATAAATAACTCTGTTCATGTTGATATGAACATTCGAAATGTCTAGTATCTTCGCCTGTCGTGCTGCAAGTGACGACAACCTTGTTGACGGGAAGTATATTTTCAACCGAAGTTCCCCACTCAATAAAAGTTACACTGTCGTGATTGTCCATTGACTCGATTAATTCATTCTCAACAACTCCTGCCTCAGTAAGCCGATAAAAATCATAATGATAAATACTGAGTTTTTTTGATCTGTAGATATTGTTAATTGTGAAGCTCGGGCTAGTAACTTCGTCCTCAACACCGAGCGCTCGAGCGACTCCGCGAACAAGAGCAGTCTTACCGCTTCCAAGATCCCCGATTAACTCAAAAACCTCACCGCCGCGAAGTCTTGCGCCGATTTGCTCCCCGAACTTGTAGGTAGCGTCTAAGCCTAAACAGTCTGTTTTGAAAGTCTTCGCGGTATTCATATCCTCCATAGAGTATAGCTAAGACCCCCGTACCGGCAAGTACACCTGGATGAAGTGGTGGCTGAGTCTCGATTACTTCAGGATCATTAAAAACTTCTCGTTTGGTATTTTGCTTTTTTGGCTTTGAAGTTGCTGCGACCCTCTTCTTACTAGATGCGGCTTTTACGGTAGTTGATTTCTTTACTTTCTTAACTGCAGCTTTTATGACCTTCGGCTCAATGATAGGTTGAGTTATAACATTTTCGGTATTTGGCGTCGGTGTTGTCGTCCAATTCCACGCATACCCATCCCAGGCATAGGCTTGTCCCGTCTCAACATCTGGATAGGAGGCAAGAATATCCATTTCTGTTCCTAAAGGATCAAGTAATCGCACTGCGCCGCCGCTATTGCTGAGAACGAGGTTACTTTCTCCAGAAGAGATTGAGATATATCCTTTTGCCACGATAGATACGCCAATGAATTTGTAGCTATAAGTAAACTTACTTCCGGTTTGAAGAATATAGTCTTTAAGATTTACGTCTTCATCGTTCGGATTATAAATTTCTATCCATTCATCTTCTGCATCGGTTGCTGGGGTAGCTGGATCTGGCAGTATCTCATTTATTCGTAGCGGTAGTAACGGCAAGACTGCTACCTCTTCAACGGTTTCGGGTGGCGGTACTTCTTCGTTAGCTTCAGGCGGTGAATCTTCTACTGGATCTTCGATTGGGTCTTCTACTGGGGGCAACTCTGGCTCTTCAACCGGCGGTTCTTCACTTGGAGCAAAGTTATCGGCTCGTGGCGACGGCAAGCCAAGTTCAAAATCAGCTAAATTATTGTTCGTATCAATTAATAAGCCGTCGACTACTTTACGACTCAGCGAATCTGGGCTGATTGGCTTAGGGGCAGGAAGTATCTCGGCATCCGTGGCAGTTCCCCACCCGAGTTTGTCTTCCTCGACCACTAGATTTGTATCAAAAAGTCGAATATGACCACCGGTTGTTGATAGTCCGGTCGTAAAGTGGCCGCTGGCTATGTCATCCAGAAAGGGATGTGTAACGTCGGAGTAGCTAAGGATTATTGATCCACCGGCGTAAATAATACCGGCAAGCTCGATTCGCTTTATCCAGCTCGATGTAGTTCCCGTAGCTTTTGTTTGAATCTCCCAACCAGTGACGTCAACATCATCTTCTGAGCGATTTGTTAGCTCAATAAAATCATCAAGCGCGCTAGTTTCGGATTCGGTTTGGAGTTCAGTAATAAGTATTCGAGAAGGTGGAGGCTCTTGAGCTTTTGCTTTTGGCACATCAAGCAAGTTGAATAGAAGAGAGAGTGTTAGCGCGTATCTAATAATCAATCGCGTCACAATAATTAACATTGTAAACCTACATTAATAAAACAAAAGCGGTTAATATATAGATATGCTAATTCAAGGTAGTTACTTTAAGACCATGTCGGTTGGTAGTATTCGTTCGGCTGGTCGAATTGGACGCGTCAATGGTCTAGTTATTAACCCCCACAATCTACATATTGACGCGCTAGCTTGCCGGATTGTTGGTGAACGAAATGATCAGTTAATTATGCCGACGGATATTCGTGATATCACACCCAAGGCCGTCGTAATCGACGACCACGACAGATTGATAAGTCCGCAGGACGCAATCCGGTTAAGACCTATACTCGATCTTAAGTTTTCGCTCGAAAAATTAACTGCCTATGTAGGAAAAAAACGCGTCGGTACTGTTATCGAATTTGCGATTGATGAAAAAAGTTTATTTATTCAAAACATATACGTCCAACCAAGCCTATTAAATAGATTATCGACCGACAGATTGATCTTTAGTCGAAACCAAATTGAAGAAGTTACTAAATCAAAGGTTGTTTTTATTGATTCTTCAAAAGAAAGAGAAAGAAATTTAGTCGCAAGACCTACTAAAATTTCAATGCCTCAGCCATCGCTAAGTACTTCTTTAACTAAAGAGTAGGAGTAACCTCTACCGACTAGGTAGGCTGTGAGTTTTTTTGGATCCTGATATCTTGTACGACTGCGAAGTTTGTTTATACTCGTTTTTAGACGTACCTTTTCATCTGAATCATCAGTATTAATGACTTCTGAGATAACTTCCCTGTCGATTCCTTTGTTGCGAAGCTCGAACTCAATTGCTCGATTACTTTTTTGCTTTTGCACACATCTGTCACGCCACCAGGTAGCAAATCTTAGTTCGTCCAAATAGCCACGACTTAAAAACTCTTCGATTAGCTTATCTGTTAATTCCGGCTCAGCTTTTTTTCTCTTTAAGTATTCTCTAAATTCTCTGATTGAGTGCGGTCGAAGCAGAACCCATTCTAGACTTCGCATTTTTAGTTTTCCATCTGCAGATTTCTTTTTTAGAGAAGTAAGTTTTGGCTCATCTAGCACAATGCCAATCTTTAACTTTTCTACCACTAAGTCGTTTAGGCTCAGAGAAAAGGAGTACTTTCCATCCACAACTATACTGGCGCGCTCCGGATTTTTTACCTGTTGCTTAATCGCCGTGACGCGCATGTTTTACTATTCTGCTACATCTGTAGTAGCCATAACTTTTTTTGAAAGTTCGGCAAGTACCTTTGGATTCTCTGATAGGTAAGTTTTTGCAGCTTCGCGACCGTTCGCAAATCTCTCACCATTGTATTCAAACCATGAACCGGACTTTGAAATAATTTCTTTGTTGACTGCCAAATCAAGGACATCTCCCTCGGCACTAATCCCGTGGTTGTACATGATATCGAATTCCGCTTCTCTAAATGGTGCTGCGACTTTGTTCTTAACAACTTTTACCCGAACTCGGTTACCTATTATTTCATCACCTACTTTGATTTGTGTGACTCGGCGGATATCCATACGCACGCTGGCATAGAACTTTAGGGCATTACCGCCAGTTGTAGTCTCAGGATTACCAAACATTACACCAATCTTCATGCGAAGTTGATTGATGAATATTACGGTGGTTTTACTACGATTAATTATTGCTGTGAGCTTGCGCATTGCTTGGCTCATCAATCTCGCCTGAAGTCCCATTTGAGCGTCACCCATATCGCCTTCAAGTTCAGCCTGTGGAACAAGCGCTGCAACTGAGTCAACAACAATTAAATCAACGGCATTAGAGCGAACTAAGGTTTCGACAATTTCTAGAGCCTGCTCACCGTTGTCTGGTTGTGAAACCAATAATTTCTCAATATCAACACCGATTCGCCTAGAATAGACCGGGTCTAAAGCGTGCTCAGCATCAACAAATGCCGCCGTACCTCCAAGTTTTTGTATCTCCGCAATGGCGTGCAACGTTACTGTTGTCTTACCGCTGCTTTCTGGGCCATAGATTTCAATGATTCGACCGCGAGGTATGCCGCCACCAAGAGCAATGTCTAATGACACACTGCCAGAAGGAAAAGTTTCAATATTTGCGTGATGCCCAGCGCCTAAACGCATAATACTTCCCTTACCGAACTGTTTTTCTATCTGTTCGACTGCCAAATCTAACGCTTTTGATTTGCCATCCCCACCCTGATCGTCTGCCACGACTGTCTTTTCTGTCTTAGCCTTAGCCATCTCTTTAATACCCCTCCGTTATATTTGCTAAGTTCATTATACTATTTTGTTGCTGTTTTACTCTAAAGAACACGGCAATTTCAATGTATACTGGTTATGATTATGCATATACCAGACCAAATGGTAAGTAGTTTGCTGATAAAGGCAGGCAAAGTTACCGAAGACAAAATTAATGCATTAACCGAACAGGCTAAGGCCGAAAAGACTAGCCTGGAGGATATTGCTGTCTCGAGTGGTGCAACTAGCGAGATAGAACTGACAAAATTGTACGCCGAAGAAATTGGCGTACCTTTTATCGAACTAAATCCAAAAGAAATTAGCGTTGATGTTTTAAAACAAATACCTGAGCATATTGCTCGGTTGTATAACATGGTGGTTTTCAAGGGCGATGTTGAATCTAAAGAAAAGCAAATCGCCATGGAAGACCCCGATGACCTTCAAGCTATAGATGTTATTCATAAACTCTTCGGACAAAATATAAAGCTATTTATAGCCTCGAGGTTCAATATCTTATCGGTTATCGACTTATATCGTGGAAATATCTCAAATGAAATAAGTAAGGTTATAACCGAGAGCAACGAAGAGGAAGATAGCGAAAAAGCAGAGGCTGATGTAAAAGAGGAAGACATCGCTGAAGATTCAGCAATTGCCCAAACTGTAAATCTGTTGATTGAATACGCTATAAAAAACGGAGCGAGTGATATTCATATCGAACCAAGAGAAAAATATGTGTCAATTCGCTACCGAGTTGACGGTGTGCTTCGAGACGCCAATAAGCTACCGAAAAGAACTCTTGGCGCATTAGTTTCCCGTGTAAAAATTCTGTCTAACCTAAAAATCGACGAACGTCGCTCGCCGCAAGATGGACGATTTAAGATTACGCAAAACGGAAAAACTTTTGCATTTCGTGTTTCAACCCTTCCGATTGCTGAGGGCGAAAAAGTCGTTATGCGTATTTTAGACGAATCAAGCGAACCGGCTTCATTGGAAGAACTAGGTTTCTGGGGTAATGCCTTAAAAACAATCAATGACGCCATATCCCAGCCACACGGCATGGTTCTAGTTACCGGTCCTACTGGATCGGGAAAAAGCACAACCCTGCATAGTGTCTTGAATATTCTCAACAAGCCAGAAGTAAATATCTCGACCATCGAAGATCCTGTTGAATATAAACTTGAGGGCGTCAACCAGACTCAGGTAAACCCTGTTGCTGGAATGACCTTTGCGGCTGGACTTCGAGCACTACTCAGGCAGGATCCGAACGTCATAATGGTTGGTGAGATTCGCGATGCTGAAACCGCCGGGCTTGGCGTCCAGGCAGCACTAACAGGACATCTGGTGTTTTCAACTCTGCACACCAACAATGCTGCTACGTGCCTACCTCGACTACTCGATATGGGCATAGAACCTTTTCTAATCGCGTCTGTTGTTCGCGTAGTTATCGGGCAAAGACTAGTCCGAACGTTAGTTCATGAGGACGCTGAAGAATACACCCCCGATGAAACGGAGAAGAAGGAAATTGAACGAGTATTTAATATAAAGTCTGATGCTGACTGGCAAATAGTATTTAAGATTCTTAATGAAGCTCAAGAAGCCTTCGGAAAACCAAAGACCTCAAAGCTATCTTTCTGGCGTCCAAAGAAAGATCTACCGACCGACAAAACAGGCTACAAGGGGAGAAAAGGTATTTATGAAGTTCTTAATAATTCCCTAGAGATTCAAAAAATGATTGTTGCTAATGCTACAAGTGAAGCAATTCAGGAACAGGCTGTAAAGGATGGCATGTTAACAATGCAACTAGACGGACTAATAAAGGCTTTGCTTGGTACAACGTCAATTGAAGAAATTCTAAGGGTAACTAGAGAATAAGATGACAAAGTTCGACTATACAGCCGTTGGCTCCGACAAAAAGACTGTCTCAGGTTCTATTGAATCAACCAGCCTTCCCTCGGCAAGAAGTTATTTGCAAAAACAAGGCCTAAGACCATTAATCGTGAAAGCTAGTAAGAGTGGTGGTCTGAAGATATCTTTCCTGAGTTCAGACAAAATCAAGTCACGGGACATGGTTATTTTTACTAGACAATTAGCCACAATGATTAATGCCGGCGTACCGCTAGTAAGATCACTTGCCACTCTGCAATCTCAAACCGAAAGCCAGAGCTTAAAAAAACACGTGACTGCCATTTCAAAAGACATCGAGGGGGGTACATCATTCGGTGAGGCTCTCGAAAAACATCCCACAGTATTTTCTCCGGTCTATATAAATATGGTTAAGGCTGGTGAAGCTGGTGGAATTTTAGACGATATTTTAAAAAAACTTGCTGTTCAGCAAGAAAAAGATGACTCGATTAGAAAAAAGTTTAAAAGCGCCATGGCCTACCCAATGGTCCTTATTTTCATTACGTTCTCTGTCTTCATCGGACTTATGACTTTTGTAGTTCCAAAGATTGGAAAAATCATTATCGATCTCGGAGGAGAAGGAGCTGAAGTTCCAACGCTCACTAAAGCCATGTTGAGTATTAGCGACTTCATGACAAGTAAATGGTACTTTCTTGTTGGGATAACTATAATCATCGTGATTTTTCTACACAAATACCTGAAAACGCCCGAGGGTCGTAAAAAGAAAGATAGACTACTACTCAAGATACCGGTTCTTAAGACTGTTGTGGCCAAAGTAGCTGTTGCCCGCTTTGCAAGGACATTCGCAAGTTTAATGAGCGCCGGGGTATCGGTAATCGAATCAATTGAAGTTACATCAAAGGCTGTTGGAAATAGTATTGTCGAGGACGAACTGCTCGCCGCTTCTAAGGAAGTTTCTGAGGGTCAGCCCTTTTCAGTACCTTTAGCAAACTCCAAGATCTTCCCCCCTATCGTCAGCCAAATGCTTGCCGTCGGTGAAGAAACCGGACAGATTGGTGAAATATTAATAAAAGTTGCTGACTTCTACGAAGAAGAGGTCGACGCCACCGTAGAAAGTCTTAGCTCTATCCTTGAGCCCATTATGATAGTTGTTATGGGTGGAATGGTGGCGCTGATAGCCATTAGTGTCATTGGACCTATAAGTAATTTATCTACTCAAATATAACGAAGAAATCTGTACTAAATTGAAGTTCAAAGTTATCCACATCTGGATTAATACACTTGCTCACCACGGTGTAACTTGTTAGAGTAATAAGCATAAGCCTAAAAAATAACAGCGGGCTGAAAGTAAATAACTAAGGAGGGTGGGCAATATGCTCCAAAAACTAAAAAAGGCACAGTCAGGATTCACGATTATCGAACTTTTGATCGTGATTGCTATCATTGCGATCCTTGCAGGGTTGGTACTAAACAACTTCCAAGGCGCACAAGCAAAAGCTCGTGACACACAACGCGTTACGGACTTAAATAACATTCACACTAAGCTAGAAGAGTACTACGGTGACAACAATGGTTACCCAAACACTTTCACAGCCGCTACCTTCCCAGGTATCGATGCTGACAGCTTAAAGGATCCAAAGGGCACATCAATTGATGTCAATGCTGTCGTAGCTGACGAAACAGCTGCTGATGCAGTCGCAGCACCAACTGGTGCGGGCGTAACACCACAGTACCTATATGTTCCATTTGGCACTGCTGGATGTACAACGACATGTACCGGATACGTTCTTAAGACTTACATTGAGAAACCATCTGCTACAACTCCAAATCCATACCGAAAAGAAGGTTTAAACAATCCTTGATCGTTTAACACTTAACTTTTATAAAACCCCGGCTTAAAAACCCGGGGTTTTATTATATAAATCACCCGGTACTGCTATATACTATTAACAAAGCATAATCGGGATAATATTTGGTGGCGGAAAAACATAAAAACCTACTTTTCAAAGACAAGCCTGTATTTGGGCTAGATATTGGCCGTTCTTCTGTAAAAGTAATTCAAATAGCGTCTGAGCCCAGTGGCGGCAAACCCCGTGTTCAAGGATATGGCAGTATAGCTACAGACTCCAAAGCGATTAAGAATGGCCTGATTGTCGACCCAGAATCGGTAACTAAATCAATTTACGAGCTTATTACAAAAAATACCGTGGGGTCTATATCGACACGACGAGTTGCGCTATCTCTTCCAAACGAACATTGTTTTAGCCGAATTATTACCCTACCAAAAATGGATTCCAAAGATATCAAGGAAGCTGTGATAAGTGAAGCGACAAACTCAATTCCCGTTCCACTCGACCAACTCTATTTTGACTATAAGATCATGAGAACTCTTAAGGATGACTCTGTCGAGATTTTGTTAGTCGCTGTACCAAAGGATATTGTTGACTCGTACCTCGTAGTAACAAACGCACTGGGACTTGAAGTAGCGGTTATTGAAACAAACATTACATCTGTAACTCGAGTTGTCGCCCACTCCGAACCAGTCGAGGATGTTGTTACTCTTATTATCGACTTTGGGTCAACAGCAGCTGATCTTTCAATCTTCGATGGCAAAACCGCTAGAATCACAGGATCTGCAGACTGTGGCAGCGACAAAATAACTGAACTAATATCAGAAAAACTAGGAGTATCATCTCGACAAGCCTATACCATAAAAAACCGCTACGGACTCGAGCTCAGTAAAAAACAAAAGGACATCTCGGAAGCAATTGAAAGTGAGCTGTTAAAGTTAATAAATGAAGTCAAGAAAGTTCAACGTTACTACGCTGAGCATTCCCCTGAGGGTGAGATTGGACAAATTATTATCCTTGGTGGTGGCGCAACTCTTCCTGGCTTGAGTACCTACATAACCGACCATATACGCGTACCAACACGTTTATGTAATCCGTGGCAGAATATCGACTTCGGCAAACTGCAGCCACCAAGCCAGGCTGAAACTGCCATTTATGCAACTTGTAGCGGCTTAGCACTTATTACCGATGCGGAGCTTAAATCATGATTGATCTTCTTCCAAATAGTATTAAGCAGGATAGAAATTACGGTAGACGCAATAACGTCTTACTTCGTTGGAATATTTCCTGTTTATTAGCAATTCTTGGGATTTTAACCATCGGCGCGACCGGATATTTCTTCATCAATAATGCCACAAAGTCCGCAGCTGCCTCTAAAGCACAGACAGAAGAATCTATTGCCGACGCTAAACTGAGTGAAGTAGAGGCTGAGTATAAAACATTCTCAAGTAACTTAAAGACTGTTGTACAGATACTTAGCGACCAAGTTCTATTTTCCGAACTACTACAGCAAATAGGTGGCGTAACACCAACTGGTGCAACCCTAAATTCTATTAGCTTGTCAGACACCGACAATGCTCTCGATCTCGACTTTACCACTACCGCCGCAAGCATTGCGCCAACAATTCAAGTCAATCTTGAAGACCCAACTAATGAGTTGTTTGATAAAGCTGATATTATTCAGGTTACTTGCCAAACAGGTACCGATGGCAAGGATAGTTGTAACGTGCAGCTTAGAGCATTGTTCAAAGAAGACGCTAAGTTTCTGTTCCTTAACTCAGTAAGCGCACAAGGAGTTCAGCAATGATTAACCCAAAACGATTATTTTATTTGCTGATTGCAACCTTATTTATTCTGTGCGCAGGTTCGGTCGCCTTAACCGTCTATACAAACATCTGGCTCTCCAAAAAGGCCGATGGTTTGGTCGCTTTAAAACTTGACACTATCGGACTTGAAGAAAAAAGAAATGTTAATCAACAAGCTGCTAAATATCTAAAAGAGAACGCCTCGACCCGCGATTTACTTGATAAAGTAGTCCCGAAAAGTAAAGACCAGGCAAACGCCATCGGCGAACTACTAAAAATATCTGAAGAGATCGGTGTAACTATTAATACCATGACCTTTCCTGCATCTGAACTTGGAAAAAATACCACTGGAAAAACTGTAGCAGGAACCACACCTAGCGCGGCAGCAACCAATGCAAATGCAATCACCCAGGCAAAGCCTGTTGTTAATATTCCCGGGCTATTAGGTATCGAGGTAAGCCTATCTCAAATTGATCGGCGCGGTGGTGCAAGTGGGTCGGGTGTAACATATAAACAACTGCTTGGATTCCTCGAAGCTGTTGAGAAGAATCGTCGAACTATGCAAATAAAAACCCTCCAGGTCTCACCACTAAAAACTGCCACTGGAAGTATTAGTGGTTATTCCCTAACATTAACCATGAATATATTCGTAAAACCATGAAAAATAATCTTAACCAATTAAAAAAATACCTAAGTAGCCTTCTGATATTTGTTATTAAACATTCAGCTTTGTTATTTCTATTAATTTTTGCATGCTTGGCAGGTTACTTAGTTGTTAGAATCGGCTACCTGTCGCGACTAGAACCAACTCAGGCACAGATAGATCAGAAAATAAGTGAGATCAAGCGAACAACCAACGACACCGAGAGTGTACAAAAACTCAAAGAGCTAGAAGGACGAAATATCTCTATTGAAGCATTGTTCGATAATGGTCGAACAAATCCT
This sequence comes from uncultured Candidatus Saccharibacteria bacterium, assembly GCA_964554485.1. Taxonomy (GTDB): domain Bacteria; phylum Patescibacteriota; class Saccharimonadia; order Saccharimonadales; family JAGQMS01; genus JBBQBM01. The sequence goes on along the minus strand of CAZKOX010000004.1, from coordinate 5,576 downwards.
TTCGAAAACTAATTTCCGAATCTTTTAACATTAGACTCGTGAGCGGCAATAATTTCTTTGGCGCAGTCATGAGGTCTGGGTGCAAAAGTAAATGTATAGTTTTGCTGCTCGCCTGAAGTTTCAATAACGATTGTTCCGTAGTTTAATGTTCTAGCGAATACACCTTTTTGACTAGTAGTAACGTCTTGAACATCAGAAATATTTAGCTGGGAAACCTTTCGATCAAATAAGCTTTTGTAGATAATTTGAGCAACTTTTTCATTTGTTAAGACCACTACGTTACTTTTGAATATATATGCGTAAATAAATGTTAGACCAATGATTATTACCGACGCGATAATGCCGACAAGCATAACCACCCAACTACCATTTGAGGTATTTAGCGTGCTTGTTGATTTGTCCTCAAGCCATAGACTTATAACCGTACTTACAACGAGTATAGTAAGCGCTAGTGCCAATCCTGTGAAATAAACAAGGAACAACCCAAAGTAATGCTTTTTTATCTCACAAATAACATTCTCATCATCATCAAATTCTATTAAGTCATATGGTTTTGGTCTTTGAGTTGTGGATTGCATAACTAATATTAGTATACAATGACTGTCCATGACTGCTTCCTATAGTGGTGATCATAAAATCGTTATACAATAAGCTTATGTCAAAAAAGCAGAACGGCTTTACGATCATAGAAATACTCGTATCTCTTGGTGTATTCGCGTTAGCCGTACCTGCTATTGCTGGCAGTATAAAAAACCTAATTGTCCTCAATAATCGTGCTCGCGATCTATCGCTCATTAACATCATTGCTAGCAATAAAATTGAACAGATAAGAAGTGCTGGGTTTAATAGCTTAAGTGCCGGAACTGTGGATTTTTCATCAGAATTATCATCAGAAATATCAAGCCCAAAGACGGCTACCTATACCGTTTCTATTCCTACTACCGGGCAAGCAGAGGTTGTTATCGACATATCTTATCGAGACTATAGTCAAACAAGATCCTTAACCTACAAAACTATAGTGGGTGAACTGGGAGTAGGACAGTGAGAATAAAGCAGGCTGGTTTTTCAATGGTCGAATTAATGCTGGCGATCGGCATCGCTTCAGTCTTATCGACCGTACTTGTAGCCTTTTCTCTCGGTTATGTGGCTGATGTATTTAGGAGTCGAGCTGCAGCAGAATTAGCTGTTGAATCACACTTTGTGTTACGTACCTTCGTTGATGATATTCGCCTAGCAGACGGTATTGCGTTGACTAATAGTATTACTGACTTAAATGCTCCGGTAGGAGGCTGGATAACGAGTGACGCTAACAATCAGATTATCATTAACTCACCGGCTATTACTTCCGCTCACGACATTATCTATGACGACTCAACTGGATACCCCTTCCGCAATCAATATATATATTTCATTCAAGGCAGTGATCTTTATCGAAGAACCTTGAAGAATACCAGCGCCACCGGCAACACAGTTACCACTACTTGTCCTTCAGCTAATTCATCGCCTTCGTGTCCAAATGATAAAATATACACTTCTAATATTCAGGACTTCACACTCGAGTTTTTTGACATAAACAATACAGCTACTACCGACCCGACGGCCGCGAGATCAGTAAAATTAACCATTGCGATGTCTAGAAAAACATACGGTAAGACAATTACACTGAATAATTCAATACAAACTACTTTGAGGAATTATTAACATGAGAGAAAGCTCTAATAATAAGCAACAGGGTTTTATTATGCCCGTACTTGTGTTAACAATCGCATTTATTATTGCCTTGATAGTTATTGTCGGTTCCTTTTCTCTAACAACTTACAACTTATCTACGCGCGAAAATTATCGAACCAGCGCTCAACTCGCAGTTGATGCTGGAATGGACGAAAGCTTACGTTTACTGAACGCCAGCCCATCATGGACAGGAACCTCAAATGAAGTAACAATCCTAGACAACGGTAGTATAAAAACAACCTACGAGACCGTAGTTGAAAACGGGGCTACAGCCGACAAAAAAGTATTGGCAGTTACGGCACGAACATACTCACCATCAACATCTGTTACTCCAAAAATAACTAGAAAGTTTAAACTTGATGTTCAGGCAGTTACGTCTGGAACTGGCCCAAGTTCAGTTGTTACAGGAGTTGGCGGCTTAATTCTTAATAATAATGCCAAAATCACAGGCGGAGACGTTGTTGTTAATGGAGCGATCTCTGTAGCAAGTAATGCGCAGATTGGTCTCTCAACAACTCCTCTTGCTAACGCAATGAATGTTCGAGTAGCACACACTAATTGCCCGGTTGTTGCAGATGCCACCTATCCAAGAGTCTGTGCGCCTGGAGAAAATGGGCAGCCTATCACCATCGGTACTAATGGTAAAATTTATGCCGATGTTAGAGCCACTAATCAAACCATCTCTTCTAGAATGTATAACCCTGGGCTTGTTCCGAACCAAACGGTCGAACCCCTAACCCTCCCCGACTATGACCGCGATGGACAAAAAGCTGCCATTACCCAAACTCTAGCCTCGACCAACTCAACAATAGCCTGCGGTAACAACCAGACAAAAACTTGGCCAGCAAACGTTAAGATTACCGGAAACATCACAATGAGTAATAATTGCACGGTAAACCTTTCTGGGAATGTCTGGATAACCGGAAATTTAACGGTCGGAAATAACTCAAAATTTGTAGTGCCAAATTCACTTGGAGCTACAATGCCAGTAATAATGGTTGACGGCAGTAGTGGTGCAGAGTTTAGCAATAACGGCACCGTGAAAGTAAATAATGTGGGCACGGGAATTTACTTAATAGCTTATTGGAGTAGTGCTAGTTGTACGCCAGATTGTACTACAGTAACTGGTACTAATCTAAAAAATAGCCAAAATGTTACAAAAATCGAGCTTGAAAATAATGGCAGCGCGCCAGGTAGCGTCCTTTATGCACGATGGTCAAGAGTTAGTGTATCGAACAATGGGGCTATTGGCGCCGTAGCCGGTCAATCAATTTATCTCGGAAGCAATGCAGTCATCAACTTTACAGCATCTGTACCAGGTAGCGACAACCTTACTCAAACCTGGGTTAAGCGCGGCTATATGCGGGCATTCGACTAAATAAGTTTCGATTGACCTTTTGGTTGTTTACCTAAATGCTTATAGGCTTGGTGGGTCGCAATTCGACCACGCGGTGTGCGTTCAATTAGGCCAATCTGCATAAGATACGGCTCGTAGAAATCCTCGATCGAAACCCTTTCTTCGGCAGTAATAGCTGACAGCGTATCAAGCCCGACTGGACCACCATCGTACTTATCGATAACGGCATTCAGCAACATTCTATCTGCCGGATCAAGTCCGAGACTATCAATTTCAAGAAGTTGCAATGCTTCGTTGTTAATCTTTTCATCTATAACCCCGCTGCCGTGCACCTCCGCATAATCACGCACTCGTTTTAATAACCGGTTCGCAATTCTTGGAGTTAGTCTTGCTCTTTTGGCTAGTTCCTCGGTAGCTTTTTTGTCAATTTTTATTCCTAGGATTTTCGCAGATCTCTGAATTATCCTCTCAATTTCTTCTTCTGTATAAAACTCAAGACGGTGAAGCATTCCGAAGCGATCACGAAGTGGCGCCGCTAAGTTACCAGTTCTCGTAGTTGCTCCAATGATTGTAAATTTAGGAAGGTCTAACCTTAAGCTTTTGGCGCTCGGGCCTTTACCAAGCATTATGTCGAGCTTAAAATCTTCCATGGCGCTGTATAGAACCTCTTCAACATTTCTATTAAGTCGATGTATCTCATCAATAAAAAGAATATCTCCATCGCTAAGGTTGGTTAATAAGCTTGCGAGGTCTCCAGATCTTTCAATGGCCGGTCCGGAAGTGACACGAATATTCGCGCCCATCTCAGTAGAGATTACAGTAGCCATTGTTGTCTTCCCTAACCCAGGAGGACCATAAAGCAGAACGTGGTCAATTGGTTCGCCGCGTTTTTTGGCAGCATCAATAGCTAGCTTTAAATTTTTCTTTAATCGATCCTGACCAATATAGTTTGCAAAGTCGTGTGGTCGTAAACTTACTTCCAGAGCCTTATCTTCGGGCTCGTCGGTAGTGGTGGATGTTACGATTCTTTCTATTGCCATAGAAATCAACCTTTATTCTTTAGGGCCAGTTTTACACGTTCATCTAATGGTAACTTGCTGTCTATATCATCCAGCGCATCGGTGGCGTCCTGCAGAGAGTACCCGAGCGCCATTAGTGCTTGAGTGGCTTCATCCTTATTGTTTTTTGTTGCACCAAGTAAGCTGGCTATGTCAGCGCTTCCGGCAAAGCCAACCTTATCTTTAAGGTCAACGACCACTCGTTCGGCAACTCTTCGACCAACGCCGCTTGCGCTTTGCAGAAACTTCAAATCTCCACTAGATATGGCCTTTCTGACTTCATCAATATCCCCGACAGACATGATACTTAGCGCCATCTTTGGGCCAACCCCGCTTACGCTCAACAGCAGTTCAAAAAACATTTTTTCATCTAAACTTGTAAATCCAAATAGGTCATCGCTACTCTCACGAATGTGTTCGTGTATATAAAGTTTGGACTTTTCACCGATCAATAAATTTGACAAGCAATCTGGAGACATCAGAACTCCATAACCAACGCCAGACACATCGACTATCGCCTGGTCGATCAATTTTTCGGTTACTATTCCCTCAAGTGTCAATATCATCAATCTTATTATCGCACAGTCATGCTATGACAGATAGCCGCGGCTATAGCATCAGCACAGTCGTCTGGTTTAGGTGTGTGCTTTAGTTTTAAAATAACTCTTACCATTTCTTGAATTTGCTTTTTGTCGGCCTTACCATAACCAGTTAGAGCTTGTTTTATCTGCTGGGGAGTATATTCAGAAATCGAAAGCCCAGCTTGTACACCAATTAATAGTACTACCCCTCGTGCCTGAGAAACAGTCATGGCGGTTGTTACGTTTTGTGCAAAGAATAGTTTCTCTACGGCCATTACTGTTGGATTGGTTGACTTAATAACAGACGTTAACTCTTCAAAGATAGTTTTTAGTCGATCAGCGTCCGAATCTGTTGATGGTGTTTTTATAACCCCGGCGTCAACCAATGACAATTGACCTTTTAGTACTTCAATAACACCAAAGCCTAAAATCCCGGTACCTGGGTCAATTCCAATTATTCTCATGCTAAATTTGTGTGTGTGTTTACCACATCATCAAGGTCTTCAAGTGCCTCCATGACGCGCATGACCTTACTGGTGGTTTCTTCGTCAAGTTCTATTGTAGTGTTGGGCTCATAAGTTAGCTCAGACTCAGTAACCTCTAAACCTACGTCCTTTATTTTATTGCGAACACTAGCAAGGCTGGCAGGTTCTGTATATACAGTAATCTCATCTTCATCCTCAAACGCATCATTCGCACCGGCATCAATAATTGTCAGTAATGCATCTTCTCCAGATGCCTTCACTCTTATTAGACCGCATCTTTTAAACTGAAAAGCTACAGCTCCTTTTTCAGCAATATTTCCACCGTGTTTGGAAAATGCATTTCTTACTTCAGGATATGTACGGT
>CAZKOX010000003.1:16584-45104 GCA_964554485.1 uncultured Candidatus Saccharibacteria bacterium | reverse complement strand
ATCCGAGGGCCGCAACCGCCAAATCCGTCGCACCTTCCAAGCCATTGGCTTTGTAGTCACCAAACTGCACCGCACAAAATTCGGAAATTATGTTTTGCCATCAAATCAAGAAAAAGGCGAATTTTCAGAGGTGGATGTGCTATAATAGCACCAATGAGTTCTAAAAAAGTTCCAATTGTAGCTATTGTCGGGCGGGCTAATGTCGGCAAGAGTAGTCTCTTTAACTCGGTTCTACGCCGAAGAGAGGCTGTGGTGGCTATGGAGCCAGGAACAACCCGCGATAGTATTACCGCCAAAGCTAGCCACAAAGACCATAATTTTTGGCTCGTCGACACCGCCGGCCTAAAAACCGCTGAAGACGAATTTGAGCTAACTATTCAAGAACAGATCAAACAAGCTGCCGATAGCGCTGATTTAATTCTAGTGGTCGTTGAAGCCACACCGCAAATCACCGAGGAAGATCGTCGAGTTGCCACAATGGCTCTAAAAAGCCGAAAGCCAGTCGGACTAATTATCAACAAGGTCGACCAAGCGCATCGTCTAAATCTTGACCACTTCGAACGCTTGGGCATTAAGCCGATTATCTATACCAGCGCTACCCAAAATGATGGCATTCACGAGATGCTTGAATTTGTTACGAGTAACTTGCCGAAAGCTACTATTACCGAAGACGACGATAGAATCCGTTTGGCAATTTTAGGTCGCCCAAACGTCGGAAAATCAGCACTTTTTAACGCCCTTGGTAAAAAGCAACAAGCTATCGTAGCAGACCGAGCTGGTACTACCCGCGACGTCAATCGTGCAGTTATTAAATATCAAAAACGCGAGATTGAACTTCTTGACACCGCCGGTATTCGTCGCAGTGGCAAGATCGAAGTTGGCATCGAAAAGTTTTCAGTACTTCGAACACTTGGCGCAATCGAAGAAAGCGACATTTGCGTACTTGTGCTTGATGTTAATGACCTCGAATCAAAAATTGACCAAAAAATTGGCGGCCTTATTAAAGAAGCGGGCAAGGGGCTAATCATTGCCGTTAGCAAATGGGACAGCTTTGAAGAAAAAGATGCTTTTAGTCGCGACACCGTTGCCGCCCGAATTCGCCGCGAATTCGAATTTATTCCTTGGGCGCCGCTGATTTTTACAAGCTCCAAAGAGGACCAAAACATTACTAAGATTTTTGAGCTAGCTAGCGAAATCGCAGAAGCTCGAACTACTAAAATCGCCACCAGCAAACTCAACTCTTGGCTCGAACACCAAATTCACCGCCACCCACCAGCTGGTCTTAAAAACCGCCACCCAAAACTAAACTACATGACTCAAATAACAGATGAAAAGACGCCAACCTTTAAGCTATTCGGGGCGCACACTAAGCTACTTCATTGGAGCTACAAGCGTTTCCTTGAAAAAGAGCTACGTAACGAATTTGGCTTTGCTGGAACGGCAATTAATATGTCGTACCTAGAGAAACACGTTGACCGCAAGAAGGCTGATCCATACAGCTGGAAGAACCGACTGCGACCAGAACAAGTACCTAATTTTAAAATAAAGAAAGAGAGTAAATAATGGGAATCCTAAGCCGCGACAAATTCGTATCTCCAATATCTCAGCGCTACTCTATTAGCGGCTTCAATAAAAAACGACTAGTTGTTGGTATTGGCAACATCACTGAGGTTTATGCCAAGAACCGCCACAACCTCGGTTTTATGGTCATCGACAAACTAGCAGAAGACTGCGGCGCCGGTTGGAACCTAAAAAAGGATCTAAAAAGCGAAGTCGCTATAACCAGCGTCAAGAAACAAGAGGTTATTTTAGCTAAGCCGCAAACTTATATGAACAGTAGTGGCCAGGCTGTTCGGGCATTGATGGATTTTTATAAACTTTCTCCCGAGGATATTACGATTGTTTATGACGAGATTGACATTCCGTTTGGCGAGATTCGCGTCAAGGTTGGCGGCAGCGACGCTGGACATAATGGTATAAAATCGGTCATTACTCACGTCGGTGAAGGCTTTAAACGTGTTCGAATCGGTGTAGGCCCAAAAACTCCAGCCGAGATGGATCTAGCTGATTTTGTACTGCAAGACTTCTCTAAGTCCGAAGCCAAAAAGCTCCCTGAAGTTATTGAAAGAGCCATCACCGCAATTTCATCTAAGTAGCAATTTTGAAAAAATTATGAAGACACCCCGTCCATTGGACGGGGTGTGATTTTTGTACGAGAGAGCGGGGTTGACCCCGTGGAAGCCTTGTCGGCTCCCACGGGGTCGTTGGTGTCATCGAGGATCAGGGACGTCGCATCGCATCGACGACATCATCCATGTTGACGGCGCTGCCGAAGATGTCGTTGAGATCATCAAGGTTCAAGTTCCTGACCCGGAAGCCACGACCAGCGAAGGCGCTGGCGTAGTCGTCCATCTGGCAACGACGCGCTGCCTCGATGGCGTTCATGATCTCGGCGTCCAACCCGATGAGCTCGACGGTCAGTCGAGCGATCTGGGCCCTGCGCCGTGCGATACGCACCTTGATCTCTGCGATCTGGTGCATCTGCTTGGCCTTGATGGTGGGATCATCGGAGAACTCCATCTCGACCTTCATGATCGACACCTGGTGACGCATGATCTCGCCCTCGGCGTCGTGGATCTTGATGGTGATCTCGTTCGCACTGAACGTCAACCTGATCACCAGGTTCACACAGTCGCAGCTCATCTGATTCTACTTTCTCCCCTCATGGTTGCACTACATGTGCATCGGAACCCTTCGGAGACCAAAAAGCTAATATTTTAGCGCTTAGGTCTCCGAAGAATTAAAGAAGGGAATACTCAATCTCGTACAGTCAAATAACAAAACTGCTGTTATTTGCAGTTTAGGAAAATCATTATAACACTATGCTCTATTTATGTCAATACATCTTATTCCCGGAGCTCTTGTTTTGGACTTGGAGTTTGGCTCTAGCTTTGCTAGTGCTATAAAGCATGGTGCAATGTCAAAAATAAAGAACCTCCAGAGGGGGTGGGCACCGCTGGAGGTTCTATACGGGCTCGAACTAGTCAAGCCCAAATTACACCCTTTAACCCCACCAAGGCGAAAACGTCGTTTGAAAACTTGTTAATAAACAAGTAAACGCGTCGGATAAATCCGTCTTTGAGGACTCGCCGTCCACGTTAAAGTGAAGCACCGAACCGGTCCGAAAACCAGAGGGGTGAGTAGTTAAAGGGATTAGTCTGAATTAGAGCGTTGCCTCTGATATACAGAGACGAACGAGTAAGTGGAGGGTAGCTACTTATAACGCCCATGGCGCTCTAATTCAATCTAACAAATGTTAGAATTATAAGGTGCAGAAGACTATAAAATAGACTTCGGTTTGCAATAATAGCAAATAAGTAGCCTAATGTCAATACAAAGAAACATATTTTGAATAAAGTCAACATATCGCTTACGCTTGAAAAGAAGGATCTTCCCAAGAAACTAACGTCTATTGTCGACCCAGCAGAAAAACTCTTTATAAAAGGTCAGGACATCCGAAAATTTGCAAAACTACCGACCATTGCGGTTGTTGGCAGCCGAAGAGTTTCGCCTTACGGCAAACATATTACCGAGAAGCTAGCCAGCGAGCTGGCCGCCGACGGGGTAGTGATAGTCTCTGGTCTTGCGCTGGGCGTCGATAGCATTGCTCATCAAGCCGCGCTAGACGCTAAAGGCTTAACTATCGCCGTATTACCGGGCGGTATAGACAAAGTATATCCAAGAAGTCATGAACCGTTAGCAAGAGCAATCGTCGCTAGTGGTGGCAGTTTAGTTAGCGAAAAACCTGGTGAAGATTCGCCACGTGAATACGACTTTTTGATCCGCAATAGATTGATCTCGGCTTTATCAGACGGCGTTTTAATAACCGAAGCCGCAATTCGCAGCGGCAGCCTAAACACCGCTCGCCATGCCCTCGAACAAGGCCGAACTGTCTTTGCTGTGCCGGGTAATATCACTAGTGAGCTATCTGGTGGAACAAACAATCTACTAAAGATCGGCGCCGTTCCCGTAACCTGCGCCCAAGATATATATGACGCTCTCGGTTGGAAGCTTTCAAAAAAGATCGCCGACACTACCGCCTATACAGAAGAAGAGCAAGCAATCTTAAATATCCTTAAAAAACACGACTCCATATCTGGTGAAGAACTTCTAAAACTGTCCAAATTACCGGATCCAGTATTTTTTGAAACCATGACCATGCTCGAAATCAATAGCAGCATCAAAGCCCTTGGCGGCAATCAGTGGACAGCCATATAGGGCACTGACTGCTAGGCTATTGCTTTTTTATTACTTTATGTTAGTGTAACATTACGTTCTTCTACAACTTGGAGGTATGTTATGGTTACTCGGATATTTTGGATGCTAGTCGGGAGTTACCTCACCGCCATCGTCACGGTGGCATACGGGAAGGTCTCGGCCAGCACTATCAAGAATCTCCTAAAAACGATTGTCATTGCGATGGCGATCGTAACACTGATCGCCTCTGTCCTCGACCCCGCTGTCGATAAGTCAGACATTGGCTTCGTGCTCGCTGCCTTGATGGTTGGAGCGGGGGTTGGATATGCACTCTGTGGAGTGGCCTGTGTTCTGGTGTGGAGCCTCAGGGAGCTCCGTGATCTGGGAAACTGGATCGCGGAAATGGCCGGCCTCTTCATGGAGGCCTACCGTGAGCACAAGAAAGAAGCCGCCAGATCAACATGACTTCCAGCGAAAAAGAAGAGCGCCCCCGCAGGTTCAAACCTCGGGGGTTCTCCATATTATTAATAAAAACTTGCTTTTTATAGCTCAAATGCGGTAGGGTAGCAAGTCGTGTAGTACACTAAGCCGTAAGCTCAATAATATGAATAACCTAGTTATAGTCGAGTCACCCGCAAAAGCTAAAACTATCGAGAAATACCTCGGTAGCGACTTTAAGGTACTCTCCAGCATCGGGCATATCCGTTCGATTGCTAAGAAGGTTAGGGGTGGCATTGAGCCGATCGATGTAAAAAACGGCTTCGCCACCATTTATGAAATAGATAGCGAGAAGAGAAAAACCGTCGCCGAACTAAAAAAAGCCGTAAAAGCCGCCAAGACCGTCTGGCTAGCAACCGACGAAGACCGCGAAGGCGAGGCGATTGCCTGGCACCTCTGTGAAGTATTAGGCCTAGACCCCGCCAAAACAAACCGCATCGTCTTTCATGAAATAACTAAAGATGCGATTACTGAAGCCCTTAAAAGCCCGCGAACCGTCGACATGTCGCTGGTTCAAGCCCAACAAGCTCGTCAAATCCTAGATAGGATTGTTGGTTTTGAACTTTCGCCAGTAGTTTGGCAAAAAGTACCCGGCGGTAAATCGGCCGGCCGAGTGCAGTCGCCAGCCGTACGCTTATTAGTCGAACGCGAACGCGAGATTGCGGCTTTTGAAGGATCTGCCGAATTTAAGATTACCGCCGAGTTCACTGCCGGAAAAGACACCTTAAAAGCCGAGTTGCCGCAGCGTTTTGCTACCGAACCAGAGGCTAAAGCTTTTCTAGAATCCCTAATCGGCGCAACCTTCCAAGTTAGTGATATAACCACCAGCCCTAGCGTCCGGAATCCTGGCGCACCGTTTACGACCAGCACCCTGCAACAAGACGCCAACAGCCGCCTCGGCTTTAGCGCCAAAGCCACCATGTCGGCGGCTCAAAAGCTGTACCAAGACGGCAAAATTACCTATATGCGTACCGACTCGGTGTCGTTATCAGGACAAGCAATAGCTGCCGCAACAGATTATATTAAGAGCACTTTTGGCCCAGAATATTCTCAAGTCCGAACATTTAAGACAAAAAACGCCAGCGCCCAGGAAGCTCACGAAGCCATTCGACCAACCAACATAGCCTTGGAACATGCCAGTAGTAATGAATATGATCAAAAGCTCTATAACCTTATCCGTAGCCGCACACTTGCTAGCCAGATGTCACCTGCCAAACTAGAAAAAACCGTCGTTACGATAAAAATTTCAACGTCCGATAAAGTCTTCGAAGCCAAGGGCGAAGTTATTATTTTTGACGGATTCTTAAAGGTTTATGGCGGTAGCAAAAAAGATGCCGATATTTTGCCAGCAGTTTCTTCGGGCGACACACTAGGGCTGGACTCCGCATCTGCCAAACAAATCTTTGCCCGGCCACCGGCCCGCTACAGCGAAGGCGCGTTGGTCAAAAAACTTGAAGATCTCGGTATCGGTCGACCTTCAACATACGCCACAATCATTAACACCGTTCAGGTCCGCGGCTACGCCGTCAAAGGCGAAGACGAAGGCACGCCACGCGACGTTATTGTCCTAAACCTAAAAGACAACGCCGTTGAACGCGAAATTGTTCAAGAAAAAACTGGTTCCGACCGCGGCAAGCTCGTCCCGACCCCTGGTGGAGAAGTGTTAACCGACTTTTTAACCAACAATTTTTCACAGGTTGTCGATTATGACTTTACCGCCCATGTTGAAACAGAATTCGACCTAATTGCTGCGAAAAAGCTGGCGCGAAACGACATGTTGCAAGAGTTCTATACTCCGTTCCACGAACTTATTGAAAAATCTGGTGACATTAAACGTTCCGACGTTGCTCAGGCCCGTGAAGTCGGTACCGACCCTAAGTCTGGGCTACCAATCTTGGCGCGTTTTGGTCGCTTTGGACCGATGTTGCAGTTAGGTGGCGGGGAAGACAAGAACGAGAAACCGCAGTTCGCGCCAATGCCTGCAGGCAAAAAAATCGAAACTATTACACTTGAAGAAGCTCTTCATGCTTTTAAACTTCCACGGGTAGTTGGAAAAACTTCTGACGGCGTCGATATAAAGGCCAATGTCGGTCGATTCGGACCGTATATCCAGGTAGATAAACTATTTATTAGTATCAAACCCCTTGATCCTCACACTATTACCACTGAGGAAGCGTTGGAGCTTTATGCCGCCAAACTAAAATCTGAAGCCGAAAAGAATATTAGTGACTTCGGCAATGGCCTTAAGGTGTTAAACGGTCGATACGGCCCATACATTACCGATGGCAAAAAGAACGCCAAAATTCCCAAAGACACAGACCCAAAAACTATTACAGAAGAACAAGCCAAGAAGTTAATCGCCGAAGCCCCAGCAAAGGTGAGAAAAGCCCGTGGCTTTTCGCAAGGCCGGAAACATGGATCGCGTAAGCGACCAAGTTGAGGCGGGGTCGACCAATTTTTAAGAATGAAAAATATGGGTGACAGGGCAGGTGGAGCAACCAAAAGCCGCTCCATCCGCTAGACAGCGGACCACCAAACGCACCGTCAAAAAATCCTCCCGCAAGAAAAAGTAGTCAACCTAGTAGTTATTGACAATACTAACTTATCTTGTTATAATATAAAGATAGGATTCAAAGATGGATCCTCGCACGAGAAGAGGTTTGATATGTTGTGGTACTTGGTAGCTGCTGGGTTCTTCCTGGCATTGACGATTGCAGCCGTGACAAACATCGCACTCAATATCAAGAATGATCACACGAGCAAAGTGGCGAAACTAGCAGATGCATCGTTCACCGCAATGTACATCATGTTCGTGATCTACTACCTGGAGGCATACTTCACCCGAAGATAGTCTCTAGTATCAATACACCGAAACCCGCGAGAGAATATCTGTTCTAAGATAAGGTCACTTCGTGACGATCTCTGGGGCATCCCATACATCAAAACCCCTCGTGCAGAAGCTTCAACGAATATAAGTCGTTCTGATGAGTCCAAAGATAGGACGAAAAGCTAAACAGTGTACTTATCCACAATACTTACAGATATACCACTATGTTTTGTCGTAATATTGCTAAAAAAGCTTTACGCAGAACTAGCCAAATCATGCTAATATATACATGTATAAACATCTGTTTGACACTAATATACACTTGTGATATAATTAACATAATTATTAAAGAAATAAGAGGTTTTTAATGGACGAAGCAACTGTAATGCCAAAGGTGGACATAGCTAAAATCATCGATGATGTATTGGCCACTATTGAACGTGAGCGCGAGAGAGAAATTGTTGCTCGCCGCTATGGTTTGTATGATCGCCGTGAAACCTTGGAGCAAATCGGGGAACTACTTAGCATTACCCGTGAGCGCGTCCGACAGCTTGAAAAAGCCGTTGTTACGAAGTTAAAAGCTGCTGCTGCGAAAGATCTTCCACTTATCAAAGATGTCGAGAAGGCAATTCTTGCTCATCTTGAAGAAATGGGAAATATTGCTCGAATTAGCGAAGTTGCATCGCGCCTTACAACCGAAGGGTCAAAGATCGATCAATCGCGCGTTGCGTTCCTAGCTGAACTTAGCCCAGGCCTTGCCGTTATTGAAGATAACGACCACTACTTTCATGCCGTAGGAAACAAGAAAATCCACGACGAAAAGAGCATTCGAGAACACGTGAATAAGATTATTGAAACAATAAAAACTATCGGCGAACCAGTAACTGTTGACAAAATTCGCGAAAAAACTGGTCACAGCACTGATTCGCACGTTACTGCCCTCGCTAGCACTAGCAAACAACTTTCTACCCTTAACAATCGCTGGGGACTATCTCGCTGGCCACTAGTTAACCCAAAAAACATCCGCGACAAGATTTATGTTGTCTTAAAGGAACACGACAAGCCAATGCACTTTAATGAGATCGCTAAGAACATTAAAGATTCATCTTTTAAACGCAAAGATGTTACAACCCAGGCTATTCATAATGAACTAATCAAGGACAAGCGCTTTGTGCTTATCGGCCGAGGAATTTACGCCTTAAACGAGTGGGGCTACAAAAAGGGAACAGTCGCCGACATGATCGCCGATGTTCTTAAGAAAGAAGGCGGAGCTCTGCACCGTGACGAGATCGTCAAGCGAGTACTAAAGAGCCGACAGGTTAAGGAAACTACTATTCTTCTAAACCTACAGGGCAAACCTCAGTTCAAGCGTGTTGCCAAAGCTACTTATACACTTGCCTAGACCAAAACTAGACCTGCGCTTTATGGCTAAAAAAACGATAAATATTACACTACCAAAGAATGCATTATTGGAGTCTATAGAATTTCATTCTAAAAGGACAACGGGCGATTGCTTTGCAGCTCTTCAACCTATTATCAGAATCGAGTGTGAAGGGAGAGAACTAACAGAATCTGAAGCTAATGGGCTGTACTGGAGAATCTCAGATCTGGAAGAAGGATGGATGGCGGGTGTACTTGGAATAGCTAATGGAATGGACGGAAACTATGAAAATCGTAAATCACTTGCAGCGCAATCAGCTCTTTCGCTACTTATTAATAGCCATAGCCCTCAGCCTCTCTATCCAACACTATCAAATCTTTGTGGAGTAAAGCCAGGTCAAGAAATAGAAACACTATCCATTCCCACATCTGTAATTCTTGGGGACTGGGGGAGAAATATGGATGCGTTTATAGTAGGCCAGGAGCTACGCGAAAAGTTTACTCATGGCTGGGGCGAACCTACGGTTAGAGACTTTCAAGATACAGCAAATGGTCGATTTGACCATTATCTCTAGTCTAGATTACCTCTATTAAATTGGCTCTTAAACACTTATAATGCTAATAGTTAAAATTTGCAGAAAAGAATAATACGGTGGCACTACGAAGATCAAAAAACGAAAAAAAGCCAGCAGCACAAACGATGTTGCTTCTGGTTGAAATACCTCGAACTAACGACAAAAAAGAACTAGCCGCCGAACAGATGTTTGCGGCTTTGCATGGTATTTTAAAGCCAGCCAAAGAGCTTTGGAAGGACGGTCAAGACCAAGACCATATCAGCTTTGAAATTGCCGCTATTAATAAAAGAATCCGATTCTACGTTTGGCTACCGGTACCTCTGCGCACATTTGTCGAAGGCCAAATATACGCTCAATATCCAACCGCCCAAATACATATCTCGGAAGATGACTATGCATCACGCGACCTAGAACAAAAGGTAATCCACTCAGCTGAACTAACACTTACGGATGACGAAACAATTCCGATCAAGACCTTCGCAAGCTTCGAAGTGGACCCACTAGCTGGAATCACCGCTACTCTCGCAAAACTCGAGAATACCGATGAAGAAATGTGGATCCAAATTATCGCACGACCAATTGGTGATGAATGGCATAAGCGCGGCAGTAAAACCATCGCCAAAATCAAAGCCGGAAAGGGACCAAGTGTTCTCGGTAGCGCCGGCACGATGCTAGGGCAGGCGATTACGGCACTAGTAAAGCCACCAACCTTTGATGACAAAAAAACTTCCGCTCCGGAACTTAGCGAGCGCGATAAAACACGAGTCGCCGCTATCGAACAAAAAAGCCTAAAGCTTGGATTTGTAGTGAAGGTAAGAATAGTTTATTGCGGTAACGACGAAGTCACGGCCAGACTGCGCATGCAGGCGATTGTTGGTGCTTTCAAGCAATTTAATTCCACCAACCTAAACGGCTTCCAAAGCAAGTTTGCTACGTTCGATCGTGAAAAATTAACAGATTACAAACACCGTAATTTTCGTGACAGTGGTTATATATTAAATATTGAAGAACTAGCTAGTCTTTATCACTTACCTCACACTAGCGTGGAAACACCGAATATTGTATGGGCTACCAGCAAGACTAGCGAGCCACCATCGAACTTGCCGGCCCTCGGCAAACAAAAGGAAGAGGATGTTAGCCTATTTGGTGTCACTAACTTCCGAGGCGATAATACCGTCTTCGGAGCTCTACGCAGCGACCGCGGTCGTCATATTTATGTCCTCGGACAAACCGGAACAGGTAAGTCGAAGTTACTAGAACTTCTAACTCTATCCGATATTTACTACGATCAAGGCTTTGCCGTAATCGACCCTCACGGCGACTACGCCACTTCGATGCTTAGTTTCATACCAGACAGGCGAATCGACGACGTTGTCTATTTCAACCCGGCCGACACAGCTTACCCGATCGGCTTTAACCCCCTTGAGGTTACCGATCCATCTCTTAAAAACCACATCTCTAGCGAACTCGTTGGGGTATTAAAGAGAATGTTCGATTCCTGGGGACCAAGGCTTGAATATATCCTTCGCTACACGATTCTTGCTCTACTAGACTACCCAAACTCAACAATGCTCGATATTACCCGCATGTTAACTGAAAAGGAATTCCGAAACGAAGTTATCAGTTATTGTAACGACGTAGTCGTAAAAAACTTCTGGACGACCGAGTTTGCCAGCTGGAACGAAAAATTTGCTACAGAGGCAGTTGCTCCAGTTCTTAACAAAGTCGGTGCTTTTACGGCCAATCCAATGATTCGAAATATTATTGGTCAGCCGAAGGGTAGTTTTAATATCCGCGAGATAATGGATCAAGGCAAAATCTTGATAGTAAACTTGTCGCGCGGGTTAGTAGGCGAAGACAATGCTGCAATCCTGGGAGCTATGATGGTTACCAAGATTCAACTTGCTGCCATGAGCCGCGCCGACATTCCAAAGATGGAAGACCGACGACCATTTTATCTATATGTCGACGAATTCCAAAACTTTGCGACTGATTCATTTGCGGTTATTTTAAGCGAGGCCCGAAAATACGGACTCAACCTTGTTGTGGCAAACCAATATATCTCTCAAATGGAACAAGTTGTTCGTGATGCTGTATTCGGTAACGTCGGATCAATTATTAGTGGTCGCGTCAGTCCCGACGACGCCCCATTCCTAACAAAGTACTTCGAACCGCAGTTTGAGGCTCAAGACATCGTACTGCTTGCTAATAGAAACTTTGTAGCATCACTTACTATTGGCGGCGAAAAAGCACCGGCTTTCTCGTTAAAATCCTTAGCTGTCCCACCAGTTCAAAAAGACAATACTTCGAGTATTGTTGATCTGTCGCGTCAGCGCTATAGCCTGCAAAGATCAGAAGTCGAAGAAATCATCAAAACCAACCACCAAAAAGGTAATAAGACGGGCGTAGGCTATCATCAGACAGCCGCCTCCGCTCCTCAGCAACCAATCAGCCAGAATCAAAACCCTTCAATACCTCATATACCTCTTCCAGGTATCAGCCAGTTACCGCTGTCTTCAGACAATAACGAACAATCGCCAAAGAAAAGAAAGAGAACTAGATCAAGACGAAAGAAAAGGGAAGGCACAAACCCAGAAGCCTTTCTAGCCAGACAAGTCATCCAGCCCGAAAAGGCTCAAGGCGGATTTTTAGGTAACGACGATACTATCCACCTGCGCTAGCTTTAAATTACACATAAATAAATAAATACTGAACATTTTGCGAACAATTAATGTGTTAATAAATACTTAAAATTAAATGATAGTGTTTATCTAAAAGTAGGATCAGCAGGTAGTGGCGGGGAAACAAAAAAACAATAAAATTTTTTGAAGGCGGAGACGTGAACATATATATACTAGGGGACATATTGAGATACCGATACTATGTCGCACAATATATCTTTTACGACTTTCAATTACTATAAATAGTAATAAACCAATACCTCCTGTAACGGGGGAGTTTTATAAAAATTGTGTTGCGTAGCTATATTTTGCACTACCGCGTATATAAACATTACTTACATCAAGCTCTATGCCCATACATTGTCGCTTGCTGTATATATAACAATCAAATGTCGTGAAACATTTATCCACAACCGCCTATAAACATTTGCATAATTCCTTCTTTATTACTTTCTATACTTTCTCCCTACTACCCTAGCCTTACAGGCATATATTTGACTTTTGCTTTTTTCGATATGTTGATATGTTTTTTAGTAAATATATCTAATTTTTTGTATACGAACATTTTACGAACATCAGAGGGAAGAGACGGGTAGTTACTTCCAGTAAACTTTCTCACCAGAACGTAGGTCTACATATTCAGTTGGAGTATTTCCATTTGCCGCCAGTGTTGCTCGTGCCGCGATTAACGTACCCGCTTGTGAAGTCGCCTGCTCTACCGTGCTTAGCTTATAACGCCATTCACCACCTGCAACTACCAGATCTAACTGCTTGGGGTTCTGAGGGACATAGATGCCACTAATTACTACCTGCTGTTTCTCCAGTAAACTTATAACAGTGCTTAAGAAGTTAACCTGCTGAGACGACATCAATGTCTTACCTATTTCTCCGCTAGATGAACCTTCGTCAACAATAGTGTGTAAAGATGCCGCATAGGCATCCTTTAGGTCACTGCGAAGCCCTAGAGCTATACCCCTAGTATCGATTACCCATGTAGCGCCGTTAGCCTGATATAAATATGCTGGTTCCTGCATCTGAAGCTGAATGACAGGTTTTCTTCCTATAAGATCAAAGCTAATTCGCAGCGACTCTACTTCCGGGAAACGTGCTTTAATATCTTCTTCAACACTTTGATAATCAAATAATATCTTTGATCGATTAAATATCGATCCACCAATGATTTTCTGTGACTCGCTACGATATAAGCTAGTGTCGCGGGCATTAACTTCACTCGAAGAAAATCTTATTATTGGATCAGTTTCGGCACTCAACATGTATCCAATTACAGCTAAAATACAAAAAAATATAATTAGTCTAAAGAACGACAGTCTTGATCGTATCGATCTAATAACACGAATTAATGTTCCACTTCTCGAGGTCTTACTCCTACTTTCAGTATTCACCTGACTCTTGTAGTAAGAATAGGTGCTTAGTTTTGGCGTAACTAGTTTTCGCTTTTCCCTAGACACTACATTTCTCCAAGAATAACTTCAGCTAAACGTTCCGCGGCATCACTGGGAGTGATGCTCTTTAATCTTTTTCCGAGTTCGACTCTTTCAGATTTGTGTTGTAATAAATACCTGATTTTATCGTACAACTCCCCTTTCAACTTTTCTTCTGATATCACTAGCGCTGCTGAATTTTCTATGTATGCCTTACTGTTCTGTAATTGATGGCCAGCTGCAAGCTGTTCGGCTGGAACGACAATGCATGCTTTACCTAAGACCCCATACTCTGCCATTGCCGTTGCCCCTGCCCTAGTCACAACTATATCTGCAGCTGCTGCATATTTATATTGATCATTAAGAAAAACTTTTAAGTGTAGTCTGGTTTTTAATTTTTCATCCAGACCAAGATATCTCTCAGTCATAGTCGATTCGTTTAATCGCCCAAAAACATGAACTACTTCGAGATTACTAAAGTCCTCCAGCAGTTTTGGAACGACCTGTTCCGCGGCATCATCGATCACCCTAGCCCCTTGAGTACTACCGCCGATAAACAACAATTCACAATCCTCCGGAAAACCAATTTCTTTTTTAGAAGTTTTTGAATCCTGATCTATGCGCTTTAGATATTCTTCGCTTACAGGGACACCTGTGTAGACAATTTTTTTCTTGCTATAAGAGTTGTTTGCAATTACACCGACAGCATTTCTTCTAGCTAGTCTAGAAACTAGTCTATTGGCGAGCCCCGGAATACTATCTGAATCATGAGTAACAATTTTCCGTAGAGTTAAAGAGGCTGCCAGCGAAACCGGTACAGAAACATAACCACCCTTACTAAAAACAACGCTCGGCCGATATCTAAACATCAAACCGAAACTTTGTATAAGCCCAATTAACACGAAGAAAACGTCTCTAATATTTAAAAGATACTTCTTAATAGCGAATAGTCGCACCTTCAAACTTTGATTGTGATAACGTCGATACTTGCCAGCATAAATATGGTGGATTATAAACGGTATGCCGCTATTTTTTATTAGCTCTTCATTTGGATTCCCGCGTTCAATAACTAGAACCAACTTTGTACTTGGAGATTTAGCTACGAGTTGCTTAGCGACCGCTAGTAATGGCGTTATATGACCGGCCGTTCCGCCGCCCGTCATTAGGATAATTTGCTTGGACATACCCTCTCCTTTCTGAATTTTGATTTAACGATCTTCTAGTTACTGTCAGTCCCGAAATTCTATAGACAAGCCCCAGCCCTGCAAGCACAAACATCAAACTTGTTCCGCCATAGCTAATAAGTGGTAAGGTAATGCCTTTAAGCGGAAGCAAACCTATCATAGCACCTATATTAATTATGCTCTGAACGCTTAGCCAACCGAACACTCCAGCTGCGAGAAAACGCGAGGCATTGTCTGGCGCTCGACGAACAACACTTAAAATTCTATACAACAATAAACCATAGAACCCTATTAATATAATACTTCCTATAAACCCAAATTTCTCGGCATAAATTGCAAATATTGAGTCGTTTGATGCTTCTGGCAAATAGCCATAGGCCTGAACGCTATTGCCAACTCCTAATCCAAATAATCCCCCTGATCCAACAGCGATCAACGCCTGACACGCATGATAGCCGGTAGAGCTACAATCACTTTCAGGGTTTAAGAAAGCAAACAAACGATCGCGACGGTACTGTTGACTTGCTATCGCCACTCCACCCAGTAACGCTACGGCAGTAACAATTAATAATAGTTTGTGAAGTGGCACGTTCGCTACAAACATCATCGTAAACATCGACGCCAGCATAACTACCATCGACCCCAAGTCCCGTTCTAAAATTACAATTACTAAAGCTACAATGGACATGCCTACTGCAATCGGTACAAGAGTTTTATTTGTATCAGTATGATCATTAGACGAGACTTTATCTGCTAAAAATAAAGCACCTACTATTACTATAGTAAACTTAATAAGTTCTGCAGGTTGAAACGACAAACCACCAATCTGAATCCAACGAAAAGCAATGCCATAGACGGCTAGAACTATAATTGCTGCGATAGAAGATAGTACAATTAGCGGCCAACGAATTATTTTTAAATTTTCTACACTTAGCTTGCTAAATATAAAGAATAAAAAAAATCCGATTATCATTGCTATCATTTGACGCCAAATATAGTAACCTCCACCTACCCCACTTTGGGCAGTAAGCGCCGGACTAATCGCAACAATTAGTACAAGACCGAGGCCAAGTAAAAATGAAGTAGCCACCAAAATCACGTGATCTGGTCGGTGACGGCGAGTTAATTCACCTGCAGCTTGATATTGCCGTCTTTTTGATCTCAAAGATACCCTCCTGTTAGAAATACCACGAGAGATGCTAGTGCAGTAACTTGAGCAAATATCCAATAACGCATGGTTACTTGGTACTTAGGCCAACCAACAAGCTGCAGATGGACATGAACCGGCGATGCAAGAAATACTTTTTTCTTACGCAGTTTGATAGAAATTAATTGAATCATTACGCTCACTGGCGCAGTTATTGCAGGCAGCAAAATAATTGGCAATAGTAGAGGCACACCAATAAATAAACTTATTGTCGCAAGACACAGAATCTGCGCTACATAACCTGTTTCACTATTCATGAATTTAGCCGGCGGTATATTAAACCACAAGAAAGCCAGCAAACCCCCAACCATTACAAAGCATAAAGCCGCAATATCGTATTGAGAATTAATAATACCGATCATCCCCATGACCAAAAAGGCAGCAGCGTTTAAGCCACCAGACAAGCCGTCTACTCCATCAATATTACTTGTTCCATAAGCACCCAAAATTACAAATAATGCAAACGGTAAATACCACCAGCCAAGATGCCATGTCCCAAAAAATGGAACAATCACACTACTAATATCGAGTTTGGCATACAGCCACCAAGAACACAGCGAGGCCAGTATTAATACTCCTAGAATTCTGATTTTTAATGACAAGCCACCACCAACAAATTTCTTAAACCATTGCATTCGCCCAACGACCATCATGTCATCAACAAATCCAATTACTGCACCACCTAAAAGCATTAGTACTGGAATTAATGTCTGGCTTCGACTTAGAATGTTGAGCTGCGCTAGCGTACTGCTACTCGGAAAAAGAACCGGAAGAATTCTAAACAATGCAATGGCAGAAAGTGCACCAACCAACACTACTAACCCGCCAACTCGATAAAGCACTTTGTTTTCATCATTATTAATACTTGCTGTTAAGGTAGCCGGACGACCATCAATAGTTTTTGCAACTGACTTCTTTTTCTGCCAATCATATTTCTTCATTATTCGTAATAACACCGGGGCAGTAAGTAAACCAACGATGAAAGACAGTAGTGTTGGAATGATAATCTTGATGATATCAAGTTTCGTGATTTCAATTATTACTCGTAGTTTTGTAGTTAGTTCATCCATGTTTTTATTTTTTCCTTTGTCATTATTATACTATTTTCATCTGAGTTTCATAGACCTCTGGAAAATGGCAAAGTATCCATCATATTATTGGCTATTTCCGTAAATATTGGTCTCGCTGCAATTGCTCCTGCCGAACCACTAATTTTTGGTTCATCTACTCTTAGGGACACAACGTATTCCGGAGAACTACCACCGACAAAACCTACATATGTTCCGTTAAATGCATTCGGCTTATAGCCGCCTTCTGGCAGAGCAATTTCTGCACTACCGGTTTTTCCACCAAGACTAAAACCGGCCCTAGCTGTTTCTCGGTTATTAGAAGCAGCATATCGCTCCATCAAGTCGACTACAACCTTACTTGCAGATGCAGAGATGACATTCTGCTTAACAATCTTTGGCTGGTTAATCTCTTCGTTCCCTTTTGCATCTATCAAAGAATACACGATGGTAGGCTGATAGTATGTTCCGCCATTTACGGCACTGGAAACGGCTGCTGCTAGCTGAACCATCGTAATACTAATTGCATAACCGTATGTAGTGTTAGCAAGCGTCAAGTTTCTTGCATAACCGTGAATAGGATCAGGAACAATTCCTTTTGCTTCGTTGACTTGCTCAATGCCGGTCCTCTTTCCAAACTGAAATTGATCCGTTAGGTAATGATGCCAGGTAGTTCGTGCCTTCTCGTTAATCTCACCCCCACCCATCAACTTAAGAATTGAAACAGATCCGGTATTAAGAGAATCACGTATAACATCGAACATGTTGTAGACTCCAGGTGCAATATAAATACCATTCTTGATAGTATGTCCATCAACTACAACTGAACCCTGGTCGAAATATGTGCTCTCCTCATTTATTAGACCAAGATCATTGCCAGCACCCATAACTAAAGTTTTAATTACCGATCCCGGTTCAAGCGGATCAGTGACTGCCCGATTTTTAAATAAATTTAGATCTGTCACATCTTCAAATTTCTGAGGTTCAAAACTCGGCCAGTTCGCCATACCTTTTACTCGGCCGGTATTGATATCCATAATCACGACACTGCCGCTATTAGCTTTAGTCTTCTCGACTCCGTTTTTTATAGCATTTTCAGCGATATTCTGGATCGTAGAATCCAGCGTCAAAACGACATTCTTTCCCGGAACTGGTGCATTTACAATATTCTCCGAGTTCCCAGCCAACGGCACTCCACGTACGTCTGTTATGGCTTTTAATAGTCCCGACTTCCCTGCCAGTTCGGAATTTAAATATCCCTCAATCCCGTATTGGCCTTCCCCGTCATAATTAACAAATCCTAGCACTTGAGCTGCCATTTGCCCTTCTGGATAAGTTCTAAATCGTTGTTTCATCGAAACAATTCCAGGTAACTTTAAGGCTGATATTTTTGCTTTTGTCGATTCGTCAATTTTTTTAGCAAGCACTACGTAACGACTTTCGCGTGTAAGTTTTTCTTTAATGTTATTAACGTCTCCGCCAATTAGTGGCTGAAGTTTTTCGGCAGTTTCCTGTGGCTTCTTAATAAACACCGGGTCAGCATAAATTAAATATCGCGTTTCGTTTAAAACAATCGGCAACTCTTTTTCACCATCAAGTAGTGATATAGTCCCTCGTTCTGCGGGTATTGAAAACTTTTTTAACTGTTCCGTTATGGCAGCCGTTTTATATGCTTCATGCTTAACAATTTGTAGATAAAATAGTCTGCTTATAAAAATAACACCGACAATCGCTAACAAGACTCCTAGTAATGGAGTCCTATCTTTCCAATGCATGGCTTTTTTCTCTTGGCCATACCTAGAATATGAATTAATCATCGTAGATCGATCATACTCCTATATTTAACTACTGCGCGTAACTAGAAGGAGTGACGGTTTCCAAATTTGTAGCAACGGTGCTGTTTTTTACTCTATTTTGAGACTGTAATTTGACAGACTCAAGCTCTAAGTTAGCGTGCTCTTCGCTAAGCGCCGACTGTCTCTTTGTTAATTCGTCTACACGATAGCCGAGTGAATATGTCTTAGTTACCTGTGTAAGATAAACAAGGCCCATCATACTAATGATGACTACTAAAATAATAAGATGCGATATCGGTCCTAGTTTAGAGCGATTCGATGCAAACACTGTTGTGTTTTGGTTGCGCCCATAACTTCGACGAACGCTAGATGATGAAACTGCTTGTGAATATGTCATATTTTTTTCTTTTTGTTTTTATTGGTCTCCTGGTGGAAATTTTGTCCACCAGGAGCGCTCTGGACTATCGTACGTGTACGACAATCCTTTGCTTAACTGATCGGCCTGATACTGGTATTTGCATATGGCCCTTTCTTTGTTTTTATTTTTACTAGTGCACGCAGTTTTGCGCTACGAGCACGCGGATTAGTAACTAATTCAGCATGAGTCGACGTTATCGGTTTTTTGGTAAGAAGCTGATATTCAGCATCGTACCCTTGCGAACAAACATCAGCGAAAGCGCGTTTTACAATCCGGTCTTCTAGACTATGGAACGTAATAACAGCTAATCTTCCTCCTGGGTTTAGAAGTTTCAGTGCACCAGGTACCATAGCCTCTAGCAGCTCAAGTTCACCATTTACGGCGATACGAAGCGCTTGAAAGGCTTGAGTAGCGGGATGATGCCCCTTCGTCTTCCATCCAATTGACGACTCAATTTTTTTGGCAAGCTCGTGTGTTGATTTATATGGTCTTCCTTCAACAATGTTCTTGGCTATAAGCCGGAACTGTCTTTCTTCGCCATACTCTAGAAGAATACGACTAATCTCGGCCTCCGACCATTCATTTACAATGACGGCGGCGGTAAGACTACCAGACTGATCCATGCGCATATCAAGTGGTCCATCGCTTTGAAAGCTAAATCCACGACTTGCGATATTAAGGTGCGGTGATGACACGCCCAAATCTGCCAAAATTAGATCAAAGGTTAAGCCTTCCTGTTTTAAGCTTTGCGTGGCATTCAAGAAATTATCTTTAATGATTCGCACATGCTTTTTTGAGAACTTATCTTCTAAATGATCTATCGCAAACTGATCACGATCCACCAGCACAGCTTTCTGATATGTGCTCGTTAGTTCAAGCACCGCTCCGGCGTGGCCACCATAACCTGCTGTCAGGTCTAGATAGCTTTCGCCAAGTGTTGGTGAAAGAACGTTAAGCGTTTCGTTTAGTAGTACTGGTATGTGTGTCATTTTTTTGTTTTTGGTGTTTTTGTTTTTGCAAGGTCACCGAATCAGCAGTCAACTTTTTGTTTTTGTACGTTTTTGTTTTTGTTTGGTAGTAAACTACCGATTTACCAAGTTATTAATCCATATTTTGGATTAATCACATTGGATTTTTAAAGTTTTATACCAACCTTAGTCCACTAGGTTGACGTATTAGTTTTTTGACTAACACTCGTAGTGGAACTGTATAGAGCTGGTATGAGAGACTTTTTGTGAGGTGGAGTTTTGGGAGGTGTTTTTTACTAGAATGTGCAAGGGATGTTTAGGTGTTTCCCCGGGGTTATCACCTGCTGACTGCCAATTCGCTGATCTCGAGGCTTATATAAAATGCTGCAAAAGTTTTTAGTTTTTGTTTTGTTAAGGTGCTGCATTCCTAGGCGGCCGAAACGCGCCAATACTGACCTGCTCTAACAGCCACGACTTCGCGGTCTATTCCCGCGTATTCGATGTGGTGTTGCTCGAAAGTCACTCTGCCTTGCTTTTGATCAAGCTCGGCTTCGACTTTTCCTGAGCGAAACTGAACATTTAGATCAGCTACCTTCTCGTCGAGGATACTCCCGAGCAGCGCAGCTTCCATTTGTTCGTCCCAGACGGTTTTTGGATAAAGGTGCAGGTATTTTCCAAAGCCTCTCGTAACTACTACCCCGCTAGCAAACTCTGATCTAAGCTCGACTGGCATTGTCAGTCGGCGCTTATCGTCAAGCTTGCGCTCGAAATAGTCGGTCTTGATAGTCACTTTAGTAATACTCCCTTTTTTGCGGTGGTTTTTGTTTTCTCGCTTTTGGTAGCATCCGCTGGCTAGCGGATTGGCTACCCACGATTACCCACTGGCATGAGCATACTACCCACAACTACCCACTGCAAGACTATTTATTCGGAAAACTTTACTGTTATCCACAGTTTTACAGATAATAGTCACAAAACACTACCTGTAGTGTTTTTCAGTAATTTCTACGCTACCTGTGGAGTAGCCAGTTAGACCATGTTCTGGCGGATTGCTTAACAGATCTTTGGTAGGTTTGCCTGTTAACAGCAACAAGTCCGAACTTCAAAAACCATCCATACTGCCACTCAAAATTATCAAGAAAACTCCAATGGCAGTAACCGAGTAGATTCACTCCATTTTCTGAAGCCTCTGCCATAGCTTGCATTGTTTCGCCGATCCACCATAGTCGATACTTATCATGGATATCGGCCACACCGTTCTCGGTAATAATTATAGGCTTTTTAAAGCGGCGCCAGGTTTCGCTTAATACCTCCGACAATCCTAGAGGTTCCATATACCAACCAATATCATTTACCGGAGTTGTCGGGTTTTTCCCATAAATACTCGACCACTGCACATATTCGGTCCGATAATAATTAAGCCCAATAAAATCGAAGCTACGACAACGATGCAAGAACCACCAATTTATAATCTGGTTAAGGACCTTCGCCATTAACCTATCGAAGAAGTTAGAACTATCTTTCGGTTTATAGTTTACGAGATGGTGAACAACACCGACCGACAAATGATGATGCCTGAGAGTCAACGCTCGATAAGCAATTCGGTGGGCAGACGCTAAGTTCTTATATGTGATCGCAGTTTTAAGCAATCCACCGCTAGCAGGCGGAAACTCCTTTAAAAAATATGATTCTATCGCATACATATTCGCTTCGTTTATAGAGTTTGCGTACTTAACTTCCGACCAATCAAGTTCGTCGGCGACCTTCTCGACATATTTCTTCCAGTGGTTAAGATTGGATTTTTTTGCAAAGCCCCCTTTCTCTTCAAACCAAACCGGATTAGTCCAATGCCATAATCCAACGATTGGCGTTAGGCCGGCTTTTAACAGCGCGGCGATATATCGTTTGTAATGTTGAAGCGCCTCGATGTTATAGACACCTTCTTCGGGCTCGATACGACTCCACTCCAGACTAAATCGAAAAGTATTCAGGCCAAGGCTTTTGGCTAATTTAAAATCCTGCTCGTAAAGCTTATAGTGCTTATCACCATGACCAGATATGTAATTATTTGGGTCAACCGCCCGATCTTTTATGTCGTCCCAGACCGGTAGCAACTTCGACCACCTTTTTTCGGCACTTTTTGCATTTTGATTGGCTGTTTCAAGTTCCCATTTTGTCCACTGGTTATAATTATCACCTTCTACCTGATGAGGACTAACGCTCGCTCCCCATAAGAAATTATTTGGGAATTTCTTCCTAAGTTCTGGGGTCAAATTCAGTTTTGAATTATCTAACATCTGGTATCATTCTACCTTAATAATTTAGGATTGTGTTTCTTATGCTTAGCTATTATTATGAGGACAAACAAACATGAGAGATCAAAGTAGCGGCTAGCATTGCTAGTCGCTATTTTATTTAAACTCTATATTCTCTCCAAATATATTTTTCAGTCGCGCTCGGATAGCGCCATCATGTCGTCCAAGTTTTGCGCCAATATCAGACACCTTCTTCCCAGCTAGATACATTTTCCTAAGAACAGTGTCGTCTGTCTCCGGCCAAGGCTTATAGGCATTCGGATATTTCTCACGCATCTTCAATACCTTCTCTCCCCAATTTGAGGTTTTTGGTTGGACTGGTTCTGGTTTTGGATTTGCTTTTCGCTTAGCTTCGGCCTTTTCCCATTTCTTGATGACCTTGGCGTGCTCCAATAGCGCCTGTGCGCTTTGTTCTCGCAAACTAACGTCAATTTGTTTGGCGAGCGGACTGACTCTAAGTGCCATACCATTTATGCCGTTCAACACTAAAGTACTGAGGCTCTTAACGCGGCTCAGTGCAACATAACCCATTCCTTCAACAAACGCTCGCCTAAGGTCAACCTGAGCCCCATCCAGTGTCATCCCTTGGCTTTTATGCACCGTAATCGCCCAAGCCAATCGAAGTGGTAGTTGAGTAATCACAGCTCGGCGCTTATCACCATCGTTAAGCTCCCAGGCTTCAGGTTTCAATTCTATCTCGCGACCAGTATTTAATTTTACTTTTGGATAGCCAGTTGTCTCGTCAAAGCTTGTCACTACCCCAAGTGATCCATTGACATATTTTTTATCTGGCGAGTTTTTAATACACATCACGTGCGCACCAACTTTTAACTTTAAGGTTTCCGGAGCAAGACAAGATTTCTTGAGCTGCTCAACATATTTTTTTGTTCCAGAAGTCTCCATCTCAAATTCATGCGTCTCGCCCTCTAGTCGATAAAGGTGTTCTAGATTAATCTCATCAACGTCAGCATTGGTGGTTAAAAGTTTTGTCTTAACATCAAACGGATCGACAAACGATCCAGTACGCGCCTGTAATGCGGCTAGTTGTCGGCCGCTCAAAAATCCAGCGCGAATGCCATTTAATATTGCAGCATAGGCTTCGTCGTCGGCCTGACGATACTGCTCGGTCAAATAACAAACCGTAAAATAGCCTTTGTTCCATGATTCCGAAGTAGTAACAAAACTTCCCGACCGTGATTCTGATCGGTTAATTGGCGGCAATTGATAAAAGTCGCCCGACAAAACAACCTGCAAGCCACCAAACGGTTCGTCTACTTCCCTAACTCGCCGCGTAATCTCTTCGACCATATCCAGTCGAAAATCATGCAGCATGCTTATCTCGTCAATAATCAAAATATCGGCCTTGGCGATTGTCTCGCGGCGGCTCTTACCGAGCTTTTCAATAAAATAACTGTGCAGCTCGTCATAAACCCCTATCCCCGACCAAGAATGAATCGTCGTGCCATTCAAATGAGTTGCTGCCAAGCCAGTCGTGGCCGTTACGGCAACCGATTTTCCGTCTGCCCGAGCTCGCTTAATAAAGCTATTTAATACATAGGTTTTGCCGGTTCCGGCCGCACCGGTCAGAAGTACCGATTTGCCAGATTCTAAAATAGCCATCACCTGATCCTGTGTCATGACTATAGCTTACTTTATTTATCGGTTTTCTTTTGGCTAGTTCGTCTAAAAGTGCGATATGCCAGTTCGCGGCGCATCTGGTCAAGCCGAACAATATGACTTTCGAATTCTTTTAGTAGGCTCGAATATTGCCAGTTCGGAGTCATGATGTGCTTTAGCTTATTCTCAGCGATTAGATATTCCGCCAAGCTAAAGAAGTCACCGTCTCCGGACACAATAATCGCTTGGTCATAATTGCTCTTTTCCTTCATAGCATAAAGCACAAGATCGGCATCAATATTACCCTTCACAGTTTTCTTCTCCGGTTCGGGAGTTTTATCTCCACTCCCTCTCTCTGGACTCTGACCTTTTTGCTCATCGTTACTATTATGTGATTCAACTGTTGGTTTTAAAACAATCAAATACCCAAGGTCATGCATCTGCTCATACAAAGATTCGTTCTCTTGCATGTAGCCAATAAACATAAAAGCCTTGCTGACGCCGTATTTGTCGGCCAACATCTCTCGAAACTTGCGCCAGTCTAACTTCCAGCCCATTTTTTGAATACCTAAATTTAAGTTCTGACTATCAATAAAGGCGAAATTGTTCTTTGATTTATTCATTACTTATAACAAACCTATAGCAACCCTTTCTTGTTCGGTGGTGTCGCGGTCGCGAACAGTTACGGTGTCGTCTTCAAGAGTTTGAAAATCAATAGTGATACATTTTGGCACACCAATTTCGTCGGCTCGACGATAGCGCTTCCCAACGTTACTATTGTCGTCCCAAAGTACAGCGCCATACTTTTTCTTTACAAGCGCATAAACTTCACGGGCTTTTTTGACAAGCTCTGGCTTATTCTTCACTAGCGGGCTAACGACATACTTAACTGGAGCCAAAGCCTCTGGAAGTGCCAGAAAACTTCGCTTTTCGCCGTTTACTTCGTCTTCTTTATAACTAGCGGTTAACACAGCTAAGATTGTTCGATCAACACCAAAGGTTGGTTCGATAACATGTGGCGTAAACGGCTTGCCGCCCTCTTTTGGCACATACACCAATTTTTTGCCTGAAGATTTTTCATGGTTTTTTAAATCAAAATCTGTTCGATAAGCTAAGCCATAAAGCTCGCTCTTCCCAAACGGAAAGTCAAATTCAAAGTCGATTGTTTTCTTACTGTAATGCGCTCGGTCACCTTCTAGCACGTCAAGTTCGTGAACCATATTTTTCGGCAAACCAATTGCTTCAAACCATTTATAAAACTCACTCTTCCAATCCTCAAACCGAGCTTCCCACTCTTCTTCTGCTACAAAATATTCAATTTCCATTTGTTCAAATTCACGGCCCCGAAAAATAAAGTCGCGTGGGCTAATTTCATTTCGAAAAGCCTTCCCAATCTGGGCCATGCCAAACGGAAAGTCTGGATAAATCGAATCAACCACATTCTTAAAATTCGTAAACATACCCTGCGCCGTTTCGGGTCGCAAATAGCTAACGCTCGATTCGTCTTCCACCGGCCCAACACTAGTCTTAAACATCATATTAAATTGTCGTGGCGCGCTAAACTTGCCGGTCTTTCCGCAGTTCGGACATTTATCATTTTCGATATGATCAGCTCGCAGCCGAGTTTTGCATTCGCTACATTCAACCAACGGATCATTAAAACCACTTGTATGTCCGCTAGCTTGCCAAACTTTTTGATTCATAAGTATCGCTGCATCAACGCCGTACATATCGTCACGGTCTTCAACAAACATCTTCCACCATAGGTTAGTAATGTTGCGTTTTATGGCTACGCCCAGCGGGCCGTAGTCCCAAGTTCCAGCTAGTCCGCCATATATTTCTGAGCCTTGAAAAATAAAACCACGACGCTTGCAAAGACTGATAATATCCTCAGAAGAAACTTTTTCCATATTTTAAGAATATTATACTCTACCGCCTCGCCAAGCGCGAAGGACATATTATCTAAGCGGCTTCTTCGGCTTGTTCTTGATCGTATAACTTAACCTGACCCGATGCACTTACTGGCTTTACGCCGTTCAATTCAGTATGAATTTGTTCACGCGTAATAGGTTCAACCTTAATGCCCCTTGCCTGATAGTCTCTAGGTAGCACGCTCTGTCCGGCGGCCTCTTTGGCTTTTGCCTCTAGATCTCGTATTTCTTCAAGCTGTTGATTTGGAATAATCTGTGATAGTTCACTAGTCGTACCAGCAAACTCCGGAGTGAACCCACCGTCAACTTGTTTCGAAATTCTCATGGCGGTTAATTCATCTACCCCAACTTTTTTTATATTCTCTGGGTTTCGCCATGCTTCATCGGCTGCTTCATTGGCGTCAATTGCTATTTGTTCTTGTCTTGCACGATGTGATCGAGCAAGTAATGGATCTATATTTTCGGCTTGTGTTGTTGTACTCATAATTTTTGTTTTTATACTATAACACATCTATATTAACAGACATAAGCATAATTGTCAAGGTTTTATATAACATTTTTGCAATCTACTTCTTTATGTGTAAATAATACTCTGCCAATCGACTCAAAATTTGTGCCGCCGAAACAAGCGCCTCTTCGGTACCACCGACTTTGTCGATTTGGACTGGCGAATGCTTTTGAAGTAATCGAAGAAGTTTAATCACGTTAGTCGAGAACCCATCGGTCTGTGATGGCTGGAAACGCCCAGCACCAAAGTCAAACAAATAATTCTCATTTTCTTTCAACGGTTCGTCGTTTATGTCTAGCCCAAGCTCTGGCGTATATCCAGTCAGATCAAGTAATTTTGTATAAAACCAACATTTTGTGAGTTCCGGATCTAAGGATTCAACATTTAAAAACTTAAATGCCATTGATAACAACGAATAATAACTTTCTTCATAGTTATCTTCGGTTACGGCGTCGACAATACTAATAAAGTCATACCCGATATTAGTTCTTTTTAAATCCTTAACGATATTTCCATAATTTATCTTCAGCCTTGTTGAAATAAGCGTATCTATCTCGCCCCTGCCCTTAATGAGCGTCAAATCCGCTTCGCTAAAAAGTTCAATTCCACCGGCGAGTTTGCTTTTTTCGCGACGAACACCTTTCGCCATCCCCCGAACCTTGCCGCGCTTTGGTGTCAGAAAAGTAATGATGCGATCCGCTTCGCCGTAATTGACGCGTTTAATTACTATGCCGGTGGTGTTGTATTGGTTCATCTTATAAGACTACTTGCTGTAAGGTTCTTAACGAAACATTTGGTTTATACAAATACTCATGAACGCCTAGCGCCGACCACGACACCTTCATGCGTTCAAAGAGCTGAGGGCGCAAAATCGAATGAATAATGACCTTAATATCTGCCCAGTCAGTGTAGCTCGAGAACTCATATAAAAACTCCATGCCGTTGTGTTCGGGCATATCAAGTTCAAGCAAAATGACTTCTGGCTTTGATTTTTCTAGAACAAATAGTGCATCTTGAGCAGTACTTACATGTTTAACGTCATGACCAACATTTTGTAGTGCCGATTGATAAAGTCTTGCGTGCACAATATCGGGCTCGATAATTAAGATCTTCATGTCAGTAAGGCTAGTTGGTTGCTCGGGGTAAGAATTGCCGCCAACCCGTGTTGGTGCGAAGAAATTGCAGTACGCATTTGTAGCCCCAGTAATGAAAGCAATTTGTCGGCTATAAATAATTCCGTAGCAGGTGTTGCCGAATGAACCGCTATTGGACGCCTGGATATTCCAAAAGTTTTTCGCATTCGACTTAAATCACGGGCCAATAGATTTACTGATGAGCTATAAGCGCCAAACCTAACGTTCTGATCATGCGAAGAAGTCGACAAGACTACCATAGATTTTTCTTGACCTGCAGGCGAAAAGTTTAATAAGCCTCTAACGATATTTTCGTATGCACGCAGCAGAGTTTGGCGATGAGCCAGAACCGGTCGACTGCTCGAAACTGCAGTCCGGACTGTAATATTTTTTGCAGCCGCAACCGGAAAAAGTGCATGAGCAATATCATCGCTCAAAGCCGCGATATTAATTGGAGATAAGTCTAGACGCGGACGGTTCTTAGAAAGTTCACGTACGTAATTAATGTCATCAAGTAGCTGGATAGAAGATTTTGTAATAACTTCAAGGTTGTCGGTTTGGCCAGCTTCAAGCATAAGCTGAATGGTAAGGAGCGGAGAACGCAGCTGCTCGACAATACTATCAAGCAGGCTATCATTTATAAAATCCGGCGCACTCCCCGTTAGCATGACCCTCCACTAACAATTAGTCGGTTACTAAATTAGTATACAACTATT
>CAZKOX010000003.1:1774-16484 GCA_964554485.1 uncultured Candidatus Saccharibacteria bacterium | reverse complement strand
TTAGCATGACCCTCCACTAACAATTAGTCGGTTACTAAATTAGTATACAACTATTCTTAATAAGAATATTTCATTTATCCCACGGATTCCACACTTAGGCTAGTTTCTGTGCGACCAGGAGGAATGGAACAAGGTGTAGGTTACTACTTCGAAGTGAATACCGGACTGGTCAAGCTGAAAATAGCCAAGAAGCAAGCAAAAAGAGCCGGCTTTGCCGGTCTTTATTGGTTGCTGGTGTGGGATTCGTGGTTATGGAGAGAAGGATAGGTTTTTTAGCACTTCATTAAAGTCGTTTGTATAGGTGTTACTCTCAGTCCAAATCTTTAGAGTTTTATCACGAAGAGGAATGAGTACAACGCTGCCGGTGCGCTTGGTTGTTATCTGTCCGTCAATTCGAGAGCCAAGAATATCATTAACCAACTCTGCTCTAAATGGCGACACTACTACGCTAGCGTTTTTTGTAGCACTCTCAAACATCTTAAGCTGCGAAGCATAGTCGCTTGAAAGAACCTGGAAGCGGAGCGCAAAAGCAGTGTCAGATGTAACGCCCGGCACATATCCAGGGTGACCATAGCCATCAACAGGTGTTGCTCCACTTGGTTTAGCGTCAACATATAATTCCCAAGTTTTTGGGTAGACAACTTTTATACTTCCAAACTCGGCTGGCCCAGTATAAGTTTCAAATGGTTCTTTTTCTCTTTCAATAAAGTCAGCTTCGTCTGTTGCTTTTTGTTCTGTCTTTGCGGCAGCGACCGCATCGGCAGATTTTTTGTCGCTGTTGTTTTTGTAATCTTGACGACCCATAAACGCCCATACGCCAAAGGCGCTGCTAGCAATGAACAAGACAACAAAAATTATTGAAAATACTGCGCTCTGGATAAAACCGCGTTCATCCGACTTATTAATCATAAGCTTATTTTATCACGCCTTAGTACTCGTAAAGATAAACTCCGTCTTTTTGTTTGGATGGTTTTTTCCTTGGTACCTCAAAGGCATAGCTGGCCAGTCGGAGCCTGTTCTTTGCTTCCCGTAGCTTACTGTCAAGGCGCTTCATGTAGCGACTTGAAGAAAATATATAAACCCCGTCGCATTTTGAAAAATCAGCATCCCAATAGTTTTGCCAGCGAATAGTAACAAGCTTTTTGTATTTACGTGTTCTTAATCTAGCAAGTAACACTAGAAATATATTAAGCTCATAACCCACAACTCTAATCCCCTGCTTTGCTGCAGCCAACGCCACTCGTCCATCACCTGCCCCGAGGTCATAAAGTAGATCGCCTTTTTTTAGGTTCAGAAGATTAAGCGCCGCTTGTATCTGCATTTTCTTGGTTGGCACAAAAGGCGCACCAAAAAATACGATGCCGCATAAGAGCACGATAATAGACGCAATAAAAACAACAAGCCAGTTCACGCTTTTTTGGCTAGTTGCTTTACAACGAGTTCGGCTTCACTCAACTTCTTCTCAAGCTCGGCAAGTAGCTTACTGGCTTGTTCGTATTTTTTTGTTGCTTCATCAACGTCAACGTCTGATGATTCAAACCAGTCCAGAAGTTCATCTAGTTCGGTCTTTAATTCTTGATAAGTTTTTTCTTTAGCTGCCATATTTACTATCCTATCACGCGGGCGCTTGCTTCGCCGTCGTGGAACGCTAATTTTACTTCATCGCCAGATTTAGTTTGCTTAACCGATCGAATGACTTTCCCGCTACCAGATTTAACTAGCGCATAGCCGCGGCGAAGAACTTCGTTTGGATTATATGCCGTCAATACTTCCTTGATACGTTTTATCTCTGCCCTATGGTCTTGAACTAGGCGCTTAAAGCTGCCATCAAGATCCCTGATCGATTCTTCTAAATCACGGCGCCATGCTTGGACCAAACCGCCGACAACTTCACGGCTTCTAGTTCGTCGTTCTTGGTACAAAGCAAGCACTTCATCTTTTGATGGCGCAATAAGTTCGGCGGCATTGCTTGGCGTCGATGCTCGAACGTCGGCTGCAAGTTCGGCCAAACTCTCATCACGTTCATGGCCAATCGCTACCAGTGTTGGTATTCGACTTTCGGCAATTGCCCGAGTTAAATGCTCGTCAGCAAAAGCCAACAAATCATCGCTACTTCCCCCACCCCGAATAATCACCAACACTTCGACCGGGTCGGACGAAAGATTAAAATGATGCACCGCAGCAACTATTTCACCAGCTGCGCTATCGCCCTGCACTCGAACATTAGCCAGCTCAATTTCCATCAGCGGCCAGCGGGCTGAAAGTACTTTTATAAAATCGCCATAAGCCGCCGCTTCGTTTGATGTTATCAAGCCAATCCTAGCCGGAGGATATGGAAGCTCCCGTTTGCGACTTTCGTCAAACAAACCCTCTTTAGTCAGCTTGGCGAACAAAATATCAAAAGATTTTTTAATACTGCCCTCGCCGCTTGGCCGCACATCAACCATCTGCAGCGAAAAATTATAAAGCGGATGTAGTTCTGGCCGAGCACGGAGCCGAACCATCATGCCGTCTTCTATCGCGTGCGCCAGCTGAAACACAGTGCCGAAAACCTTCAGCGACGAATATTCGTCTTTTATATCAAAATAAACCCATTTTTCTTTAGCGATTCGAAAGTTACTAACCTCGCCTTCAATCTCGACCATTGGATAAGCAGCACTAACGGTCTGGTTAAAGACCGCAACGAAGTCGGTTGGTGAAAAGATTAACCCCTCCATTTGTCAGTTATTCTTTTCCCCACTCGTTACCAAACAAAGTAGCCTGCTCTAGTACTAAATCGGTTGCTACTTTTGCTTCGTCGGGTGGATAGCCATATTCTCGCAAGGCACGTTTTACTTCACGACGCAGTAGTGCTTGTGCGCTTGCACGAAGAGTCCAATCTACTGATACATTTTTTCGCACACGTTCTACTAAGATTCGGGCAAGATTGCGGAGTTGCTCGTCGCCCATAACTTTTAGTGCACTTCCGTTCTGTACTAGCGCATCATAAAAAACTATTTCGTCTGCAGATAATCCTAGTTCTTTTGCTTCTTCATCTGAATCACGAATCTCTTTCGCGATTCTTATTAATTCTTCGATAACTTGGGCAGCTTCAATAGCATTATTTTTGTACTTCAATATCGCTCTGTCTAACATCTCGGCGAAAGATCGGGCTTTTACGGCGTTCATATTAAACTTGGCTTTTATTTCGTCGTTCAAAAGTCGTTGTAGTGCTTCAACAGCGAGATTCTTACGCTCCATGTTGCGGATCTCAGCCAAGAACTCATCAGACAATATCGAGACATTCGGTTTACCTAATCCTGCAGCTTCAAAGATATCTACAACTCCAGCAGGTGCGATTGCTTTGTCGACTATTTGTCGAATAGCCATTCCGTAATCTTCATCCGTTTTGCCCTTTTCGACTAATTTAGACAGTCGTGCTTTAACGGCTTGGAAAAACGCCACTTCTTCACGGATCTCCAAAGCCTCACGATGTGGAACAGACAATGCAAAAGCTGTCGAAAGTTCCAGTACGTGTTGTTTTAGTCTTTCCTCGCCCTCATCTAGGGCTAGAATAAATTCTTGTGCGTCCAAGATTATCTGTAGTTGTTGTGAAGTACTAGCTTTGAAATATCGTTCAAAATTAAAACCATAGAACAAGTCACATACAATCTCATATTTTTGCTTCATCGCGGCGACAGCTTCGTCTTGGTCTAGAGTTGGCTTACCTTTTCCACCGCTAACCGTGTAGTCACTTAACGCATTCCTAAGTGCACTGGCAATCCCGAGGTAGTCAACTATCAGTCCGCCTGGTTTGTCTTTGTATATACGATTAACTCGTGCGATTGCCTGCATTAAGTTATGGCCTTTAATTGGTTTATCAAGATACATGGTATGTAGGCTTGGAGCGTCAAAACCTGTTAACCACATGTCGCAAACAATAACCAGCTTTAGTGGCGAATCAGTCTTTTTCATGTGTTCAGCCAACGCTTTTCGCTTCTCTTTGTTGCGGATGTGTTTTTGCCACGCGACCTCATCTGTCGCAGAACCACTCATCACCACTTTCAAAAATCCTTCTTTGTCGTCGTTACCGTACCATTCAGGCCGGATCTCGACTATTGCGTCGTGAAGCTCCACGGCAATTCGTCGGCTCATTGTCACAACCATTCCTTTACCATCCATAGCACTCAGACGATTCTCGAAGTGTTCGACAATGTCCTCGGCAATTCGTTTTATCCGTTTAGCATTGCCGACTATAGCCTCGGCTTGCGCCCACTTGCCTTTTAGCTCTTCCTTGCGAGTTAGCTCTTCGCCCTTAGTTAGTTCGTCAAAGTCTTTATCAATCGTTGCGCGCATCTTGGCGTCTATATCAAGATCAATCAAGCGTGATTCGTAATATATAGGCACAGTTGATTTATCTTCAACTGATTGCTCGATATCATAAATATCGATGTAATCTCCAAAAACGGCTGGAGTATTTTTATCTTCACCCTCAATAGGAGTACCAGTAAAGCCGATGAAGTTAGCGTTTGGCAACGCATCTCGTATATGTCGCGCAAAACCATCCATAAAATTATATTGACTACGATGTGCCTCATCTGCCATTACGATAATATTGTTACGTTCGCTGAGTAGTGGATAATCTTTGCCGTCTTCAGGGAAAAACTTTGCGTTGGTGGTAAATACAACTCCGCCCGATACTACACTGAGGAGCTCTTGCAGGTTCTCGCGGCTACTAGCCTGCTTTGGTGTTTGTCGTAGTAGTTCTTTGCAATTAGTGAATGTCCCGAACAGCTGATCATCCAGGTCGTTTCTATCTGTTACGACAATTATTGTCGGGTTACTAAATTGTTTTTTGTCGTCTAATACTAGCTTACCAGCCAAAAACGCCATACTAAGGCTTTTGCCCGATCCTTGAGTGTGCCAAACTACGCCTATTTTATGGTCACCATTCATGGCTTTTTCGGTTGCAACTAGAGATTTATTAACTGCCCAGTATTGGTGATACCCCGCCAGTTTTTTTACTATCGAATCATCCGTTTCGCCTTCGCGTTCGAAAACCACAAAGTTGCGCACAATGTCCAGTAGTTTATCTTTAGCGAACATTCCTCGCAGCATAACTTCCATCATTGGCACGCCATCTTTCTGTTTATCGCCGTCGATTGTCTTCCAAGCACTAAAGCGTTCATGGTCGGCGCTGATCGTGCCGGCCTCTGAGTCAATACCGTCTGTGATTACAAGTAGTTCGTTAAAGCGGAATAGCGCTGGTATCTCAGCCATATATGTTTGAAGTTGGTTATAGGCCTTTTTGAGTGTGGCCTTAGTATCGCTTGGGTCTTTTATCTCGATTACAGCCAGCGGTAAGCCGTTTACAAACAACACAACATCGGGTCGGCGATTATAGTCTCCTTGTATGACAGTAAATTGATTAACGGCGACGAACTCGTTATTCTCGGGGTTTTCAAAGTCAAAAAGCACGACTTTGTCAGTTCGTATATCTCCATTAGCATCGCGATATTCATAATCAAGGCCGTTTACTAAAAATTTGTGAAATTCATGATTATCATGCAGAAGCGTTGGTACGGTACTCCTGCTCAAAAGAGTCCGTACACGATCGAGTCCGTCACTTGAAATTTTTGGATTTAGCTTTTGTACAGCAAACGTTAGTCGTTTATCCAAAAACACTTCGTGATATTGTCGTTCGCCCGAGCCATCGGGCCCGATTTCTGGACCATTCAAAATCTCCCATCCCAAGCCGCGAAGTATCTCTAGTGCTTCTTGCTCTACCTTATCTTCGTTCATTTCATAAATCCTTTAGTCCCTATTTGCTCACCCCGTACCATAGTTGTTTCGACAACCGCAGTCAGACCAGCCATGACAGCATTAATAAGATTTGCAGCATCTTCCTTATTTACACCGTCCGTCGGCGTAAGTACTTGTTTAGAGTTCCGTTCAAGCTCAACATAAGTACTTCTAAGCTTCTTTCGAAAAACAAAATCTTTTGTGATCTTGCCCTTAGAGGTTACTATGGGGAACTTTTGTCCTTCGTATTGTACCCATTTAACCCTTTTAATCTTTGATTTGTGATCATTCTGCATTTTATAATAATCTTCTTCATCTAACCATCCTGTATACACATCTGCGGCCATCAACGCTTTTGAGAGTTCTTCAAGTGACTGCATGGCGAGAAAATATGCTCTTTCAAAGTGATTGTTCTCGTATAGGAGTATCGCTTCACGATGAAGCTTTGAGGCTTCCGCTAGCGCACTTTTATATAGCTTAACCCAGTGATCGCCAGCATTTCTTCCGGCAATATGGTTCATTATCATTGATTTCAGGATTCCAGCTTGTGGATTAATCTCTTCAGTCATTTTTTTGCTTTCCTAAATATGTTATTCCGACGAATAGGACAACTCCGACGACTAGGAGCGCTACCCCTGCTAACATCTTGCCGTCAGTAAACAAATTAACGCCTATACCCGTCGCTACAGTAGAAGCTACAAATTTAAATATCTCGGCCAGAACGGTAGTTTGTAATTTTGCATCTAATACACTTTTCTGTTTGTCGCGCTCATGATATTTGTCTTTCCAGTTTTCCAGCTCATCCTGAGTAATCTTCAAAGACTCCTTTATTGTCTGATTCTCTTCGTATAGGCCTTTAATTACCGCCTTTGCTGCTTTTAGACTCTTCAAGCCTTCTTTTATACTGTCGGGGTAACTAGCCATAATACCCCCTAGCGAAGAATAGTTGTTCGGGTTCTAATTGAGACCAACTAAATGACCTAAGAGGTTTTAAATGACGCAGCTCGGTTAAGGGTCTAAGTGGTGCTAGCTGAGTCAAGCCTGCTAGCGGTTTTAACTGTCGGAGCGGCAGAAGTGGTTTAATAATGTCTGTAGGATTTTCACTGAACCCAGACGTATTGCCATTTAAATCTCGTAATACCCCCCGCTCATACCATCCGACTTGTAGACCCTTATAGTTATAAACACAGTCACCTTTTATAAATCCAATATGTTGACCTTGAAAATTCGTAACATTTCCATTCTCAAAAATCCTTACGCGTGGAGCGCCAAATCTATCGTATATAACTTCGATCATGCTTTTATCTTTCCGGAGATTAGGCGCGGCAGAAGTGAATCTCGTATCTTTTCTAAATTATCTATTTCACTCTTGTTTTGATGAATTCGCTGAAAGATTGGTGTTACTTCTTCATTAAAGCCTTTTATTTTCTCGTCTGGCGCTCCAGGCATCTCTAGTAGTTCGAGATGACTAGGATATATATGGGGTTGTGCGGCTCCGGTTTGCATGCCAAAAATTTTGTCTTGATTTAATCTTAGAAAGATATGGTAGAAATAAACACTGTCCGTGACAGTATTATCAATAAATGAAGAGTCTGCAGACCATACAGGTTCTCCCCACAATGCAACAAAGCCTGCATTTGCACCTGAAGCACTAATTGTGATGACGGGATCTAGTGTATTTGATTTATTATGCTGACCGGCTGACTGAAGACCTCCACTCACCACCGGTACTTTACCATCAACCATCATCTTAGATGTTAGGCTTTTGCCTCTTTTTGGATTTATTTTTTGACCGAGTGCAACTAGTCCCCATTGTTTGGCATTTGGATTGTATATGAAATAATGCTCATAAAGGGCTTGGCCAATTTGCTCCAAAGTCTCATTCATCCGCCTATTCAACTCAATCTTCGCATCAATAGACCCAAGAATATACGCAATTTCATCCTGTTCTTCCTTCGATCTTTCAATGATTTTTTTCGCATACGCTACATCCCTATTAAGGCCCGGAATGGCGCTGTGTGAGTTAAGCTTTTCTAGCCCCAGATCTTTTAGCTGGTAGTACCAGTACTTAATATTCCCTGATTTCTTGAGTTTTAAGTAATACGTTGTATCGATAGGCCAAAAATCGGAGTCCGACCACACAATCTCTCCCACCGAGCCCTTACGACCGACAATAATTCCCGGTCCTTTAACTAATGCTTGTGTGTGCGTATCAACTTGACCGTTAGACCCATAAACCGGAAATGATCCAGGAATTCTGGAACGCTGCGGCAATCCCTTCCCATAGGCAAGTTCGACTTCATCACCAAGCAATACCGTCCGTGTCATTTAAGTAGCTCCGTTCTTTTTTAGGAGTTTTTGAAACTTTTTATTTTTCTTTGTGTATTCATTCGGATTTTGTGCGTAGTATTGAGCATGTGCCTCATAATCATTATTATGATTTCTTACTAGGCCACAACGTTGACACTGCCATTGAAGGGTTCCAGATGGAGACTCAAAAAGTGATTCAAATTTATATAGGGGTATCCCGTCCTCTTGTCCGGCAAGTTCCATATACACATGTGTACAGGTGTTTTTCATTTTTAAATCAAGTTTTTTATCTTTTCTCTCAAGATATTTATTTAAATCAAATTTAATGGCAATCTTTACCGCAACTACCGAAAAGGCCAGTGCAACGATACCACCGATAAATTGCCAATAAGTCATCCCGGTATTGAATATTCCGCTCATATCTTACTTCCAAGTAAAGCCGTTTTCATGCGCTAACCCTTAACCCCTGCCTTTAAAGATAGTACTTAAGACGCCACCAATTGGCTCATTATCACCCGAACCTCCATCCTTTTTGATGTAACCAGTTGAACTATTTCGAAACATCGAGTCAGACCCAGACCTTACCAATTCGGATCTATCACTTGGTTCTGGCTTAGAGTTCAGAAAATCTTTTAACGTTTCCGCGACATTTTTTCTATGTTTATTAACTGTCGCTAAGTGTGAATTTATACTGTAATTCTTTGACGCAAAGCCTACGGCGTAGGATAAAATTAACAACAATGCCAACTTTGCGATACCATATTCTGCTGTAAAGAGTTCTTTCGGCGGAAACGACGGTAGGTATTTCCAGCTAATTTTCTCGGCAATAAATAGGTAAAAGTACACTCCGAAATTCGCGAAGATTATTATCAGGAGCCACTTAAAATAATCATCACGTTTCGTGGCCCATCCGTCTGCTCTTTTCTCGTAATTTTTTGACTCTGCTTCAAAGTGCTTGCCAAATATTGTCGCAGCGACCTCACCACTTTTGGACTCAACAGCCTGTTCTTTTACACTGAGCTTCTTCAACTGATCGGTGAGTTGTTTATTAATATCCTGGTATTCTTTTTTTAGTTGTATTATCTCCTTTTGTTGTTTGTGCAGATCCTTTTGATCTTTGCTCTTAAGTGCTGCTTC
This sequence comes from uncultured Candidatus Saccharibacteria bacterium, assembly GCA_964554485.1. Classification (GTDB taxonomy): domain Bacteria; phylum Patescibacteriota; class Saccharimonadia; order Saccharimonadales; family JAGQMS01; genus JBBQBM01. The sequence goes on along the minus strand of CAZKOX010000003.1, from coordinate 7,256 downwards.
CTGTCTTATGAAATCCAGATGATTGATTATTAATTGATTAAATACATCGTTATAGAAGTTAGTTATTCTTACTTCATAGTCATCGTGTTCACCTTTGGTATTAAGCGAGGTTGCAATATCGAATACTCTTAGCCAATTGAGGTTCTCAATTAGTTGGTTTATTCTCTGCTCTATATCATTCGCAATATTTTCTGGAACCTGATTTCGAAAGTCTAACTCCTCGAATTCTTTAAACCAGTTTCTTAGTTTTTCAAGTTTATCTGCACTTTGACTGAATGTTAGGCTCCCAAATCTAGGATCATGAGCCAATGAGTTGATATCGATGTCTTTGTAATTATTGCGAGTTATTTCTTCCACTGCACTACCTCCTTTCCTTAAAGCTCATAACCAATCTTCTTTAGGTTTTCTTTGATTTGCTCTTCTAGCTCGTGGCTTTTGGTGAACTGTGTTTTCAGCTCGCCAGTTAGGCGATGCATTTTTTCTTCAAACGCTTCGTCGTCATCTTCTACTGCATCACTGCCCACATACCGGCCAGGCGTTAGTACATAGTCATGCTCTTTGATTTCCGCCAACGTCGCTTCTTTAGCTATTCCGGGCACGTCTGCATAGCTTTTATCTCGCTTCTTCCACGAGTGATAAATGTCGGAAATTTTGGCGATATCTTCCACCGTAAACTCCTTATTCCGACGGTTTATCATATGTCCTAGATTACGAGCATCGATAAATAGAGTTTTACCACTACGGTTCTTGCGGTCACGCGAGATGAACCACAGACACGCCGGGATACCAGTATTAAAGAATAATTGCGCTGGTAAAGTTACTATACAATCCACCAGATCGGCCTCGACAATACTTTTGCGAATATCACCTTCACCGGAGCTTTGCGAGCTCATCGAACCGTTTGCCAAAACAAAGCCGGCTGTTCCATTTGGGCTTAGGTGATGAATAAAGTGCTGGACCCATGCGAAGTTTGCGTTGCCTTTTGGCGGAGTGCCATATTTCCAGCGAACGTCGTTTTGTAATAATTCCCCACCCCAATCACTAATGTTGAATGGTGGGTTTGCTAGAACGAAGTCTGCCTTCAAATCCTTGAGCTGGTCATTATGCAAAGTGTCACCGTATCTAATATCAGCCTCAATACCTCGAATGGCCATGTTCATCTTGGCTAGTTTCCATGTTGTCTGGTTGCTTTCTTGCCCATAAATGGCAATGTCGCCCAGGCGGCCAGAGTGCTGCTCGACGAACTCTTCACTTTGTACAAACATACCGCCGCTCCCACAACAAGGGTCATAAATGCGTCCTTTGTACGGCTCTAGCATATGCACTAGAAGCTGCACGATACTGCGTGGAGTGTAAAATTCGCCACCACCCTTGCCTTCGGCAGCACCAAACATACCAATGAAATACTCATAAATACGGCCAAGCAAATCTTTGCTGTTGTGACCTTTTTCGTTCATCTCCAAGCTGCTAAATACATCTATAAGCTCGCCTAAACGTCGTTTATCTAGTGCTTCACGTCCGTAATTCTTAGGCAAAACCCCTTTAAGGCTTGGGTTGTCTCGCTCGACTGCGTCCATCGCATCATCCAGTAGTGTACCGATGTTAGGTTGTTTGGCGTTGTCACGCAGAAATGACCAACGGGCTTCTTTTGGCACCCAAAAGATGTTCTCTGCACCATATTCATCTTTATCTTCGGGGTCGGCGTGTTGGTCTTTTTCAAGCTCGCTATGTTTGGCTTCAAAAGCATCTGAAACGTATTTCAGGAATATCAAGCCAAGCACAACATGCTTATACTCCGCCGCGTCCATGTTGTTCCGCAGTTTATCCGCTGCTTGCCAAAGTTTTTGCTCGATATCTTTAATTTCCACTGAAGCTCCTAACTAAGCTCACAATACCATATTTACCTCTGTTTTTGAATGAGGGTTTATTTGATTGTTTTTAGGAGTTGAGGGCTTTGGCGGGCGCTAGCTTGAACTGGGGGGATTTCTGGCGGGGTTGTTTGGCTGCTTTGACCTTTTTATTAACCACGTATTCGTAATTACTAAAATCTGGGATTTCTAGACCGTTGGTTATTGCATGCTCAACATCCCTTCCCCAAGCTTTGTAGTCCGTTTCAATCGTTGGTGCCCGCTTAATTGTCCAGCTTGTGACTAGGATTACCGCCATATATATCAGGATGGCGGTTAGGAACATACCAACCCTTAGTGACAAAAACAGAGCGAGAACACCAACAACCGAATAGCATGGCCAAAGGCGAATATCACTAAAACCACCTTGCACTTTTTTGATACTTTTTATTGTTTGCTTCATAACTACATTATACGCCCTAAGCGCAAGCCTTTTAAGAAGGCGTCGATAGTTCGGTTGGTTCGAGACTTTTTTTGCGAAGGGCGATTTGGTAAAAGATAAAGCCGACCGGCAAGAATAGTGCCATGTTGGTGACACGGTAAACAATCGTTGCCGAAATCGCCAAAGCTCCAGGAACACCGGCTGATGTTATGACTGCTGTCATAAGACCTTCGTAAACACCCACCCCGCCCGGCAGAACCGAGATTAGTCCGGCAATATTGGCAACCGCATAGGCCACGATTATCGCACCGGGGTTTACAAGATGACCAAAGGCTAGATAAACCACAAAGATGGTCGAAAGTTCCGTAAAGTTCATAAGCATCGTCCAAATAAATGGCTGCTTTAGTTGCTTCCAGTTTTTTCGAACATGCTGATAGTCGCCACTTAATTCTGAAAATAACTTCTCAACCCGGGCGATATTGATAGTTTGCTTTCGATGCGGTCGCACTGTTCGCACTACCCTATTTATTAGCCGCGGCAGCAGTGCCGAAAAAGCCATGGCTCGTTTTTGGCTGCTAATTAAATATATAAGCAGCCCGGCGCCAACTAAGACTAGCGAAATAATCGACGAACAAATCAGAACCATTAGCCGGCTTGCCGAGCCAAAAACGGAAAGCAGCAGAAGCGCCAGCGCCAGATAAAGAATAAAGCTAATAAAAGTCAGGCTATGGCGCGTAACTTGCGTAAGTGTACTTTTGCTGGCCGGTACGCCTTCTTTGCGCAGCCTTACCCCTAAATACCCAAAACCACTCACGCCACCACTCGGAAAAACATTATTCACAAAGTTCATTTCTAGTGCGATTTTATACAGCAAACTTGTTGGCAACTTTTCGCCAAGGGTTCGAAGATATGTTTCGTAAAATTTGGCAGTCGATAAATAGTTAAAAAGCTGCAGCGGTATAATACAGGCTATCCAAAACAGGTTAAGATCAACAAAACCCAAAAAAGTGTCTGAAATTTGTTTGCGAGAAAAGAATATTAATATCCCGAGCGCCAGGATGGTAACAATATTGAGCCATAACTTAAACGATTTAAACTTCATAAGCTTAGTTATCTGTCATTATACTCTATACTAAAAGCAAGCTATGTCATTAATTGCACTATTTGGTCGCCAACCCGAGCTTGGTTTAGCCGAGCTAGAGAGTGTTTTAGGCGCCGATTGCCTAAAACCAATTCCAGGCGCCGCCATAATCGAAAAGGAACTATCAGAAGTTCCCTTCTTCAGATTTGGCGGAACCATAAAACTCGGGTCTGTACTAATAACCCTGGAAACCACCCAGTGGCACGACATCGAGAAATACCTTATCAGCGCTTGCGCCGAACATAGCGCCAGCGTTCCGGAAGGCAAACTAACAATTGGTTTGAGCGCCTACGGTTTTCAGCTGTCAAATAAAATGCTCGAACGCACTGGTTTATCCATAAAAAAGGCCGTTAAGGCCACAGGTCGCCCTGTTCGGCTTGTCCCAAACAAAGACTTAGATATTTCAGCCGCCCAAATTTTGCACAATAAATTAACTCATGAAAATGGCTGGGATCTTATTATTTACAGAGACGGCAATCGTACAATCCTCGCCCGAACAGCTTTTGTGCAAGATATTGAAGGCTACAGCGCCCGCGACCAAGCTCGCCCCAACCGTGATGCTCGCGTTGGAATGTTGCCACCAAAACTTGCCCAAATCATCGTCAACCTTGCAGCCCGAGATCTTCCGCCAAAAGAAAGTCGAATCTTAGACCCCTTCTGTGGCACCGGCGTTATTCTGCAAGAAGCATCACTTATGAACTTCTCGGTTTATGGCACCGACAACGACGCTCGCATGGTCGACTACACCACTAAAAACCTTGTCTGGCTACAAACGCGCTTTAATGTCACCCCTATCCACTCTGTCGAAGTTGGCGACGCCCTTAGATTTAAGTGGCAACAGCCAGTTGACGCCGTCGCTACCGAGGTTTATCTCGGCAAGCCGATGTCCGGAAAACCCGAACCAAGAATCATCCGCGAAGAAATTGCCGAAGTTCAGCAACTTCTTAAAAACGCCCTACGCAACCTTGCCGGCCAATTAAAGTCCGGCACACCTTGCTGTTTTGCCATCCCAGCTTGGTTTTATGACGGCAATGTTCATCAGCTACCCCTTATTGACCAGATAGAGGAAATCGGCTATAATCTTACGAGATTTCGACACGTTCGACCCGGCAGCCTGATTTATCGGCGCGAAGGTCAGATAGTCGGACGTCAATTATTAGTAGTCACAAGGAAATAATTATTCTATGTCACATGTCAAAGCTGGTGGAACAACCAGAAACAACCACGACTCACCCGGCCAGCGCCTGGGTGTTAAACGCTTTGGTGGCGAAACTGTCAAAACTGGCGATATTATCATCCGCCAAGTTGGCCAATCAAAAGTTCCTGGTGACGGCACATTTATGACTCACAACTTCACTATTCACGCTGCTCGTGACGGTGTAGTTGCCTTTACACAACGAAAAGTCCGCCGTTTTACCGGCAAGACTGTTCGTCGAACTGAAGTCTCAGTTAAATAACTTACTTAAGGTTATGTACTCGAGGCGGCAAACCTGCTGCCTTCCTGTTAGCGCGATCTGCTGCTGCTATTCCCATCTGTCGTTCAGTTTCTCGGCGTACCGACCGACCTGATGCTACATCATCAGGTCCAGCGTCTTGTTCTGAAACGTCCGTGAGCATTGATTCAAGCGTCTCGTCATAGGTTCTACGATGAAATTCTCGTCTTTCTTCATCAGTTAACTTGGCAGGATCTACGGTCTCTGCGTCTTGTGGTTGTGTGAATGGATCTTTTTCTGACATTTTTTTATTTCCTTTTTTTGTTTTATTTATAACTGTAAGACATACTAGCATATGTTGTTTGAATTGTCAATAATATATTAATAACCACCTTCTTTTTACAGAGGTGGTTATTAATATAAAACTTTTTGCTTATTACATTGGGGCTGGGGCTGTTGGCTCTTCGCCGCCTTCAACTGGTGCTGGCGCTGGCATATCTGCCGGAGCGTCGCTCATTGGAGCTGGTGCTGCACCACCCTCAACAGGTGCTGGCGCTGGCATATCTTCAACTGGTGCTGGCGCTGGCATATCTGCCGGAGCGTCGCTCATTGGAGCTGG
>CAZKOX010000003.1:0-1674 GCA_964554485.1 uncultured Candidatus Saccharibacteria bacterium | reverse complement strand
TGCTGCCATACTAGGATCACTTTGCGGCATTGCAGGCATTCCGTTATCTGGCATTACACTTGGATCTGGATTTTGTGTTACGTCGTCGTTCATTTTGTTTCCTTTTTTTAATTACTGTATTTAAGTATACCTACTAGACAATAATTCAACAAGCTTTTGCTAATCTATTACCTTGTTTGAACAATTAGGCTCTATAATGATATTTAAGTTATGAGGGATAGACTAACAAGCTTAGTGCAGTCGCAAAAGTATTGGTTGATCACCTTTAGTGTTTTTGCATTTTCTAGACTCGCAACGATTCTGTATCCGTTTGATAGTGACCACTGGATTTTTTATTATATTGGTCGACGTTGGCTTGATGGCGATATTTTATATTTGCAAGCCTGGGATCATAAGTCACCACTTATATTTGCAATTAACGCCGCCATGCATGCAACATTGGGTGGTAATATTGTCCTGCACCGCATATTCCTTGGAATCGTAGCCGCGCTTACACTGTGGGTGTTTTATATAACGGCAAAACGATTCTTTAAATATATCGGACGAACAAGTGAAGTTATAGACGCACGCGTTGCGACACTGTTTTTCGCTTTTTGGGGCAGCTTGTCGCAGTTTACGAATAGTGGAAATAACACCGAGAATTTCGGAATTTTGGCACTTCTGCTAGCAGTTTATTTTTATCTTCGCTGGCGGCAATCTCTTATGTGGAAGTGGCTAGTATATAGTGGTGCGGCAATTTCTTGTTTAATATTTTTGAAGATAAACTTTAGTATTCTGGCCCTACCACTACTTGTGGATTTTTGGATATTGTATCGAAAGAACTTGCGCAGACTGTTTTTCTATTTTGGTCTATGGGCTATCCCGACGATTGTTCAAGCCGTTCTTTGGCTTAGCTACTTTATGCCGCGAAATTTAGTTCGAGAATTTATTATCGCCATGATTAGTTTTAATGGAAAATATTTACGCGCTGGCTGGGCCGGCAACTTAAGTGGTCAGTTTATTTTTGTTGCTATTTTGTCGGTTGGATTCTTAGCATTTATCGGGGCATATTATCTGTTGCTTAAAAACCGTCGCCACGAAAAACCCTTGCTTGTTGCAAGCGGAGCTGCGGCACTATTATTTAGCGGCATTTTGGGTACTTTTTATAATCATTACTACCTAGTTGTGATTCCCTATTTTTGTATTTTGCTCGGTGCGTATTGGCGACAACTGCTAAGAAATAAATATTGGTTGAGCTTAATTATAGTTGGAATGGTTTTATCGTTCGGAGTATCAACCAAGCAGTTATATAACACTTTTTACGGATCGGTCGCTAGCGATGCTACGAACATTGGTGCTGCCGCCGACTACGTCAGAGAACATACCACCCCGACCGACAAGGTCATATTCTATGGCTACGGTGCAACTTTTTACCGTTTGTCGGAACGCGACAGTGGTTCGCGATATATCAGTGCATCGCATCCATACATCGACGAGCACAATGGATTTGGTTATGATTTTACTGGCAAGTACATCGGCGATATGGCTATTTCAAAACCAAAATATGTAGTATTCGATGAGTCAACATTAGATATTTATGATAAAAATACACGTGCGATGAATTACTTTATTCGACACTACGAGCTTGAAGTTGATATGACTGGATACGAGATATGGAAAATAAAAAACTAAATA
>CAZKOX010000002.1:0-109644 GCA_964554485.1 uncultured Candidatus Saccharibacteria bacterium | reverse complement strand
ATTTTTGAACAACCGTATCGTTGCTGTCAGAGTCAGTGCTACTTGTCCTGCTTAAGTTTTTTGTAGTTAAAATAGCGTGTCCATCAACTACATCGACAAAGGTTACTTCTATATCATTCGTGCCATCTTGGTTGACGTCAATCTTTTTAGAGTCGCCTTTTACGAAGGTCACATCAAAGGGAGATGACGCAAACGTTAAAGTAATAACTGGTTTTTCTGGATTACTTAAATCTAAGGCCTTGATTGTGATGGTATGAAAGTCGGTTTTTGTTTCCACGCACGAATTAGAGCTTAGGCAAAAATTTAATACGTCTCCTACCTTTAAATCGGTAATTGTAATTCCAGCGTCAACAAAAAATGCATCATAGGTATTTAGTACTAATTCTGTTTGGTCGGTCTCTAGCTCGACTACCTCAGTCTCAGAATCACTTTCTCGACTTACAGCACAACCATCTTGATAACTGCATCCATCATAATTCCCCGAACCATAATTTGACGCTGTCGCTACGCCCGGCAAAAGCCCAGGTATCGCCAATATTATGCCGAGACTGAATAGTTTTAGTCTCTTATGCACCGTATGCACTTTTACCATAACCAGAAGTTCTAATAGCCGCAGACTTTGGGCTGGGATTTACGCTCTTATGTAAGTTTTTTATAAAGCTAGAGATCCCCATCATTCCAAGCAGAGCCACGCCAACATATTTAATAAACTGCGCCCTATTAACCTCTTGTTTTAGGATATTATCGATTTGTTTAATATATTGATTTGCCATGAGTAGTATTTATTTCTTACGTCTTAGTATAATACTTATGTTATCTATATCAAGCGGTATTAACTATTAAGGTACATATAGTATGTTACAAAATGATATAGTAGAGTAATAAGTAGATAGAAAGAGGGATGAAGACATGGATATAGGTTGGCCGGAATTAATAATTGTTCTCGTAATTTTGTTATTACTTTTTGGAAGCACAAAACTTCCAAAACTTACTAGAAGTATTGGTGAATCAGCTCGAAACTTAAAAGACGGCTTCGAAGGTAAGAATACAGACGAAAAAAAAGAACCGACAAAGAAAAGCTAACTTAAAGCTACGGGGGGTATAAGATGCTGAATGACCCTAAAACCCAGCCATTTAGCGAACATATAAGCGAACTTCGAAAACGACTACTTTTTGTTATTACATTGGTGATCGTTGGCTGCGGTTTTGGTTATGCTATACACGAACCATTGTTTCGTGTCTTAAAAAGACCCCTTGATCAAGAGCTTTATTACAACTCTCCGATTGGTGGCTTTAACGCCATGCTTAAGATATCCATTTTGGTTGGTTTGATTATTGGTATCCCCTTTTTGATATATCAAATATGTCGTTTTATTACACCGGCGTTCGAAAAGTTGAGCGCCAAACGTCCAGTAAAGATTTTAGTCTGGTCAGTATTGCTGGCAGCAACTGGTGTGGCATTTGGCTATTTTATTAGCCTGCCTTCGGCCTTAAAATTTCTAACAAATTACGACAGTCAAAACATTCAGCCTTTGATAATTGTCGGTGAATACCTTAATTTTGTATTTAGTTATTTACTCGGCTTTGCCGTACTGTTCCAACTACCTTTAATATTATTATTCGCGAATCACATTAAGCCACAAAATCCGCGGCATCTTATTAAGCAACAACGTTGGGTGATACTTTTTAGCTTTATAATAGCCGCGATCCTTACGCCAACTCCTGATCCGATAAACCAATTTATTATGGCCGCCCCAGTTATATTCTTATACCAAGTATCGGTTGGTTTAGTATGGGTTAAGAATCGCCGTTTAAAATTAGACGAAAAACCGTTATCAATGACAGAAGAGATGAAGAGCTCTGATTATGTTAATGAGGAGCAGCTTACCGAACAAATCCCCGCAGAAGCTCGCCTGACATTTATGGACATTATGCCTCCGCAGGAGACATAGTAACTTAGGATTTGACGCCTGTTTTTATAAGATAAAACCGTTCACGGTTGCCTTTTTCACCAGCTACTTCACTATCTCTTTTAGAAGAGATTATAAATCCGTGGTCTTTAAGCCAAAGTTCAAAGTTTGCAAAAATATCTCGTCTTACTTTTTCATTTTTTACGACGCCTTTGTTGGTTTGAAATTGTCCAGCCTCGAACTGCGGTTTGCACATCGCTAGGATTTGAGTGTTTTGAGTTGTAAGTTTTGAGATTTGAGGCAAAACTTCTCGCAGAGAAATAAATGACACATCTATAAGAATAATGTCGGCGGTCTCTAAGAACTTCCTATATTTTGTTTCGGTCGCAAACAAGCGAATATCGGTTTTTTCATGCAAGCTAACCCGTTTATCGCCAGATAGCCTTGGATGCATCTGCGCCGTACCAACATCGACGGCAACAACTTTTTTGGCGCCATTCTGCAAAGCAAAGTCCGTAAAACCACCAGTGCTACTACCAACGTCTAAAACAACTTTGCTTCTAAAGTTAATATCAAAAAACTTTGCAACAGAAGCCAATTTTAGCCCGGCGCGCGAAACGTATGGGTTCTTTTTTATCAAACGAATTTTGTCGGCTTCACCAACTAAAAAACTAGTTTTAGTAACTATTTTTCCATTCACCGCAACATTACCAAACTCGATTTCTTGTTCAGCCTGACTCCGCGATTCAACCAATCCACGCCGTGCAATCTCACTATCTAGCCTGTACTTCACCTTTGTTTTGCCCCAAATCCTTCTTCTTGCATAAGTTGTTGGTAGGAGAAAATAAATGCTCTTTCTGATCTTGCATGCATTTCAAAAGGATCATCGCCCGTAATTTCTACAAACTTGCTGCAAATAAAACCTCCAGCTATATTCAGAGCGCTATCAACATTGGATCTTCTTTCAAACGCCTCTACGTCGGCTTTAAACGCAGCGTCTGTAATCCTACTCCAAAAAGTCGTTGCAACATGTCTTGGCGCAGCTAGGGCCTTCAATGTACTAGTTTTCTCTGCCGGCGTACACCTTTCATGCCTTGCAAATACACCTGCTTTTACCCTAAACCTATCACTAAGAACAGCTAGAGCTACGGCATCGGCTTTTCCCTCATCTACCACAGCATCAAACAAATCGTCGCCCGACCTGCTGATCTGGTCTGGTCTAATAAGTGTAGCCATGTGCGACAACTCATGCGAAGCAACACCGACACCAATTATATTCAATGCCGAACCTTCATCTCCCCGAGTTATTCTCTGTAGATTTCTAAAGTAGAATTCAAGCGTGTCTGGCCTCAACTCGGAAGTATTACCTATCGTATATTCATCGTATGGATTTGTTTTTACTTCGACTTTTATTTTTTTAGGTAAAACAAGTCTACCATCTAATGCTGCGATAGCTTGTTCGACTATAAAACCCACTGAATCACTAAGCTCCCTTTTCTCCTTGCGGCCCATTGGAACTTGTTCATGCTTTTCAACTTTGACAGATATGCCCATAGCTAGTCTTTCTTGCGCTCGCGGTAACTTCCGTCTTCAGTGCTAACACTAATTACGTCGCCGACTTTAATAAATGCCGGGACACGAACTTCAACACCAGTTTCTAACTTGGCTGGTTTGGTTATTGAGCTGGTTGTGTCACCACGTACCACATCTTCTGTATACACAACTTCAAGATAGACGTTTTTTGGCAGTTCAATACTTACTGCCCGACCATCTAAAAGCATTGCTTTAACTGCGTCACCTTCTTTCATGTAGCCACCAAGATCTACTAGCGTATCGGCAGGTAGATCGAACTGCTCAAAGCTGTCGTTGTCCATAAAATAGAACTTTTCGTCGTCTTTATACAGATACTGAACATTCTTATATGACAAGTCGACACTGTCTAGTTGTTCATTGCCCTTAAATGTGCGATCAAGCACCTTGCCGTCGAGTAAACTTTTTGTACGAACACTCACAATCGAGCCACCGCGGCCAACGACTTTTTGCGAATACTCTAAAACTTGGTACGGCGTACCGTCCAAAGAAAACACCGCCCCTTTTCGAAGGTCTGTTACACCCAGCGCCATAACTAGTTACTCACAACAAATGGTAATAGTGCGATGTGTCGAGCGCGCTTGATAGCCTTGGCTAGTCGGCGCTGCTGCATTTCTGTAAGACCAGTTCGCTTACGAACTTCGATTTGACCATATTGGTTAACAAAACGCTGCAAGGTCTTAACATCTTTGTAGTCGAAATAAATCGATCCTGTTGATTCTCGTGTAATTTTTTTTGCCATCTAAATATTCTCCTTAAAATGGAATTTCTGAAAGATCGATTGGTTCATCGGAAATTTCGTCGATTACTATGTTTTCATCTTTCTTCTTAGGTGCTGATTTTTCTGAGGCATCGTCAACAAATGAACCACCACCTGCGCCAGCTGGTGAACCAAGGAACGTAACGTCCTGAGCCAGAACATCAACTTTTGTGCGCTTTGCACCGTCTTGTTCCCATGAACGGCTTTGCAAACGTCCACTAACAAGAACCGGCTTACCCTTTTGGCAGTATTGAGCAACTCGTTCGCCTAATGGACCCCAAGCTGTAACGTCGATATAATCTACGGCTTCTTGTGGTTTGCCTTCTTTGTCTTTCCACTGGCGATTTAGCGCCAAACTAAAGCTACAAACACTCTGCCCGCCTGGCGTGGCACGGACTTCAGGATCTCGGGTTAAGTTCCCCATTAAAACTACTTGGTTAAAGCTACGCGCCATCTCGTTTGCCCCTTCCTGGTTTTTCTAAATATTGTTCTTCTTCGGATTTCTTGTCATTTCTAACATCAATATCGTCACGACCTTTGCGCTTGGCTTTAACGATTTCGGCCTTGGCCATCGCCTTAGTATCTGGCTTAACAATCAAGAAACGAATAACTTCATCGGCGATATTTAAGACCGATTCGACTTTTCCGACACTAGCGCCATCGATTTCGACTGCATAAAAAACATAAACCGCGTGGTCGTGACCTTTGATAGTGTAGGCTAGCTTTCGTTTGCCCCAATTATCAGTTTTTGTAACTTTACCACCGTTGTCGGTGATGATTTTTGTAACTTTTGACTCGGCTTTGCTCAAATCTACTTCTAGATCTGGATGATAAAGCACTGCAAATTCGTAATTACTCACTTTTTAGAACCTCCTCTGGTTAACGCCCGCACACATAATTTGCTACGAGCTGAGTTTTGTACTCAAGATTATATACTATTCACCCCTATAGATCAACATCGGGCTATGAAAATCTAGATTCATCATCAGGTTCAGAATCATCAGGCATGTCGTCGTAAACTTCGTCGGAACTTGGCATTTCATTTCGGCCTAGAACTTCGTCAATGCTACTAACCAAAACTTCGCGTGGGCGCGAACCATCGGCCGGGCCAACAATTCCCTGTTCTTCCATTGTTTCAATTAAACGAGCGGCGCGGCTATAACCAATTCGAAGTCGACGCTGCAAATAGCTAGTGCTGGCTTTTTTATGTTCAATCACTACCCGAACAGCATCTTCCCAGGCAGTATCATCAACATCATCTGCAACACTGTGACCAACCACAACCCCTCCCTTACCATTGAGTTGAACCGGTTGGCTAACGACTTCATCGTCGTAGCTTGGCGCTTGTTGCATGCGTAAGAAGTCGGTAACTTTTATTGTTTCGGGATGCGTAATCAGCGCACCCTGAACGCGTATTGGCTTCGGCATGTCACTCGTTAGGAATAACATATCACCCGTACCTAACAACTTCTCGGCGCCCGCCATGTCAATAATTGTACGGCTGTCGATCTGGCTTGCTACTGTAAAGGCAATACGTGCCGGTACGTTTGCTTTAATAAGACCAGTGATGACGTCGACACTCGGACGCTGAGTTGCAAGTACTAGGTGGATACCAGCGGCGCGCGACTTCTGGGCAATGCGTACTACTAACGCCTCAACATCGCGAGCCGCAACCATCATCAGGTCGGCAAGTTCGTCGATAACGATCACAATATATGGCATCGAATCACCAGATTGTTCGGAGTTATATTCAGTAATATTGCGCTTGCCGGCATCGGCGAATGTTCGAAGTCGGCGCTCCATTTCTGCCACCGCCCACTTGAGTGCGCTAATACACTTTTCTGGTTCGGTAATAACTGGTGTAAGAAGGTGTGGAATGTCGTTATACGGCGTAAGTTCAACTTGTTTTGGGTCAACTAAAATTAGCTTCATGTCGCTCGGACTATTTCTATAAAGCAAGCTAGTAAGTAGCGAGTTAATCATTACAGACTTACCAGAACCAGTCTGACCAGCAATCAAAAGGTGTGGCATTTTCTCTAGACTGCCTGTGATAGCCGAGCCGGCAATATCCTTACCAACCGTAAAGGCTAGCGGCGAATTAGCTTTTTGCCATTCATTGCTGGTTAGAATACTGGATATACGAACTGTAGCGGCGCGGACATTTGGCACTTCAATACCGACTGCTTTTTTGCCAGGAATCGGCGCTTCAATACGAATACTTCGAGCCGCTAAGTCCAGGGCAATGTTGCTATCGAGTGCTGTTATTTTCTGCAATTTTACGCCGTTTGGCGGTCGAAGAGTAAACTGCGTAACTCTTGGCCCAACATTGGCGCCTTCCATCTCGACATCGATCTTAAAGTTACGCAAAGTTTCGCGAATGATGTCGGCATTGCCTTGAACATCACCAGCATCGGCCTTATCCTGTTTTTGATTTAGAAGCTCAACCCCCGGGAACTGCCAGTTCGGGTCACTCTGAACAGTCAGGGCTGTATGATCTTCGGCTGGTGCAAGTTTTTGAGCAGCGTTTTTAAATGAAGATAGTCTGGCGTTGCTTGGTTCAAGCTCGCCTTTATGATGTTCGACCGGAACATTTTCTCGAACATCAATCCTCTCACCGGTATGTTTTTTGAGTTCACTAAGGTCGGTGTCGCGATCTTTACGTTTTAATAAATTAACAATAAACAAAAAGAAGTTTTTTGGAGCAATGCTAAATGTGAATAAAAACGATACTAGCATTAGAAGTAAGTACAAAACAAAAGCCGTGCCGGTACTTAAGACACTAAGAATAGCTGAATTAACGAGATGTCCGGTTTGGCCGCCATAAGTTGCTTCTCCGGCAAGACGAGACGATTGATCCGGAGCCACAAAAACATGAAAAATCGCCGACATACTAATAAGTATCATTACCCCGCCAAGGATTTTACCGAATGGGATAAGATGTTCTTCGTCTCGAAACTTAACAACCGCTAAATATACCAGGACCACTGGGGAAAAATAGGCTGCAAAGCCAAACAACCAAGACATTCCTTCAAATAGGTTGACCGGCAGAACACCCCCGACATTTAGACCGCCAAGAAGTAAAAAGAAGGCTACTAAAATCATCACGAAGGCATAAGCCTGCCTCCAGAATTGAGAATTACTCTTCTTTGCAGCTTTATCTTGTTTTTTTGGTCTTTTGGATGACTTTTTTCGTTTTGCCATACTACAGCTAATTATATCTGTTTTTGCTTATTTTGATATCTGTCTTATTTACAGTATCCACATTGTAGCACAATTTACATCGTTTGTCTAGTTCTCTGATTCGTCTTCTTCATACCCATATAATCGAGTAATTTCTGCGGATACTTCAATATACCTCTTTAGTTGCACTGGTATAAAGTCTCCACCCTTTACCTTTTCTTTATAATGAAGCTTCCCTTCGGCATCCCAAGAAAGTAGCCCAAATTCATCAATTAGCGGTGGAATAAACTCTTCTAGATTATCTCCATACAGCCCTCCAGCGACTACTACTCCTACCTCATCTCCTACATTTGAATCTACTAATCCGCCAATAAATGGTCGTAGTGATTCTGGATTCATTTCTTTGCCAGTGCCATGCGAAGCATCAAATAGTACCCTTAAAGACATCAGTCCAAGTTCTTTGATTTGACCTAACCGACGTACCACTTCATACGGATGAAAACTCTCCATATAATCACCATGACATTGAAGAATTATTTGAGACACCTGTGTGGAATTTATAAGCCACTCAAAATAATCATCAAAGTTGCGGTTCATCCACGGAAAACGGTCAAATTGAAGCACAGGCCACCCAGCCGTTGACCCGTCGTGCGCATAGCGAATCCAGCCCGAACTACGATCTAGTATTTTTTGAGTAAATGCTTTGGCAAGCTCAGGATCATCAGCTAATGATCCAAAAAACATTTGCACCGCGGGGAGCGTCGTCAGACTGTCCGCATGTACAAGACCATCTAAATCAATAGTTCTATTCAGCGCGTTTCTTATGTCTTCGCCAACTGGATACCAGTCTGAACCATATTTATTAGGATCATCTTGCCATTGTGTCTTTTCGGTCGCTTTTACCCCAAGTAATAAATTGTAATTGTATTGATTAATGCCACTATCTATTGCTGTGCGATAGATAAATTCTTGTTGCGCATGATTTGATACGCCGCTAACCCCGACATAATGTCTCATGCAGCTAAGTTACCACACACTACTTCTATATAACCTTGTAGTTTTTACCACTTGATATTTGAGAGCCGGCTGAAGCCTAGTGTAGTACGCGAAACGTCTAACGCATGCATTTGAGCTCGAGAGACATTTTCTCTTCGAGCAACGGAGCGAGACGTACACTGTACGTTGATCCGCTATACAGCGGAGAGTACTGGAGCTGAGCGACAAAGTCATACGCTAGAAAACAAAGAAAAAGCCGGGCTTTGCCCGATATTTTCTTTGTGGTTGAGTTGGCGAACTAGTCGGGCTGGTCAGCGCCTAAGAGACGGGCGCGCATTTCTTGGAAGCGCTTCTGCTGTTCAAGCTTGGCGTCTTCTTCGCTTTTGGCGGGTGGATTAATTCCGTTGGCACTTTGTTCGACAGTAAATTTCTCAGTTCGACCACCAATGACATTGACGACTGGAATGACAATTGGGCTTCGCTGCGTTTTGTCGTATAGGAAATGTGTAACGTGATCACGAATTTCGGCCTTGAAACGCTCGATATCGACTCGTTTAAAGCGCTGAGCAACCGCTCGGCGCAGTTCGGCTCGGAATTCGTTCATCAGTTCTTCGCTGTCGCGAATATAAATGAATCCACGGGTCACAATATCTGGACTAGTTAGAAGTCCGCCGGTCTTTTTATCGACTGTTAGGATTACTACCACTAGACCGTGTTCGGCAAGTACTAGGCGATCTTTGACCACAACGTTGCTTACTAGATTTCCGGTCTGATCGACAAGCCATGCCCCGTTCGGAACAATGCCGCCTTGTTCATATTTGTCGTTGCTAAACAACAGTACATCACCATTATTTGGCAGCAGAACATTTTCGCGCTTCATACCCGATTCGATAGCAACATCGCCATGATAACGACGACGCAGCGCACCGGCATGGATTGGTAAAACATACTTCGGCTTGACCATCTCGATCATTTCGCGATGTTCATCACGGTTGGCGTGTCCAGATACATGCAGAGGGCCACAACCATCAATATCGTGAGTTGGATTTCTAAATAACCGCACGCCACGACTAGCCAGATTATTGCTAATCATGTCGTAACGAACTTCATTGCCTGGAATTGGATTTGAGCTTATCACTACAGTGTCACCGGGTTTTAGCTTGATGTGCTTATGCTCGCCTTCACTCATACGCTGCAAGGCAGCGCCCATCTCACCCTGCCCACCAGTACAGATAACCAGTACCTTATCGTCAGGCATATTTGGCATCTCGCGCATTGGCAGCACTGAGCCTTGCGGTATTTTTAAGATACCTTGTCGAACAGCAATTTCGGAATAACTCATCATGCTTCGACCGTCGATCGCAATACGACGACCAGCCGAAACACCAGAGTTTACAATCATTTGAATACGGTTCATGTTACTTGAGAAAATCGATACAAATACTCGACCTGGAGCACCCTTAATGACGTCATGAAAAGATTGCTGGAGAGTGTGTTCGGTGGCAGTACGACCGTGCTTATCGGCGCCAGTACTATCGCTCATAAGAAGCAATACGCCTTCTTCGCCAGCTTTCTTTAGACGCTCAATGTCACTTGGCAGCTGGTCGAGTGGTTCAGGATCAAGTCGAAAGTCACCTGTGTTTAGGATTCGACCTACTGGGGTATCAATAATCACCACGCTTGCTTCAGGAATTGAGTGAGTAATACGCGCAAGTTCAATAACAAATTCGCCAACCTTTAGGCGTTCGTGTCCGTCCATGTTCATAACCACAGTTTCAGGCTTGAATGAAAGTCCAGTATCAGCAGCAGCATTTTCGAAAGTCATTTCGACCATGCCAATACTAAAGCGTGAGCCATAAATTGGTGCTGGGAATTTTGGCGCAATATGACGTAGGCCACCGATGTGATCAAGATGTCCGTGACTAACTATGTAACCGCGAATCTTGTGTTTAATACTTTCAAGATAGGTTGGATCGTTAACAGCATAGTTAACACCCGGCAGGTCGACAGAAAGGTCGTTGCCACAGTCGATGATTAGAGCATCGTTTTTGTATTCGATAACCATCATGTTTTTTTCACCAACGTCGTTTAGGCCACCAAGAATAACAACCTTCAACTTTTCAAAGTCGTCAGTAATTTTATTTGCACGGCGCGGTTCAGCCGACTGGCCTTGATTACCTGATGCATCTGCATATTCATTAGCCAAGCGGTGAGCCATATCGACAGCTCGTTTTTGCGCACGAATAGCATCACCCCGTGAAGCCATACCTGGCTTTGGAGCCGATCGACGATTGCCGCCTTGCGGCGGGCGTCCACCACCCGGCCGTTGTTGCCGATTGTGTGGAGGTTTATTGTTAGTTTGTTCGTTCATAGTTAATTTATTATCCTTTTACTTAATTAATTATTTTCTTATTTTTTCTAAAATTAGTGGAATTCGGGCGAAGTCGTCGATTAATGTCTGACGCATTCCGCCGTTATATAAAGCTGCGGCCGGATGATACAAAGGCAAGATGACAATCGACAGCTCGCCTTTTTCGTCATGCAACCGAAGCTTCAAGCGTTTCGGCTGGCCGTGATCTTGACTGATCTTAAGGCCTGGAATAAACGCTTCACCGCTATGCCTTCCAAGTGTAACAACTAGAAGTGGTTTTATAACTTCAAGCTGTCGTTGCAGATATGGCAGAAAAGCAGTCTTTTCTTCGGGCAGTGGATCGCGGTTGTTCGGCGGACGGTATTTGACGATGTTAGTGATGTACACCTGGCTTCGTTTCAAATGAATTGATGCCAACATCTCGCTTAAAAACTTACCGCTAGCGCCAACGAATGGCAACCCTTGCTCGTCTTCTTTTTTACCTGGTGCTTCGCCAATTAAGACGATTTCGGCGTCGGGGTCACCGTCGCTAAACACCAGTTGCGTGGCCGTTTTGGCCAAATTTGGGCAGACATTATTTTCGATAATCTCCGCCCTGATCTGGTCAAGCTGTTGTTGCTTTACCACCCTGTCCTCTGCCGTTTTGCTTGAATTAGTCTTTCTCTCTTCCGATCCTTAAATTCTAAAATTACAATGGCTACCTGGTAAAGACCAACCCCAAGTATGACAAACGGCAACAACAAATAATAGTTTGACGGCTTAAAACCTACTGGCTGGTAGTTATATTTAGGGTTAAATATATCTAGCACGGATTTGGTTCCGCCGTATTCAAAAAACCCAAACACCAGCCATCCTATAATCCAACCACCAACTAAGACGAATGATATATTCAATATCAAAACAAGCCGCAGTAATCTAGCAGAATAGTTTCTAACAGATTTTCGATTTGGTCTTAAGTTGAAAATGACCATCTTCATCTGGCTAAGAATGCTTTGCTTGGTCATTGTTTCGTTATTTCTCCTTAACTGCTTTCCCGCGCACCAAAGCAGAGCTTGGTGCTGGACTTCGCTGGCTTGTGTTCAATCTTAGGACCTTACTCGCAAACATTACTTTTCGTCACTTCCGCTTTTTTTAGCATCGACCGCTCGCATACTCAGAACTAACCGTCCTCGATCATCGATAGCCATCAACTTAACATCAACTTTGTCACCTTCTTTAACGACATCACTTGGTTTGTTAACTCGCTGATCGCTCATTTCGGATACGTGGACCAGGCCTTCTTTGCCTGGCATAATTTCAACAAATGCACCAAAGTCTAAGACACTAACAACTCGAGCGTTCTCGTAAGTTGTACCAACTTCTGGTTCGTCAGTGATGCCTTTAATCCACTTCTTGGCAAGTTCAATGTTTTCGCGGTTCGGACTAGAAATCATCACGATTCCTTCGTCCTTGATGTCAATTTCAGTACCAGTTTCGGCAGTTATTCTTTGAATGGTTTCGCCGCCTTTGCCGATAATCTCGCGAATTTTGTCAGGGTTTATGGTAATCGCTTCAACGCGTGGAGCATATGGACTCATTTCTTTGTTTGGCTCGGCAATAGTCTCGAGCATGTGCTTCAAAATTACGGCCCGACCGACGCGACCCTCTTCTAGTGCTTGGGCAAGAACATCTACTGGAAGACCATGAACTTTCATATCCATCTGCAAGGCCGTTACGCCTTTTTCAGTTCCTGTCACCTTAAAGTCCATATCACCAGCAAAATCTTCAGCGTCGGCAATGTCCGTTAAAATGTATGGCTTTCCATTCTCAAGCATTAGACCCATAGCAATACCGCTAACCGGACGCTTAAGTGGTACTCCGGCATCCATCAGCGCCAAACAACTCGAGCAAGTTGCCGCCATAGACGTCGAACCGTTCTGGCTCATGATTTCGGTAACGCTACGAATGGCATATGGAAAAGTTGCTTCGTCAGGAATAACAGCTTCTAGCGCTCGTTCTGCTAAGTAGCTATGGCCAATTTCTCGGCGTCCTGGACTGCCGAGTCGGCTAATTTCGCCAACTGTGTACCCAGGCGCGTTGTAATGGTGCATGTAACGTTTTTCGCTATCGCGCTCCATGGTGTCAATTAGCTGCGCATAGCTCAGTGGCGCCAAAGTCACGATGTTCATAGCCTGAGTTAGACCTCTAGTGAATAAGCTCGAGCCATGTGCTCGTGGCAAAAAGCCAACTTCGCTAGAAAGTTGCCGGACTTCGTCCATCTTACGACCATCGGGTCGAACGCTGTCTTTTAAGATTCCGGCGCGAACATCTTTGTGAATAGCCATCGTGAAAGCATCATCGTATTCTTGTCGGTCAGTTTCGTAGGCTTCGCCCATCTTTTCGGCCATAGCGGCATGAAAAGCGTCACGTAACTCTTGAACCAATTGATTGCGTTCAGGATAAGGAGCGCGCAAGTTAGCACCAAGCTTGCCTTCCGCCCAAGCATCAACAGTTTTTTGTATATCTTCTTTTGGCAATACCAATGTATATTCTTGAGGCTTAATATCTAGTTTCTTAACAAGTTCCTGTTGAAGTTTGATAGCCGGCTGAATAGCTTCTTGGGCATATTTTAGGGCTTCAATGATTGTTTTTTCATCGACTTCGTTAGCACCTGCTTCAACCATCATAATGGCGTCTTCTGTGCCGGCTACCACAAGGTCGAGTGGACCTTCAGTAAGTTCTTGAGCGCTGGCAAAAGCTTTTGGCTTGCCATCGACAAGACCAACACGAACACCGGCAACTGGGCCTTCAAAAGGCGCGCCAGTTAACATAAAAGCAGTACTCATGGCGATCATCGCTACCATGTCTGGACGAAATTCCGGATCCATACTTAAAATCGTCGCTACGCCCTGCACCTCATGACGATAGCCTTTTGGCCATAGCGGTCGAATTGGTCGGTCAATCAAACGACCGATCAAAATAGCGTCATCGCTTGGGCGACCTTCGCGCTTCACATAACGACTACCGCTAATTTTGCCGGCGGCATAAAATCGCTCTTCGTAGTCGATACTTAGTGGAAAATAATCGAGGCCTTCAACGGTTTTTTTATTAACCATAGCAGAACCAAGGACTACTGTTTCGCCGTAACGAACCAGTACGCTACCTGACGTACGGAAACCTACGCGATTAACTTCTAAGCTTAGTTTTCGGCCGCAAAAATCAGTCTCGACTAGGATAATATCCTTGCCAGACGGGTTAATAGTTTTTGTCATTCTTTTTTATCACCTTTCAGTATTTGTTAGAGGCTAGTAGCAAAGTTCAAACATACGGTTTAGAGGACCTGTATATCTGCTTCTTTGCCACCACTCTATTAATATTCTCGAGCTTTGACTCTTATAAATATGAGTCTTTTATTTTCACGCGAACGTTTAGCTCGTGCTAAGAACTCTCGCAAGTAGCGAGAATCCCATGCATATTCTTAACGACGTCGTAGTTTTAGTTTATCACTAAGTGCGATATAGCTATCGGCATCTTCTTTTGCTAAATAGCTTAGTAACTTTCGGCGTCGGCCAACCATTTGTAGGAGTCCACGACGTGCCATAAAATCCTTTTTATTGATCTTAAGGTGTTCTGTAAGCTCAGCAATTCGCTCCGTTAGAACACTAACCTGGACCTCTGGTGAACCAGTGTCAGTTTTGTGCCTCCCGGCAGATGTAATAATCTTTTCTTTCTTGTCTGCTGTAATCATGTTCGGATGTAACTCTATCAGATGTAAATCAATTTTTCAAGAGGTGAATTTTATATAACTAATTAAATATCGATGTTGTCTAGAAACTGTTCCGGACGCAGCACGACTTCATCATGTTCCCCTGGGACAATCTGATAAGGGATACCAGCTATTCTAAGTTTATCTAAGTCAGCCTCAGATGGCGCAAAGAAGGTATCATTCTCGGTCCACGCGATTCCACGTACATCTTTATTTGCATTATTAAGCCCAGTTGCTACGCGAATAGCATCAAATTTTGATATTTCTCTTAGTTGACCAAAGTTAGCTATTGGATGAGCGGCAAGTTCTGCGGTAGCGCTTGCAGAATATACTGCTGATGCTAAAAGGTCGGCTGGTGTATGCATCCCTACCCCCGGAATAAACATACGGGCTGTTTTTAAGCCAGCACCTACAACTAATCTACCAACACTTCGTGGTAGTGGCGGGTTTAACATATAAGCCGACGAGAAGTTAGCATTGTTAAGCGCCAATACTCCTGCTGAATGCGTAAATACATGAGCATTTCTCGTAGCCCTTCCAACTTCATCTGGATCAGTAACCCAGTCAGAAAAGGTAAACGCGTTAACTGGTCTGTCGAGCCGTTTTTCTAAAGCCCCGGCAACTGTTTCGGCAGATTTTCTGCCATTACCAAAGCCACCGACATACGATGCACTTTGACTTTTATTACTCATTTTAACACTATACCATAATCTGCTGTATTTTGTCAATAATTATCTTCGGTGAAAGTTCTTCTGGTTTTATGGCTTTATCTATGTAAAATTGGGCAATCTGTGTGCGTCTCAGCTCACTCAAATACGCTCCTACCCCGAGAGATTCGCCAATATCTACAGCAAGGCTTCTAATATATGTTCCGCTACTTACCTTTGTTTCGATTTTTAGTATCGGGTATGAATAATCGATTAGTTTGATGTCATAAATAGTTACCTGACGTGGCTCGATTTTGGGATTCTTGCCGGCTCGAGCTAGCTTATAGGCTCGCTGACCGTCAATTTTTATAGCACTAAAGATTGGTGGAGTTTGACTTATCTGACCAATAAATTTGTTCAATGCGCTTATGACTTCTTCTTGGCTTGGTTGCCTATCGTTAACAGAGGTAATTTCGCCTTCTGGGTCGGCGGTGGTGCTTGTTTTTCCTAAGTTTAAAGTCGCCGTATAGGTCTTGTCGAGCTTCAAAAACTGGTCGGATTGCTTGGTGTATTTGCCTATTAGCAGGATCAAAAGCCCGGTAGCAAATGGGTCCAACGTCCCTGAATGCCCTACGCGGACTTTGCGCCCCGCTTCTTTAGATAAAAGCCCCCGCACCTTGGCAACTACATCAAAAGAGGTCCAGCCGGCTGGTTTATCGATAAGAAGAATTCCATCCATCACCATAGAATATAGAATAAGGCCTCTAGAATACAATAATTACTGCTCAGGTGTAGGCATTGTAACGTCTGTCGGGTCCTTAGACACCGGTGGTGGCGTAGCTGGCGGCATCACTATTGGAGGTGGAACAATTGGTGGAGGAGTTGCATCCGTATTAGGGTTAATAGCCTCAGAGGCATTCCCTACATGCGGATCTAGGTTTATTGGTTGAGCGTTAAGTGCAGCCGTCGGGCCATTTGTAACAGGTTTGTAGTCGGCGCTACTTACGGCGTCGACTACTGCTTGACGCGCGGAATCTTCAAGAGCTGGCGCTGGGGCACTTTCTTCAACGTGATCATGGGTTAATATCGGAGTTGGCGGTAACTCTCCTACCCCCGATACAGATGTCTCTTTGGCTGCATCATCTTTTGTTGATGCTGTGAACGTGCCGCCGCTTTCTGGAGGCTCGAAGATATAGCCACTTGTTGGTTTATTCTCTGCAGGATTCGGAAGTGGCGCGATAACTTTTTCATGACCGCGCATCATAGGAACACCTTGGTTTTGATTTGCTTTTCTAGCTTCTTCGGCTTTTCTTTCTAGTTCAGCAGCCGGAGATAAATCATGCAGATAACCGGCTTTGTCGATATCAATTCGCTCCAGGTCATCTCCTGGATTAGTAGAATCGTTTAGATCAACCGCTGGTGCTGGCGCAGACAAGCCAGTTGGTTCATTTTGCACGTCTTGCTCCGGAACTTTTGGAGCCTCTACTACTTTTTCTTCTACATCTGGCTGATGAAGAGAAACAAGAGGACTAGAGTCAACCTTTGCTGCTTCAGCAGCATGAGAAACAGCAAACTCAGCTTCTTTTGGCGTTCCAGCACCAACAACAGTAGGTATTGAAACTGGTTTGGTGTTTAGTTGCGTTGCTATTAACTGTTGGTTAGCTCCGGCAGCCATAAGTTGAGCGCTCATCGTCATCACTTTAGGGCTTGTTTTTTCATTACTAAACCTTTCGGTCTGAGAAACTATTCCAGTCAAGAAAGCGGTCGCCATTTGAGTGTCTAAAATACCGCTCTGGAATGCTTCGCTGATACTAACTAACATCTCACATAAACTACTTGAAGTTGCTTCGTGCCAGTTAATTGACCCGACAACGGTTGGTACGGTTCCACAGGATACCCCAACCACAGTAGCGTCATGCAGGATTCGGCCATGCGCCGTAATTGCTTGATCAAGATGTTCGCGTTTATCAACCCCTAACGCTACAACGACATCAACATTAAAGTCGCCTTGACTGTATTGCAAATCCGCTTCGCTTAGTGATGTTCTGTATGGAGTAATAAATATCTTTACGATATTATCTTCGATTTTGTAACGCAGCTTGTCTGCTTTGCTTCGATCTAACGAAATAATAAAGTCACGAAGCGAGTCAGTATTTTGCTCAAGAGTTTTTTCGGGTTGTAAAAACTCGATGGTTGAAGGAACGCTGCCGCTAAACACTGCAGTGCAGTGCTTTTCTAGCTTGTTCATCATTAAGGTCAGTCCGATACAGGCCGATAGCTGATCAACACTCGGGTTAGCACTGACCGTGACTAGTACATTTGTGGCGTTCCGAAGTACATCAACAATCTGTTGCTTTGTATTTTGTGGGGCTGCTGGAGGATTTTGATCCATCGTATTTTTTGTTTTTAGGATTATATGGACGAAGAGTACCATAAAGTGCTTACGCTGTCTAGGTTTAGTTACCGTTACGCCCCACACTTTACAAACAGAGGTAAATGAGGTATATTTGGCAGGTTGAAAATAATAAATTAAATAAGGGATAGTTAACTTAATATGCCAATTATCAAATCAGCTAAAAAGCGCGTTCGCCAAACTTCAAAAGCCAAGTCCAGAAACGATGTAACTCGAAAAAACCTTCGCTTGGCAATCAAGAAGCTTCAGGCTAGCTTTTCTAGTAAAAAAGGCGCAGCACAGAGCCTTGCTGCTGCACAAAGTAATATCGATAAAGCTGTCAAAAAAGGTCTAATACACAAAAATAAAGCTGCTCGAAAGAAAAGCCAATTAGCAGCAGCCGCTAAAGCCGCTGGAGTAAAAGTTGAAAAAAGCTCAACTCCAAAGGTAAAGCCAGCAGCTAAAAAAGTTGCTGTCAAGAAACCAGCTACAACCAAAACTGCCGTCAAAAAAGCACCAGCAAAAAAGAAATAGTAGTTCTATTTGCATCCGAAAAACACTGCCTTAACAAAGCAGTGTTTTTCATAACGCACTCTGCCTACTGCAGATCGCTTGAAAGCGTCAAAAGCAGAACACTAACTACATTTTCAGCGTTTAGTCCGTCGCGTTTTATACTAAGCTCCGCTTGAAAAACTTTATCTACGCATCCCCTAAGCTGACTCATGGAAAGCCGCGAAGCTAATCCTAAGTTTTTTTGAATAACAAACGGGTGAAGTTTAGTCCTACTGGCTATTTCCGACTCTCGTCCACCTGCGGCACGTATCAAGCTGAGTGTATGTAGCTGCCAGCCCAACATCCCGATAATTTCGTTAGCATCTACCCGCTTCTCCAAGAGCTTATCGTATAAGTCCATTGTCTTTTTAGTATTTCCAGCAACCAGACTATCCAACATCTCAAATACAGTGTTTTGCGGCAGGTCTTCTATCAGCAAATCAACGTCTTCGGCTTCAATTTTGGGCTTATAAAGAGCCAGCTTATCAATTTCTTGAGCTAACTGCTGTTGATCGATCCCTACTCTGTCGACTAGTAGTTTTATGGCCGGCTGCGACAGTACAATATTTTTTTCTTTGGCATAAGTTTTTATCCAAGCCTCAACTTCAAATGGTCGAAGAGGCGTAAATTCCTTGACCTTTGTCTTGTTCTGCAAAAACTTATAAAAAACTGTTCGTTTATCAACCGCTGGCTCGACGATCAACACATCAATAGAGTCAGCGTGAGCGACCCAATCAGGTAATTTTTCAGTGAGTGCTTTGTTGACACTTGGTTCATTAAGTACAACTAGCTTCTTTGAAACAAGAAACGGTAAATTTGTTAAAGCGTCATAGACAACTTGCGGCTCGACGGCGCTACAATCAAATTGCTCTAACGCCATATCAGAATGTTCCAAAACAAAATCTGCAACTATTTTTTTCTTTGTTCGCAGTAGTTCAAAATTGTTTTTTCCTGTAAGGGTTGTGATCATTTTGGTACCTTCTGACATTTCAAACAGACATGTGTTCCACGCCCAGCAACTCTAGTTTTGATAATTATACTGCCGCAGCGCGGACAAGCCTGATTTTCACGACGAAAAACTCTCGCAAACGTCATGTAACTTCCCTTCTTACCTTCGGCGTCGACATAATTTCTGTCAGTCGAGCCACCCTTTTCAATCGAAAGTTTTAATACATAAATTAATTCTGAATGCAGTTTTTTTATCTTACTTTTTGGGATATCAATAACTCTTGTGGACGGATGAATCTGAGCACCCCACAAACTTTCGTCGGCATAGATATTACCAACCCCTGCCAAGACCGTCTGGTCCAACAGTACTGACTTAATATTTGAATTTTTGCGGCGCATTAATCGCTCGGCAAAAACTTTGTCCGTAAATTCTGCCGTCAAGGGTTCTGGCCCTACTTTTTTTAAAAAGTCGATGCTTTCAACTTCGATAGTAGGAATTAATCTCATCCAACCAAACTTCCTCTGATCATTAAAGAAAAGAGCTGAACCGTCAGAGAACGTAATAATTACTCGCGTTGATCTATCTGGCAGACTACCAATTAACGAACTTGTTGGATGCCCCGCCCCAAAACTTTCCTCGCCACGAAATACCAATTGGCCGGTCATTTTTAAATGAATAACGAGCGAGTATTTGCTATCCAGATCAATAATTAAGACCTTAGCACGGCGCCGAACTGAAATAATTTTTGAGCCAACCACAAATTGGCTAACGTCAGATTCGGAATTAGGAAAAGACTTTGGGTTATCGCAAGTCACGCTCTTTATTTTTTGCCCAACAATAAGACGCGTTAGACCCAAACGAACAGTTTCGACTTCTGGTAATTCCGGCATGCCAGTATTATAAGACCATGGACTCATTAAAAGACCTACTTATCGACAAAAATCTTGATGAACCAAGCGAAATTAGTTCGCTAAAGGATTATTTTCACTCGACATTTCAAATCTCCCCCACTATAAAGGTAAGTCAAAAGACAATTGTCGTGATTGTGCCAAACAGTAAGTTAGCATCTGAAATACGCGGCCGAGTTTTGGATATTACTAGGCGGTGTCAACTTACTAAACAACTCTTTGTTAAGGTAGGTTCTACCTAGAAACAGTGGAGCCGGCAGTAGCTTCTATATAATTCGGGATTTGATTCTTGAACAGTGTCAAAACCATACCCATACTGCCGTTAAATGTTCGAGTCGTACCACATGAAGTAGACCATAGATCTTGAACGGCTTTTTCGCCCTGAATAAAAACTAAGTGGTAAACACGCCCCAAAGCGCAGTCGCCTGCATATTTTGTATCTTTTTGAGACTGCCCCGTGCTAGTAAATCCAGCTTTATCAAGTGCTTGGGCGAACGCTTCAAAGGCTTTTTGATTATTTTCGTAGGTGGTTTTTTTAAAGACGGTGCTGTTATAGGTTTTAAAAAGCGTTATAGTCCGATTTTTAGGCGTAACATCAATTTGCATTGATTGATGATTCTCGTCGGCGATTACCGGACCATCAACATAAAGACGAAGTGTAGTGTTTTCTTTTAGCTGTTCGGTTATCGATTTCGAAATATTTACAGTATTGGTCGTCTTAACATCTTCCATGATATTTCGAATAAGAACAGATCCAACGATGACTGCTATTACAATTACGACCAGGCTCAAAAACCACGTCACATACTTCATAGAAAACATATTATATCATTTTAATAGATCATTTGTCTACTACTGGGAGAGGTCAAAGTAGTGAGTGGAGTGAACTAGCGCAATCTTCAAGGTTTTTAAAAACTATTGTCTGCATTCCGAACTCACTAGCGCTCGCTGCATTACGTTCAGAATCGTCGATTAACAAACATTCGCTCGGTTCAACTCCAAGCTGCTTTGAAACATATTCAAATGCCTGCACATTAGGCTTGATAAAGCCGATTTCGGAACTAACAAAAACTCTTTCGAACAGTTTATCTAAACCTAAATGCGACAAAACCGGAAGTAGTTGCTCGTCGTTTGCGTTGGTTAGCAAAACCACTCTATATTTACTAGACAGTGCGCTTATCAGCTCAACAATTCCTGGCCGAATTTGATGTTGATTGTAGCGATTTCGAACTTCGTCAACTGGCACACCAATATCTTTTGATACTGCTTCGCAAAATTCCTGCCAAGATATTTGGTTAAGGTTTACTTTGTTCGAAAGTTCTTGAATACGAGCGCTCTTGTGATGGACAAACTCCTGCCCTTTGACCTCATACCAAAAAGCATCCTGCGAAATCACCCCAAAATAATCAAAAATAATAACTTTTATCATTTAAGTAATTCTCGAAGTGCCGGTTCTAGAATAATTGCATGACCGGAGCCATAATTGATGAATACATCATAGCCGGCTTGGAATTTTTCTAGTATTCCTTCCATTAATTTTGCGTCTCTTAGGCTACTACATGCTGAGGCAACTGGATTCTTTGCAGGGCTACTCTCGCCATTTAAGACACTCCTATTTTCAGGATCAAAACTATGCCCAAAAACAGTTTCATAAATATTTACTAAGTTATCTACAGACAAATCCATATCAGATAGAGCATCGAATGTTTCATATCGATCCATACTTCCTTGTGTATACTTTCGCCAATCTAGCTCCGAATCTTTATAGCCTCTCGCCCAAGACTCAACTTGCCGTGCAAAATAATATGCCATCATCTCTTCACGGCTGAATTTATTTAATAAATATTCTACTTCTTCTTGTCTATCCGGCTCAACTGCACTAAAACTTATATCATCCTCTTGGGCATGGTGTTGAATAAAGCCAGGATCACCGCGTTCAATTATCGCTCGATCTACATCGCTTGGAATTTTCCCAACCCCACCTTCAATAAAGAGGTGTTTCTTATCATTCTTGTGCGCTACAAATTCTTGCCATTTAGCTTCTATGATCGGCCATTGACCATGACTGGGGTCATTTGAATGTCTAACACCGGCAAACACCAATAACCTACCGTCCTTCTCGCCTTCAACGACATATGGATCATCCTCTCCGTTTCGATAACGTTCTTCGCCGATGCGCTCCATCTCCTGATGAGTTCTAAAAAATGAGGTGTACGCTTCGACTGAATTTACTGGTGTTTCACCGCTCATTATTGCCTCCATCAAGATTTTTTTGAATAACCATGTCTAACCATGAGACCTTCCCTCTTTGTGTTGAGTGCGACTGAACGACAGTAAACTCTTCAGGCAAGATACTTCTAATAACTTCGTCGTTATAGAAATAAAATAGTCTCTCCCCAAAATTATCGACCACTACCTCGGATTCATATTGAGGTTTTTCTTTTACAGATATATGCATAACTCCACCCGCGCGGAGTGCATGAGCAGCCTTTTGTAGAACTAGTGAAAAGTCATCTATGTCCAAATGAAGAAGTGACGCAAAGGCTAATATGACATCTAAGCTCTCTTCACCAAAGTCAAAATCGACCATATCTTCCACCCTGAAATCAACCCCAGGCAAACGTTGTTGCGCCAAATCTATAAATGATTCTGAATAGTCGATCCCCGTATAACCCGCTACTAGCGGAGCCATAAACCCTGCGTCGCGTCCATCGCCACATCCAATCTCTAAAACAACGCCTGTGCCATCGTTTACACCAGCAAGATCTAGCAAATTTTGCATATCTCTTCCGCGCGGTCCAATATCTCTAAAATATTCAGAGAATTCCGCCGACGAATTATTGTATGTTTCTAACGTTTTCATGTCTCTGGTCATAAATCGCCCCAGTCGTGGCCTTTAGAAACGTCGACTTTTAGTTTTATGCCAAGGGTTGGATAGATGTTTTCCATGGTGTCTTTAAGGATTCTTGACACTTCGTCGGATTTGAATTCGTCGCACTCCACCAAGATACTGTCATGAATTTGGAGCAGCTGGCTGCAGCCGTTGGTTAACTTTTTATCAACTTCAATCATCGCCATTTTCATAAGATCCGCTTCCGTGCCTTGAATTGGCATATTCACCGCCTGCCTGTACGCGCCCTCACGAACCATAAAGTTACTCGACCGCACGTCCGGTGTTGGACGACGACGACCAAACAGTGTTTCAACATAGCCTTGTTCGTAAGCCTGCTCGCGAAGCTTCTTGATATATTCACGCAACGGTTCGCGCTTTTCAAAATACTTATCAATAAAGTTCTTCGCCTCAACGAAAGTCATGCCGGTACCTGCAGCTAAACCATGCGGAGTTTGACCATACAAAATTCCAAAGTTTACGGCCTTGGCTTGATAGCGCATGTCTTTCGTAACGTCCTCAAGCGCAACGCCAAAGACCTGACTGGCGGTCAGGGTGTGAATATCAATGCCGCTATTAAAAGCCTCGACCATGTCGGCATCGCCAGCCATAACGGCCGCAAGCCGTAACTCAAACTGTGAATAATCAGCACTTACTAGCACCTTGCCCTTGCCTGCCACGAAAGCTTTACGAATAGTTTTTCCAAGTTCGGTGCGCACCGGAATGTTCTGCAAGTTCGGTTCGTTGCTGCTCAACCTGCCGGTCGCGGCCACGTTCATATTAAAAGTTGTGTGCAATCGATTATTGGCATCGACCATATTTGGCAAGGTATCAACGTATGTACTCTTAAGTTTGGTGTATTCGCGGTACTGTGAAATGCAGTCAATAATTGGGTGGAATTCGCGTAGCTTTTCAAGAATATTTGCGGCCGTGCTGTAACCAGTTTTCCCTTTTTTTACACCCATGGTCGGTAGTTCCAGATCTTCAAACAAAACCTTACCAAGTTGTTGCGGACTGGAGATATTAAACTCCTGCCCGGCATGTCCAAAAATGGTTTGTTCGATATCACTTATTTTATTTTCGAGTTCGCTGCTCATTTTTTTAAGGTATTCGCCGTCGAGTTCAATGCCTAAGACTTCCATCTGAGCAATTACCGGGATAACCGGCCATTCTATCTCCTTGGCTAGTTTGGCAAGCTTCGGCGCTTCCTTAAAAGACTTAGATTGTTGCTCGTGGAGCGCTCTGAGCATCGCTGTGACTTCGCCGGCTCGCATTGCAAGCTCTTCGCTGTCGACGGCGTCAATATCCGAGCCTTCAAAGCCTATGTCGTTGGCAGCAAGTTCGGTTAGGCTTCCGTCGCGGCGCAGTGAGTTGATCAAAAACGCGCCCATTTGGACATCATGACCAACTACCGGCATTTGCGCGCCAGCCTGAACAAAAATTTTTAGTGTCCGCTTTAAGTCGTAGCCAATTAACTTTGCGTCCTTAAACAAATTCAATGTCTTGGTAGTATCTTTTTTCAAATCAATAACCGACGCTTCGCCAGGCTTAGTGCTAATAATCAATAGCTCTGGGTTTTGGCCGTGTGCGCCAGAGACCCGCGAATGAATAATCACTTCTCCAGTTATTGGCTTGCCACTAAAGTCGACAATTTTATCAGGTGTTATGTGCCCGTGGTCGGTTTCAAATAACGACCGCGTGTCGTTTTCGTCGACCTTCATCGATTCTGGAAGTTGGTTTAGCAAACTCCTAAATTCGAACTTGCGCATCAAATCTCGAAGCTTGTGGGCATCCAGTTTTTTGATATCCATCTCAGCAAGATCAAGATCAATCGGTGCGTGGTCAAATAGCGTCACTAGTTGCTTTGAAAGTACCGCAATGTCGCGGCCAGCAATTAACTTTTTAGCCACCGTTTCTTTAATGTTATCGAGATTTTCATAAACATTGTCGAGCGTTTTGTATTGCTTCAAAAGTTCGAGTGCCGTTTTTTCACCAATGCCAGCTACGCCCGGAATATTGTCAGAACTATCACCTTTTAGGGCTTTTAGGTCAATAAATTGCTCTGGTCCAATGCCATATTTATCTTCAAAGCTCTTTGGCGTTAACTCTTCAATATTGCTAAGCCCCTTTTTTAACAAATAAACGTGCGTCAGTGGACTAACGCACTGCAGTAGATCAAGATCGCTCGAAATAAGGATTGTCTCGATACCCTTAACCTCGGCTTTTTTAGCCAAACCACACATGATATCGTCGGCTTCATAATCATCAAGTTCGTACATTGGCCAGTTGCAGGCTTCTAGATATTCGTGAAGTAGTGGAATCTGAATATAAAAATCCGGAGGCGCTGGTTTTCGACCAGCTTTATAGGCCGGATAAATCTCTAGGCGCTTTCGGATGTTAGTTTTGGGTTTGTCCCAAGCCACACAAACATAATCAGGCTTTAAGCGCTTGATTACTTCAAGTGAAAGCACCGCAAAACCATAGACTCCGCCGGTTGGCGTACCATCTTTTGTACTCAGATTTGGCATGGCATAATAGCCGCGATAGAAGACCGACTTTCCGTCAATGATAACTAGACGCTTTTTTGCCTCTGCCATACTCCCATAAGTATATCACCGGTGACTATCAGATAAGGCAGCCATGTAGTCCTCGATAGAAATATTGCTACCGCAAATAATTAATCCGATTCTTTTGCCACGGAAAATGTCTGGATGTTCGAGTACGCATGCTAAAGCTAAAGCTCCAGCAGGCTCAACAACTAGCTTAAGTTCATCCCAGATAAGTCTCATCGCCTCTCTTACTCTATCGTCGCCTGCTACTTCTACCCTATCTACATATTTTTTTATGTATTCAAAAGGTATCTCTCCGGGTGAGTTTGTACGTAAACCAGCACAAATGGTATTAATATCCTCATCTTCAATACGTACAATTTCGCCAGTTTCTAGCGATTTTTTGACATCGTCTGCAGTTACTGGCTCAACCCCAATAACCTCTACTGCCTTTTCTGTTTTCACTTCTTTTGCGGCAATCGCACAGCCTGCTATTAGACCACCGCCCCCGACCGGTACAACTATCATGTCTAAGCTTGGATCTTGTTCTAGCAGCTCTAATGCTACAGTTCCCTGGCCGGCTATAACTCTCTCGTCGTCATATGGAGGTATTAACTCTGCTCCAGTTCTATCAGCAATCTCATTAGCGACTTCGACTCGGCTTTGCGTAGCTGGATCGTACTGAACAACTTCTGCACCATAATGTATAACCGCTTCGAGCTTTGCCGCCTCAACTTGATTTGAAAGAACCAAAGTTACGGGAATATTTAACTTGTGCCCCATATAGGCTAAGGCTTTGCCGTGATTGCCTGAAGAATACGCCACAACCCCACCCTCGGGTTTAGAAATTTGTTGTATAGCGTTAGCTGCACCGCGCAGCTTAAACGAACCTCCGTGCTGTAGACCTTCAGGCTTAAACACTAGCTCTGCGCCAGCTCGTTCGTCGATAACATCCGAAGTTATAAGTGGAGTATGAATAATAAAGTCATCTATTCTCTCTGCCGCTTCTTGAATCTCTTTTATTCCCATTTCAATCTCCTTTAAAGTTTCTGCAAAAATTTCAGCGCCCTACTGCTAGTTTCTCGCTTATTAATTGTACCCGAATGCACAGCTTCGTCGGGCATTATTCCATCTAAGGAAAATGAATGCTCTCCGCCTACAACAACAAAATAGTCGTCTTTATTATTATTCCTATGCGTTAAGGCTCTTTCAACTTCTTTTTTAACCAGCTCTATATCTGGTACGCCGTGGCGCTCTAGATCGCCATCGTATTCTTGATAAAAAGCAAAAACCGCCCTGGAGCTTGCTATTAGTTCTTTCATGGCACGAAAATCGGCTAGATTTTGGCTGCATTTATGAATGTTTGCTTTAGATCTAAAATCGTCACCTATCAAAGCAGTCTCAGATTGATCAGGATAAAAACACGGACTAGAAAGCAGTACTGCCTCAATGTTAATTTTTTGCTTCGCCAGCTCAGCGGCTGCCCGAATAGCTACGTGCCCGCCCATACTACTACCTACGATTACGAGCTTAGAATCGGGATGCCTACTTTTTGCCAACAAAGAAACTTGTACCGTAAGGTTAATCCTATCTAGTAACGTCGATTGAAAGGTATCGCCTTCTGATTTTCCCAACCCGGTAGGCGAAGAACGAAATGTTGTAACGCTAGGACTATCAAGCCAAAGGGGCGCTACATTTATGGGGTCGTAATCCTTTTTGTTTTCGCCACCTCTCGGGATACCACTTATCATGATAATTGAGTAACGGACTGGTTCGTTATCACCTATCTCAACAACCTGGTGCTTCCAGGTTTTCCCATTTTGCATTTTCAGATTAACAAAACTCTCTCTAACCATTAAGGGATATTCTACACCCACCTTAATGAAGTATTATTGTATAAATGAATATCGAGAAGGTACTTCTAGACGCCGTAAACAAATTTAAAATAACTACACAAAGTGGAATAGAATTTTGGGCACCATATCTTATTAACTTTAACAATACTGAAGATCCGAACGTTCCAAGAGGCTTAGGTAAAGCTTCCCCGGAAGAGATAAAAAAATCTGTAGATTATATTGTTGGTCTTTTTCCAAACGCCACTGCCGAGGAGATAAAACAAAAATTGGTTGACGGGTCTTTGCCTGAAAAGGAATTTAATTATAAAGGTATAGACTGCTCCGGATTTGTTTATTACGTTATGAATACAGTTTATGAAAAGGTTTTAGGTAAAGAAATAATGGATGATTTATCTGTGCCAAAAGATGATGTATTAAATGGTGCTTTTAATTTTGAAGATTGGAAGGCGGCCTATACTCTTACCAAAGAAGAAGCAGCCAACCTGCCTGAAGACGTACCGGTAAGCTGGGTGGTTGAAAAGTTTAAACGAAAACCCGTAAACCTATGTCGAGTAGCAGGCTTAATTAGCGATTTCACTTCTGTCGCCGTACCTATCAAATCAATGCAAGTTGGAGACCTTATTGATTTAGTTTCAAGGGAGGGTTATAGGTCACACGTAGCAATAGTTTGTTCTTTGGGTGACGGGTTTGTTGAATTAGCCCACTCTGGAAGAAAAAACCCATCTGAAATTGGAGGAGTATTAATCGAAAGAGTACCTTTTAATGAAGGTGCCGTAGATACAACTAAACTTCAAGTTCCTCGTGACTTTCGTACCGTCCGAAGGCTCAAAGCATTTATACAAGGATAGTGACGGCGCCATTTTTAGCCACGTCTGTCGCAAGACAAGTTAGCGGCGCCTTAGTTAAAGCGATTCGGCCGCCATCTCGCTCATCCACATTTGAATAAATTAAATTACCGTCTTTTATATCCCAGCCAATCACCGAATGAGCAAGACCGGCTCCTACTGGACTTTGCAGCGTAATAACAGCAGGTCGTACGGTTACGATCTCTTCAACTGTTTTCCCGTGAAGGTATTTTATATACTTTTCAATCTGTTCGTTATTATCACAGTATCCAGATTCAATCATTCTTTTTCTAGAGTCACTCGTCACCGGTTCATTTAGCCACTTGATGCCCGCAGAGATAACTTCTATCCCGTATTCTTTTCTCGTAAGCCTAGAAAGCTTCGGTCGTGACCAATGTCTGTTTGTTGTAGTCTCAAAAGCAGCCCAAACTTTATCTATATATTCTAGCGGCGACACATCGACCAATAATCCTGCAGCCTGCAAATATCTATGCATTGTAACTGGAAGACAAAAACGAATTGCTAACCTTTCGCCCAAAGATTCATTAGATTCAGACGATTTCGGAAAAGATTTTTCAAATTCACCAACAAATTCCGGATGTTTTGATAAAACATAGCTCTCGAGTTCCGTAGCTAAATCTTGTTGAAAAATTAGCTTACGCTCGAGCGAAAAATCTGTCCGATCAATAGGTTTAATATTATTCATGAAAAATTAACTTCTTCAATAATAACCTATCTATAAACTTTAGAACCGAAGAATATCGAAACTAGTTAAATTTAAAATTCTTAGATGCCTGCATTAACGCAAGTCTGAACGTCTTTAACGCGTGCAGTAGCTTTGGCAACTAGCTCTTCGCCGACAATTGGGTCACCATCAACAACTTCTGTAGCTCGGTCGCCTTTTGGGTGATCTTTAAAGGTTGCATAAACTTTTAGAACTCTATGAAAACCTTTAACGGGTCGTCCAGCTTCGTCAAATTCATAAACTTCTTGGTGGTCTTCGCTGATATGCTTTCCGTCAAGATTTGTATTACTTGTCTGAGTCGTAACCTCAAGTCTTGATCTGTCGCCATCAGGACGATGCTGAAGTCTTACGACCGCGCCTTTAAAATCAACACTTAGCTTACTTCTTTCTTCAGGCCGACTATTTAGTGCATAGGGTGAAACCCCGGCACATTCTACATCCGTCACCCCTTCTGCTTTTTCATCTTCTGTAAGCATAACTTTCAATGGCTCTACTGTATCGAGCTCTGCGCCAGTCAT
This sequence comes from uncultured Candidatus Saccharibacteria bacterium, assembly GCA_964554485.1. Taxonomy (GTDB): domain Bacteria; phylum Patescibacteriota; class Saccharimonadia; order Saccharimonadales; family JAGQMS01; genus JBBQBM01. Next base: position 80,241 of record CAZKOX010000002.1, on the reverse strand, counting down.
AAGAATGTCATCTACTTGTGAAGGAGTTAAGATAGCTGCGCCGTTATCGGCTTCTAGGCTAGTGGTTGGTGTTTCGTGGCTCATATATTTTTGTTTCCTTATTACTAGTTAGAGTATAGCATAAGCAGCTTGAAATGTCAATGCGACCTACGGGCGAATGAGACGTCTCGTGGCCGCACGAGCAACTTTGCTGCGCCGTGGCTTAATTCTCTTTTCAAACACAATATAAGGGTCTTTGTCGATTTTCTTGGCCATCCAAGCATACATATCAATGGCCGTACGAAGCGCAATCTTCATTCGTCGTGGTACAAATTGAAGACCCTTATCGGCATCTTTCTGCCAAAGTTTGTAACGTTTGATCTGAAAACGAATAAACTTCTTGAATTCCTCGGGGTGTTTTAAAGCATTGGTTTCGTCGAGCTTGTCTAGGCCAAACTTTTTGATCTCGTTTTGCGGAAAATAATTTCGGCCAGCAGAAGTATCAATACTCAAGTCGCGAAGGAAGTTTATTATTTCAAAGGCCCTGCCCTGCATTTTGGCGAAGTGGATACTTGCATTTGGCAGACGCATAATTTTTGCCATCATTTGGGCAATTACTTCAGACGAACCGTGCATATAATCGACGGTGTCGCGGATATTACCGTACGATTTTGCTCGAATATCCATAGTCATTGACCTTAGAAAGCTATCAATCCATGACGAATCACAATCAAATCGATGAATGATGTAGCAGATATTACCAAGCACCCTTTCATTTAAAGACTTGTCGGCTGGTTGGAAATGTCCGAAATCTTTGGCTTTTTTTATTGCCTGCCAACGTCGAACAATATATTTGAACGATTCTATATCGGCTGGGTTAGCATAGACATAATCGCTAACAACTCGAACAAAACTATATAGTTTTGCGATGTCGTCGCGTGTCCCATTAGGAAAAAATCGGCGACTCGAATAATAAGCGATATCGCCTTTTTTTAAGATGTTTCTCTCAACTCGTTTGTTCATGTTTTATAAATCTTGGGGAGACTGTTTCTACTGTAACACGCAACTACTATAAAAGAATTATTCAAACATTAAAAATATATATTTTGCTAATATAGATGTATATGAAAATTAAAGTTATAGCCTTTACCGGCCTGCCGATGACCGGAAAGTCCACGGCCCGCGGGATAATGCAAAAACTGCTTGATGACGCAAAAATACCTCAAGCCTTCGTGCATCTCGGAAGTACCGAAGAAGTTGCCAGGAGAGATGCCGAAAATGACTGGACCGAGGAAGAAGCAGTCCTTACTCAAGCCAAAAAGGAACAACTTATCCGCGAACGATGGCGCGCTGAATCTGGAATGGGAGTTATGGCCGAGAAGATGCTTCCGACCATGAAACAACAGGTGGATTCAGGAAAGCTAGTAATCGTCGATAATCTTTATAGCGATGAGGAGCGAACAGTTTTAAAAGAAGCCTTCGGTCAGGATTCTCTGATTGTGGTGGCTCTTGCTGCCGACTGGAACGTTCGAGTAAGACGCGGTGCAAATCGTGCAGAACGCCCACTATCAGAAGAAGAACTCCGGCAGCGCGATGAGGCCGAAATCTACAATCTTCACAAGGGTCCAGCCATTGCCCTAGCCGACTTTACGATAGCTAACAACATTAACGAAACAACTAACCCCGAAGCCGCCCGAGCACTGATTGCCGAGGCTTTACGAGAAAGAGTGATGCCAGCTATTGTTGACTAGCGAATATAGTCGAGTAGTCGCTTAGCGTCTTTGTGTTTTCGAAGTTTAGCGAGTGCTTTGGCCTCAATTTGGCGAATACGTTCACGAGTAACCGAGAATTCTTGACCTACTTCTTCAAGTGTGTGGCTCTTGCCATCTTCAAGACCAAATCGTAGTTTAAGAATTTTTTGTTCGCGGTCGGTCAACATGCTGAGCATATCTTTAACTTGAGTCTTCAAAAGCTGTTCGCCGGCCATTTCTTCCGGAAGTTTAGAATCTTCGTCAGGCACAAAATCTGCAAGAGTCGTATCTTCGTCATCGTCGCGGACACTTTGGTCAAGCGAATGAATCTCCTGCTTAATCTTCATGATGTGTTCGACTTTTTCGACTTCGATTTCCATCTCTTTGGCGATTTCTTCGTTGGTTGGCTCGCGGTTTAGCTCTTGAGTGAGTCGCCTTTGAGTGCGAAGCAATTTATTGATTGTTTCAACCATGTGTACTGGAATACGAATTGTTCGAGCCTGATCGGCTATGGCTCGCGTGATAGCCTGTCGAATCCACCAAGTTGCATAAGTCGAAAATTTAAAGCCCTTGTCGGGGTCGAACTTTTCAACTGCTCGTAGTAAACCGGTATTTCCCTCTTGAATAAGGTCTAGTAGGTCGAGTCCACGGCCAACATAGCGTTTGGCTATCGACACCACAAGACGCATGTTAGCTTCGGCCATCTTGTCTTTAGCGCGTTTTTCGCCTGCAACTACACGATGCGCCAAAGCCAACTCTTCTTCAGAGGTTAGAAGTGGTATTTTACCGATTTCTCGAAGGTAGAGTCGCACTGAGTCATCGGCGATATCATCTAGATAAACTTTTTCTTCGAGTACGATTTCTTCTTCACCGTCTTCAACCGCCCATTCGTCTGCAGTTTCGACATCGGCTGGTTCATCGCCGGCAGTGATTGCGATGTTAGCTTCGGCCAAGTCAGTATAGAGACTGTCGAGAACATCGAGGTTTTCGGCAGTGTCGGGAATGGCTGAAAAAATATCTTTCTGTTCAATTTTGCCTTCAGCCTTAGCCTTAGCAAGTAGATCTTGTTTGGTTTTTTGCATTACATCACTAATATCGTCTTTTTTTCCCAAAATTACTCCTTGTCTTGTTTTAAGAGGTTGTTAAAACTGCCCAACAGCTTCGCTACTTCTTTTTCGTCGCCACGTTCTTCGGCGTCGCGAACAGCAGCACTAAGTTTGTTTATCTCTGACTTTTTATAATCCTTCTGCAGGTGACGAACGAGGTCGTGTGCCTCTCTGAGACGCTCATTGGCGTCAAACGTCGCATATAGCTCTTCTGCAAGTAATAAGAGGATTTTCACATAGTCGGTGGTATTTTGCAAATCCTCTGGGACGTCGGTAATACTGTCGTGGGGATGCAGGGCAATATATTCAAATACAAATTGACGCTCAGGACTGGCAAAAACCGGCTCATTGTCGATAGTTTCAAGCACCCGACGAGTTATCGGATAACCGATTAACAGTGCAAGGAGATGGTCTTGATAAACGTGTGGATCGGGACCAGATTGAACCGGTTCGACTCTTGGTCGTTTGTAGCGCCTCTCTGCCCCTTCTTTAAATTGGCTGTACTTACTACGAATTGCCGAGCGACTAGCATCAATATCTTTAGCTAGAGCATCAAGATAATGTTCTTGCTCAACCGGATCTTGGAGGGTTGAGATAACTTTTAGCATTAGTGAAGTGTAGTTTTTCTTGCCTGACGCAGAAGTTATATCGTTTAACTTCATGTACCTATGGCGCAACCAGTCCATGGCATAAACTGGCTTATCAACGGCTGCCGCCCAAGCCTTTGGATTTTTACTGGCTAGTTCGTCGGGGTCTTTGCCGTCTTCGATGTCGATAACACTCAATCGAATACCGGCAGCGGCGGCCATTCCAATCGCTCGTTCTGTAGCCCGAAGACCGGCTTCGTCTTGGTCAAATGCAATTCGAATATCTTCTGAAAAACGCGACAAAGTTTTTAGATGATAGTCAGTCAGCGCCGTGCCGGCCGTGGCAATTACCTGCTTCACGCCGGCCTGATGGCTCGAAATTACATCAAGATTACCTTCAACCATTACTACATAGCCGCTAGAGCGAATCGCCTGCTTAGCCTCCGACAGTCCAAAAATATGTCGGCCTTTGTCGTATAAAAGTGTTTGTGGAGTATTAAAATATTTTGGAGCATTAGGGTCGTCAATTAATATACGAGCTGTAAACCCAATAACCGCGCCTTGCGGATCTTTGAGCGGCACCATAATTCGACCCCGAAACATATCTGAAAATCCGCTGTAACGCTGCGTGCCTAGGCCGGCGGCTTTTATTTCTTCTTCTGTAAAACCGCGTTTTTTAAGTGCCCATACTAAGCCGTCAGTGCTGTCCGGTGAATAACCAAGTCGAAAGGTTGTTAGAGTGTTTTTTGTAAAACCACGCTTTTTAAGCAAATAGTCTTGAGCCGACGGCGATTTAACCAAGGCTTGTTGAAAGTACTTTGTGGCAAGCTCTAATGCTTCAGATAATCTAGCTTTTCGCTGACTGTTATCTGGCCCACGGTTGTATTGGCTTAGATCGATTCCGGCCTTACGGGCAAGAAGTTCCAAAGCTCCACGAAAATCGACCCCTTCCATCTCCATTACAAAGCTAAACATGTTGCCACCGCGGTTGCTAGAAAAGTCGTGCCAGATCTGTTTTTCTGGGCTAACCATGAAACTAGGTGTTTTTTCGTTGCTGAAGGGACTATTGGCTTTTAAATTTCGCCCGGCACGCTTAAGCTCGAGGTAATCACCAATCACTTCCTCAATCGATAACTTTGCTTTTATGTCCTCAACCGCGTCCAAAATTGCTACCTCTGTAAAACATTAACTATTTATGTTGACATTCTAACACGTAATCTGGTATAACATTACTTACCTACTTTTTTGTAGGTGTTATTTTACAAGTGAAGGTATTTTTTTAAAAAAGGCGGTCTTCTTTGTAGCGTTATGGTATTTTTGGATTAACCCCAGAGGTTCGATATCGCTACAAAGTAGCAAACATACTCCGTTCGTCTACCGTCAACCCCGGGTTCGCCTGGGCTGGAACTGACGAGCGGAGCCAGTGGGAGACCCATGCGGACTCCCTGCCTCGCCGCAAGGCGAAAACACAGAGACACCGACAGCTGGGAATGGTGCGGAATAGATACCCGCGCCCATGGGCTTTAAACCCAAGCCAGTGTGCGTCGGTCCAGCGAAGGCGAAGCAAGCGATGTAGGGCAACCTACTTCGAACTCCTACGCCCTAAGAGGAGGTTCGGCGGGGCAACCCGCCGGACCTCCATGGTCTTTCAATAAAGGTTGAGCATTAACTTGCTCCCCTTAAAATCACTGGCGCCGCAGTAATGCCCTACTGCTGGCTGCCGGTCAAGACCCCGGGTCCTTGAATGGACGCCGCCAGAGTCTCGATAGAGACCCGGGGTCAATCTCGTAGTAGACCTTCGAGCCGTCCGCTTAAGCGGACAAAACATTTCGACCAAATCGTCGAGATGTTCTCGAAGACTCACTACGAGATCAATACCTTCACTGCTCTCTGCTAATAAGCGGATTGAGCCAAAAATAACCTGACGTGACTGGTCGCCGCTAACGACCAGTCTCCGCAGCTGAAACTGCGTTGATGAGTGATACTTGCCTTGCTCCGTCAGCTCACCCCCGTGCGCCCTCATAGGCGCACGGGGGACTTTCTTTTATAGCCATATTTTGCACCGCCCAGACTAATCAGTTATGCTTAAACAATGCAGCCGCAACAGCCAACCTCTACCACTCCACCAGATCTAGATTTTATTTTGCAGTCAACTCCTCCCAAACCAAGACGTTTTAGAACTAGCAATTCTAAGGCCCAACGCACACTAACTATTATTATTGCGGGAATAGTATTGATTGTTCTGATTTTCGTTTTTATGTCTGTTATTCAAGCAAAAAATCGGCGTGGATCTGCCGAGCTTATCGACCTTGCGGCTTATCAAACAGAACTTGTTAGAGTGGCCGAAATTGGCGTAAAAAATAGCGTTAACACCAATGTTCGTGGATCTGCTCAAACCAGCTATTTAACAATCCTAAGCGACCTTATAAAGACCAAAAAAATGATTAGCAGCCTCGATGTGAAGCTGGTTGAAACGGATCTCTCAAAATATAAGACCGAGAGCAATGACGCAAAACTTGAAGAAGCTAGAACGGCAAACGACTTTGATTCGGTTTATAGTAGTTTATTCGACGATAAATTAGTAAGCTACGAAGAAAGGCTAGCAGATGTTTTTATGGCCCAAAGCAACACAAAAATAAAGAACACAATCAGGGTATTTAATGCTCATGCTGAGCTTCTACCCTTTAATTATTCGTCCGCTCAGTAACAAGATTGTAGCTTAGTAGTATTAGACTCTTTACTTCTTCCCAGGGCATTTGTCCGGTTAGCACAATCGTATTCCAATGCTTTTTGTTCAGATGATATCCAGGCATGACAGTTTCATATTTTTCACGCAATAGCTCTGACAGCTGAGGATCGCATTTTAGGCTAATTCGAACCGGTAACTTCTCTTCTTGAATCAATGCATACATTTTTTCTTCGTCGCCAATTTTTGTTTTGTATACCGCAACCTCATCGCCAAAAGGAAAATCCCTACGAGAGTTCGGAAAGCTCAAAACGTAATCTTCGACCGTTTTATGATTAAGTGGTTCCATTACATATTCTCGGTATAGTATTTCATCTCGGCAATTGATTCGCGGATGTCGTCCAGCGCTCGATGTGACATGCGTTTTTCAAATTTAGCTAGGTGTTTTGAGCCTAACAACCAAAGCTTAAAGCTACTGACATCTAATGTTCGATAATGCAGTATTCTTGCAAAATCTGGCCACTGCAGATCAATAAATGCCTGGTCGGTAGCTATCGAATTGCCAGCTAAAAAGACCTCGCCTTTTGCTTCAAGACTTCCAGGAAAATGTGGGTAGTCAGCTGGTTTTTTTGATAAGCCAATGTGTTTTTGAACCAATTGAATAAGTTCTTGCTGCACGATATCTTCCGACTTGCCTTTCAAGCTGTCCTGAATTATTTTTTCGGTATATTCTGGCTGGGTCGTATGCCAAACACTTTCGCTTGTTAATTTTCTAAGAACTGCTTCGGGATGTTTAACGGACGCTTCGTAGGTTGCTAATTCGTTAAGGTCGAAGTCAGTAATAATTACTGCTACTTCGGTGATCTTATCCTTGGCCGGCCTCAAACCAGTCATCTCAAGGTCTATCCAAAATAACCTAGTCGGAAAGTTATTCATTTTTTTAAAGATCCTTTTTGCCATTTACTGAGATGTTCAAAGTCCTTCTTTGACGCACTAAAAATAACTCTTTCGTAGCGACCGTGTCCTTTTAGCTCAATAATAATAACGTCGGCTACTTTGGGCTTCCGAAAGCCTACCGGTCGACGTAAATATAGAAAATCCCAACCCTTTTCTGTCCAATACGATCCAGCAATTAATCGTCCTGGAATTGCAGCTCCAGGTAAGCGAACTTCCCAACGATTCCAGTCCGAGAAAATGTCACACCACCGAAGTTCTTTAAGTTCTGATCTTTTTATCACGATCTTGGCCTTCAAAGCGGCAATTTGCTCCTTACGGTCTAGAACAATGGTTAGTTCTTTTGCTGTGGTGATAAACTTCATAGCTTCATTTTACTCCGCCTAGCTAAAAAAAGCCTAGGGTAGAAAGCACACCAACTTGCCTACATACTATCTGGAGCAGTTACGCCCAGAATTTTGAGGCCGTTTTTTAAAACACGTACATAGGCACCTACAAGGCTTAGGCGCATACCTTCTCGGTCGTCGCCAATCACACGATTTGCTTCATAAAAACTATTAAATTCCTGCGCTAATTCATACAAATATGTACAAACTAGGTGCGGCGACAGTTCATTGACTGCTGCTTCAACTACCTCTGTAAATTCGCCAATTTTTCGCACCAATTGGCGCTCTGTGGCATCAAGTTTATAGGCGTCTGCCCCGTTTGGGCTCTTTTTTAAAATCGACATGGCTCTGGCGTGAGCGTACTGCAAATATGGCCCGGAATTGCCTAAAATACTTACTGATTCTTCGGGGTTATAAATAATATCACCACCGATACGCTGTTTTAAGAAGGCGTATTTAATGGCCGCAAGGACTGTTTCGTGTTGGTCTTTTCCAGAATGAGTTTTATTAGCTGCTTCAGCCGATTCAAGAACCTCACTCGCAAGCAAAACATTGCCTTTTCGACTGCTCATTTTTTGACCACCCGCCAGCTTTAGCATGCCATGTGTCAGGTGCTTGGACCTTTCGCATATTTCCGGCTGGAAAGCATAAAGCGCCAACTGAACAACTTTCATATATTCAACAATGTCATTACCGGTAATCATTATGCTTTGGTCAAAGTGATAATCCCGCCACTTGGTTAGAGCCAAGCCAAGATCTTTGGCCTCATACGTAGGAAGTCCTTCAGAGGTTAGGAATACTCTGGTGTGCAGACCTTTAGACTCACCCTTTAGAACTACCGCGCCATCGGATTTTTCAAAAACACCACTCTTTAAGCCCTCATTAACAGATTTAAGGCCAAGTTCGGTTGTCTCGCTCTCTGGATAATATTTATCAAACGGAGCAACCTGCAATAACTTATATAGATCATTAAAACCATCATAACTCCACTGCCGACAGGTCCAATAAATTTGAGCAAACGGAGATTCGTGATCATTAGTTTCATGCAGAGCATAAACACGCTTGTTTATGTCTCTGATTTCGGCTTGAGCTGCTTCGTCATCGGCAAGAGCCTGGCTACCTTTAACGTATTGTGCACTAACCCAACGCATTCGTTCATCAACTTTTATTTCTGCCAGTTTTTCAGGGCTTTCACCACCAAGTTCTTGAATGATTGCCCACATGGTCGTCCCGACGTGCAGACCAACATCTCCGCCAAAGTTGACGCGCTTTACTTGAGCTCCGGCAGATTCTAAAAGATTAGCAATAACATCACCGATCAGGGTGGTGTATAGATGACCGGCATGTAAAACTTTGAACGGGTTTGGGTCAGAGTATTCAGCTACAACCGTCTTACCGGCATACATATTGTTCTTGCCGTAAGCTTCTCCTTTGGCCAAAACTTCTGGAATAACAGATTGGAGGATGTCGTCATTAAGAATAATGTTGATAAATCCAGGACCGGCAATTACAGCACTAGATACTTCATTAAGTTTTTCTAATTCCTCAATTATTTTGCTAGCGTTTTCGGTCGGCTTGCCGCCAAGTTGCATTGCAACATTCGTGCTAAAGTCGCCAAACTTTGCTTCAGGTCGTGTTAATACAATTTTTGGATCAGAGTTAAATAACTTCTGAACAATATTACTAATCTGTCTTTCGAGCGCCTCTTTCATCTTCTTAAGCTATTATACTTCCCTATTCAGCAGAGAACTAAAATTATGTTTTAGCCACCACGCAGCGCTATAAACCAAACTAATAAAAATAAAGAAAACAAAGGTCGTAGACAATGTTTTTGGGTGATCAAGCGGCGCTACGACTCGGTCGGAAATATCCACCAGTAGACCAAGTGGGTTAACTACAATATCCCAAGAATTCCAACGCAAGAAACGTCCAAGATAAATCGCAAAACTACAAAGTAAAATAGAGACGTAGATTAGAGATGTTGATAAAAAATTACTAAGCGCTCGCCTCAACCATGAATGAATGATCCCTAGACTCATTATTCCAATACCAAAACCAATACAGCTGTAAAGAAATAACATAACAACATCGAACAATATATTTATGTCACCCAAAGCTCGTAAATGGATAAAATCGCTCAGGATATAAAATGTATTTGGCAAGAATAACAACCAGATAATAAGCAGAACAGCCGAGATAAACGGACGCCGAGAACGGCCAGTCGGCACAAACCAAAGGGCGGCAGCTAGAGGTATCCATGCCAACATCATGTTCCAGATTAAGAATCCTAGTCTGGTAGACCCGGTCACAAATAATCGACTGGCAAGCATTAATACGGCGACAGAGCTAAAAAATAATAAAATCGCAAGTAATCGACGTAGTATCAGCTCATTCAACCGCTTCATACATATATTGTACCGGTTATTGGCGGAGAGAGCGGGATTCGAACCCGCGGTACCCTTGCGGATACACACACTTTCCAAGCGTGCTCCTTAAACCACTCGGACATCTCTCCTCGGCCTTCGCCATTATACTTTGAGCGGTTTACTTGTTGAAACTAAAATTACAGATTAATATTGATGCATGTCAGCCATAAGCCTTATTAATGTCACCAAAATCTTTGGATTCGGCGATGCCACCACTGTAGCCCTTGATGATATCAACCTGCATGTTGATAAGGGTGAGTTTGTAGCCATCATGGGCCCAAGTGGTTCCGGAAAAAGCACTCTGCTTAATATAATCGGTATGCTTGATCGACCTTCGCACGGTGTTTATCAGCTCGATACACGAGTTGTTTCGCGGCTTAGAAGTAATCAACGCGCCAAGGCTCGCCGAGACCACATCGGTTTTATTTTTCAATCTTTTAATCTTCTACCACGAATGACGGTTCTTGATAATGTCGCCCTACCCCTAGCCTACAAAGGCGGCGGCACGATCAGGCGGCTGAAACGCTCCAGTGCGATGCTCGAAAAAGTAGGCCTAAAAAAGCGAGAATACTACTTCCCGAGGCAGCTTAGCGGCGGACAAGCTCAAAGAGTGGCAATAGCACGCGCACTTATTAATAAACCTAGCATCGTCATCGCCGACGAACCAACCGGAAATCTTGATTCAGCCTCTAGTAAGCAAATTATGGAATTGCTGCGGGACATTAACCGCGGAGGTAACACAATAATTATGGTCACCCACAACGCCGAACTGACGGCTTATGCTAGTCGGGTTATATATTTACGAGACGGACAGATACAACACGATCAGGAACTTGCTCATGGTGAGGTAGTGAATCTTAAAAAGATTAAAGCCGCGGAAGAATATGACACTAAAGTTGATCAGGATATAAAAGAAACCAGAGCCAAAGACCGTCTCGAAAAAAAGAAAACTAAAACCAAAGCTTCCACGCCTTCTGCGCTTAGGTCAGTTTCGGCGCAAAAAGGAAGCACGGAACGAGGACGTACAAGGAGTACGTTGAAGTGAGTACTGGACTTTTTAAGCTGAAAATGACCAAGAGGCTAGCGGTGTCTTTAGCTCCGCTAAAGAGCAGGCTAGCCGGCGCGGGAGGTGTGGAGAAATGATTAAAGCCCATATCAAGATGGCCACAACCAGCATCAAAGGCTCCAAGCTTCGGTCGTTTCTTACGGTTATAGGTATCGTTATCGGAGTTGCAAGTGTCGTAACCATTGTCTCGATAAGCGAAGGGGTCAAAAAAGACGTTATTGGCGAGGTTAAGTCTCTTGGCAGTAATTTATTAACCGTACGCTCAGGACGCCCTATTCAGCGCGATAGTGACGGCAATATTACCGGCATCAACATCGCATCAATGTTGGGAGCAAGCAACCTTACCGAAAAAGATATAGATGATATAGCAAAGATCAATAATGTTGAGTCGGTTGCTCCAATCGCCATGCTTTCCGGCTCCCCTACCACTCTCAACAACGACCATTACGCCTCGGCATATGTCGTGGCGACAACTCATGAGCTCCCAAAAATATTAGATAAAAAGGTTCGATTTGGTAGTTTCATTAGTGAGAGTGAGCAAAATCGTCGCGTAGCCGTAATTGGTAGCGAAGTTGCAAGTAATCTTTTTCATGACGAATCACCGATTGGGCAAACTGTAAGCTTTCGGGGGATAAATTTCATTATCCGCGGGGTTATGAGTGAGTTTAATTCATCTGGCTTAGAGCTTGCTCCAAGCTTTAACGATGCCATTTTTATTCCTATTAATGTCGCCAAGCAAATATCTGGCGGTCTCCTAGAAATCCGTGATGTCGAAGTAAAGGTCGATAATGAAGATCTCCTAAATCAAACTAGTAATAACGTAAAGAAAGCCCTACTCAACAACCACGCCAACCAAGAAGATTTTACGATCTTTAAACAAGAGGAATTTTTGGCGATTGCATCTCAAGTGTTTAGTAAGTTAACCACCCTTGTGGCTGCCATAGCGGGTATTTCTTTGTTTGTTGGCGGTATTGGAGTAATGAACATAATGCTTGTCAGCGTTACCGAACGTACCCGCGAAATCGGTGTCCGCAAAGCCCTTGGTGCTACAAATCGACAAATTCTAGGACAGTTCTTAGTCGAGGCTATTGTACTTAGCCTGCTTGGTGGATTCATAGGTGTCGCGCTTGCCGTAGTTGGTGGTGTGTTAATTTCATTCTTCACCACCCTCACGCCTGCCTTTACGCCAGGAATAATCTTAATAGCCCTCGGTGTATCAACCGCCGTTGGAGTTATCTTCGGGATTATGCCAGCAATGAAGGCTGCCCGGCGAGATCCGATAGAGGCCCTGCGACACGATTAATAAGTGTTTGTCGGCAAAAAAATCAACAGACGCCAGAGTGAGAGCCTGCGACTACTAATGACTTTGAGTAAATTACAACGTCTAAGTTATAATTACGGAATGAAATTGTTATTAATTAGTAGCTCCTACCTTGGTGATGGAGGCTATCTAGAACACTGCCAAACCCAGATCAAACATTTTCTAAGCATATGTCCTCCAGGTCATGTATTATTCGTACCCTACGCAGGCAATGACTTAGATTATTATGCCGATCGAGCTAGGGATTTCTTTACCAAACTCGACCCAGATATTGGTAGCTCTCTTATTTCTTTACATAAATCACGTAATCCTAAAGAAGCCGTAGAGGCTTATGATGTAAAGGCTATTTTTATCGCCGGAGGTAACACATTTCGACTTCTCAAGGCGTTGCAGAATAATAATTTGCTTGGTCCAATACGTAATAAGATAAAGAATGGTGCTGGCTATATGGGTACAAGTGCAGGTAGCAACGTTGCTTGTCCTACGATCATGACCACGAACGACATGCCGATAGTCGAAACACAAGGGTTGGGTGCACTAAATTTAATAGATTTCCAGATTAATCCCCACTTCGTACCCGGATCACTTATTAAGAATCATCAGGGCGAGACCAGAGAACAACGCATCAAGGAGTACCATCAAGAGAATGCATGCCCGGTTATAGGTCTACCAGAAGCTTCATGGATAAGTATCGAAGATAATGAAACTACACTGGGCGGTGTAAGTGCTGCGACCTTATTTGAACAAAATGCCGAGCCACGAGAATGGATCGCAGGTACCAAACTACCGATAATTAATATCTAATTTCTATTACTTCGTAACTAATACGACTATTCACGACGACCAATAACACAACTAAGATATCGGATATCGAGGAACTATAATCCAGATAGGAATTCTAATAGTGGAATAAAATGAACGGCTGTTCATTTTATTTTCGACTCCGGTTTCCGTTATTCGATTTCCGGCGCCTAGGCTATTTCGGATTTGAACTTTTCAATTAGGTCGACGGGGGTTGGGTCAATACCATTTAATAGTGCAAGATAGATCGAGACGAAGTCGCCAAAGATAACCGTCCAAAGTAGTTGTTCAAGCAGTGTTTCGCCCTGAGCTTCGACAACTTGCGGCGCCGGTCGACGACCAGAAAGTAGCCGCGCCGACACTTCAAATCGCTTCAATACTCGTGGGTGTTCAAAGCTACTTCTTAACTCAACCACCGAATATGGTTTGTCATGCGGCTGACCAGTCCAGCCAATAAATTCGTTGTGATTAAACTCGGGATATGTTCCCCACCAAGCCAAGTTTTTGGCGTTTTCGTTAAGGCTAATCTTCCATTTATAAGCCGCTGGCGCTAATAGCGGACCAGAATAAACAACAATACTAGTTCCAACCAAGTCTTTGGCTAGTTCTTTAGCTGGATTTTCTTTGGTGTGCACTTCTGGTAACCATGATTTGACTGACTCTTCTAAAAACTTAGCGGCTTTTGACAATTCTTTGTCAGCCGTACCTTCGTCTACCAGACCGACAGCTTCTAGGATTCTAGTAAGTGCCGAGAAAGAATATAGAGTCGCGTACCTAGGCTGCATATGCGTAGGAATCAATACCAGCGAATAGCCCTTTTCTCTGGCAATATCTACTAGCTGTCCCCCTGAACTAATTACGACAATCGTCGCTCCACGCTTGGCAGCTCGGTTTAGACAAGCCAGCTCTTCTTCGGTATTGCCAGAATAGCTGGAGGCAATAAACAGCGTGTCGCCATCAACATACGTCGGAATATCGTAACCCCGTACAACCTCAAATGGTTCTTTAACCGTCGGCCAAGTTTTAGACAGCAGTGCTGCTAGTGCCGAGCCGCCCATGCCGGCGAATACTACGTTGTAAACATGGTCAGGCTTTAGCGCTGGTTCAATTTTGTATTCAGCAAGTAATTGTTGCCATTCCTTGGCAGCAAGACCCAAGGCGTCAGATTTGTCTTTTTCGTGAATAAACTTTAGATCGTCAATCATAATGCCCCTTATGTTACAATTATTGTAACCTATTTATTAAGTTTTAAGGGGGTGGCAAAATGTTTAGTTTAGATGATAATCAAAAACCTGTTGACGACGGCGTGGTAGTTCCAGAACCAGTAACCGAACCTGCAAGTGATAGCACAATGCCCGCACCTGCCCCCGTACCAACAAACGACCCTACCCCTGTCGTAGTTACGGAACCAGAACCAGTTACTGACGACAACCGCGCAGTTGAGCCTGACGGTGATTTGGCCGATCTTCAAAAACAGGCAATTAATGAGCTAGCGCCAATCCTAGGCAAACTAGACCTAAGTAACGAAGACAAGTTTAAGACAACAATGATGATGGTTCAGGCTACAGACAACCAGTCCTTACTTCGTGACGCCCACGACGCCGCTAAGGCCATCGAGGACGACAAGGCTCGCGCCCAAGCACTTCTAGACATCATTAACGAAATCAACTTCTTCACCGCCAAAGAAAAATAGACACCTACCTCTAGGATAGTTGATTTTTCATATTAAATGTTGTATTATTGTAATATATGAGTACACCTCCTGGTGAAACAACCCCTATCGAACAAAGACCAAGTGTTATTGCTGTATCAACACTTCTTGAGTGGTATAGACAGCAGTCTTTGACGTTTGAAAGAAGTCAGGAAGAATTTAGGGCTCTATCTCAAATACCTAGGTCAGAGAGAGACCCGGAGATAAACGAAATGGCCGGTCGTATCAAAGGTATTCAGGAGGTACTGGCATCTTTCTCAAAATTGGTCGTTAGTAGTGCAGGCGTAGAAGTCGACACTACAAGTAGCATCTAAAGAAACAACTCCTACCTTGACAAAATCGATATAATTTGCTACTATAGTTTTATCAACAAAAAATAAAAAGGATAAAAATGGGCGATTTAATAGAAAAACCAAAAGTGCAAACTGCAATAGACGACCTAAAAGCAGAAGTAACATCTCCTGCCGACCAGGAAGTACTTGATAGCTGGCAGGCGGAACAAGATAATGCCCGCGCTGAGCACTTCAAAGAAATTGGTGAAGCTACACTACCAGAACTAGTAGTCCAGCCTGACGGTACAGTCGTAAAGAAAGATGAAGCGATTGCAGATGCAAGTAATGGCAACCCTAGCGGTCCATACACTAACGGTAGACGTTAGTTAATATACGACCAAAAAACCCTCCGTTTTTACACGAAGGTTTTTTTATTAAGCTGTAATATAGACAGTGATGCAGAAAATAAATACTAGGGTTTTAATGTCGGGGGCAGAATATTTTGATGATGGCTTTGCCATTAATGCCTACATGGACGATCGTATACCGGTAGACTTGCATAAAGCTATTGCCGAGCATGCTGCGATAGCCGATTGTTTCAAGCAAGCTGGCATTGAAGTTATAAAAGTTGACGCCCCGGCCGGCTGCCAAGATGGTGTGTACGCTGCTAACTGGGCGCTAATTAACGGCAATATAGCCGTTATGTCGAATCTGCCGAACAAGCGCCAGGGTGAGGAAACTTATGCTGAAGATACCTTAAAATCTCTCGGACTAAGGACGGTCAAATTACCAAGGGAGGTTAACTTTAGCGGCCAAGGCGATGCCCTGCCCTGTGGTAAATATCTATTTGTCGGCACAGGATATAGAACTAGCCTTGCGGCGCATCAACTTCTTGAAAAAGAACTTGGATTAAAAGTTATAGGTCTACAAACCATTCCCCAACTCGACGCCAACCAAAATCCAATCATCAACCAAGTTACCGGTTGGCCGGACAGCTTTTTTTATGATCTCGACCTTGCTTTGGCCGTAATTTCGCCGAGTTTAATTGCTTGGTGTCCGGAAGCTTTTATGCCTGAGAGTCAGGCTAGGATTAGAGCATTAGATGATCTTGAAAAGATAGAGGTAAGCCTAGACGAAGCGATGAATGGTTTTGCCTGCAACCTTGTGTCTACTGGCGAATCAGTAATTATGAGCAGCCATGCTCCTGAATTAAAAAGCGCTCTGGAAAATCGTGGTCTCAAAATTTATGCGCCAGAAGTAACGGAATTACTTAAAGGCGGCGGCTTTATCCGTTGTACAAGCCTAACTATTGATTAATACGATTTGCAATGGCAAGTTTTGCGGCTGTAACTTCGTCGTATTTACGCTTTACGACGCGTCTGGCGTCGTCGTCGTTTTGAGGCAAGTGGCGCAATTCGGCGGCTTGCGGGCCGTTGCTCAAGATTGATTTTTCATGTCCCTTACCGAGTAACATAACAATGTCCCCAGCCTTAGCAATATTGACGGCCTTTTGGATTGCTTCCTCTCGGTCGTGAACCATAAATACGTCTTTATCTAAAACTTTTCCGGTTTTCTCTGCCCCAGACAATATTTGTTTCATTATCTCTTCACCATCAATGTCACGGTCATCTTCTTCAGAAATTATGACCGTGTCGCATAACTTTCCGGCAATGGCGCCCTGGGCGGCTCGCTTAGCTTCATCTCGACGGCCAGCGCTTCCAAAAACACAAATTAACTTCTTGTTTGTGAGAGGTCGAACTTCTGACAATATTTTTTCAAAACTTTCTGGTGTATGGGCATAGTCAACAATTACTGCAAAGTCCTGACCGCAATCAACTCTGGTCATTCGGCCTTCGACTTCGCGCAAACTAGCTATTCCCTCGGCGATCTCTTTTTTTGTCAGACCAGCAACCAAACCAGCAGTAACTGCTGCCAGCGAATTATAAACATTAAAGCTCCCCGGCAAATGGCACTCGATATTCAACTCTGAGTCATCAACCTGAGGAAAAATCGTGTTGTTAATTTTTACTCGGTACTTCGAACCGTTTGGTGTTAGGTTGATGTTCTCGGCTTTAATATCAGCTTCTTTTGTACCGTAGGTAATAGGCTTGGAGACATCACTAGCAAATAGCTTGGCCGATGGGTCTTCGGCATTAATAATCCCTACCCTTCTGCCGGATCTATTTCTGTTTGCCGCTTTGAACAATCGTCGCTTGGCATCGCGATAATTTTCGAATGTTCCGTGATAGTCCAAATGCTCGTGCCCGACATTTGTCATTACCGCAAAGTAATATGGCACGCCAAAGGTTCGATGTTGAGCCATACCATGCGAAGTAACCTCTAAAACCAGCCACTCTACCTGCTCCCGTTGCATCTTTTTTAAGGCACTGGCGAGACGCTTTGCGCCGAGAGCGGTCAATCGCGATGGATTGTCCTGTGGTCCACGGCCATCACCGTAATCTATCGAGATAGTTGAAATCATGCCGACCTTTTTGCCAGCATTTCGAAGCATTTGGGTAATTAGAGTGCAAGTACTGGTCTTGCCGTCGGTACCAGTAACGCCAATAACCTTCAATGAACGACCCGGAAAACCAGCTTTTGACTGATGCAAAACAGCCTCGGCTAGGTGTCCATAGGGTTCAATCTTTTTAAATACAGGAGTAGGAACAAGTCTTTTAACTAGTTTCTTCATGAAACTAATTATACGTTAGTCGAGGACTAATTTTGTTCAAGCGTAGATTAGTAGTCCATACCGCCGCCCTGAGGCATAGCAGGAGCAGCCTTTTCAGGGATGTCGACAACAAGTGCACCCATGGTGATGCTTGTGCCAGCAATTGAAACGGCGTTTTGAACAGCTTCGCGACTAACCCTGGCTGGGTCAACGATTCCGGCGGTTTTTAAGTCAACTAGTTTGCTAGGATCATTTACATTAATGCCTTGTCCGGCCTTTCCAGCTTTGACTTTTGGTAACCATTCGTCAGGGTTAACGCCGGCATTTTCCATCAAAATTCTAAACGGCTGGTCAAGTGCGCTCTTTAGTAGCAATCGACCCGACGCAACGGTTGCCTCGTCGGTATTGACGGTTTTTATGCTCGCCGCAAGGTTAATGAATGTTACGCCTCCACCGGCTACAACACCCTCTTCCATGGCCGCTTTTACAGCGTGCACGGCATCATCGACGCGGAACTTCTTCTCTTCAATTTCGGTTTCCGTAGCACCACCAACCTTGATGACTGCGACTTTACCATTTAGCGCTGCAGCTCGTTTTTGGTAGTTTTCTTTGTCGTATTCACTCTTGGCGGATTCTTCCTGAGCATGAATTTGGGCAATTCGCGACTTAAGAGCACTTGGCGATCCGGCGCCTTCAATAATAGTGGTTTCGTCTTTTGTGACGATAACTTTGCGAGCTGAGCCGATCATATCAACTTCAGCATTTTCGAATGTAACTCCACGGTCCTCTGATATAACCGTTCCTCCTGTCAAAATCGCAATGTCCTCAAGCACATCAGCTCGACGATCACCAAAAGATGGCGCCTTAACTGCAACGGTATTAAACACACCTTTGAGGCGATTAAGAATCAACGTACCAAGCGCCTCACCATCAACGTCCTCGGCAATAATCACTAGATCTTTTTTGCCGGCATTGGCTAGCTTTTCAAGTATTGGCAGGAATTCTTGAATATTGGATATCTTTTTGTCGGTTACTAGAACTGCTGGTTTGCTATAAACCGCTTCCATACGAGCAGTGTCAGTCACCATGTAGGGGCTAACAAAACCGCGGTCGAAGGTAAACCCTTCAACAACTTCACTTTCAAGCTGCAACCCTTGACCTTCCTCAACTGTAACAACTCCGTCTTTACCGACTTTTGCCATAACATCAGCAATTAACTGACCAATACCAGCGTCACCCGCCGATATACTGGCTACCTCAGCAACCCTGGTTTTCTTGCCAGCAATGTCTTCTTTTAGAGAACTTAGCTTTTTAATAACATCTTCAGCGGCCGCTTCAAGACCTTTTCGAAGCAACATCGGATTGTGACCCGCAGCAATAAGTTTGTTTGCTTCGTTCAAGATATGGTAAGTCAAAACAGTGACGGTTGTTGTACCGTCGCCAGCAACGTCGTTCATCTTGCTAGCAGCTTGTTTAATAAGCTCAGCGCCAACCTTGTAGCCAAGTGTTTCGTCGTCGGCTTCAGCAATATCAATCCCCTTTGCTACTGTTACGCCGTCGTGAGTTACGGTTGGCGCACCATAGCTTTTACTAATAATTACATTGCGACCCTTAGGACCCATTGTCGACTTAACTGCCTCATATAAAATTTTTGCACCAGCAAGAACGCGGCGCCTTGCATCTTCGTCATAAAATACTTTTTTAGCCATATAAATTCTCCTTTCGCTGACTAGCGAATTACAGTTGCAATAATGTCTTCTTCTTTTACTAAGATATATTCGTCGGCTCCGACTTTAACATCGGTAGTACTAAAGCTCTTATAGATAATCTTGTCGCCGATTTTTACTCGACTAACATCTTCACCGAGTGCTAACACTTTTGCTGTTTTTGGCTTTTCTGTAGCGGCGTCTGGCAGATAAAGTCCACTAGCGGTTTTACTGGCTGCTTCCTCGCCCTTGGCGACTACATAATCAGCAAGTGGTTGAATTGGTACGCTCATATTTTTCTCCCTTTGACTTAACCTAATTTTAGCACTTAGACCATTCGAGTGCTAGTTTGTTATGTAATTTTAACTAATTAATAAAAATCGTGTCAAGCCTAGCTAGTCGTCTGCTAGTGGTTCTCTGCCGTCTTGATCAACCACCGTTGAGTCGAATAGTATCCTATGTAGTTCTTCAAAATCTTCCCCAGGTACTGGAACACCAAGCACGCCTTCAGAGACAAGCCCTTCAGCGATAGCTTTAGATAATTCACCTAGACGACTAAATTCGAATACCCCTTCGCCGGTAAGCAGGAAGGTTCTGTTGTTTCGGTTAATTCCGAAGGTTACTATCGCTACAGCTATCGGAGTTCGAATATCTGGTTCCCGAAATATATCGGTCGCCTCTTCTGGCACGAAAAGATACAGTTCCTTGACTCCAAACAGTACGTTACTCGGAAGTTTGACGTAATCTCTATCAACAAGCTCAGTCATTCCATCGATTTCTGGTTTATCTGAAATGTTCGGCATCATTCGCATGCGCGAAAAGCCAAATGGTAATTCAGAGCAGTTCGGAACAACTTTATTACTTCCAATATTTCGACTCCACGAATGTAAGGCATCGTGCATATTAGCATCAGACAGTAGGTCATCGGCTCTTAGAAGCATAGCTTCGGTCTTATGTTGCCTATTTTCAGCTTCACTAAATTCAGGGCCTAGTCTGCCGATAGCTTCAGGGTTTAGATATGGATTTGACATTTGTATATATTATAAAACAAAAAATACTATTTGACTATACTAAAATTGTGTTGTATAAACAAATAGTCCAACTACCCCGCCTAAGAACGGGAGGAAAGGAGTTCCCAAGTGGGAACCAGCACGGCAATCCACTCGAGCATCAAGCTCGAACGGGCAAAGGGCGACAGCACATTCGTGGTCAAGATCGATGGTCTCTCGACCGAAGGTCTGGCGGCACTCAGCGAGTATCTCTCCATCGTCGGAGAGGTCAGCCTGGATGACGACAAGATCGTCGTCGTGGTGAAGGGCGAAGAAGCGGTGGTCGCACAGACGATGGTTTCCGCCTACAACCAGGCAAAGTTGTGGGCGATGACCCTCTCGGACAACATGAAGTCGCGGTACGTCCGCAGCTCCAAGTAGTGGACAACCCTGGAGACGAGCGAGGCTCGCAAGAGTCACGCTCGTCTCCAGGAAAGTCTTCCAGATTCCAAGGCACCTGCTTTGTCGAGTCGTAAGACTACCAGCCGCAGAGGCTAACCGCATCTGCGGCATTTTCTTTTATAAAAACTACCACCAACAGATACGGGCGGTTTGAAAATAGTAGCTAATTTGGTATACTAATGTTTCAGTGCCGACACTTTAGGCACGTCTCGGCCAATCCGAGATTTCCGTCCTACCGATACGTCCGAAAGGGGCAATAAAACGCCATCTCGGTAGAGATTTCAAAATTCGGACAACAGGAGTTAGTATCAAAGACCGAAAACGCATTTTTGCGAAGCGACGCAGTCTTGGTCTTGAAGGACTAAAGACAGCCGTACAACCGAGCACTCTAAAAAAGCGCCCACTCGTCAAGAGTAGCCGACGCTTAATCACCCGCTATGGACTCGTAGCGGTTAATATTCTAGTTATTCTAACGGCTGGCTATTTGGTTATTAACGACCGTCCAAAGCCAAGAGATTTTAATACTAACGTCGAGCAAAGTGTCCAAAAAAGCGATACTGTCGCCCCAATTGACACCGTCGCTGCCGCCGACATTGCCGCCAATGTGGCTATTGCGACTCAATCACCAATTGCTGTTAACGTCTCAAACCAGGCCGACTCTATTGTTACTATCTCATCACTTGCAGCAAGCGACGACTCATCTGTTATTAAGCCACAAGTTATCGCTACCGGAGACAGCTCATTAGGAGCCAGCGACATTATTACGTATGTGGTTCAGTCCGGCGATACGATGTCTAGTATTTCGCAAAAATATAATGTCCCATCGCAGAGTATTCGCGATTCTAACAATCTTTCTAGCGACCGCCTAACAATCGGCAAGACACTCATTCTGCCGCCAAGAAACCGAACTGGAATTGTTCATAAGGTAGTTAGCGGCGATACCCCGAAGAGTCTTGCGTCTAAATACAGCGCCTCAGAAGCAAAAATAATCTCATTCAACGACGCTGAAGTATCCGGACTGAAGGTCGGAACGTACGTTTTTATTCCTGACGGTAAAAAGCCTGTTGTTCAGTCGTTTACTAATAGTCTTCTGTTTAGCAATGCTGTTTATGGCGGTAATAGTTACGCTCCCGGCAACTGTACTTGGTACGTCGCCTCACGAATCAAGGTCCCTTCGAACTGGGGTAACGCCTACTCTTGGGACGATAACGCCCGAGCAAGTGGTTGGATCGTCAGCAAAACTCCAGTGCCCGGAGCTATCGCACAGTCCGACTCCATGAGCTATTTTGGTCACGTTGCAGTTGTCGAAAGCGTCAGCGCCGATGGCACAATGATGGAATATTCCGACATGAACGGTTTACCTGGATATTTTGGGCGCGTTCGCTTCCCTGGCCCAGTACCAATCACCAGATTCCAGTGGTATATCTACCGTTAACAAAAATAGAATCCACTTAATGTAAAATGGTAGTTATATGCCCGAAATTACTACTGCAGCCGTCAACCACCTCACACAAACCAAAGACTGGATGCGTTTTCAAGAAGCTTTAGGCCGAAAAACTTTCGCTAGTAACGGCAACGGCTGGTCGTATCGAGCCGTTTTGGAAGAATCTGAGCCGGTGCTAGGCAAATCCTCTACTCGTCTCTATGTCCCCTACGGTCCAGTTGCTAGTAGTCCTAAGGCACTTACTGAAGCCTTAAAGTCACTTCAAGAATTAGCCGTCAGCCAGAAGGCAAGCTATGTTCGAGTCGACCCATATCCTTATTTTGAAAAGTCGACACTAAAAAAGCTGGGATTATACAAGAACCCGCGCGATCTACAGCCAAACATGACTTGGGTTCTAGACCTTTCGCCGAGCGAAGACGAGCTGCTGATGGGCATGACTAGCCTGAATAGACGAGTTTGGCGGCGCCGCGAAGAGTTTGGTCTAAGCTTTGAGGTCGATAGCAGCCCAAAAGGCCAGAAGGATTTTGCTGGCTTTATGCAAGTTATCAGTAAGCGCACCCATACAATCCCTCGTAGCCCGGAATATATGGCTACGTTACTTGAGACTTTTGGAAAAGAAAAAAGTGACATTGTTTTTTGCCTACATAACGGCAAGCGGTTAGCCGGAGCTTTATATGCTGATGATGTCGAAAACAAGACTCGATATTATCTTTATGCCGGTTCGGTAGAAGAAGCCAAAAAACATAGTTGTGGTTCTGCCCTACTCTGTTATTTGATATTTGAAGCCAAAGCCAAGGGCCTAAAACACTTAGACTTTTTCGGAGTAATTCCAGAGGGTGTTAAGAACCACCCCTACACTGGTTATAGTGCATTTAAACGCACTTTTGGTGGACACGACGTTAACTTTTCTGGAACCTGGGAACTACCAATAAATAAAACGTCACACGCTACGATTCGTTTTGGGCGTCGAATCGCCAAGACTATAAAAAAACTCCGAAAATAGAGCTACCTAGAAACTGGTTCTGGTTTTGGATACCTAACTATTGTCGCTTCTTCAACATCCCTAATAACCTGTTCAAGGCGCGTCAAGGGACTTTCGACACCAGAATTGGGATCATACATATCTTCAACCTCTTCAACCGGAGCTCCACAGATTAATGGTCCTTCGGGTGAACAGCTAATAATAACGTCCGATCTTGATACAGAATGATCTCTTCGCCTAAGTCTGTCTACATATGAGTCAGCTTTTATTGGGTCTAGCTGAGCTAGTAAATCACATGTTCCCGAAGCATCTTTGTGAAAAGAGACCAACTGCATATCACTGTTGGGATGACGGGAAATGATGGCATCAAGATCGTGTTCATCTACAAGAATTGGTGCTTTAGGTTTGTTGCGATCTGTTCCGCAAATGAGATAAAAACCAATGATTACTTCGTCGACTTGAGCGACAACTTCTTCAGGCAAGCTAGCAGCTAGTCGATCAAATTGCTGTTCGGCTTTTTGAAGGAGTGTTTCTGCTCGCTGAGTTGGGGTTTTCGGTTCAATACCAAATTCAGGTTTATTTTTGTTCATTACTCATATCATACCATAAGCACTATTAAAAAGCAATAACATTTATCTTATTATCATCTGTTTTGGTATGCTCATAAGTAATGAAAGTTTTAGGAATAGAAACTAGTTGCGACGAGACAGCCGCAGCGGTTGTTGAAATAGACGAGCAAACGCAAGTTTGTCGTCTACTTAGCAATACCGTCGTTAGTCAGATTGATATCCATAAAGCCTACGGTGGCGTAGTTCCGGAAGTTGCCGCTCGAAGCCATATCGAAGCCATTATCCCTGTTATAGATGAAGCCCTACGCGAAGCTTCGCAAACCAAGGATGATATAGATGCAATTGCCGTAACTTACGGCGCCGGTTTGGGCGGATCTCTGCTCGTCGGTGTTATGACGGCTCGATCTCTAGCCATCGCCTTAAATAAACCCTTATACGCAATCAATCATGTTGAAGCGCACGTATACGCCAACTTCATCACCGAAACCTCCCCTTCCCTATCTTCTAAGTTCAAACTGCCTGCTTCAGCACCAAAGTTCCCAATTTTGACACTAATCGTATCTGGTGGACACACCCAACTAGTCCTCTTTAAAGACCACTTTAACTATCAAATCCTAGGCAAAACTCAAGATGATGCCATAGGTGAGGCTTTCGACAAGGTCGCTAAAATGATCGGTCTGCCCTACCCCGGTGGCCCATCCGTCGCCGAAAAAGCCAAGGTTGGCGACGCCTACGCCTTCAACTTCCCTAAAGCTCAGGTCTCTGGTGATTTTAATTTTTCGTTCTCTGGGCTCAAAACAGCCGTCTTACGCACCGCGCAAGGTCTAACCGGTCATAACCACACATTGTCCTCAACCGAGCTTCCTGGGCTACTTTCTGAGGCTCAGAAGGCTAATATAGCTGCTAGTTTTCAGCGTATAGCAATCGAGACTATCGTAGACAAAACCGTTCTTGCATACAAACAATACCTACCCGCCTCTGTTATTATCGCTGGTGGCGTGGCAGCTAGCGATGAACTCAGACATCAACTAGCCTCTCGTTTACCAGTTGGTATCGAATACACAGACCGAAAACTTTGCACCGACAACGCCGCCATGGTTGCGACCCTTGGTTGCTTTAAAGTTTTGTTAAAAACAGAGACGGCGGATCCATACACTCTAGAGATTCAACCTAGCCTAAAGATGCTAGCATCATAATATTATTCATTAGTTGTCAACCTATTGTAACAGTGGTGAATTTGCGTATAATAATGATTGAAAACAAAAAGTTTTGGGAATGTCTGCAAACCCATGCGGATTGATCTTTAGAAACAAAATTACATATTGGTGGGCTACGATTTTAGGGTGCAGTACGCAATCCCTTTGATGTTAGTTGTCAAAAAATGTTTCACGTGAACACAGAGGTCAAAATTTGTTTTTAGCTATACGACTGGCGATAGATTAGAGGTTATAGACACGTAGCAATGTAACCTGTAATCTGTAACCAACAATGAAACTGCAAAAAGTATACGAACCATCAAAATACGAATCCGACATCTACGCCCTATGGGAAAAGAGTGGGGCATTTAAGCCTGTTAAAGCCAGCCAGGAAGACAGTTTCTCTCTTGTAATGCCACCGCCAAACGCCAACGCTGGTTTGCACGTCGGTCACGCCACTTTTGCATACGCCGATATAATAGCTAGGTATCAGAGGTTAAAAGGGAAGTCGGTGCTATATCTACCAGGCGCCGACCACGCCGGACTGGAAACTTGGGTAGTGTATGAAAAATACCTAAGCTCCAAGGGTCAAACTCGCTTTGACTACAGTAGGGAAGAGTTATATTCCCAAGTTTGGGACTTTGTCGAACAAAATAAATCGACCTTTTTCGATCAATTTCGACGCCTGGGACTTTCATTAGACTGGACTAGGTTTACTTACACACTTGACGAAAAAGTCGTCAAAACTGTCTATTCAACCTTCAAAAAAATGTGGGACGATGGCTCGATCTACAGAGGTGAGAGACTCGTAAATTTCTGTACACACCATGGCACTAGCTTTTCTGATATTGAAGTTGAACGCAAAGAGCAAACTGGTAAGTTATGGCAGATATCATACAAATTAAGCGATGGGAGCGGGGAAGTCGAAGTCGCAACAACTCGCCCAGAAACAATGTTCGGCGACACTGCCGTAGCTATTCATCCTGATCATCCGAGAGCCAAGGAGTTGGTTGGAAAAACCGTTCGAATACCGCTTACAGAGCGTGACATCCCAGTTATCGCCGACGACTTTGTGGAGGAAGACTTCGGAACAGGGGTGGTGAAGATCACCCCGGCCCACGACTTCAACGACAACGACGTCGCTCGGCGGCATAATCTACCAATGATTACGGTTATCGACCACGAAGGCAAAATGAACCAAAACGTCCCAGAAAAATATGTTGGTCAATCGGTGCTAGAAGCTCGCGCGGCAGTGGTCGAGGATTTGAAAAAAGCAGGTCAGTTAACAGATGAAAAAGACTACACTAATCAGGTTGCTGTTTGCTATAAATGCGGTACCGTTATCGAGCCTTTGCTCCGTGATCAGTGGTTTGTGAGCATGCAACCACTTGCTGCAAAAGCAGTCAAAGCTATTAAGGAAGGGGAGGTAAAATTTTATCCAGCCTCAAAGGGTCGTGACGCCATTGCATATCTTGAAAACGTACGCGACTGGAACATCTCGCGTCAAATAGCTTGGGGTATACCAATTCCGGCTTTCCAGAGTATTGATGATCCCGACAATTGGGTATTTAACGAAGATGTAACGAGCGAAACGATTGAGGTTAAAGGTAAAACCTACCGACGAGATCCCGATGTTTTTGACACTTGGTTTAGTAGCGGACAATGGCCTTACGTTACCCTAGACTATCCTGATGGTGCTGACTTTAAGCAGTTTTATCCGAACGGCTTAATGGAGTGCGGGCGAGAGATTTTATATCAATGGGTTTGCCGTATGATGATTTTTGGTCTGTATGTAACGGGCGAGGTACCGTTTAAAACGGTCTACCTCCATGGCATGATTCAAGATGAGCATGGTCATAAAATGAGCAAGAGCCGCGGCAATGTTGTCGATGTAATAAAGGTACTCGATGAATATGGCTCAGATGCTGTTCGACTAAGTTTGGTTAGCGGACAAAGCGCTGGAAAAGATCAACCATTTGGGGGCGCGAAACTAGTTAGCGGGCGCAATTTTGCAAACAAACTCTGGAATATGGCTAGGTTTGTCGAAAACAAACTAGATGAAATCCAGGACAAAGATTCCGCTCCAATAACTACCGCCGATCATTGGGTGTTGAGTAAATTACAACATAGTGAAAAGGTGATTAGTAAGGCTCTTGATGACTACCGTTTGGGTGAGGCTTACGAAGAGCTATACCACCTTGTCTGGGATGACATCGCCGATTGGTATGTCGAAGCAAGCAAGGTTGTTATTAATCCAGGATTGCTAAAGTTTGTACTCGAAACAGTTCTGAAGCTCAGCCATCCTTTCGCGCCATTTGTTAGTGAAACAATCTGGCAAACCATCCACGGCAACGACGAAAATAATTTGTTGGTATCTGCTAGCTGGCCAGAGATTAACCAAAAAATCGATAAGCAGGCGGTGGCTCAGTTTGAGCTATTAAAAGATGTTGTTAGCGAGGTGCGTTTTATATGCTCGGCCCTTCAGGTTGCAAAACCAAGCCTATACTTTAAGAACGCACCGTTCCTTTTAGAAAACGCCGAGATGATTACTCGATTGGGTCGTTTGGCAAAAGTCCAGGAGGTTGAAGCGGGCAGGGGAATGCACCTTACCAGCGTGCCGTTAGATGCCTGGCTCGATATCGATAACCGATCGGCTCATACCTACCTTCGAAAGCTTGATGATGCGAAAGATGAAAAACTTGCATCCATCGACCGACTAAAAGCCAGGTTAGACAATAAGTTGTATGTAAAAAACGCCCCTGAAAATGTTGTAGCCGAGACCAAAGCACAGCTGGAAAGTGAAGAAGTGCTACTCGAAAAGATCAAAGCCGAAATCGCCATTTTCCAAAACCTAGCCCAGTAGTTACGTAGCTTAGATTGACAAAAATAGACATAAGTGCTATAATCTGTCTATTCGAGATAAGATTTCTTGTCTCGAGCAATTTTACAATCAACTCTCTGTAAAGTAGCTCCTTATAAAGAGGTGGGTGATTGGGAATAAATGCATGCAAACTCGTGAATTTTTCCCCAATCGCTAAGATCAACAGATCAACTCAACAAAGGGGCACTAATGTACATGTTCATGATGAGGACGCTCCGCGCCTTCGGACTCAAGAGATACGCCGAGCGCGAGCGTGCACTTCAGCGTCAAATCAACACTGACCTGAACGCCGACTGGGACAGGTTCGTCGCAGACGAAGAAGCTGCAAGTAGCGCTTACTTCGACACCTGCTGCGCAGAAGAACAGGCTGACGATGAAGCTGTGTGGGCCACCTGGAAAGCCGAACAAGACCAGTTGGCCAGGCGGGAACAAGAAGCGGAAGTCGATCGTCTCGAGGACGACCTGTACTTCGCCGATGTTCCGGAAGATGACCTGGAAGATGGCGTCTGCAATGGCATCTGCGATGAGCAGGTAAGCGCCTGCAACTGCGCAGAAATCGAAGCGCTCATCCGCCACAACGCCAACCCCGCAACCCAAGGTTCGTGGTTTGTGGCCTGAGGCGACAGAGAGTTGTATTGGGGGAGGGGTTCGCCCCTCCTCCTAACAACAGAGTAGAAAAACTAGTTTTCTCTTGTGTTGTTAGATTTAGACTTCGAGGAGTTCTTTGAATTTGTCGATTGATTCGGTTGGCCGAAAGTCATCAAACCAAAGAGAGTGCCAGCCCATTTTTTCGGCAGCCATTAGATTGGCCCGACTGTCGTCGACAAGCAAAATACTCCCAGGATCTGCACCAGCTAGCTTAGCTGCCAGCTCATAGATATGCGCCTCTGGCTTAATTGCTCCGATCTTGGAAGAATCAACAATAACGTCATAGTCAATTTTTGGTAACAGGCCTTTTTGGAGTAGGGAATCAATTTGACCAGACATAATATTCGTAAGTAAGCCGACCTTAAATGATTTACTAGCCCATACAAGCGCGTCCTGAGCTTCACGAATGGGTTGAACGGCGTCGAGATAGTATTTGTCCCAATCGATCGACTCTAGGCCTACGCGTTCGGCGAGAAGTTTGCTGAAATCATCAATGCTCATCTCGCCACGACAAGCAGAGTCGTTATAATGCCAAAAAGCACCTTCTATTAACTCAGGCGAAACGCCATAATCGGCTGCAATGCTCGTAAAAGCAGTCTGGAAAAACCGCACCATACATCCGTTAATATCGAAAAATATAAATTGAATTCCGTTCTTTGCTCGTTTAAGATCACGCTTAGTTACTTCTTTATTTTGAGAAGTACTTGTACCGGCCAATTCCTCGACTGACAGTCCACAAACAGCGGCAATATTAACAACCGTAAAAACACTGGGACTTTTAATGGCACCGCGTTCAATTTTAGCCAATGTCGAATAAGAAATGCCGGTTTTCTGACATAGCTCCTGCTGAGTCAGACCAATCTTTTTTCGGGCCGCTTGGATAGCACGGCCGAGTTCCACCTCGTTCATTAAACTAATTCTAGCACTATCCGGCTAGTTTTCTATTCAAAATTGTATTTATTTCGTGCTTAAAACGCTTTTGTATACATTGTCTTCAGTCCATATACTATTTTGTAGATATGCCAGGTTTTGACAGAGTAATGCTAAAAGTCTCCGGCGAACAGCTCGGTTCTGACGAATATAATTTTGACGTTGAACAGGCGGGCAGGATTTGCAATGTAATTGAAGCATTGGTGAGAAATCGTCAGCAAGTAGCTTGTGTTGTTGGTGGAGGTAATGTTATTCGTGGACCAAAATTAGTTAAGCATGGTTTTAAAGACGGCATTATCGCCGACCAGCTTGGAATGCTAGCTACGGTACAGAATGGGCTTTTCTTAGGCCAACTACTTCAGGAAAGAGACAACGGCGTAACCCCGACGATCTTGGGTAAAGTTGATGTACGAAGTTTTGTTGAGTCCTACAGCGTAAAACGCGGGTTAGCAGAATTAGGAAAACCAGGAAGGGTAGTGATAGTTACAGGAGGAATGGGATCTGCTGGGTTCTCTACCGATACCGCTACGGTTGCCGTAGGATACGAATTAGGTTGCAGGTTAGTTGTTAAAACTACTGATGTGGATGGTGTATATACTGCAGACCCTAAACTATCGACTAGCGCCGAGAGAATACCACGCTTGACACTTGATGAAGCGCTAAGAAATCCACAGATTAAAGTTATGGACAAGACAGCATTAGCATTGGCTCGAGAACATCAAATTACAGTGGCTGTTTGTCGTCCTGACGTCGAAAGCGTGCTTGGCGTTATTGCGGGAGATACTACTTACGGCTCAATCGTTACTTCAAGCTAGTTTAGAAAGCTAATTTTTTAGCGATCTCTGCTAAGGCTCCGTGGTTTGGCTCTTTTTGATCGTTATTAGCATATTCTACAAAGGCACGTTCAATGCCTTCAGTTAATGGAAGAAGGTGAATATGGGCATGGTCCGCAGTCTCGTAGCCATCGACGAACATTCCAATTCTCTGAGAATTAAGAATTTTCTTCATGTGGCTTGCGATATGTTTAACCACACTCATCAGGTAATGATAATCTTCTTCCGACAACTCCCACACACGACCAATCTGTGTTTTAGGCACTACAAGCACATGGCCGGGTTGAATCTGATGGATATCTAGAAAGGCGATTACCCGATCGTCCTCATAGATTTTGTGGCAGGGAATTTCGCCTTTGATAATTCTTGTAAAGATTGAATCGGCCATAGGTATATTGTAACTCGTTAAGCAGTAGTACAATAGAAGGTAGTGAATACCTTAAGAAAAATATTTTTATCCTTATTAGTGCTTGGTTTTGGCGGACTAATATTTCTTAACGCTGGAATTTGGACAGCTCGAATGACAATCCTCGATCGTGAAGTTACAAAAACCTGGTTGAATGAAAGTAAGGTTTATGACAATTTTGTTACTGAACTAGCTAACCTAGTTAAGCAGGATCAAACCAACCGAGGTGGCGAAAATCCGGAAGGCGGTTTTGACGTCGACGCCCTAACTCGAGCTGCCAAAAAAGCCTTTCCACCGACAACACTAAAAGAAGATGTTGAAACAGTTCTTGACAGTGCCTACAACTGGTTAGAAGGGAAGACCGACACTCTAGTTTTTAACCTAGACTTTAATGAAGAAAAACAGGCTTTTATTGACGCCCTTGGCGTCGAAGGACTTGCCAGAGTAGCCAGCTTGCCAGCCTGTCAGAGTGGCGAAAGTATGGAAGAATTTGATCCGTTCTCGGCAACCTGTTTGCCGTCAGGAGCTGACGCAAGTGCTCAAATTGAACAGTTTAAGTCTGAGATTGCTAGCAGTCAGGATGTCTTGCCCGACACCACGCTAAGTAACGAAGACGTCAAACTAGATTTTGGCGGCCAAAACAAGCCGATTGATGAGGCTTTTTCAAACGCACCGAGGATATTCGGTTGGTTAAGAAGTTCTCCTGTTTTGTTAGCAATTCTGGTTGCTATAAACTCAGCGCTTATTGTTGTCTTGTGTCGACCAAAACGTAATGGATTTAAGATTTTGAGCTGGTTCTTCGGTATCGTCGGAGGCTTATTATTGCTCTTCGGCGGGACAAGTATTTTGCTAAGGGAAAGTATTCTTGAACGCACCGCAGGTGGTGGCGATAACGGTCTTGCCGAAAATATTCTATTCCCACTTATTCGAGAAGTAAGTTCTTCGACCGGAAAATGGAACATGATATTCGGTGGGATATATATTGCTGTATCTGTAATCTTCGCTGTGATTTACATCACCCAGAAGAAAAAGAACCCGGAAGCTGAGGATATTGAAAATAAAGAACCAGAGCACCCAGCTCCAGTTGAAGAAAAACCAAAAGAGTCGAAGCCAGTTCCAAAAATTCAGTAATAAATGGCGGAGAGGGTGAGAAAGTGCACTCGCTGGGGCGAGACCGAACTCCACTGTCCGAATCACCCACTTTCTCGAACGAAAAAGCAAAAGCCCACCATAAATGGTGAGCCTTTCCTTCCTGGCGGAGAGGGTGAGATTCGAACTCACGGTACCCTTGCAGGCACGCTTGTTTTCAAGACAAGTACCTTAAACCACTCGGTCACCTCTCCAGAACATAAATTAAAAGCAAAATGGCGGAGAGGGAGGGATTCGAACCCTCGCGAGGACTTGCGCCCCCCTAACGATTTAGCAAACCGTCCCCTTGAGCCGCTTGGGTACCTCTCCGTGCTTCCGGACTATATTATCTCATGACCTCTTAAAAATGAAGTCTTTATTATTTAGCCCACGCATTTTGCACTTAGGTCAGTTTCGGTACTTGAAGGAAGCACGGAGCAAGACGTACAAATAGTACGTTGATGCGAGTACTGGACTTCAAGGACTGAAAATGGCCAAGAAGCTAAGCGGTGTCTTTGGCTCCGCCAAAGAGCAGGCTTAGCTGATGCAAATTGTGTGGTGATGCTACAATAAGGCTTATGGATAGTGACAGCGAAAAACAACTTTACGACCGTCCTGATGCCACGGCCGACTACTCCAGCACGCAGCGTACGCCCGAACTTCAAGCAGCGGAAGAACCGGTAGAAATAAGATGGACAGCATCAGAATTTATTGATCACCAAAAGACTTCGGGCTGGTTTTTAGGTCTGGCTGGTGCTGGTTTAGTAATTGCTGCTGTGGTTTATTTATTAAC
This sequence comes from uncultured Candidatus Saccharibacteria bacterium, assembly GCA_964554485.1. GTDB lineage: Bacteria > Patescibacteriota > Saccharimonadia > Saccharimonadales > JAGQMS01 > JBBQBM01. The sequence goes on along the minus strand of CAZKOX010000002.1, from coordinate 47,557 downwards.
CCGAGACATATTCGCCACCGTTATAATCGCGATTTTAGCATTCATCTTTGGTGTTGGAGCTGCTCGAAAGCCTAGAGTACTAGAATATAGTATTGGTGGTGCCGGGATTACTGTCGGCGAACGATATGCCCCTTATGAAGAGTTTCGATCGTTTGCGGTTGTTAGTGAAGGACCTATCGAAAGCATAATATTATTGCCAACTAAACGCTGGGCTCCACCACTGAGCGTTTATTTTGCACCAGATGACGGCGAAAAAATTATTGATACACTTAGCGCTTTTGTGCCTTTCGAAAACCACGAACCAGGCCTTATCGACAAGTTCCTCCACCGCATCCACTTCTAATGACTCTCTTCGGTAGAAATTAAGCATACACGGCCTTCGAAGCCACCACGCTCTTCGGCTTTTTGGGCTCGAGCCGCTTCAAGTTCTTCAGGAGTATATCCAAGAGCAATGGCAATAGCGCGAATAACTTCGAATGCATCGGCTAGTTCTTCGAGGCTAGGATCTTTAACGACTTCGTGTGTTTCCTCGACTAGCTTTGCTGTAAGTGCTTCGAGATACTCGAAATTATCGGTGATAACACGAAAATCCGGCTTTGCGCCATTCGCTCTAATAATCTCTGGGATATTATCCCGAACTTATTTACGATGAAATTTTATTGTCATAAATAATGGTGTACCCGACAGGATTCGAACCTACGACCTTTGGCTCCGCAAGCCAACGCTCTATCCAGCTGAGCTACGGGTACATAAAAATATAGTACGTAAAGGAACAGGGGTGATAGTACCACGAGACAACTTTTTATTCAATCTGTTACAATGCTTAATCGAGGAAGAGTGGCTGAGCTGGTTGAAGGCGCACGATTCGAAATCGTGTTTGGTGTAAAAACCAACGTGGGTTCGAACCCCACCTCTTCCGCCATCCTCCATAGCTTTGGTCTTGAGACCATAGCTATGGAGGATTATGAATATGAGGGGCTCGAACGAGTTTGCTTGTAGCAAACCCCGGTCCCGAAGCCCCTAGATCCGCCGGTCGGCGGAGCGTGGGGTTTTTGACTTCAAGTCAAAAAGGCGAACCCCACCTCTTCCGCCAGGAAGAGTATGTCCGAACCTAAAGGGTATCGGTCATAGTCTTTCTACTGAAAGAATGGGATTAGAACCCAATGCGGTTCGGTCATCAGTCTGTTGCCCGAGAAGCTCGGCGCACAGATTGATGTGCATTACCCCACCTCTTCCGCCAACTACTTCTAGGTTCTGGCAAAGACAACCGCTGATACTTCTTTAGCGCCAGCCTTTTTTAATGTTCGCGCAGCTTCTTCTAGGCTCGCGCCAGTGGTAGCAACGTCATCAACCAGCAATATCTTGGAATTTCTTATCAAATATTTGTTCACTGCTACGAAAGCGCCGGCCAACTGTTCTTGACGCTGCTTCTTGTTAGCGCCGATTTGATGAATCTTTTTTACTCGCCTCAGCAGCGGCGCATAATTGTACTTCCTATGAGCTAATTTTTTGGCTATTAACTTTGATTGATCAAAACCGCGCTGCCGAATATGAAAAGAACTTGTTGGAAGGTGAGTGACAAGACTATTGTCTGGTAGCGGCAAAACTTTATTGCATAGCCTTGCTATCGGCTCGGCACCTCCGCGGCGTGAATTAAATTTTAGTTCTCCGACAAGCTTCTTTGCAGTAGCGTCATATCTTGTAACTATCCAGACGCTTGAAAGGGGAGATTTGCGCAGACATTTCTTACATGTTGCAAAATTATTTGTTATTTCGCCGCAAGAATAGCAAGTTGAGGCGACAAAAGGTACCTCTGAATAGGCGCAAGCGTCACATAATAGCCAACCTTCGTCGTCGCAGACAATACAGGTTTCTGGCGAAATAACAGATATGATCTTATGAAGTAATAGCATGTTGTAAAACTTATGTTGTGAATAACTATAGATTTGATTGCTAACAGGGTACAACCATAGCTATAATACAGCTAACACAAAAATCAAATTTTATTTGAATGAGTAAGTGGAGGGGAACTACTATGGCTCGAAGAGACAACGATAACGATGATTTATTACTAGAAGAAGAACTTAGTGCTGCATTTTTGGGTGAGGACGAAGTTGTATCACCAGGCGACGCTCCGGCTGCAAGTAGCCAAAGCGACTGGGACGACGACGGTCAGCAGCTACCAGGACAACTAGCTTTAGATGTTTATGAAACAGCCGATAAGTTGGTTGTGAAGGCACGCACTGCTGGTGTCAACAAGTCTGACCTAGATGTAAGCTTTTCAGACGGCACTCTAACGATTCGCGGCACATTATCTGCCGGAACAGAAGAAGCAGTCCAGAATTACTTCATGCAAGAATGCTACTGGGGTGAATTTAGCCGCAGCGTAGCCTTGCCGGTACCAGTTAAAGAAGATGAGATCGACGCCTCACTAAAAGAAGGTGTTCTTACAATTACCTTTACTAAAGTTAAGCAAGACACGGTACGAAAAATCCAAGTTCAGTAAATCTAGCTTGATTATAAAAACTCCCGCACACGCGGGAGTTTTTATTTGTTTTAAGAACTTCACCCCACGGATTCTGCGCTTGAGGTAGTTTCGGCATATTCGGGAAGGACGGAACGAGACGTACGAATGTACGTAGATCCGCTGTACAGCGGAGAGTACTGGACCGAATAGACTGAAAATAGCCAAGAGGCATCAAAAAAGCCCAGCTTGGCTGGGACTTTTAGATTGACGGCGCAGGATTCGTGGACTAGAAGGTGCCGGTGCCGGCATTAGATGCACGATTTAGCACAAATTGTACGATTATCTCAGCAAGCGCCACAACTACGATACCAACCATTGCGTAGAGAATAGTATTCTTAGCACTACCAACACTTGAGGCATCGCCACCAGAAGTGATGTACTTAAGACCACCCATAATGATCATAATGACCGAGATCAGACCAACAACTACCTGAAAGATACGAATAGCTGCAGCAATAATGCCATTAACTCGATTATCGGCATCTTTTGTGTCTGTTGCATCACATTGGGTCGTACCGGCAATGTCACCAGATACGCCGCATGCAAGATTATCGGCGCTAGAAGTAGCCGATGCCATAACTGGCATTAGTGCAGGGCTTAGGCTAAATAGCGCCAGGATGCTTACAAAAAATAGTTTTAGTTTTTTCATTTTATTCCTTTTTAGATTCTTATATTGATTTTATACCATACCTTAAGGTGTTTGCTCAAGTAGTCGCGCGGTTTAGCACAAACTGAATAATTATTTCTGAAAGCGCTACGACAACAATACCGATAGCTGCGTATAGTAGCGTGTTCCTTGCAGAAGTTACCTTTCCGGAGTCACCGCTAGATGTTACAAAACGAAGTCCGGCAGTAACCATCATGATAAGTGCAATAATACCAACCACAGATTCAAAAATTCGAATAGCGGTTTTAATAACCTTGTTTAGGTCTGTAACACCGTCCGTTGGAGTACAACCACTACCACCAGAAGCCGCGCCGACTCCATCACAAACATCATTTTTTGAATCAGCCAGCACAGTAGTTGTCGGCGCTAACACAAAGCCGAACAAGGACATGGCGACGGCAAGAATAATAAATAATCTTTTCATATATCCTTCATTATAAGTTATTTAGTACCAGGCTCACAATCGCTTGCGCAGAAAGCGCCACAGCAATTCCGATAGAGGAATATAAAATAGCGTTTTTTGCAGACTCTACCTTGCCAGGGTCACCGCCTGAAGTTATAAAACGTAGGCCCGCGATGATCATAATAAACACCGATATTAGTCCCGTGATTACGACAATAACCTGAGTGGCTTTAGTTAATACTCCGCTCTGTCCAAATAGCGGGTTACCGCTGACGTTTCGTTCTTGGCAGAACACAGAATTTGAAGCTCCGCTACAATCAATTGATTCATTCGGAGTTGCCGCCAAAACGCCAACAGGGAAGCAGAGCGAAAAAATTGCGGTTAAAAATATTATTAATCTCTTCATTTCTTAAACTCTGTTTACTACAAATTGAATAATCGCCGTTGCGCTGAGCGCGACAGCAAGACCGACCGCGGCATAGATAATTGTGCTCCGTAATTTCGCAAGAGCATCAGGATTACCGCGCGATAATGTTAATCGCATACCTGAAATAACTATTACCAGCAGGCTAATGCCTCCAAGTACCCCAAAAGCAATAGATAAAATCGCCATTAAAGTACTGCCTTTGCCGCTCTCTTCAAGCGCTTTTGGGCCTTCGTACTTAAATATTATTTGGGCAAATATATTCACGATGAAATCCTATTTCCTATAAAGGTTACGATGCCGATTGCAAAGATAGTAATCACCATGCCGATTACGGCATTAATAGCTGTTTCTCGGGCAGATTTTTCTTGATCAGAGTTGCCCTGAGATAAGGTAAATTTAAAACCGCTATAGACAAGAAAACCAAAGGCCACCATACCGCCAACCCGCATCAGTATGTCGATAACTGCGAGCGCAACTCGAGTGACTATGGCCGACACTACTAATCTATCGTGGCTTGTATCGTCAGATGTATCAGCCGTACTCTTGTCGTCAACTACGGTTTCATGAGGCCCATTGACACTACAGGTGACTGGATCTACTTCGAGGTACTCGTACCAGGCCGGGAGACCAAGAAAAGATTTTTTGCAATTACCTGTCGGTGGTACGCCATGGGATGCACTGGCAGTCTGGAAATTAAATATCCCAGCAACTGATACTACTAACATTAAAGTAAATATTATCTTCTTCATATATTTAACCAAATACTCCACCTGGAACTATCCATTGCAAGAAAGTATATAAGAAAACCAAAGCCAGAAGCGCTAAAAAAGCATTACTAATACGTTTTTTGGCGGCCGACGCTGCTTGAGGGTTGCCGCCAGATGTTGAATATTGAATACCGCCAATAATTACTGAAGCAGTTATTGCCAACCCGGCCAGGCCGGTTAGCAAGTTAATGCCGCTCTGCAAATACTCCTGCACCTTCTTTCCATCTTCATCGGTTTCAAAAACTACAGTTCCGCCAGTACTGCTGCCATTTTCGTTTTGGGCGCTGACTGAAGGTAGGCAAAAACCACAAAATATTTGTGCTACAAAGAACCCTGACAATATTAGTGAAAATACTTTTTTGTTCATTATTATCTGCAAGCCAGTATACAGGAGTACTACCACGCGCGGTAGTACTCCTGTATAATCCTACTTAATATATGAAAAGGGTGAGATCTTTACTATTCGCGGTCGTTGTCATACTAAATGCATTAGCTGGTTTGGCGGTATTAGTTCCGCAAGCTGCAGAAGCCGCAAAAGAGAAAAACGACATTACTGTCTGGCGCAGCGTCAATGGTGCAGAAAACAATATTAAATCAACGAGTTGGGCTGGGCGATTCACTTTTGTTGATCCATACACCATCAAAGACAATACTGCCGGCACTCTATATCAAACCACCGATGTTATAACCAAAAAGAATGAAGACTATACCTTTCTTTGGAACGGCAACGGCAACCATTTCTACTATCGACCCGTAGATGCCGCAGGCGGAAATTATTTAGAACGTGACCCAAACAACAAGTGCGTCGGAATTATAGTAATTTATCTTAATGATGATTCGACAGACATGAACGTTAAGCTAGTGCAGCCCCTTGATAGCCCGTCCGGAGGATCATGTGTTGTCGCAGGTGCAACCGACATTGAGGGCAGCGGTGATTCGCCGGATGATTCGCAGCATTATATTTTAGACGTACCGGAGGACATAAGTGGAAAAAACTTAGAAAAGCTAAATGCTCCATATCAGTGGAAGAATAGCGACACCCTTGTTTCGTACAGAACTAACACGGCTTTATTTAAACCAACCGACGAGGTTCTAAAAGGTATCCAGGACAGTTGGCAAAATTTAGGTAAATCTTTGAATTCAACCGGGAATAAGCCATATGAATTCTTTACGACTGATGCCTGTTTTAGTGGCACCGAAGCCACCGCATACCTAGTAATCACTCCGGGTGATTATGATTACGCCACTATGGTGAACGCAAGCATATTCCGAGGGACTGGCACCACCAGCACTTATGCAATTGCCACCAACGACACTGAGGTCCCGAAGTGTTTATATCCAGATACCGGCATAAAGCGAAAACCAGATAGTAGCGAGGATATTATCGAGTATAAAGGCGATCGACTAATATTGGCTCATCCCGAAAGACATACCGTCACGCCTGGAAGTAGTGAAGATACGGACTTGACGCCCCCTCCGGGAGCACTAGAGAAGTCTGATGTTAAAGATGACTGTTACTCTGGGCTCAGAAATTCCTTAGCTTGGATCTTATGTCCAGTTCTTGGAATAATCGATAATTTTATAGAATGGGCAGAACGCGCAATCTCTAATCAACTAACCGTTGATCTCGGGACTCAAGAAACACGCGACAGCCTTCAAGAAGCATGGCGAGTAGTTGCCAGGTTTTCGTCTGGTATATTGGTGGCCGTTGCGTTAGTAATGGTTATATCAACCGCTCTTGGGTCCGACCTAATAAGCCCGTACGCTCTTAAGAAAGTCTTGCCGCGGCTTGTAATCGGAGCTATAGGAATTTGGCTGTCTTGGGCCTTAGTTACTACCTACATAGACATTATGAACGATCTTGGAAAAGGAATTGCAGGAATAATGCTAACACCGTTTCAAGCGGCGAAAGACTTTAGCCTACAAAATATGGCAGGTATTGCATCTGGTGGCTCGGGAGACGGCGGAACTTCAGGAACAATATTCTTAGGACTTGCGACTGCTGAAATTTTAGGTGGAGGAGTATTTGGGTTACTTGGCGTAGGCCTCACGGCGTTGTTTGCCTTTTTGGTGGCTATATTTGTCCTCGCCCTTCGCCAAGCAGTTATTGTTTTCTTAGTTATTATGGCTCCTCTTGGATTTGCAATGTGGATTCTTCCGAACACCCAGAAAATGTGGAAGCTATGGTCTGGTACATTAAATAAATTACTGTTGATGTACCCAATGATAATGGGGCTACTTGCAGCCGGAAAAATATTTGCATATATTACTTCTCAGTCAGCGGCGGGCGAAGAAAGTACTATTGATCACTTCTTAGCATTTTCTATATCGCTTATCGCATACGTCGCACCATATTTCTTCTTGCCGGCACTCTTCAAAGCCGCCGGCGGGGTATTTAGCAACCTGACAGGCATGGTCAACAATAAGGGCAAGGGTCTTTTCGACAAAGCTCGTGGTGGCTTAGACAAAAGAAAAGCCCTTAGCAGTAAGGAGCTTGCTAAAAAACAGAGGGATACTATTAGAACTCAAAGGCGCACACAGGATTTTGCAGCTGGACTAGCTGGCGGTCGACTCGGTTCATATCGACGACTTCGGGCGGGGGGCTTTAGCGGAAAGAGCAGAAGTGCTTTGTTCAGTACAGCCAGCTCAGCGGCAAGAGCTACCGCGGATAAAGAGCTCGAATCAACGGTCGGGGGAGACAGTGATGTCTTGAAAGTTATTGCAGCGGGTGGGGCAAATGCATATAGAACTCAGGAAAGGGCCGCTGCCTTGGCGAGTGGTAAGGCGTTTGACTCGGCTAAAACAGAACAGGTAGTTTCGAGAGCCGAGTCTCTTGCAAAATCACATCTCGGCGACAGGAACTCGCAAGCTGCTGCCTTATTAAGGCTCGCAGGCAGCGGTCAAGCTGGGTCGGCGCACTTTGACGCAGTTGCTGAAGCATTCAAAAACGACCCAACGAATGCAAATGTAATAATTGGCGCAGCGGCTTCTGCATCTGGAAAAGCCGGCAACCTAAGCGCTGGTACACTTCAGTATGATCCGGCAACTAGAAAAGTTGGTCGAAAGGTTGTTGATGACCCTGCCGCACCTGGTGGCAAACGCCAACTAACACCGCTAGAGGCTGTTCGCGAAAAACTAGTCACAATGAGTGGTGCAGACTTTTCGAATATTAAGACCAAGTACGATCCCGTGTCAGGTACTGCAGATTTTATGGACTCAGATGTTAAGGCGCTACTAACCACGGACGCTGCATTAGCTAGAAAAATATTTGAAGATAGAAACGCACAGCTCTCAGGTAATGCCAGAGACATACTTCAAGCAGCACATGCTGGAGCGGGCTCTGGGGGATGGAAGGACCCTAGAGTGCCTTAGGGGTAAGGATAATGAGCGATGGGAACATATAAAGTACTTCAAGACATCGAAGCCGAAGATAAGCTGCTTGGGCCGCTGACCTTAAAGCAGTTTATTTTTGCGATTGTTACTTTGGTTTTTATATTCATCGCCTTTATGTTCGGAAAAATCAACATCATCCTGGCGGTGCCGTGGCTGATACCGATTTTGTTTTTTGGGTTTATGGCATCACCAATTGGTCGCGACCAACCAAACGACGTTTGGCTTGCTGCGCGAATCCGATTTTTAATTAAACCGAGAAAGCGCCACTGGGATCAATCGGGCATGACAGAGCTTGTAACTATTACCGCACCAAAAAAAGCTGAAGCTATCCGAACCAAGGGCCTAAATCAAACTCAGGTCAGTAGTCGACTAAAAGCTCTTAGCGCCACTATGGATAGTCGTGGCTGGGCAGTTAAGAATATTAGCTTTAATCCAAATGTTGCATCTGCTGGTTTTGGCGGGGTAGCTCCGTCGTCCGACCGTTTATTTGATATTGAGACCGTAGCGCAAGTTCCTGATGTAGATGTACGTGACGACGACGACATTTTAGACCCGGTTAGTAATATGGTTGCAAAACGGTTTGATACTGCTATTAAAGAACAGCGCGCCGAACATATCTCAAAACTAAGAGATATAGCTAGCGGAAGAGCACCGACACCCACGGAAGAAGCAGACTATTCGTTTATTACTGCGCCGCCCGTAGACCCCGGATATACAACTTTTGGCGCTCAGGTCGTCGCTCCAGCAGGCAAGAAACAACCAACCGACAGTTTCCTACAGCAGCCCTCTGCACAAACTGCCGACGAAGTTGATTTTTTGAGTCACATTCACGCCACCAAAGAACTTAATAAGCACTTGGCTAACAACGGACACGGCAAAACAGTCGAGCCTGTTAGCGCCGTTCCAACCAGCCAAACCCAAGAAGCTTCCAGCCTAAATCCCTCCGCAGGTAGAGCCCCCGATGATATACTAGAAAAGTTGGGCCAAAGTGGCAGTGAATTGAATGTATCAAGCCTCGAAAGTCTCGCCAAACATGCTGAAGGCGAGGCAGCAATGAAGCAGGATGACGTAATTTCACTACACTAGAGTCTTCTAAGAAGGGGTGGGGCACCCTGAAATAGGGCAAAAACCAACAGAAAAAATTATGGATCCAAATACACAACCACCAATACAGCCAAATGTAGGCCAGGCCGGAGTTCCGGTAGGCACTGCCGTTAACCCATTGGCGGTTTCCCCGGCAGCAAATGCACCAATTCCAACCAAATCGAAAAGTAATCCGAATAGTACCCAAAATACCCTTAATATAAGTGAAATTCGTGACGGAATTGTGATTATGAACGATGGTTCTTTTAGAGCTGTGGTGATGTGTAAGAGTATTAACTTTGACCTCATGAGCCCCCAGGAGCGCGACGGCGTCGAGCTGGCTTTTCAAGGGTTCTTGAACATGCTTTATTTTCCAGTTCAAATATTTATTCGATCGCAACGCGTAGATCTACGGCCATACATTGAAAAACTCGACAAAATCCGCTCTGAACACGAGAACATGCTACTTGCTCTACTAATGGAAGATTACATTGCCTTTATTAGCGAGACCGCCGAGCAGGCGAATATTATGGACAAGCGTTTTTATGTGGTTATTCCATATTTTCCTGTCGCTAACGCCGGAGCCGTAGCAAAAGCCGGTCGAAATTTTATTAGTAATATTTTTGGTGCGAAAAACGACCATGTCACCATCAATGAGAGCGATCTCGAGAAAGCAAAAGCCGAACTACGCAATTATACTCAGGCCGTAGTTTCTGGACTTGCCCAAGCAGGAGTCCGAGCAGTGCCGCTTGATACTCAGGAGTTAATCGAAGTTTATTATGATGCCTACAACCCCGACACTTCTACGCGGCAGCAATTAAAGAATTTTGATGATTTAACAGCACCGGTAATTACTAAAGGCGTCGGACAGGCTCCTCAGCCAAATCTAGAAAAGGGGACGATGTAATGTTTGGAAAGAAAAAACCCACCACTTCGATCGACCCGATTAACCTAGCCGAACAGCAACGACTCCGTGAACAACAAGAGGTTAACGAAGCTTTTCGAAAAGGCGTAACAGCACTGCGAGATTTTATTGCGCCAAGTTCTCTCGACTACCAAGCCGGCTACTTCCAGCTCGGAACTCGTTTTGCGCGAACCTTCTACGTTTATGGCTATCCGCGTGAAATATATACCGGATGGCTAGGCCCAATGATTAACCTCGATGAGGTGATGGACATGTCTATGTACATCTACCCGGTAGAAAGCCAAGTGGTGCTTGAAAACTTGCGCAAAAAAGTAGGTCAACTTGAAGCTGGCATCCAGATTGAGGCCGAAAAAGGCAAAGTCCGCGACCCCGGCAAACAAGCCGCTATTCAAGATGCTGAAGAAATGCGTGATAAGTTGCAGGTTGGCGAGGAGCGCTTCTTTAGGTTCGGGCTTTACTTTACAATCTATGCTTCGTCGCTCGATGAGCTAGAATTCGTAACCCACAGTGTCGAGTCGATGCTTGGCCAACAGCTTGTTTATTCAAAACCGGCAACTACCCAAATGGAACAAGGCTTTAATAGCACTGTCCCGCAATTTCTTGACCAACTACACATTACTCGCAATATGAATACCGGGGCGTTGTCGACGGCCTTTCCGTTTACTAGCGCCGACCTTACCGACGACCATGGCATTTTATACGGTGTTAATATGCATAACTCTGGGTTGGTTATCTTTGATAGATTCTCGCTCGAAAATGGTACCTCAGTGGTCTTTGCTAAGGCTGGAGCGGGTAAAAGCTTTGCCGTAAAACTCGAGGCTCTGCGCAGCTTAATGCTGGGTACAGAAATATTTATTATTGACCCAGAAAACGAATACCAAAAAATGTGCGATGCCGTTGGCGGAGCATATATCAAGTTGTCACTTAACTCTCCAACTCGCCTAAACCCCTTTGATATTCCAAAAGTTGTCGATAGCGAAGAGGCTGACAGCGCTCTGCGCAGTAATTTAATAACACTTCATGGCCTACTCAGGTTAATGATGGGCGGTGCCGCTGCTCAGGCAGTTCAAGCTGGAGGTGGGGTGACATCAGTTGTTGGTCTAACTCCGATCGAAGAATCAGATCTAGACAGCGCCCTAATCGAAACCTACGCTAAGGCAGGTATAACCAACGATCCTTTAACGCACAATGCCAACCCGCCAACAATCGCCGACCTTTACGACACCCTACTACACATGGGCGGCACTGGACCACAGCTGGCGCAGCGGCTCAGAAAATACACAACCGGTACTTTTGCTGGAATTTTTAGCCAACCGAGCAATATCGATATCAATAATCCGCTCGTTGTATTTAACGTTCGTGATCTTGAAGACGAGCTTCGACCAGTGGCGATGTATATAGTGCTTAATTACATCTGGAATAAAACCAAATCCGACCAAAAACGAAGACTATTAATTGTTGACGAAGCCTGGCAGCTCATGAAATATGAAGACTCGGCCAACTTCATCTTTAGTATTGCGAAACGATGTCGAAAGTATAATCTTGGCCTAACTACAATTTCTCAGGATGTTGAAGATTTTATGGGCTCACGAATGGGTCGAGCAATAGTCGCCAACTCCAGCATGCAGCTGCTCCTTAAACAATCTCCGTCGGCGGTTGATGTTCTTGCTGATGTCTTTAAGTTAACAAGTGAAGAAAAGAAACGTTTAACGCAGTTCCCGATTGGACAGGGGCTATTCTTTGCCGGTCAAAACCACGTTCATATTCAAATTCTGCCGAGCCCGTCTGAAACATCGTTAATCTCGACAACCCCTGGCGCCGTACAAACCACACCAGAACAGACCGGTGAGTTTAACCAGCAGCAGGGTGTAGTCGATCTACAAGCTTGAGGCCGGAACTTGCTATAATACATCTTGAAACGAGAGGGTAGCTAATCAAGTGTTAGACACTGAGGAAGATCAGTCAAAAATTGATGAAAAGTTCGATGAATTAACCGAGCGTGGCTTTTCACCGGACGAAATCGCCGAAATGGAAAATAACGCCATCGACGGCACAAAAATTCATGAAAAATCTCAACCCTTTGCAGATAAAGCGAACGCAGAGTTAGATGAGGACAAGGCAGTAAGCCAGAGGCTAAAAGATTATTACTCTGAGGACGATGGTAATACTAAGTCCAAGGGGAAGATGTTCAGCAAGGGCAGCCTGAGCAGAAAACTTGGTTTTGCAGCTGCCGCAGTCGGAATTCCGTCGCTGCTTGCTGGTCTTGCATTCCTACCGGGACTTTTGGGGCTTTTCAAACTAGAAAACTTTTTCGAAAATACTAATGCCTCGACATTCTTACGACTAAATGCAGCATTTGATAATCGTTCCGATAAATGGATGAAAGCCTACATTAAACTCCGATTGGCTGAATATGGTGGCGATATAAAGACGGATAATGCTGTTTTCCGCGCTAATCGTGTAGACACCAACAACCCAATCCGTGACTGGTATACCACTATGAGAACAAGTAAATTTGAAGCTGATCTCGCCAAGGATGGAATAGTTTTCGAGAGCCGCACTACCGACGACGGGACAATATCTAAGTTAGTAGTTTTACGAATCGACGACAAGGATGTCTTGTCGGGTATTTCGCCCAAAGATGTGCGAGACGGCAAAATAACAGAATATATCAATAGCGGAAAGTTTGATGGAAAAATAGACGACTTCTTCGACGATCTTGACGGGAGTAATAAGCAATCTCGAGCGCGTATTAAGACAATCGTAAATAGTAGAACAAAAAGTTGGCAAGTCTTTCAACGACGAAAGATAAGAAAGGGTCTCGCCAATATGACTGGTGTTAGTAAGTGGCGGCTCTTCGAGACTACCCGAGATAGATTAGACGCTAAGAAGAAGAACTTATTCGACAAAATAATGGTTAATGTACTCCCAGAGAACCGTATGGGCAAGTTCGTGGCCTGCTTGTTTGGTGCCGGCGACTGTCCGAGCGCTACTGATCCTGCGTCAAGCGATAGCCGTAACGCCAATACTCTTGGAGACGCCTCGCACATAGCAGCTGACGATAGTCCAACCGAAGCAGTTAACCCCGATCAAGTTGCAAATCCTGATGGCACATACGAAACAGCCACCGATCTTACACCCAGTTCTGCCGCAAACGAGATAACAGATGCCGCAACTGCTGCAGCAACCAATGCCGCAGGTGAAGTCACCGAAGGCGCCGCAAAAAAGGAACTAGGCAAACAAATTAGAGACTTGATTGGGAAATACCTGGGCAACCCCTATACCAAAATTTGGTCGTATTTAAAAAAGCTAGCTAAGTTGGATGGTGTGCTGTCTTCTAATGCATTAGGTAAGTTAGTTGTGCAGGGAAGAAGAGCTCAATATATGGCTGCTTATGCGTCAATGGCCATCGCAGTCAGCCAAATGAAGAGCGGCGATATCGCTGGTACTGAAGGTCTTCCTGCTATTACCGACGAACAAGCAAACGGTTTTAGTAGCTTCGCAGAAACAGTTTCCACAACCGTAGCGTTGCGCAATAGTGAGGTTAATGAATATATGAGGTACTTTGATAATGCTGAACGGAGTGAGGCTTGGATGATATTTGGTGGCGGTAAGGCTGATGCGATAACTAAAGCTAGCGCCGAAGGCGAAGACCAAGGTAGAAATGCCTACTGCGACATGACCGATGCCGAAAAGAAGTTACAGCCAATTTATTATCAGTGCTACGACGACGGCTTAAACGGCAATAATGCCGAAGAGATGTCGAAGGCCTATAACAATTCTATCGGCAAGCTTCTAGGACCAATCGCTGATGCCGTAAAGGCTGTTGATGATTCAGTTTTCGGTACGGTCTTTAACTGGTTTAGTGGTGTCGCCGACGGCATTGTCGACAAAGTTGTCGGCCCGATTCTTAACTGGGTACTTGAAACTACTGGCGCTGGTGGCGCCATAGAAGATATTGTTACAACCGGAGTTGTTAAAGCTATGGAGTATGCAGGAGCAGGAGTAAAATACGACCCAACCATTGCCGGCCAAATGAACTACATGATGATGGGCGGAGCAGCCACCGCTGAAGCATCGGCGCGCAATAATGGCGCAGCGGCAACATCTTCATATGCCTATCTCCGAGATTATTCCAACAAAATGGCTACCGACTGGCAAAAAGAAAAAGATTCGAATACTAGTAATTGGGATCGCTATGCTTCACTTTCGAACCCTAAGTCGTTAGCCTCATCGATGCTTATGAAGCTAAACACTTCGACACCAGGTGCGGCGATAAATTCTATAGCAAACCCCATAAACGGCCTAGACAATTACGCGAATGTCTTAAGTGGCAAGGCACTTGCCGAGGACACTACGACACCGTCTTCGGTGGCCGAGTGGAGCGGGCTCGATACTTATGATTTTCCTAAAGAATGCTTTGACCTCGATCCTCTCAAACCAAACTACTTTGAAAACGCGACTAATGCACCAGCCGGTGTAACGAGAGATATGGCTACACTCGGAGACTCTAGTATTTTTTGGGATGCAGTTTATGCCAACCTGCCCGGCGATGCCAGCCAAAAAGAAGCCCAAGCTGCAGCGGTGTACAATTGCGTACTTCTAGACCGCAGCGTAATGGGCGGCATAGGTTATGCCTATGGCTACAGTGACGACGGCGGAATTGGCGGCGAAGCGTCTAGCTCGACCGCCACCACAGACAACACTCCAAGCGTACCCGTAACGGGCAAAGTGCATGCACCCTATAATATGATCTTCCCTGGTTGTATTTGGGATGGAACGCAGCCACCTGAAGCAATAACAGACAAAGGCAAGGCACAGCTCGGAGCAAGAGAACTACAGGTACTTATTAACACTAAGTATGGACAAGGTGGGCTAGGTCCATCGTGGCGCTGTAGAGATCGAGGGACAAAACCGGATGCACATCCTACAGGCCGAGCGATAGATTCATACTTTAACTCCCGTAAACCCGAGGAACTGAGTAAAGGTAATAATGCCATGGGGTGGCTTATTACCAATGCTGATATTTTCGGTATAGAATATGTCAAATATTGGCGATTACAATGGAGTAAAAGTAAGGGTTATTCTTGCGCCCCAATTCAAGACCATTGGAGTCATATACACTTCCAAGTTAACTGGGACGGCGCGCTTCGTAAGACAGCCTACTTCACTGGCGCCGCAACACCAAAAGATGATACTCAGCACATAAACCAGGAGATTTGCCCGTTATTATGAAAATAATATTCCATAGAGGATTATATTTTATTTTGATTAGTGTTCTGGTTGCCGTCTTTTGCTTACGCCCTATTGTTATATATGCAGAATCATCTGCCGAACTGCAATCTATCTTCAGAGACACTCCATTTTACGATCCGACGTCTGATGTATGCAGCGTTACCTCTAGCGATATGTCGGTAGACGATAGACATCGTTTCGTGTGGGATTACCTTACGAACAGAAAGCATCTTTCTGCCAATGCCGCTGCCGGTATAATGGGCAACTTAGAGGCGATATCTGAGATCAACCCTCATAAAATGCAGGGCGGCACGTCAAAACCTGAAGAGTCAGAGCTCCCAACAGAAAAAGACTCCGCTACAAATCAGGTAAAACCACTAGCAGCAATCTATGGATTATATGGATACGGAATAGTCCAATGGAAGAGCAAAGTTCGCCAGCTTGGACTATTGCACAAATCTTTCGGCACGACGGAATCACCATTTAATATCGCTAGATCAACCGGCGACCTAGAGTATCAGCTAGACTACATGTGGTCCGAGCTTGAGAGTGACGACTTTATCGACATACTATCTCTACTAAGAAGCCCAGACACAACATTAAATGAGGCTTCGGACGAATTCCTGCTCTACTATGACGCCCCAGCAACAGTTGTTTATGAACCCCTATCAAGCGCGAATGGAACAGCAACTGGCGAAACCTATGATAAGCATCTTGAGGATAAAGAGGTTGTCATTAAGGCGAGGCAAGAACTTGGCGCAAAGATGTTACAACTCTACCAGAGCACTACCTATACACGACCAGCAGAGAATTGCGAACAAAGCCAATCTACAGGTGGCGCAGTAGCTGGTGACGGTAAGGTAGACTCGCTCACTGGATACGCATTCCCTCTCGAGCCGCAAACAAGAGCGGTCGGCGGAATAACAATTAATCAACTTTATTCAAGACACGGCGGCAAAGGACCGGCGTTTGACTTATTTGGTTTGAACGGCAGAAAAGGTGGCGATGATATCTACGCCTTCGATGACGGTGAAGTTGCTGGCGTTGGGGAGGATGAACCAGGTTGGTGCTATAACATACAACTTAAAGCCGCTGACGGCTTTTATTATTGGTATGGTCACTTAAATAATGTAGTGGTTAAAAGAGGAGATAACGTAAGAGCTGGCCAAGCTATGGGCGAAATAGCTGAATGGACGCCAGAGCATAACTGTGATGGCTCATCAGGAGCAGCGCATCTTCATATCGATCGTGGCTGCACCATAAATGGCGTTCCACAAACTGGAGGCAGGGATGAGTGTCGAGACCCCGCTTTCATTCCTTTATTATCTGAAATATATGGAAGATTATAGTTATGCATATACCAATTAAACGGATGTTCAATAAAAAATTAATAATCGCATCTTTGGTGCTTATTACGGTTGTTGGTTTTATAGCTATCTTCACAAAGGATAATATCGATACGCCTCCAGACGGCGATGGAATAGTATTGGACTACTCCGATAGTGCTTCCTTAGTAGACTCTGAGGATCTATTGAATGCCGTTGGTAGCATCGACGCATACGATAGAGTTAGAAAAGATATATACACTTTCGGAAAAAAGACCTATCAGCCGTACATAACTAACTCAACGAAGGCGATAGGATTTGCTATATCTAAAAAGTCTGTGACAAAAAACGGTTCAGATATTTCCCTTGAAGGTAAGTATGGGTCTAGTTCGGATGAAATTAAAATATCGATTAAACTGCTAAGCAATTTCAGAATTAAAATATCAATTACTGACATAAAAACAGGGCGCAATATCGACTCTGAGCTCCCGTCTAATAATAAGCTGAACCAACTTATCGGTATTCTTCCTTATGATTCAGAAAATTATAGCATCTCCTATTCAGACAGATCGCTAAAAGTTGTAGTCAGGCTAGACTTTTTCACCGAAGAGCTTAAGGCAGAAGCTCTTGATTATATAAGAAAAGTGGTTGGTGATGAGAATATTGTTGATAAATATATTGAAGTATTTTACCCGGCTATCAACACAGAAAGTGGCCAAACCGAGTATAAACAAAGTTATATATCGCCACTGTTCTATTACGACCCAGACTACTCCGACGAAGATTGATTAAGACGCAATACTAATGGTATTGGCGGCGCTCGAGAAGCGCTTTTGGGTAATGTCTGCGTCCGTCGTCGTAATGAGCGTCTGATGGTTCTTAAGGTACTTCGTCAGCAAACTGCGCCGCGAGCCGTCTAGTTCACTAAAAACGTCGTCGAGCAGCAGCAGCGGGGGAGTCTGCCGGGCTTCTTCAAGTTCTTCGAGTTCAATAATCTTTAATGCCAAAATTAAGGTTCGGTTTTCGCCGCGTGACGCCACGTTCTTGAAGGGCTTGCCGTCTATCGAAATTGCAATATTGTCACGATGCACACCAACGCTCGTAAAACCTCGCGACCTATCTTGAGCTGTAGACTTTTCAAGAGCTTGAAGTAGTGAGTTTGAATAGTTGTCTAGGTTTATATCACTTTCGTATTTAATCGTCAGTTTGTGTGGGTTGCCAGCTACCCGACTATAAACATCGCTAATCTTATTACTTAACATGTTGAGTAATTTTAGTCGTCTTTGTATTATTCTTCCGCCGCGCTCGGCAAGCTGCATATTCCAAACGAACATTTGGTCGTTTGCGTTGCTGCGAAGGTTTTTTAGATAGCTGTTGCGCTGGAGTAAGGCACGGTTATAGGCGGACAGGTCTTGGCGATATGTAGGAATAAGTTGTGATAAAAAATCATCAATATAATCACGTCTACGTCCTGGACTACTACCAATCAACCTAAGGTCATCTGGCTGAAACAAAACAAGCGGCTTAATGTCGTCAAAACCTAGTCGTAGTTTCTCATTACCTCCAAATATAAATTTCTTTTTTAAACGCACCTCGGGTGACGGCTTTTCTAGTATCACCGTACGCTCTTGTTCGTCTAGAATTGAATCTATTTTCGCCCAAGCCTGTCCATCGTTTATTAAGTCGCTATCTTGCTTGGAGCGAAAACCTTTGCCTAAGAAACTTACATAGACCGCTTCAAGAAGGTTAGTTTTTCCGGCTGCATTTGGTCCAATAATAATGTTTACACCATCAGAGAACTCAAAAGATTCCTCTTTATAGGACCGAAAATTATATAGAGTAATACTCTGAAGGCTCATGTGTTTATTCTAGACTATAACCGGTCTACTAGCTCTTTAGCGGCATTATAATATGTAGATAGTCGTCTTCGTCTGGAGATCTTAAGATACAAGCTTCTACGCGTCCGTTGCATGAAAAACTTGTGTTTTCGCCATGAAAAGCACCAAGAGCATCTATCAAATATCTAGAGTTTAGAGATACTTCACCAGTACCGGTTACTTGCGTTGAAATAGTAGAGGTATTTTCTCCAAGTTGAGAAGCAACCGACGAAATCGATACTTTCTTTTCAGCTTCGTTAAAGTTAATAACAATACTACCGGCGCTCTCCCTAGCGAATAAACTAGCAACTTTCGTAACATTGGTTAGTTCGCTACGTTCAAACTCGGCTGTTATAGAAAAAGAAGATGGTATTAGTTTTCGGTAGTCTGGGTAGTTGCCGTCGACTAGTCTTGAGATTAATTCACTCTCGCCAACAGCAAACAAAACTTGTTGGCCGTCTTCATAAATTTTTACTTCAGTTTCTGTGTTGTCGCCGATTATTCTCATTAAGTCCTGCAAGGCGGTTGAAGGCACAACCAAACTAATATCCTTTTTAAGCGGTATGAGTCGCTTTTCAGCAAGTCGATAACTATCTGTCGCAACAGCATATAAAAAACCTTCGTAGGTATGTAGAAACACTCCAGTAAGCAAAGGACGGGTCTCGTCATTAGCGGCAGCAAAGATAACTTGCTGTAAACCACGTTTTAATTCTTTTGCACCAATCGTCCAGCCGCCGGTTCGCTCAAGGTTTGGAACAACCGGAAACTCATCTGCTGCCATTCCGTTGATAGTTGATTTATATGAACCCGTCGAAATATGAACCTTATTATCTTTAACGCTCAAATCAATATTGCCGGCAGGGAGACTAGCAATATATTCCTGAAATAGTCTTGCTGGAACGGTTACTGATCCTTCAACACTAACTTTTGCACCAACGTGTTCGGTGATTGCAATCTCAAGGTTGGTAGCTGAAACGGTTAGGCGATTGTCGACGGTTTTTAATAAAATATTATTCAGAATCGGTAGAGGATTTCGTGACGATATAGCTACCCTAGCAACATTTGCCAAAGCCTTGTTTAGGTTTTCTTGTGTTAATTGAAGCTTCATAGTCATTCTCCTTTATATAAGTGTAGTAGTAGTTATAGGCTCTGTGGATTGTGGGTATAAAACACCAAAAACCCCTGTTAAATTTGAAAAATCATAGTGGATTATGCTGGGTAAACTCTGAGTAGATAATTTGTACAAACTATCAGTCAAAGCTTTTGTGAACCATAAAACTGTGGACACTGGGTATAACCAAGCATAGTTGTACAAAAATAAACCACAAACTTGTAAACGGTCTATCCACAACCTAAACATTCAAAAGCTCCCTAATCTCTTCAATATGCTGGCGCAAAATAACGTCAATTTGAAGTTCACGTTCGATTTTGTCGATAGAATGAATGGCGGTGGTATGGTCTTTTTTTCCAAGCTCGTGGGCAACCTTTGGAAAGCTCATGTGGAGCTCGCTGCGCAGTAGATACATCGCCACTTGCCTTGGCACTACGATTTCTTTGTCGCGTTTTGGACCAGTGATCTCGTCGACATTCAATTGAAAATGCTTCGCCGTCTTTTCGATAATCACCCGGGCGCTTATATGCTTTGGCCTAGTCTTACTGCCGGCAAATAAACTCGAGGCGATAGACAAGTCTGGCTGAAGTCCACGCATTTCACAAAAAGCGATCAGATGATTTAGGGCGCCCTCAAGTTCACGAACGTTGGTTTGAATATGGTTAGCTAGATAATCAATCACATCGGGTTGCAGAGTAAGACCTCTGTCGGTTGATTTAGTCTGAAGAATTGCGCAGCGGGTTTCAAAGTCCGGAGCGTGCATATCAACAGTCATTCCCATCGCAAAACGACTTCGCAATCGCTCTTCAAGAGTTGGTATAGCGTGAGGTGGCTTATCGCTACTAATAATAATTTGTTTATTTGCTTGATGTAGCGCATTGAAAGTATGGAAGAATTCTTCCTGAGTTTTTTCCTTACCAGCAATAAACTGCATATCATCAATAATCAACACGTCGGCGCTTCGATAGTGACCAGCAAAGTCGGTTATTTTTTTAAATCGTATAGCGTCTAAGAATTCCTGCACGAACTGTTCGCTAGAAATATACACAACTTTAGCTGACGGGTTGTTGGCGAGAATCGCATTACCGACCGCTTGAATGAGATGAGTCTTACCAATTCCTACGCCTCCGTAAATAAATAACGGGTTGTACTTGTTTCCAGGATTTTGGGCAATGCCTTGGCAAGCGGCATAGGCAAATTCACTACCAGATCCAACAATAAAGTTATCAAAAGTGTAGCGTTCGTTAAGACCTTGACGATAGGCGTGGCCAATTGATGGTGCGCGTTTTACGACAGGAGTTGAAACTTGATTTAGAATCATTGTTTCGTCGTCGTCGCGTTTTGGAGCGACAGAAGAATGAATCTTGAACTCTAATTTTTCTGGTGTCGCGCCGTTGCGTCCAAGGGTTTCAGATATTAATTTGTGATACTTAACTTCAAGTTGTTGTTTGGCGAAGATGTTCGGCACACCAATCACAATTGACTCGTTGCTATATTTTAATAATCGAGTGTTCTTAAACCAGGTGACAAAGCTGCCCCTTGATACGGAGACCTCTATTTCACCTAGAACTGTTTGCCATAAGGCTTCTTCGTGCATTACCCTAAAACACTCCTTTTTATGCCAAAGCTACCTGAATATTTCTTTACAAAAATACTATACAAAAAGATTACCAGACTTTTCCACAGGATTATGCATGTTTTATAATTTCACAACAAAACTCGCCCAAACAGAGATAGACTTATGCACAATAAAACCAAACAGATAAGAAGTCGTGCATAACACTAGAAAAGGTGTGGAAAATAGGTTAGAATCTGTTGGTAAATTTTGTACTTTTTACAATCATTAAACAATTTGTAAGAACAAGGAAAAAGATATGCCAAAAAGAACCTACCAACCAAAGAAACGCAAAGCTAAGCGAGAGCATGGCTTTATGAAGCGAATGGCTAGCAAAGCTGGACGTAAAGTTTTAAAGAGCCGACGACTAAAGCTTCGAAAACGCCTTAGTAAATAATTAACTCGCCCCTAAAAAAGGCGCATAATAATTACTATGGTCTCCTCGGCTAATCGTTTTCATGGCACCAACAGCCTTAACTATGTCTATAGGCAGGGCAAGACTTTGCGTACCAAATATTTTTCTATTAAATATGCACCAAACTCTAGACGCGATACATATAGGGTCGCCGTTGTTGTTAGTAAAAAGGTTAGTAAGAGTGCGCCAACGCGCAATCAAATCAGGCGTCGGTTATATGAATTAGTTCGTGTCGAGCTTGGAGATAAACTATCAAACCTTGATTTAGTTATTTCAGTATTTGATGAGTCGGTTGCAAAAATATCCGCATCAGAATTAAGAAAAGTTTTCTTAAGCGCCACAAGAGAACTTGAAGTTTAGGGAGTTAGATATCTCTTTCATCGCCCCTGGCGTGGTATAGTAATAGCAATGTTTGAAACTATTTTAGTCCGACCAATATTTAATATCCTTACGCTAATCTATGCGATTATTCCTGGCCACGACTTTGGTCTAGCCCTAATCATTTTTACGATTATTATGCGATTTGTTGTGTGGCCTATTGCCCGCAAACAACTACACCACACTAAGGCGATGCGTGAACTTCAACCAGAAGTTAAGCGCATCAAGCAAGAAACAAAAGGCGACAAGCAACGCGAAGGCATGCTTACAATGGCGTTATACAAAGAGCGCAGCATTAATCCATTTTCGCCAATCGGCCTAATGTTCGTGCAGCTTCCAATTCTCTTTGCCTTGTTCGCAGGCATTAATAAAATTGTTCACGACCCAAGCACAGTCTATAGTTTTTCATACTCATGGGTGCAGGGTTTGTCGTGGATGGAGCATATTGCAAATGATGTCTCCCTATTCGACAATTCCCTTTTTGGTGTAATCGATCTAACCCGCAAAGCTATCGGGGATAATTTTTACTGGCCGGCTTTTCTGATCGTTATCGCATCAAGCGTTACTCAATACTTCACCAGCAAACAGCTCGCCGTTACCGACAAAGACGCTAAGTCGCTCAAACAGTTGCTAAAAGAAGCCGGATCTACAGGTCAACAGGCCGACCAGGCCGAGGTGAGTGCAGCAGTTAGCGGCATGATGCGTTTTATTATTCCTGGGATGATCTTCTTTATATCAATTGGTCTAGCAGCTGCTATTTCATTGTATTGGTTAGTTGGCGGAATCGTTACTTACTACCAGCAGAAGCGTACGCTACGTGAAGATGAGGTTGAATTAGAAGCGGTTGTTGATGGCACAAAAGTCAAAGCAACGGTAATCGAAAAAACAAAAACCAAAAAATCAAAAAGCAGCAAAAAAGGGGGTTCAGCACATAAAAAGAAACGGAGGTAGTTGAGAGATGGAAGAAGCAATTACGTTTGCTAAAAAATATCTAGAAGATCTGCTTTCGTTCTTTGGCCTAAATGTCGACGTCCACGCCACTCACGACGAGGATGTTATCGAACTTAACATTCCTTCAACTCATTTGAATGGTTTTTTGATAGGTCAACGCGGTGATACTGTGCGGGCGCTGCAGTACATGGTTATGAGCGCGCTGCTAAACAAGAAGTTTGAATATCATCGAGTCAATGTCGACGTAGCGGACTATAAAAAAGCTCAGAATGATCGTCTTGCCGAACAAGTCGAACACTGGGTGGCAGAAGTTAAAGCCAGCGGCAAAGACATGGAGCTTCGACCAATGAACCCTGCCTTCCGGCGGATCGTTCACAAGGTAGCAGGCGACAGCGGACTATCCACCGAGTCGGTGGGCGATAGGTATGACCGACACGTGATTATCAAAGCCCCATCGACCAAAGATCTTTCCGAAGAAGTTGAGACTCAAGAAGATGAAAAATCTACCAAAGAATCTGCAAAAAAGATTTCCAAAAAGCTCAAACCAAAAATATCCTAACTGAACATATAATTCTAAAGTGAGTGAAGTGTGGATAAGGCTAGTGGTTGTCTGTTGATATGAGGTTGGCGTAGGAGGATAATCCAAGATAAAGCTAGAGGGGGTTTATGAACAAAGCGGGTAAGCGGTTGGTTATTGCAGCTATAGTTGTGGCGGTTCTTATTGTTCTTAGTATTATTAACCTTTTTGTATATCCATTCAAAAGCTCGCAGCCGAATTTTGCAGATGTTGAAAGGGTTTTTAATAAAATCGAAATTCCTGCCGACTGGGTAGAGACATCATCTTCTGAAAATAGTGGTATTGCCGGCCGTGCCTGCCCGATTGAGCCTGGTACTGCCTGTTTCCATAAGAGCAAAACTTTTTCTACACCATTCGGGGTGGGTGTAGAACACCTAAAACTTGTTCTTATGAGTTCAGGATGTCCGGCGGTTGGAGTAGAAGACAATTCTTATATTGACTCACCAAACTCTAAATTTACACTTGAATGTTCTATCGAGGGACTTGATATCGGAAGTGACCTAGATATAAGTAATAGTCAAGTATATGTATCAGTCAATACGCCGTAACCGTAGCATCGTTTTATTTACGTTAATATGCATTTTTTCATTCCTCATGTTTTGCCAATTAGTAGTAGCTGGCAAGGTGTCAAATTCGAGTTCGCAGTGCGCTGATGTATTAATTATATTTACGAGAGGTTCGAGCGATAATCCGGAAGGTAACTTCATTAACGACCCCTTTGATGACAGATTTTCCGATTTGGAGAAGGTGCCAGGGGCGTTTTTTCAAGCTTTTCAAACGAAGATGGATGGGGAGTATCCGCTAGTTACATATAAGGCAGTGTCGGTTCATAACTTCCCTAACCTCTACAGTCCCAAAGGATATAAGGCAGTTGGTATCTTTAGCGCTCAAACATTTTTTAATGCAGTGCAGGCAGAATTTTCGTGGTTTCCTTTTGGCGAATACAACAAAAGTGTTGGTGATGGCAAAGAAGAAACGGTTGGATATATTAAAGATCAAATTGCTTTATGTCCGGATCAGCGTTTAGTTTTGGGAGGCTATTCGCAAGGCGCGCAAGTCATGGGAGAGTCGGTTTTTATGCTGAGCGCAGAGGAGCGTGAGCATGTTTCTGCGCTAGCTTTGTTTGGTGATCCAAAATATGTCGGCAGCGATATTAGCAACTCCTCAAGCATGCTCAATTGGTTTGATTCGCTATCGACTATTTTTACGCGACCAAAAGCTAAACCGTGGAAGCGCGGTAGTGCTGGCTTAAGCGACCGTGGTTTAGCCGACGCACGTATTCCATATGTCCCAACCGACCTAAAATATAAAACACTAAGCTGGTGCTTTAATGATGATTTTGTTTGTTCTGGTGGGTCGGGAATTTTTCAAACCGTAGTTTCAAGTTTCCAGAATGGTTCGACGCCAACATATGCTGATTATTCAAACGGCCATATGCGCTATGCAACTTTTGGCGCACCACAGGCTGCTGATGAAATTGTTCAAAGACTGGCACCAAGCATTAGTCTGCTTGATAAAAATCGAGGTGGGAAGAATCCCGATGGTTCGCCTTCGCAGGTTGCACCTATTAGTCCGAACGACAAGCCGATTGACGTGATGATGATGCTAAACACCAGTGCCGGGGTCGATGATGTGCTTGGGCAGATGCGCATAAACACAAACACTGTGTTGCCGCCACTTTCATATTTTTACAGTAACGTTCTTTATGGTATCGGCGAATATTCTGAAAATGGTGATTTACCAAATAGACGAATACCAAAAGTTGCAATTCATCAAAGTCTTACAGCAAATATCGATAGCTTAATAAGCAAGATGACTCGTCAGCTCTCATCAGGAACGTTGAGCGGCGGAGGACTTGATAAGCCTGATCCACATCAACTGGGGATTGAACGCGCCGTTATGTCGACTGCATGGCGTAAAGACGCTGAAAAGCACGTAGTTATTATTTCTAATAGAATGCCAAGCAAGGACTACACATACAATATTTGTAGCAGCGACGTGCGAATTGGCTTTGGAATAACTTCACCAAATAAATGCAATACAAACCCTACACTAGAAACTGATCCTGCGACACTTCATCCCGAGCGCTGCAAAAAAACGTATGATGTTCTGACAAAAACAAACTGCTCAGTTGAACTAACAAATCCATATCATACATACAACGTAATGCGGAATGTCGACGATGCTATTGCAATGGCGCAGGCTAAGGGAGTTATTGTTGATGTGGTAGTGCCAAGCACTATCGCGCAGTTTTATGATTCAACAACCGGAATAACTTACACGGTACCGATGATAACCACCGCGCTAAAGCGCATAGCAGACAGTACTGGCGGGGTGTTCTTGCAATATAGTAGTTTCACGAAGGCTAACTATACTGATATGTATTGGCGGATATTAAATCATCGATCAATGGTTCTACCACTCGCGGCAATTGAGAATTTTGATACTGCCGGGTCAGTTGATTCTCTCGATCCGTTTAAAGCAAAGACTATTAAAAGCCATGAACCAATATTGTTTGACGCAACGAGCAAAAATAATTTCGACGAATATAAGTGGGACTTTGATGGCGATGGTTTGTGGGACGAGTCAACGGCAAGTCCGAATACAGATTTTATTTATGATTCGGCGGTTGGTGAAGTTATGGCAACGGTTGCAGGGTTTAATAGCGGCGAAGAGGTTAGTCGTTCAATCTTGCCACTAAATGTTGTTAGTGGCCAAGAATCGGTAGCGCTTATAGCTCCACAACTTCCAGAAGGTCTTGAAGCTATCCGGAGTGGAAGTAACATTACTATTTCTTGGCTTCCAAACGATTCTGGAGCGGTTTTATTTATTGGTGATCCGACAAGTGGACTACCGCTAATTAGCGCACCATTGTCTAGCGGAACTATAGAACTTGCTGATATTGATGATAGTGTAACTAGTTTGATTATTTGGGTAGACGATGGACTTTCAAGTTCAGCTCGGGAGCAGTTAGCAGTTCAGATTCCGGAGCCGGTAGTTGAAAGCACTAAAGTTTTAAACGAGAGTGAGGCAAGCCCGAATAGTCAGTTTATTGGTGAAGTTAATAGTCCAGAGCCCACCGTCCAGAGTAATATCCCGAACGATACGTCTAGTACGCAGCAGGCGGCAGTCGTCACCGAAGTAAAGGGAAGTGAATCAACGAATGCGCTGCAGCCTGCAACTAGTTTTTCGGATGAAGAATTGAAGAATGATATCGACGAAACAACAACCGTCAGTTCTGATAACACAATGTTATTTAGTATCGGCGGTATTATCCTGCTTGGTTTAGCAGGCGGCGGGCTGTATCAGATTTTTAGAATTAAAGACTAAGGACCTTTTCGTAGACCTTTAGAGTTTGCTTGGCCATTTGTGTCCAGGAGTAACGTTTGACCTGATGGCGACCCTGCTTAATTAGCCGTGAGCGGAGTGCCTTGTTACTAAGTACTTCATCGATTTTTTCTGCCATTTCTTTGGTGCTATGCGGACTAAAATAATGTGCCGCATGACCGTATATTTCTGGTAGGCAAGTAGCGTTGCTAGAAACTACTGGCGCACCATGAATCATGGCTTCAAGCCCCGGTAAGCCAAAACCTTCGCTTAGAGAAGGGAAGACATAAGCCTGGCAGTTTTCGTAAAGCCAACGTAGCTGTCCTTCAGAAACAAAGTCCGTAAAGAACACAGCATCTTTTAGTCCAAGCTTTACTACCCTTTCTTCATGTTGTAAAAATAAAACATCCTTCTTGCCAGCCAATACTAATTTTAATTTTGGGTGTTTTGTTTTGAGTAATTCAAAAGCATCAATCAGTCGTGAAAGATTTTTATGTGGCTGCGGTCGCCCCACGTACATAATGAATTCCTGGCCTTTTAGTTCATTTATAGGTTCTGGATTATCGGGAATGTGATCAGCCGCGCAGTATGTTGTGGTTATTTTTTCGGGCGGCAATGAATAAATCTTTACTAACTCATTTTTGACATAGTTACTGATTGTAATTATTTGGTTGGAGCGTTTTGCCACTACACGATTTAGATATTTGTAGACCATTTGTTTTGTAGTGAAGACCAAGGAATTCTTGGATGGGTTTTTGAATCTGGTTGTTGTTAGATCAAGCATGCTCGTGACTGCCGGTTTTCTATATAGAAACGGTTGCTGAACCATAGGAAAATGAACAAGATCGGCTTTTAAAGAACGAAGTAGTTTATTAAAACCGGTTTGCTCTGCAACGCTAAATTCTTTTATATTGCATTCTTTAACTTCATAATTCGGTGCAATCTTTTTCATAAAGTCTATTCGAGGAGTCTTGGTCAGGATAATTAATTCTAAACTAGGATTAATTTTGTAGAGATATTCGATTAGCTTGTCGACATAACGACCAGTACTCGTTCCAGATATTCGTGCATCAATTATTATTTTCATAGTTCTTAGTAAATATAATAGACTAACTTGCCTTTAAGAAGATAGCGCATGTTAAAATATGAGGACAATAAGAGGAGTCTGTAGATTGAAAAAAGCTTTAATTACAGGGATTACTGGTCAGGACGGTAGTTATCTTGCAGAACTGTTACTAGAAAAAGGTTATGAAGTATATGGGATAATACGGCGCGCCAGCACCTTCAATACCGACAGACTAGAAGACATTTACCATGACCCACATGAAAAGGGAGCTAAATTAAAGCTAATATATGGAGACCTAACAGACGCTAACTCACTCCAAGGCATTTTGTCGGATGTGAAACCCGATGAAATATACAACTTGGCAGCTCAGAGCCACGTAAGGGTATCGTTTGATATACCAGAATACACAGGGGATGTTACTGCTCTTGGAGCGGTAAGAATTCTAGAGGCTATGAGAAAAGTCGGGCTAAAGGATACAAAGTTCTATCAAGCATCTTCAAGTGAGATGTTTGGTAAAGTGCAGGCTGTACCGCAAACCGAAACCACCCCATTCTATCCAAGATCACCATATGCGGTAGCAAAGCTTTATGCACATTGGATAACAGTTAACTATCGTGAAAGTTATGATATGTTTGCTTGCTCAGGAATACTGTTCAATCATGAATCGCCAAGACGTGGTGAGACTTTCGTAACAAGAAAAATAACCCAAGCAGTTGCGCATATTCAAGCCGGGCTACAAGATAAGCTATATCTAGGAAACCTAGACTCTAAACGAGACTGGGGCTACGCTAAAGAATACGTCGAAGCAATGTGGTTAATGCTCCAACAGGACAAACCAGATGACTATGTTATAGCAACAAATGAGACGCACACGATACGTGAATTCTTGGATGTAGCATTCGGGCACGCAAAACTTGATTGGAAAAAGTATGTTGAGATTGACCAGAGATACTATAGACCAGCTGAGGTTGATTTGTTGATAGGTGATTACTCAAAAGCTAAGAAAAACCTAGGATGGAGTCCTAAAACTACATTTGAAGATCTTGCGAAGTTGATGGTTGATGAAGACATCAAAGCGTTAAAAGAAACGATGAACGGTACTGCGAGGCAGCGCAAGCTAGAACAGTAGTAAATATCTCAAGCAACTATGTCTCGTAAAAAGTCGTACACCTGCTTAGCTGTTTTTTTCCAACTATAGTCACTCAATATTTTGCTTTGATCAGAAAGGGCTTTCTTTCGGATTGCGGGATTTATAAAAGAAGTAAGTAAACCGGTAAGCGTTACTGTATCTAAACAATCAAAGTATGCGCCACTACTTCCAAGAATCTCTCTGTGTGGCGGAATGTCACTTGTGATAGTTGGAGATCCAGAATCAAGAGCTTCGAGTATGGTCATACCAAAACCTTCGTAGTGACTAGGAAGAATCGTGGCGATTGAGTTTTTATATAACCAGTTTCGCTCACCTTCTGATACATAATCTAGATACACTAAGTTCTTATTTTCACCTGACTTCAGCCGTTCCACTATTTGTGCATCCCATCCAGGCTTACCGGCTAACACTAGTTTGTATTCTGCTTGTGTGTTTTCGGGTAGTGCGGTATATGCATCAATGAGTGTTTTTAGATTCTTTCGGGGCTCTATTGTTCCGACAAATAGAAAGAACTTTTCTGGCAATAATTCACCGCTATTGGGGAGTGTTTGCTTAGCTAGAGATTTCTTCGGAGGTATGTTTATAACAAGAATAGGTTTTTTATAATCATATATTTCTCGAATTCTCTGTGCGCTAAAGTTTGAAATCGTTATTAATGCAACTGAACGTTTCAGTGTTCCTGGAAGCATAGTTCGATGTATGAAAGCATTTTGACTTTGAGACCATTCTGGATGATCTATAAAACTCAGGTCGTGAATAAAGGGAATGGTTGCAATCTTGCCGCAAGGAGGAATGAGAAAGTTTGTTCCAAGCACGACATCGTAGTCTTTTGTGTCAAAGAACATAGATAGCGGAACATCAATCCTAAGGTACCTTGGGTATGTAAGCAGCTTACCGGGAATAAGCCTCTGTTCGTCAACGGGAAAGTCGAGCTTGATATGTTTTTTTCCACCAAAGTTAAATGCATAACCGTGGAGTTCTACATGAACAGAGAGATGCTTAAGCAGTTCGTCTGTAAAATATCCTACTCCGGTAAGCTCTCCATTGTATATCGGGCCTACATCTGCAAGTACTCTCATCTTGTTAATTATATAGAGGCATTAGTTGTTCTTTAACTATTCTGTCGAACTGGTAATCTTTTTCATAACTTTTTCTTAAGGCTTTTCCGTATTCTGCAAACATTTTGGGGTTTTTAATAGCTCCCTCCAGTGCAGAATAGAGACTATCTATATCTTTAGGCGCTATAAGGATTCCAGTACTTCCGTTCTTGATAATTTCCGGATTGCCACCTACGTCAGTTGCGATTGTAGGCTTGCCGAGCATCGCGGCTTCGACGAGCGAAAGACTAAATGCTTCATTGTAGCTAGGGTGCACGAAAATATCGGCACCAGCCACATAACTTAATGCATCTTCGGGGAATCCCATAAATACAATGGACTTACCGGCCTGCTTTCTGAATTTCGTTTCATCTGGACCTTCACCCAATAATATAATGCGGTGCTCATAACCATTCTTATCTAGCATTTTCGAAGCTTCGATAATCTCACCAATACCCTTGGTCTTTACTAGTCGAGAAGTTAAAGCAAACACGGTAATTGTTTTATCGAAATTCCTCTTAGGGCTTATTTTTTTGTCGGTAATTCCGTTATATATCAGAACTGTATTATTGAGGCTTCGCGGGAAGGTAGACTCATTAATTAGAGATAGTTCTCGTTTTGATACAACAACTATTCCTGAAACATGCTTAGATATTAGAAAAATAAACTTTCCTATCGGGTTCTTATAAAACACACCTATGTTCTTAAATACATATTTTAGGTCAGCGTGATCGCTCCAAATAACACGTTTTCTAAATAATCGCCCAGCTAATGTTGCTGTAATAAAATCATCTCGACTTTGCGGGTGGATGACCGTTGGCCGGAGCTTTATTATCTGGTAAGAATACCAAAAGAATATGAGTAACTGCCAGGCAATGTAGATTGGAAGAAGAACAATATTTTTTCCGCTCCAGTTTTGCTTACTCCACCACCAGCCACGTACAGTTTTTATGTGATTCTCTTTTGCGTATTCCAGGACTTTATCCGATCGAGATATTATTATCGCTTCCCAGTCATTCCTTCTTAGTTCGCAGCCTAGATTAACAACATATCGCTCGGCGCCTCCAAAATCATATGAGTAGGCGTTACGTATAATAAGTGCACGTTTATTCATATACGAATCCAGCTAGAAGGAATAATTTCTGTCTCTGAGTTTGCTTTTTTATCTTGGAACCAAATCTTAGGAGCGATAACGACCTTATTTGGATTTTCATTGAGCCATGCACCCCACCAACTAAAAGTACTATTGGCTAGAATGTCATGCTTGCAATGTTTTGCAACGCGCATATCATCCGAACCAAGCTCGTTCTCTATGTATGTGATGGGATAGGGGAGTTTAAGATTTTTTTTGCACCATGCAATATCATTTGAACATACAAAAAGTTCTATATTTTCGCGTCGGTCTTTCGGGATTCTCTTAACCACAGCCTGGAGTGCTTTCTTATAATACTCAATACCCGTAAAGCCGTGGAATGCGTTGGCGTGTTTATTTGTGATATAGTCACCTCTACGCACGTGTAACCAGATTGATTCTGTTGATTGTATTTTTTTTATTATTCTCTCATTTGTTTTGGATAGTGGTGTGGTTGGTTCGAAATCTTTGATTAAGTCATCCCGAATATCGTTAAAATATCGTTCATTCTGCCACCAGCCCACCAAGTATGTATTCCTCGGAGCCGATAATACTGACTTGTTGAATGTTGTGCCGACTTCACCAAATATACGAAGCTCATGTCCAATATTTAGTTTATGTTTTATTCTTTTGACTAAACTAGTCGAATAATCATTTGGTTCAATTATTGCAAGGTCTTTATTGCTAGCGATGCTAGCATTTAGAGGATAGCAACTCAGTTCATATTCTCTTGGTGTGTCTTGCGGAGCCATGTTGTCAAACGAAGTAATATCAAGTTTTAATTCAACTCCTCGCTTTTTTGCTAGTCGTCTTCCGGTGGCGTATTGAAAAAGTTGGTTGCTGTGCCCGCCCATTAACTTAACTATAATCATTCTAATTATTCTTTCCTCGACCTAACAAACTTTTGT
This sequence comes from uncultured Candidatus Saccharibacteria bacterium, assembly GCA_964554485.1. Classification (GTDB taxonomy): domain Bacteria; phylum Patescibacteriota; class Saccharimonadia; order Saccharimonadales; family JAGQMS01; genus JBBQBM01. Next base: position 15,201 of record CAZKOX010000002.1, on the reverse strand, counting down.
ATAGGTCTAAATACTGATTGGTTAACTTCTCCCAAGTATATTTCTTCTGCCACGTATTTCTGCCTGTCGCCCCTAAGCGTCTGCGCCGTCTTGGGCTGTAAGCAAGTTTTGTGATCTGCCAAAGAGCATCTTTTAAATCTGCACGGACACGTCCATTTTGAATAGGCCTTGTCTTTACTATTACACCGCCACCTGTCCATTTAGCTATTTCGGCGCTGTTTCCTGCGGCAGTTGCTAAGAATGGTACGCCAGCTGCGTTTGCCTCATAAAGTACAAGAGGGCTTGCTTCGATGTTCGATAAGAATGTAAACAAGTCTGCGCACTTTAACATTTGTAAGATCAGTTTTCTGTTAGAGCCTTCTACCATTATTATCTTTTTTGCTAAAAAATCTTTTTTACTATTTATTAAATCAGCCTGAGACTTAAACATATCATAGCTACCCACGCCTGGCGTAGATGCGCCGGCACTAACCAACGTTACATTTCTTACAGGAAGGCGCTTTAGGATGGCGATTAACTCTGCGTGTCCTTTTTCGCCGGTGTAATTGCCGATCATCATTAACATTAGGCCTTTGATGCCGTATTTCTTTCGTAGCTTTTCTTTTTGTTCATCACTTGGAATCTCTGCGAACTCATTTTCGTCTGCGCCATTAGCAATCAGATTAATATTTTTCAATTTATTTTTTCGTGCGAAATTAATGTCACGATAATCGTTGGACAGGTAAACAGAAGCATCGAATTTACGTAGGTAGGCAGGAAGTTCTTTGAAGTATTGTTTGTACATTGGATCGTATAAACCTGAATAGCCACATGGTACGATTACTTTCTTAGCTTTGATTTTATCTAGTACCGGAAGCATTAAATCTGTTGTCCACTGCTGTGCGGCGTAGGTCATAATTACGTCAAATTTTTTGTTTATTAAAAAGTCTTGATACTTTTTTGTATCGCCAGCTAATCCAGTAACAGTACTCATCCCCAAAGGGCTGGTTGGACGAATATTAAATTCAACAATCTTCACGCCATTATGAATAAGACTCTTTCGATTAGGCAGTTTACGGGTGGCGATAGTTACGTCGTGACCGGCTTTTACCATCCGTTCGCTCAAATGTCGCACAACCTCTGGCGCACCACTAACCGACGGGAAGTAAGACTCAACCGCGTGTAGTATTTTCATCTTTTTCTCCTTCTAAGTCCAACACGACGCGCCAACCTACCGACTACCGGACGGATTAACTGGGTCGCCTTGCTGGGATCCAATCTACAGGTCGCTATATAGGTAACAAGTCCTGCTCTATACTTTCGACGCGCAAAACATCCCATCGCAATCACAAACTGCTCATTTATGTATTGATGATATACCTGCTCCGCAAAAGGAGAGGGTAGCCTGCGGTAATATTCAGCATCCTTGACAATTGCGCGGTAGCCTTTATATAAAAACGGACGTCGCCATTGTTCAGCAATTATTTTCGCGGCAAATTTATGTTGGGAGCTTTGTTTCTTGTGAGATATGCCGTTTGGATTAATACGATACCAGTACAACGGTTCGGGAACTATACCCAACTCCCAGTTTTCGGCCAATCGTCGCCATAGCTCAACATCCTCGGTCGGTCCGTACTTATCGGAATACCCCCCAGCGTTAACAATAGCGTCTTTACGGATTAGCGTAGAGCCGTGCGCAAACGGGTTGGTGATATAAAATGAACGACGCAAGTCAAGGTGTTTGGTGACAGATGTAATTGTTATCGATGGTTGGCTTGTCTTCTCGTCGATATAGGTGAAGAAAGTGCCTACCAGGCCCATCCGGTCGTTAGCGGTTATAGCAGAAACAAGTTTTTCAAATCGTGTAGGCATAGATATATCGTCGGCATCCTGGCGTGCAATAAAGCGACCACGGGCTAGCTTTACACCCTTATTAAGTGAGTAGACCAGACCGTGATTAGTTTGGCGGACAAGTCTAATTCGTCTGTCCTTAAATTTGGATATAGTACTAAAAGAATCGTCCGATGATCCATCGTCAATAATAATAAACTCAAAGTTATGGTAAGTTTGCTTAAGAATGCTCTGAATAGCTGTTTTTAAATGCTCGCCGCCATTATACACACTCATTACTACGGAGATAGTTGGTTGTTCGAAAGAATAAAACTCGTTCATGATTCTTCCCCAACCTTCATGGAGTTCCTGAAGGCGACTCTCTACCATCTTAAGCTGGCCGATACTAATACCGCTAAGCCAGAGATGGTTAAAAACCGCTAACAATTGTTCTATCGCTTCAAGTGGGTTAGTTCTACTAATGTTGGAGTCATGGGTTCGGTAATACGCTAACGTGTCGGGGAGGACTCTTATTCCTGCTGGAAACCTAGCTATTATTTTTAGCCAAAGAGCATAATCTTCTACTGCTCTCAGATCGTCTGCTTCATCAAAAAAGTTTACTTCTTCGATTGCAGACTTTCGAGCAACAACAGTTAGAGTTGATACTAAGTTACCTTTTATAAGCGTTGCAAAGGTTTTGCCGTTTCTCAGACCCTTTTCTTCAACAACCAATACGCCAGTGGGCGAGCCATCGGCTTGCATTATCTCAGCATTACCATAAGACAACACTACCTTTTCGTCTTTGAACAAAGGAATCTGTTTCGCTAGTTTATCTTTGTGCCAAAGATCATCTGAATCCTGGAAAGCTATCAGCTCGCCAGTAGCGGCCTTAATACCAATATTACGAGGAACTGCCGGTTTGCCAGAATGTGGGATTTTAAGGTACTTTACTTTGTCGCCAAATTTTTTTACAACTTTACTAGTGTCATCAGTCGAACCATCATCCACAACAATAATCTCTATACTATGCTTATGACCTCGCTGCTTAAGCACGCTTTCTATTGCTTCGGCGATAAAGCCGGCACGATTATATGTGGGTATAATAACGCTTACTTTCACTTGGCGGTAGTTCCTGTTTTAAACTGTTTATCAAATTCTTTTAACCAGATTTCAAGCAATGAAACTTCAAAGTCACTATCATCTAGAGTAAAATTAACTAGATATTTTCTGGCGAGATTGCGAGCTTTTTTATGATCGAGTTCAAGCAGACCTTTCTTCGCAGTGACTATAACGTTACGGGTTGCTAAGTAGGATGTTTTTTCTATCTTGATAGATTTAAAGCCCAGCAGAGACAATACTTCACTAAGCCTTTCTGCCGACCAACCCTCATAATGTGTCGCCCAAGGCGCCTCATTACTACCGAATATATGACGCAGAGCTACTTTTCTATCACGGTCAGGCAACTTGGAATCGATCGCTAGTTTGGCGCTCTCATCAAAATCCGGTACCTCTATATGGACTTTGCCTCCTCGTTTGAGCCACGTATGCCATGCAGCCAACAAGCCAAAGGCTACGTGTCGAGGAAAATGTTCGTATACATGATGCAATCTAACCTCGTCAACGGTCTTGCGTTTATACCTGAGCTTGGTTAAGTCATGGAATTCGTCAGCGACACTTTTTTCTTGAACGGTATGTTTATCAAGTGGGTAGTCAATGTTAATATATCCATCCAGATAAACCTGACCACAACCTAGGTGCAACTTCATTTAAATATCCCCTTTAATAACTTTCTTTTTTGCCAGTGCCTCTTCGCTGTGTGTGACGAATCGGTAAATGTTTTTTCAAGCCAATCTTTAGTGGGCATTTTTAAATGTTCCCAACGTTTTTTGTAAGTAGCCCAATCTTTTTTTTGTCTTTCCATATTGGTGGCTCGGACTTCGGTATTGGCGTCAGAGTAATGCTCAATGAATGAGTCTGGTGAAGCGATGCACTCATAATCTGCGTCCCATAGCCGTAAGCTTAAGTCGCCATCGGCATGGTAGAAAAAGAAATTTTTATCATCGATGAAGTCTACTTTTTGAAGGGCTTCACGCAGATAAAGACCATGGTTAACAAATATTCTTTCGCCCCATGCTAGGCCAACCCAATATTTTTCTTGCTCCGGCCAATTTCGCCAAAAAAAAGCTATAGCACCAATTTTGTCTCCAGCCTTTAGCTTTTTATCAAAAAGTTTTATGCCGTTTTTTATTGCTCCAGGTATAACAAGGCAGTCGTCACTGAGCATACATATGTATTTTCCACTTGCTGCTCTAAAACCAAGATTCATAAAATAGCCCCAGCTTTTTCGTTCAATTTTCTTGCCAAGCCATTCACCGCGATTATGCTGGATTATGCTAATAATATCTTTTTGTTTAGTTAGCCAATCGATCGTTCCGTCAGTTGAGCCACCATCGACAATGATAATTTCATGCGCCACTCCTACCAGGTCATTACGAGTGGTTTCAATAGTGGACTTTAAGTAGTCTAGTCGGTTATACGAACCGATGACTATCGATACAACAAAATTAGTCTGCATAGTAGTCTATTTTAACGTATTCGCCTCTGATAAACGAGGTCTTATTTACCACTTCAATATAAAACTAGCAAAAGCATCGGTCTTCTGACTCCAATTTCTATAGCCCAATTCATGATCAAGCCGAGCCCGGGCGCCCAACTGCTCATAATCTAAGCGACTTAATCTTTTCCAGGGCTGATTATCACTTAACAAAAAGGGCGCAGCGCTAGTGTTTTGATAGCGGCCAATCACACCCTGAAGCCTATTGGCTACGGACCGGTAATTATTAGTCAGTAGAACCCCATTTTGCTGGCTTGTTATGTATTCATTCATAGTCGGGGCGTCGTGTGCCAGTACTGCACAACCACGTGCTAAAGCTTCCAGGAACACCATGCCAACCCCCTCGGTAAGGCGTGGAGCAAGGACAATGTTAGCTGACTCTGTCAAGTTATAAAATTCCTCACGAGTGGCTGTAGTTTTTATGCTTACTACCTTGGTGTCGCCTATACGCTCCGGTAACTCGTAGAATTTATTTGCCTCAATGCGCGGGTCTATTTCAGGCTTGAAAAGAAGTGTGTTTATATCCAAGTATTTACAAAGCTTAGTAATAAAACTCGGGCCGACCATACCCGTTCGGTTCCAGTAGAAAAGCGTGCGTCCATGCTCCCAATTTGCATACTGGAGGCTTTTGGGATCTTTAAAGTAAGTTAAGCGCAGTACAGGCAAACCAGCAGCCATGGCTTTTTCGTAAATCGCGGACGAAAAGGCTACGATTCGTAAACTTTTAGGCAGGCTATTCCACCAAGTTTGATCATAGCCTTGAGCTTGATCCCACATAGGAATCCAGACTAGATTACTCGACGTGCTATGAAGTAGTTTAATCGGTGGTGGGAGCATACAAAATACTAAGACTTCATCGCTAAAGTACTTACCTTGAATTTTCTCCCCGTCCCATGAACACAGCTTTATTTTAACTTGTGACTGTAACGGCTCTACAAGCAGATCGTTGAAGGCTTTACTGCTTTGTGTATGCCAGTCTAAGCAGTAAGCCGTAACTTGCTTAGGCATTCAGGATTTCTTTCAGTGCTATTGTTAATGTATCTGCAAATCGCTTCGGAGAATGATTTTTGGCTACAAGTTGGCGAGCTGCTAAGGAGCGCTTATTTAAGCTAGGGAGCGGTTCGCCCGAGATTAATTTCATGGATTCAACTAGACTTGTCACAGACACTCTACTTAGAGTGATACCCGAGTCCTCGATATCTATATGTGAGGTTTTACTGACTATGGGTATTAATCCTTGTTGCATACACTCAACTACCGATCCTGGGCTACCCTCACTGCATGATGGGAATATTATGTAATTACAGGCATCGCAAATTTCATAAAACTTCTCCGAGCGCAAAATTACAAAATCGTGGACTATAATATTTGATAACTTCAGCTCTTTGGCATAAAACTTTGCAAACTTATCATCCATGAATGTGCAGATGTGTAAAGTATAGTCCGATTGTTTTGCGAAAGCTTCTATCAGCAGGTCTAGGCCCTTATGTATATTGCCAGCACCCGAAAAGAACAGGAAATTTTTTCGTCCCGCTTCAAGGTCCTTTTCTATACTGCGAGTATCAGGATAGCAACCGATAGGAAGATTAATCACCTTCTTGAATTTTTTGTATGTATCGGCTGTTGACTGATTACCAAGGCAGATAATACCTGTCGCATGGCAGTTCGCTTCCTCTTCGGGATTATCAATATAGCGGTCTCTAGGCAAGCTAACATTATTACGACGACTGAATTCAGCCAGTCGTTTATCTTCCTGTGCGTTATGGTATTGCCAGTAGCTCCCAGTTGAAAAGTAGATGTACTTTTCCGTGCCCTTAAGTTGCTTTGCCAAATGCTCAAAATTAATCGCGCCGTGGCTGACTACAAGGTCATAGCTCTTTTCTATTATGAAGTTCGTGTCGTCCCAATTGATGATATCTACCTCGTATCCAAGCTCATTTAGAGCTTTAGGCCAAGCACGGGCAATGCCGTCGTTGCTAAATTTCTCAGTCACGCCGTCATTCAGTTCGTCAATAACTGGCTGTACGAGATAACTAAGAAGAGCGCGCTTTCCAGAACTTTTCTTTGAAGTGTAACCTTCAATTCTAGGCACTGGGGATGTGATTATCAACGGTCTGGCGTCCTTAGTCTCTGGACGCCTAAATAGATTTAGCAATTTATTCATGATACAGCTTTGCCTTGTGAACTTGACGTCCGGTAAAACTCCATCGGGTATTCACTGTATAGGCCAACTGGCAACAAACTGTTCACGCGCATTTGAAAATCACGGTCATCAAATGAACACACCCGTTGTTCTCGAGGTAGATAGCCGCCGACTATTTCCCAGGCGCCTTTAAAAAAAGAGCAAGAAGACTGGCTCATGTTTAGGTCGTTTAGTTTACTATATTTTTGGGCTTGTTTAGGTGAACGAACGGTGAGGTTTAGCCTGTCGATAGGCATTATTGTATGGGCTGGTAACTGCTTTTCGTCCACAAACCACAAGCTACTGCCCCCCAATAACCAAAGATCAGGATGCTTTCTGTAGGTTTCTATGACTAACTCGATACAATCTGGCGTCAGCATGTCATCGGCATTTAGTACGATAAAAAGCTCGTTCATGGAATCACCCACAGCTCGGTTAATTGAACCAGCCTGGTTGAGGTTAACTTTGTTGTCGATGATTCTAATATCCATGTTGGTGAAGCGGTTATTCTGTCGGAGCTTTTTCATAGTAGTTAGAGAGTTATCGGTCGATTTGTCGTTAATGAGCGTTACCGCCAACTTACCCCGCCAAGTTTGTAGGGCCAGGCTTTTTAACGCGCTTTTAAGAAAAGCTCCATGGTTATAGCAGGGGATTACTATCTCGATTTTCGAAGTGAAGTCGTCGGGTCGTCGTAGGTTTTTTACCCTATTCTTATCAATTCCTTCTCTGAATCGGCGTAAGTTATCTGCGATCCGGGAGTCGATCGGCAGGGTATCTTTAGCTACTCTGTTCCTTGGCCGCAACCCGATCACTATGCATTCCTACCTTTCATTATTATCGGCATAAGGACAAGAGTGTTTTTACTAACCTGATCCTTAACTTTAAAAGGTCCATCGAAAGGCCCGTCAATAAAGTGCCAATCTAGACGTCCGGAATGCTTCGCCAAGATGTCGTTAAGTTCCGAGTAGTTCCATTCACGCAGGTGCCAATAGTTTTTTGGTGTGCCGTCAGGATTGGTAAATTCTGGGCGTCGGTTCGGTGTACCAAATATTACCGCCCGTTTTGCAATGCGTAGGAGTTCATCAATAAAACGATCATAATTTTCGACATGTTCGATTACATCGACACAAGTCACAACATCGAACTCATTATCTTTAAAGTTAGTTTTGTACCCGTTGTAGACTTGAATATTTTTGATTTTTGGGTTCCGACCCATATATTCCGATTGGGCGAACTTGACCGCTTTGCTGTCAACATCTATTCCTTGTATCTCGCTAGCACCGATCGAAAGTATCGCCATACCATAACCAAGGCCCGAGCCAACATCAAGCACCTTATCACCAGGTCTAATCAGTTCATTGAGCGCGTGATAATAAACTACTTTCTGGCAGGGAACTTCCATTGGGCCATCGGTGGTTGAATAATCTTTAGGATCGGCTTTTTTAACTTGTTCGGTTCTCGCTTCGATGAGTAGTTCTGTAGGTTCGGCTGCCTCAAGCGTCGCCGCGCGTCCGTTCGACGGTAACTTATTAATGTGGTATCCTGCTCGATTGGCTAACTTGTTAATGACAGCTTTTAAGTTTGGCATAGAAGTTCCTTTCGATAATTTGGTTGGGGCGGTTTCCAAGTTTTTTACTTCTCCTGTAAGTACCTCGGGTTCAAAAAAAGCCAGAAAGTCCTTTGTTATTTTATCATTTTTCTTAATCCTTCTAGGTAGCTTTAACTGCTTATTAGCAGGGACTTCCCATTCTAATTTCCAGGGCGGAGGAGTAGCGCCGCTGGCGTGGCTACCCTCGGTCAGGCCGTTATTTCTAATGTAGTTATACTTCGGCCAGACAAACTGAGTTCCACTCAGCACCATATTTATATAAAAGTAAACGTCCCAACAACCAGTTAGGCGTCCAGCCATCAGCTCTTCAACGGCATAAGGTAAATCCGCACCGCCAGCGCTCAGGTTGCTATGCAGGCGTTTAATTCCTGGCGTCAGTTCATTGATGTCAAATGATATGCTTTGCCACTTATTACGCCAAGTACCCCATCCCCAGGACGAGAATCTAGGGGTCAAGAATACGTCATAGGCATCTGAATTTAAACTGTCTTTAGCGAATGGATAACGTAAACCAGTCACGCCAGCTATGTTTGGGTCGTCATCGTAGGTGTTCAAGCATGCCAACATGTAGCTATAAAACCTGGGGGCAACGCAGACATCATCTTCCAATACAATAGCTTTGTCATGATGCTTGAAGACCTCGTTCATGCCGTCCCGGATTGAATTACTAAGTCCCTTGTTCTTTTTATGGTAAACCCGCCTAACTTCCGTCCATCCAATGCCGTCAATCATGGATCGGACCTTACCTATAGCCTCATCATCCGCTGCGTTACGTGGCCCATCCGCAAAAACATACAGCAGCGGAATGGCGTTTGCTTTCAGGCATTCCAGCGTTTCGGCTAGCTGCATATACCGGTTAAATACGAAAAGTGCGACCGGTATCGATTTATTTTTTGCCATATGTTTTGGTGTTAGCGAAGATCACACTTAGTAGTGTTTTGGCGACCGGGACATAGCCTTGGGCTTTCAGATAATCAATTATAATGTTTGCTTTCATATTCGAGAGGTCAGGAATGTCATAGCACTCAATAAGCAGAAAATCGGGACGGTAGTTTTTCCAGTTATTTGACTTCAGAACTTCGAGGTCTTGACCTTCCACATCAATCGTCATAAAATCAATTTTTTGATTTTTCGGGATATGATCATCGAGAATTCTTTCAAGTGGCAAAATAGGAATCTCACGTTTGGCGATGACTCTCCAGCCCTTTACTTTAGCACGCTCATAAGCTAGTTTCTGGTCAAAGGTGTTAATGGCGCGTTCATTAAATACATAAAATGTAAGCTTCTGTATGCTGTCGCCGACAGCAGAGGTAACGTTGATGTCTTCGGGGCGAGCAGTTTTAAAATCCTCCATGAGGTCTGGGTCAGCATCAACATTAAGACCTCGCCACCCATGTTTGTAGTAATACAAAGTGTTAGAAAAACGTTCTGGATGATGTGCGCCGATATCTACATAAAAACCGCTGTCGCGATTTAAAAACCTGCGGAGTACCATATCCTCCCCCTCTTGAGAATAGGAGATGATACCGTAGTCGCCTGGCGCTACAGGCGTTTGGGCAGGAGATGTGTTATTTTTAGAGAAATGTTTAGCCAGTCTCATAAACTAAGTCTTTGTTTTCCATTCAAACGGCATATCTATGGCAGTTATTCTTTTTTCATCGCGGCCTTTGACCTCAAAGACTTTGCGGTCGGCGTCAATAGCGTATTGACCGTATTCCTTGTCGGCAGAAAAACGGAACCAAGCTGAATAAATGCCGGTATTAAGGCTTAGTCGCGGCAAACTGACTGATAACTTGTGTTTGCCTATGTCAAATGACGGCTGTTTACTCTGGTATTTCGAGCTACTATGAAATACATAATTTCCAGCACTGTCATCGACTAAAAACTCGACACGGCAATTTGGTGGTAAATTCTCTTTTATTTCATAGGCTACTTCAAATTCAAAGGGTGAGTCAGTACTTAAATCATCTGCTTTCTTGAGATGAGCATATTCAATCTCTACTTCCTTTAGCAGGGTCGAGCGAGGATCTGGCTGGGCGGTCACCGAACCACTATATTCAAATAAGACTTTATCGATTGGTCCTGATGCCTTAACTTGCCCGTCGGCTAATAAGATTCCGTTCTTACAGAGCTTTCGCAAATTCTCTGCGCTATGGCTAACCATTAGAACTGTGCAACCAGACTCCATCGTTGACATGATTTTGTTCAAGGACTTTTTTTGGAAATTAGCATCACCGACCGCCAGAACCTCGTCAAGAATCAGGATATCCGGCTCTAAGTGTGCAGCCACCGAAAAAGCCAACCGTACGTACATACCGGAAGAGTAATATTTTACTGGTGTGTCGATAAATTTTTCTATTTCTGAAAACTCAACAATTTCTTTAAAACGTCTGCGGATTTCGGCTCTGCTCATACCGATCATAGAGCCATTAAAATAAATATTTTCACGGCCGGTTAGTTCAGGGTGGAAACCGGTGCCTACTTCCAATAGGCTGGCCACACGTCCTTTCATTTTTACTGTTCCAGAATCTGGCTCGACAATACGCGAAAGTATCTTAAGTAATGTAGATTTGCCAGAGCCGTTTTTGCCGATTATTCCAAAAATCTCGCCTTTCTCAACCTCAAAATTGACATCTGATAAAGCCCAAAATTTTTCGTGCGCTTCGGTTGAAGTTCCACCCAAGGGTCGCTTTAGTAGGCTGGTTAGATCATCCTTTAACGTACTATAAGCCTTACGCTGATGGTTGATAATGTAGGATTTGCTTAGATTGGAAACTTGTATAGCGGCACTCATATAATATCCGCAAAGCCTTTCTCTGTTCGCTTAAAATACCAGACACCAATAAGTAGCATAACAATGGCGCTAGCCCACGAAATAGCTAAGCCCTTCCAATCTACTGGTTGTCCGAAGACGCTAGACTTAATACTGCTGACGGCGCCAGTAGCGGGGTTTATATAGGCAAATATACGGAAGCGTTCGGGGATTAAGGTGATTGGATAAATTATTGGTGTTACGAACATCATGATTTGAATAATGAAAGGCAATGCCGAACGCACATCTCGATATTTAACGTTTAATGATGCAAAAAATATTCCCATACCAAGAGCAGCCAGGACAATTAGCAGTAGCGAAGGAATTGCCAGCAACAGCCCCAAAGGCTCAGGCGGTACTTTATAGATCAGCATGATTACGACGAATATAAGGCCGGCAAAGAAAAAATCAACAATGCTTAAAGCTGTCGCAGCTAGTGGGGGTATAAGCCGCGGGAAATAGATCTTGTTTATAACACCTGAATTACTTACTAATGAATTGCTAATTGTGTTAACAGCACTCGAAAAAGTATTCCAATACATAAGACCCAGGTAGGCGAATACTGGGTAGGGTATATCGTGCGCGCCTGATGAAATACCAGCAACACGGTTGAAGAAGAGGGTAAATATTGCGGCCGCAAGCAATGGTTGCAATATGGCCCAAGTCGCCCCTAGTGCTGTTTGCTTGTAGCGTACTTTAATATCACGCCACGCAAAGAAATATAATAATTCACGGTATAACCAGAGTTCTCTAAGACTGATTCTATTCCGTTGTTTGGCGGTTATCACTATATCTGAATTTAGACTACGCATTTGATCCGTTCTGTTTGTACCACTCGACGGTTTCCTTAAGTCCTTTCTCGAAAGTGGTGGTTGATTTAAACCCAAATTCTTTTTGCGCCCGTGAGGTGTCGAGCTTTCGTCTTGGTTGACCGTTTGGTTTGGTTTTATCCCAACGTATCTCGCCCTTAAAGCCAGTAACTTTTGCGATAGTTTCAACTAAGTCCTTAATATATATCTCAAATGATGAACCAAGGTTTACGGGATCGCTTTTATTATATTTTTCGGCAGCTAGAATAATGCCTTCGACCGCATCCTTTACATATAAGAATTCTCTTGATGCCGATCCATCTCCCCAGACTTCTATATGATCGGTTTTTGACTCAACAGCATCTACACATTTCTTAATCAAGGCCGGAATGACGTGTGAACTATCAGGGCTAAAATTATCATTTGGCCCATAAAGGTTTACAGGCAGTAGAAAAATAGAGTTATAGCCATATTCTTGGCGGTAAGCCTCTGACTGAACAAGCATCATCTTTTTTGCTAAACCGTAAGGGGCATTAGTCTCTTCCGGGTAGCCGTTCCATAGATCTTCTTCCTTAAAAGGCAGTGGAATAATTTTTGGATAAGCACAGACTGTTCCAAGTGCAACAAATTTTGGAATTTTAAATTGTTTAGCATATTCAATTAACTGGACGCCCATCATTAAGTTGTCATAAAAAAACTTGCCAGGGTGTTCGCTATTTATGCCAATGCCACCAACGACTGCTGCTAGATGAATTACTACCTCGGTATCTTTATATTTTTCGTACATGGCAATAATTTGATCACGATCTACAAGATCGTACTCTTTATGAGTAGGTGCGGTGATCGTAGCACCAAGCTCGGTAAGCCGGCTAACAAGATGCGAACCCAAGAAACCGTGGCCACCTGTGACTAATACTTTTTTATTATTCCAGAACATATCGTCCTAAAATTATACCATGTCATACAGTCTGAATGTGAGTTGCTAGCTTCCGGATTTCTAGAAAATCATGTTACTATTCATCAATACTAAATCATATTGAATCGTAAAAGGAGAAGTTTTGGTTAAGGAATATAGTTATGAGGCGACAGACATTCTGGAAGCCCTGAAGTACGCAGTTAAGTATAGTCGCTATCAGTGTGATTTTCTTGAAGCAGAAATTAAAAAATTTAAGCAGAAAACTATAAGAATACTGGATTTTGGTGCCGGCATTGGTACGTATTCTGACATGCTTAAAGATCTTGGTTATACGATAGATTGTGTAGAAAAAGATCCGGATATGATAAAGCTATTAAAAAAGAATCATCGCAATGTTTATGATGATATTAGTAAAGTTAAAGGAAAATATGACATTATTTTTTCTTTGAATGTTTTAGAACATATTAAAGATGACAAGAAAGCTTTAGTCGACCTCAAAGGCTGTCTGGGTGATAAAGGTAGAATAATCATCTTTGTGCCGGCGTTTAATATTATCTATAATAAGTTAGACAAAAAATCCGGACACTATAGAAGATATAGAAAAAATGATTTAGAAAAACTAGCCGACAATACAAAACTGCAATTAGTAAGTGTTAAATATTCTGAACCAATTGGTTTTATTTTGGCGTTTATCTACCGCTTGATCGGAGGAAGCGACAAATTAAATCCTAGATCAGTTAGTATTTACGATAAATACTTGTTCCCAATTAGTGTTTTTTTGGAGCCGCTTACGAGAAGGTGGTTCGGTAAGAATATTCTAGGAATATTTACGAAATAAAACTAGTTAGACAATCGATGTGATTGATGTAATTTCATCGCCATCTTTTTTCTTAAAGACGATGAAGTGGTATAGGCAGAAGTTCCACCACATTGCAATTAGAACAGCACAGAGTTTAGCAAAGTTTAAATTAACGTATTTGGCAGTCAGTGAAGGGTTCAGATGCTGGACTGCACTTACCATAAAATTATCTTTCACCCCTAGTAAATGCGTAACCAAAATAATTGACAGACTCTGAACTGCCACAATCCCAATTCCCGTAATTGTTAAAAAGTAAAAAAATCGGGTATAGCTAGGTGGATGTTTGTGCCTAAAGACAAAATAATGATTTAAGAAGTATGAAACTGAGATACCAATACTCGCTGAGATTAAATTCGCAACTAGTGGTGGTAGCTTAAGAAAGAAGACTAAAGAGTTAAAAATAGATAAATCAAAACAGGTGTTAAAAACACCAACTATTACAAACCGAGTTAACTTAATTCCCCAAATATTCTTCAGCATGTTCCTAAATTATACGTGAATTATACCTAATTCAAAGTGAGCAATGTTTATACACTAGGGGTAGGTTAGACTCATTCTACTACCAATATCATAGTCATAAATCGCGAGCGTATAGCGGCTGTTTATCACTTGAATGGATGATGGTACGCCATATACATTGTTTAGGTCGTCGATACTGCATCCTTTGGTGTAAAAGCCTAAATTATCATATAGGTAGAATGTTCTGGTTGATTTGAGTTTGGTAAATCCACCAGTATCAATTGCCCAGTACATTGGCTGCAGACGGCCGTCAGTACAGACCACCGGCGCAAAGCTAGCCTTGCCACCAGAAAAATATGTATTAATACTGGCACTCCAATAATCGGTATAACCTTTAACTAAACCCAAACTCTTAGTTACCTGGGCTATCTGATAATTATCAGCATTCCGGTGCTGATTGACAGTTATTGCTTTAAACGAATGGTGTACATTAAATATTATGGCAACTAAAATCAATAATTCCGCTGACACTAACCACATTTTTTTCCGAATTAAATTATTGAATAAAAATGCCAGAATTATTGGGAAGCCGAATACCGCAAACAGGATGTAGCGATAATTGTCGGCGCTAATATTTGGCTGGACTATGTAGATAAGTGTTATTAGCCAAGGAATACTGATTATAAATATCTTCCAGGGATCTTTCGTAAGGTTCTTGAGGCTGTTGCTAATAATAACAAGAGAGTAAATCATCAGCGAGGCAATAATTAGGTAGTTTAGGTATGAGGAGAGCGGTGCAGGATGGAGCCTGAGGGTTTCTAGACTGCCACCTAGCAAAAGTAAAGCCACAGTCGCAGTCTTTATATTTACAGCAAGCTTACTTAATGCAACTAACTTTAGTGGCGATGACAAGAGAACAATACCAAACTTACTTATAATGAACTTCCATAATTCGGCTAGAGCAACACTTGCTAATATTATTGCTGCAACTAACTTATGGCAGGCCCGCTTCTTGATTAAAACGCCACTTAAGATAATTACCGCCAGTAATGGCAAGAACACAGCATATAAAAAGTAAGGGTCTTCAAACAATAATAGGCTTAAGACCAAAATAGTGCAGATCCTATAAGTC
>CAZKOX010000001.1:0-126896 GCA_964554485.1 uncultured Candidatus Saccharibacteria bacterium | reverse complement strand
ATTATTCTAAGTAGCGGCACTAAGTTCATTTTAGCAGGGTGGCCCGCGTTAATATTACAAATAACTTCTTCAGGATAAAGCCATTCTGCTGATTTAAAGTCGTCAGCGCTTAGCATCGGCGCGGTATCAGTAGTTATCTCATAAACATGCGATATCGTGTTTAGCTTCTCTTTAGGTCCAAATTTACCTAACTTACGCCACTTAAGGTCATCTATATCCCAACCAGCTTCTTCACTAACTTCTTTGCGAAACGCCTCAAGTGCAGTCTCTCCGTGCTCTACGTGTCCACCTATACCGACATCATAGCCCCCTGGAGCTATCCTTTTACTGCCTAAACGAACAGGAATCCATAACTTACCACTGCTGTTTCTAATAAACACTTCGACGACTCTCACGAACTTAAGATCCTGAGCGTAAATATCATCGCGACTCATAGTCTTAATAACTTTGTCATCAGCATCGACTAGGTCTAGCATTTCTACTTTATCTGTCATAAATTCCTCTAATTAGAGCACTACAATAGTCTACAGATAAACCTAAATTGTGGTAAACAAACTTTTTAACGCTTCGTAAACTGGCGTTGCTTGCGAGCTTTCTTAAGACCAAAGTGTTTGCGTTCTTTTTCGCGTGGGTCGCGTCCTAGAAGATCGGCGCGTTTTAGGGTGCTCTTGTAATCCTCATTTATGATTGCAAGGGCTCGAGCAACACCAAGTTTGATAGCATCAGCTTGACCAGAGTGGCCACCGCCACTAACTTTGACTGTTACATCATACTTGTTTTCAAGGTCTAATGTCGTAAAACCAGCTCCAAGCCGGTGTAGTAGATATTCGCTATCGGCAAAGTATTCTGCTGCCGGCATGTCATTAATGATGATATCGCCTTTTCCTGGAATTAATCGAACTTTTGCGATTGAAGAACTTCGTCGACCGATACCATAAAAATAAGTTGCAGATTTTGTAGCCATTATTTAACTTCCACTTTCTTTGGTGTTTGAGCTTCATGACCATGTGATTCGCCAGCGAATACACGTAGACGAAGCATGCGATCGTTCATTAATTTATTTTTAGGTAACATTCCTTTTACTGCCAAACGAATAACTTCGGTTGGATCTTTTGCCATTTTTTCAGTCAAGGTAGCAGTTTTTAGATTTCCTGGGTACTGACTGTGTCGGTAGTATTTTTTGTCTTCAAGTTTTGCGCCAGTTACGATTAGGTTTTCAGCATTTATAACCACAACATTGTCGCCACAGTCGATGTGTGCCGTAAACATTGGCTTACCTTTACCAGTTAGTAGAGTTGCGATTTTGGTTGAAAGTCGTCCCAGTGGAGCGCTAGAAGCGTCAAGGACATACCATTCACGAGTTACTTCTGTAGGTTTAGCATTATAAGTCTTCATTATTTATTACCTCTTACGCCTGTTCTTTTAGCGACTACTTTTGTGCCTTTAAGCTTAGGTTTTTTAGCAACTACTGTAGTTTTCTTAGCTAGTTTTTCAGCCTTCTTGTCTTCTACGGTTTCCTCAACCTTTTTAGCACTCTTCTTAACATTGTGCACGGCAGTTAAGCCAACAAAACTAACCTTAGCCATTGTTGAGTTATCACCACGACGATAGCCGTCTCGCTTGACGCTTAGGTGACCACTATTTCGACCAGCCAATTTTGGAGCAAGTTCATCAACCAATTTATGTGCAGCATCAACATGAGCTACTTTTGAAATTATTTGACGTCGGTTATGCAAATCACCAATTTTAGCTTTAGTGATTAGCTTTTCTACATACGGCACGAGCTCCTTAGCTTTTGGCAAGGACGTGATGATTTCTTCGTGTTCGATTAGATTAGCAGCAAGACCCTTTAAAAGAGCTCGTCTCTGATCATTCTCGCGGCCGAATTTGCGACCTTTATATCCGTGCCTGTGCATCTTTAAATCTCTAGTTCCGCCATCTTCTCTTTAACTTCGTCCAAAGCTTTGCTACCAAAGCCCTTTAGCTCCTTTAGCTCTATGTCACTTAGTGAAAATAGATCTTTTAGAGTATGGATTTCATTATTGATTAGGGCATTGGTTGTTCGTGCTGAAAGATTCAAGTCTTCAATTGGAACCATTAGTTCGCTAGCGTCATCATCGCCGCCAAGTGTACCGTCTTCGTTAATGGTCTTTGCAGTTAGAGGTGCACCTGCTTCTACGGTTGTTGAACCGGCAAGAGCAGTATATTGGTTAACCAAAATGGCTGCAGCTTCTTCAAAAGCTTCTTTTGGAGTCATTGAGCCATCTGTATCAACAGTAATGCTTAGCTTGTCTAGGTCGGTGATTTGACCAACACGAGTGTCTTCTACTCTGTAGCGCACTCGATGCACTGGGCTAAAGATCGAATCAATAGCAATCATGTCTGATGGTTTTTTGTTGGCGCTTTCTTCGATTGAGCGATAGCCACGGCTTACTTCGACGATAAGGTCCAAGACGACTTTTGATTTGTCGTCATCAATAGTACAAATGACGTGCTTTGGATTAACAACTTCAACATCAGCGTGCTTAACAATGTCTGCAGCAGTTACGACGCCTTTGCCCTTTTTCTCGATACGAAGGTCGACAGGCTCTTCGGAATATACCTTAAACCGAATTCCTTTGAGGTTAAGCATGATATCAACGATATCTTCCTTAACACCAGGAATAGTGGTGAACTCATGAGTTGCACCCTCTACTTTGAAAGCAGTTACAGCAGCGCCGGAAATGCTTGAAAGCAAAACACGTCGTAAGCTATTACCTAAAGTCATGCCGTAACCTGTGTGAAGAGGTTCGATAACAAAAGTAGCGCTTACTGGGCTATGTTCGTCGATCTTGGCTAGTATTGGTGTATGTATTGTTTTTGACACTGTAAAATCTCCCTTATCTTGAGTAATACTCAACTATTAATTGCTCGTTAATATCAGATTCAGCATCTTCGCGGGTTGGAAGACTCTTGACTGTGATCTTCATCTTCTTTCGATCGACTGTAAGCCAGTTAGGTATCATGTCTGGATTTGCCGGACTCAAGTCATCGATTCTTGTAAAGTATTCTCGTTTTTTACTGCCTTCTCGTAATACGACTTCGTCGCCAACCTTTAAGCGGATTGATGGAATATCAACACGCACACCATTTAGCTCAAAATGACCGTGGTTAACAAGCTGTCGAGCACCTTGTCGAGAAACAGAAAATCCACTACGGTACACAACATTATCGATACGCTGTTCTAGGTATTGAAGTAACACTGCACCGGATTCACCTTGGCGACGTGAAGCTTCGTTCATAAGTTTCGCAAATTGTCGTTCTAGGAGACCATATAGTCGTCTTACCTTTTGTTTTTCTCGAAGTTGCAAAGAATACTGGCTTGAAGTTGCTCGACGTCCACGACCTGCCTTTTCGCCAGGCATAGCTGTTCGCTTAGCCAAGTATTTGTGAGCTTTTGGATGTAGTGCATAGCCTTCGCGGCGACTCTGCTTAGTGATTGAAGATGTATTTCGTGCCATTATTAACCTCTACGAGCCTTTCGTGGGCGACAACCAGCATGCGGCATGCTGGTACGATCTTTAATAGATTCGATTTGCATATTCTGTGCTGAAATAGCACGAATAGCTGAATCGCGTCCTTGTCCTATACCTCTGATAAATACGTCAACTCGACTCATGCCGTTATTTTGTTTGGCAGCAGTAATTGCCTTGTCGACAGCAACTTGCGCTGCATATGCAGTGCCTTTTTTACTACCACGAAAACCAACTGCTCCAGCGCTAGCTGCAGCAATAACACCACCGTTAGAATCTGTGACTGTAACAATAGTGTTATTAAATGTGGCATTGATATGAACTTGACCGTTTGGAACTGTTCTTTTTAGCTTTTTCTTCTTTGCTGTGACTTTTGGAGCGTCAACAACATCGGTAGCTAATGCTGTATCCGGTGTTTCAATAATTTCTGGAGTTGATTGTTCTTTATTCATAATTTTCCTGTTTTTTACGTCTTAGCAGCTACTTTTTTAGCTGTACCACCGACTGTAATCTTCTTACCACGTCGTGTACGGGCATTTGTACGTGTTCTTTGACCGCGTGATGGAAGATTAGCTTTGTGTCGAAGACCACGATACGCACCGATGTCCTTAAGACGCTTAATGTTAGTTGTGACGATTCTCTGAAGATCACCTTCAACCATGTAATTATTGTCAATTGTTGACTGGATTCGACTAATTTCATCCTCTGTTAGCTGCTTAACTCGAACTGTCGGTTCAATCTTTGCCATCTCAAGGATCGATAGACTAGTTTTTGGACCAATACCGTAAACGTAAGTCAACGCGATGTGGACTTGTTTTTCGCTAGGAATGGTGATGCCGCTAATTCGAGCCATTTATTAACCTTGTCTCTGCTTATGTCGAGGCTTAAGTTTATTAATTACGTAGACACGACCTTTACGTCGTACTATCTGGTCGTCTGGACTAATTTTTTTGACGCTAGCGCGTACCTTCATAAACTCTTCCTCGTGCAATTAAATTTTCTACTTGCGATAGGTAATCCGACCCTTTGTAAGATCATAAGGTGTCAATTCTACCGTCACGCCGTCTCCGGGTACTAAGCGAATGTAATTCTTGCGCATTCGTCCTGAGACATGAGCGATGATTCTATGGCCATTTTCTAGTTCCACAACAAATTGTGTTCCTGGAAGCGTTTCTACAATCACGCCTGCGAGTTCGATTACTTCCTTATTATTAGCCATAGGTGCAACAGGGGTGGATTATACCGACTTATCGACCTCTTGTAAAGACTTTTTTCAAGAAGTTTTTACTTTTTTTAGATTTTATATTTTCTACCTCTGTAGATATGCTGTAGTCGTCATAAGTTAACATTAAGGCTTTTGACTCAACTTGTCTTAATGTTTCAAGTGCCACGGACACTAAAATCAGCATACTGGTGCCACCAATTTGAATTTGGTTAGTAGGAAGTGGAAGATTCGGGAACTTCACTGCCAGAATTAACAATGCATAAGGCATTACCGCCAAGAAGCTCAAAGCAAACGCACCATATAAGGTTAAACTGTTAACGACTTTCGACAAGTACCTCTCTGTCTCTCCACCAGGACGTTTGTCAGCTACAAATCCACCTTGTTTTTGAAGGTTTTCGGCAATATCCTTGGCATTGAAAGTAATGTTGGTATAGAAGAACGTGAAGGTAAAAACCAGTACAAAATACGCAACTGGGTATAGATATGGCTGCCAGCCGCCCGATAAATACGCCTGAGCTTGTGGCTGCTGGAACAATGTTGTTAGGTTCTGGCCTAAATTTGCCCAAGTTGGATTAGATGAGTTCTGAATTAGTCCACCGATAAATGATGGTATCGACAAAAATGCCAGTGCAAAGATAATCGGAATTACTCCTGCTAAAATCATTTTAATAGGCAATACTGAGCTTACATCGCCGTAATTACGATTACCTTGGACTCGCTTTGCATATGAGATCGAGATACGTCTCTGAGCCTCATTAAGGCATACAACAATTAGAATTAGGGCCAAAGTTAGAGCTAAAATCGTCAAACTTACCGACAATCCACGTCCGTCGATTGGCAAGGTGCGACCAAAAATCTCAAACTTAGACCCTTCTTTTACTGTCGAACTAACTAGTGTGCCGGCAATCCCAGGCAGGCTACTAACGACACCTACTGTGATTAGTAGCGAGATACCGTTGCCAAGTCCACTTTCTGTAAGGAGTTCGCCTAACCACATCAGTATCATCGCGCCTCCCGTCAGTGCTGCAACCATCAATACCCAGCGTCCCATAGTTGCACCAGATAGTACGTCTCCCAAACCGCCAAACTGATTGGCTGATTGGCGAACGATAAAAATCGTTCCAATTGACTGAATAATTGCTAAGGGAAGTGTCAGCATTCGAGTGTACTGACTAATTTTTTTGCGACCCATCTCGCCCTCTTCCTTCTGTAGTTGCTCAAGTTTTGGAAAAGCTTTGGTCAAAAGCTGAATAATGATCGACGATGTAATGTAAGGGCCAAGACCGACTAACATTATCGAGAAATTGGCTATTGCTCCGCCGCTAAGTACATTCATAAAACTAAGCAGCTGCGGGGTGTCTTGAGAGCTAAAAATATTATCTAAAACTTGGCGTAATTGAGCGGGTTCAGCGAAAGGAATCGGAATTTGTGAGAGCACACGGAAAACAACGATCATAAAAAGAACAGCGAAAATCTTCTTCTGCATTTCGCGGTTTTTTAGTGAACGCCATATCAGTCGCCACTTCACGTTGTTACCCTCCTATTAGATATTAATCAGCTTTAATTTTACTAGACTTGCTGCGAATTCTAGCAACTTTCGTAAAACTACCACCAGCTTTACTGACGGCGGCGATCGCATTTTTCGACGCACCTTGAAGACTGATCTTATAGGCCTGCTCTAGATCTTTGTCAAAAATTAGCTTCACTAAAGACTTTTCATTAGTAATAAGCCCAGCTTCGGCAAGAACAAGATTGTCTACAGTTTTAGTTTTAAGAGACTTCAGGTGTGAAGTGTAAACTTCTTCAACCAATGGTCGCTTGCTATTAAAACCGCGAAGTTTTGGTATGCGCATAGCCAGCGGCATTTGGCCACCTTCAAATCCAGGACGAACGCCACCACCAGTTCTTGAATTTTGACCTTTAGTACCTCGGCCAGCTGTTTTTCCCTGACCAGCAGAAATTCCGCGACCGACACGGTTTGATTTTTTAGTACGCGTTACTTTTAGTTCGTTAAATTTCATTTTGCGACTCCAGCTTTAGCCTTTCCAGCAGTAGTTTTTGGCGCTACTGGACTTTGTTTCTTTTCTGACATTGGTTTGTTAGCTTTGTAGTTTTTAGTTGTTACCCAAGATTCTCTTGGTTGAATACTGGCAAGTGCTTCAAGTGAAGCATAGGCCATGTTGATTTTATTACTTGAACCAAGTGATTTAGAAATTGCATTATTAATGCCAACCGCTTCTAGCAGAGAACGAACAACACCACCAGCGATTAAACCTGTACCGGCTGACGCTGGTTTGATTAATATCTTTGCTCCACCAACCTTGGCGTATACATCATGAGCTAAAGTACCGTTAACAACTGAGATAGCTACTAGATTTTTTTTAGCAATATCTGTTGCTTTTGAAACTGCTGTCGTAACGTCTGCTCCTTTTGCAATTCCAATACCGACTTTGTTTGATTTGTCACCAACAACTACAAGCGCTCTAAAACGGAAACGACGTCCACCTTTGACAACACGGGCAACACGGTCAATAGAGATCACATTTTCTGTGAATCCGGTATCTTTTTCTGGCATGTCTCGATTTGGTTTCATAATTAAAACTTAAGTCCTTCCGCACGAGCGGCTTCAGCTAGAGCTTTTACGCGTCCATGATACAAGCGACCATTACGATCAAATATAGCTTGGCTTATCTTAGCAGCTTTTGCTCTCTTGGCAACTTCGGTACCAATAGCGGTTGCTTTTTCGGTCATAGTTCCAGTGATCTTGCCGCCAACAGTCGTTGCCTGCACTAAGGTACATTTGCTTTCGTCGTCAATTAGCTGAGCCGATACGTGAGTGTTACTAATAGTAACTGTCAACCGCGGTCGCTGTGCGGTACCACTAAGCTTTGCTCGAATACGCTGTTTTCGAGCCTTTAAGCTATCTACTTTTTTACTAAGTCTGTTCATTATTTCTCCTTACCTGACTTGCCGCTCTTTCGAATAATTCGTTCGCCGACATATTTTAGACCCTTGCCCTTGTATGGTTCAGGTTTTTTAAGTGATCGTATTTCAGCTGCAATCTGTCCGACTTGTTGCTTAGAAATTCCGGCGATGGTAATAATATTACCTTCTACTGAAGCTGTAATACCTTCTGGAATACTAAAGATAACTTCATGGCTAAAACCTAGCGATAATTTCAAGCGGTTACCCTCAGCAGACACCCTAAACCCTACACCATTTAGTTCTAGCTGTTTCGTGAATCCGGTTGTTACGCCTTCTACCATATTGCTAATTAAAGTACGCATAAGTCCATGCTTTGAGCGATGTTCGCGGGCATCAGATTCGCGACTGACAATAACTTGGTTGTCTTTGACTTCAACCTTTACTCCAGGCATCGTGAATTGGCTAAGATTACCCTTTGGTCCGGTAACAGAAATCAAATCAGAATCGACAGTGATTGTCACACCGTTTGGAATTTCGATTGGTAGTTTTCCTATTCGACTCATGATTAATACACCTTACAAATTAATTCGCCGCCCAGTTTTTCCTTGCGTGCTTGTCGCCCTGTCATTACTCCTCTTGAGGTAGACACGACCACTACGCCACGTCCTTGTCGGACAGTAGGAATACCTTCGCTTCCGACGTAAACTCGGCGTCCAGGTTTGCTGATGCGTTCAATGCTAGTAATACGAGAGTTGGTATCTTCTTGGTTTATAACAACCTTAAGTTGTTTAAAACCGGAATCAGACTGAGAAACTTCAACACGGTCAACAAAATTAGCACTAACAAGTACTTTAGCGACTGTTTCTTTCATTTTGCTATATGGCAATACAACCTCGCGCTTTGATACAGCGGCGGCGTTGCGGATTCTTGTTAGCATATCTGCTATTGGATCTGTAGTTGTTATCATATTTCTCCTTACCAACTCGACTTCGTTATGCCAGGTATCTCACCTTTGCTGGCGTGTTCTCTGAAAGACAATCTTGAAAGGCCAAATCGGCGCATGTATCCCCGAGATCGGCCGGTTTCGCTGCATCGGTTGTTTAACCGTGTTGGGCTCGAATTGCGAGGCAATTTGTGTAAGCCTTCAAGATCACCAACAGCTTTAAGTTCTGCACGAAGCGCTGCATATTTATCATGCATAAGATGTCGTTTTTTGTCTCTAGCGAGACTAGATTTCTTGGCCATTATTTGTCCTCTCCCTTAGTGTCTTCTTCATTTTCTGCTTTATCTTCTATCACAACCTCTTCTTCGACCACTGGTGCTACTGGAAGCGGTTTTGCGGCCTCTTGTTTGACAACTGGCTTCTCAAAAGGCATACCAAATTTCTCAAGTAGAGCCTTAGAGTTTTCCGGGCTTCCATTATCGATAACAAAAATTATCTGTAGACCATGAAGTGTAGTCGTTTCTTCAAAGCTTAACTCAGGGAAAACAGACTGATCTGTTAAACCTAGGCTGTAATTACCTTGCTTGTCAAAAGCTTTGAGTGATACACCGTGGAAGTCACGTACTCGTGGCAGTACAACCGTAATCAAACGATCAAGGAATTCGTACATTTGATTTTCGCGTAATGTGACCTTAAGACCGATCTTCATGCCTTCACGAAGTTTGAAAGTTGCAATCGACATGCGCGCAAAAGTTTCAACTGGCTGTTGACCAGTGATCTTCCGAAGAGTATTTGCAGCAACTTCCATCATTTTCTTGTCTTCTTTGGCACGACCAAGACCGATGTTTAGGACAATCTTTTGAAGTTTTGGTACTTCATTTAGATTTCCGAGCTTCAAATCAGTCAACAGTTCACTCTGGAACTTTGTGGTGTATTGCTCTCGCATTCGAGCTGTATCTAGTTTTGCAGTAGTCATTATTTAATTTCCTTACCTGTTCGCTTAAAGACGCGTGTTTTAGTGCCTTTAGTATCTATTTTGTAACCGATTTTACTTGGCTTCTTGCTAGTTGGCTCAACAATCGACACCTTACTAACCCAAATAGGTTTAGTAACTTCCAAAATTGCTCCTTGAGGGTTAGCTTTAGAAGATTTTACATGTCGTTTGACGATATTTATTCCTTCTACCGTAACCTTGTTTAGGCTTGGATGAACGGCGGTTACTTTGCCAGTCTTGCCTTTATATTTACCTGAGATAACAACGACCGAGTCGTTTTTCTTAAGGCGAACCTTAAATACTTTCTTTGGCAAATTCTTATTTTTTAGTTGACTCATTTTAGAGTACCTCCGGAGCTAAGCTAATGATCTTTGAATAGCCAAGTTCTCGTAATTCTCGAGGAACTGGTCCAAAAATACGGGTTCCTTTTGGCTCTTTCGAATCATCAACAATTACTGCTGCATTTTCGTCAAAGCGTAGAGTTGTGCCATCTTTTCGGTGAATCGCATTTGTCGTACGAACAACGACGGCTTTAACAACTTGTTTGCGCTTGACGTTACCGCTTGGGTTGGCTGTTTTGACGGTAGCTACGATAACATCACCAATGAAAGCATATCGTCGACGCGTGCCACCAAGAACACGGATGCAAAGTATTTCTTTTGCACCACTGTTGTCGCATACGACTAGTCTTGATTCTTGCTGTATCATTTGGTTTCTTCCTTGGCTACTTTCTTTGCTTTAATAACCTCAAGAACGTCAGCTTCATCAACGTGCTCAATGCCTGCTTTAGCTACAATATTCTCTAATTTAAAGCGTTTTGTTGCACTTATCGGTCGTGTCTCAACAATAGTGACCTTGTCGCCGGTTTTTGCCTGATTAGTTTCATCATGGGCGGCGATACGCTGCGAAATAGTATATTGCTTCTTATAGATTGGATGAGTCTTACGAGTTTCGACAAGTACAATAATGGTTTTGTCGGTTTTCTTTGAAACAACCACACCAGTTAAAATCTTAGCCATTATTTTGTCTCCTTAGTCTTAGTGGCGGTCTTTGGTTTTGTCTTTACAGCCTTAACTATTTCTGTAGATTCAACTGAATTACTTGACGCGTTAAGTAATGTATTAACCCTTGCGAGCTCTTTTCGTTTTGTCTTAACAACCTGGGTGTTCTGAATCTCACCACCAATAATTCCACGCCGGCTTTCAGTAATCTCAGTCATTAGCTCTATCCTCTTTTTTGTTAAGGCAGAGTTATCTAATTTTAATAAATGTTCCATGTGCTTTTTCATATCTGATTTACCTTTGAAAGTACCTTTGTTTTTACTGGTAACTTATGTGCAGCAAGACGTAACGCTTCGTGAGCAATCTCAGGCGTGACACCATCAATCTCAAACATTACAGTTCCAGGAAATACTCGTGCTGCAAAATACTCAGGAGAACCCTTACCACCGCCCATTTTTACATCCTGTGGCTTTCTAGTAACTGGAAGGTGTGGAAATATTCGAATCCAGATCTTACCACCACGTTTTACGTATCGAGTCATAGCTTGACGTGAAGCCTCGATTTGACGGCTTGTAATTCGTCCCAGCTCTTGCGACTGAAGGCCAAAAGTACCAAAACTAAGTTCATTCATAGAAGTAGCTGGTCCGCGTGTGCGGCCTTTGAAGTGTCGGCGATAGGTCATTTTCTTAGGTAACAACATTACTGAACCTCGCCTTTATAAATCCAAACCTTAACACCAATAATGCCAGAGCCAGGATAAGCGGCTCGAGCTTTTGCAAAATCAATATCTGCACGAAGAGTATGTAGCGGTACGCTACCTTCAATCACTTTTTCACGACGCGACATATCATTGCCATTCAAACGTCCGGCAACTTCGATACGAATACCTTTAGCACCAGCACGCATCGTAGATCCTAGAGCTTGCTTTACAGCTCGTCGGAATGCGATACGTCGTTCTAATTGATGAGCGATGTTTTCTGCTACGATCTTAGCCTGAAGTTCAGGTTTCTTAACTTCTTCGATATTAACGCGAACAGGTACACCATAAATCTTTTCAATATCGGCTTTTAGTTCCTGGGCACCCGTACCACCTCGTCCGATGACAACACCAGCTTTTGCTGTAAAGATCGTAACTGTCACAGAATTCTGTGATCGTTCGATTTCGACACGATTAATGCTCGCTCTTGAGCCAAGTTTATCTTGAATCATGCGACGAACGCTTAAATCTTGAGTCAAATAAGTAGTATAGTCACGCTTTCCAGCGAACCATTTGCTCTGCCACTGCTTGTTGATTTGCAGTCGCATGCTGATTGGATTAACTTTGTGACCCATTATTTGCTCTCCTTTGTAGTTTTAGCAGCAGGTTTTGCGGCAACTTTCTTAATTTCTCGTTTTTCGCCGTCAACCATAACACGAATGTGGCTGCTTTTGTGCTGGAACTTATTAGCAGAACCCTTTGCTGCAGGTCGGTAGCGCTTTAAACGTGGTCCAGAAGTAACGGAAATCTCAACGATTCGAAGTGTGTCTGGCTTGTAGCCATGATTATGCTCGGCGTTAGCTTGAGCGCTTCTAACAACCTTAGCAACAGCCTCAGCTGAGAAACGTGGTGTGTGAGCAAGAATAACAAGTGCATCAGAAACCATGCGACCACGAACTAATGAAGCGACAGTCGCGACTTTTCTAGTGCTCATCTGCACACCTTTAGCTTGAGCTAGAACTGCCATTATTTAGCCCCTTCTGATTTAGCCATTTTACCGCCGTGTGATCTGAACTTTCGGGTTGGTGAAAACTCACCTAGTTTGTGCCCAACCATGTTCTCAGTAACAAAAACAGGTACGTGAACTCGACCATTGTGAACAGCAATAGTACGGCCAACAAATTCTGGCGTAATCGTACAAGCTCGCGCCCAAGTCTTTATGATTGTTCGGTCTTCTGCACCAAGTGCTGAAACTTTTTTCATAAGTTTTGGATCGATAAACATACCTTTTTTTAGAGATCTGGACATGGTTTAGTTACCCCTCTTTGCCTGGTGGCGGTTTTTAACAATAAATTTGCTCGTACTCTTGCGAGTTCTAGTCTTAAAGCCAAGTGTCTTTTGACCCCAAGGCGTAACTGGAGCTCTAGCCATGCGGTGACGTCCACCGTCTCCACCACCGTGTGGGTGATCAACAGCGTTCATAACTACACCACGAACCGTAGGACGAATACCCTTACGTCGACTGCGACCGGCTTTACCAATTTTGACGTTCTGATGTTGCACGTTACCAACATTACCAATGTGCGCCATACAATCAAGGTGAACCATGCGAACTTCGCCACTAGGTAGACGTACTTGCGCATAGGTTTCATCTTTAGCGACTAGCTGAGCACCCGCACCGGCGCTGCGCACCATCTGTGAACCTCGTCCTGGCTGTAATTCGATAGCATAAATCGTACTACCAGTAGGAATTGATCGAAGAGAAAGTCGGTTGCCGTTCTCAACAGCAGCATCTTCTTGGCTTGAGATTTTATCACCCTGCTTCATACCCTGTGCAGCAATAATGTAGTGGTACTTGCCGTTTGTATCATGTAATCGAGCAATTCGAGCTGAACGGTTTGGGTCGTACTCGATGTGCTCAACAACAGCATCGATACCAACTGGCATAGTGAAGTTGATAATTCGGTAATTACGTCGAACACCGCCACCCTTGTGACGTGTTGTAATGCGACCTTGGTTGTTTCGACCAGTAATAGTCTTTTTAGCGACAATCAGAGATTTTACAGGCTTTTTGGTAGTAATTTCAGACATATCCTGAGTGGTCATACCGCGAGTACCAGGTGTCATTGGTCGGTAGGATTTAATAGCCATTATTTACTCCCCTTAATCTTAGCCGGTGCTTCATCGGCAGCTTCTGGGTTAAATACTGGGATGCTGTCACCGCTTTTTAGAGTGACGTAGGCTTTTTTGACACTTTGACGAGTACCAATGCTTGATCGGCCGCGCTTTTGCGCAAATCGCTTAGTCTTTCCCTTAAGAATAGAGATATTGATATTCGTAACAGTAACGTCATAAAGTTTCTCAACAGCTAGTTTAACTTCATGCTTATTAGTTGTTTTTGGAACGACGAATGTGTAAACACCATTATCGACGTTAGCAGCTGCTGCATAGGCCTTCTCTGAAACTCGTGGAGAAATAACTAAAGTCATTTTTTCGCTCCTAGTCGAGTAGTAAGTCCTGCGATAGCATCAGATACAATCAGTAGCATATCGGCGTTCATGACATGATAAGTGCTAAGTCTTGAAACAGTGACAACCATTACATTTGGTAAGTTGTTCATTACCTTCGCTAGGTTTACATCTGGAGCCGCTACAACAATAACGGTGTTTCGTTTAGCGCCTAGTTTTTCTAATAATTTTGCTGCTTCTTTAGTCTTAGCTTCTTTAAAGTTGAATTTTTCGATCACTGAAACTGCACCAGCAGTGTTTTTTAAGCTAAGTGCTTGTCGAAGAGACTGTCGACGACTAGCGGTACTAAGTCCCATTGAGTAATTTTCAACACCAGTTGGACCAAAAGCTATACCACCACCACGCCAGATTGGGTTACGGCTTGAGCCAAAACGTGCCCGACCTGTACCTTTTTGACGCCAAGGTTTCTTACCACCACCACGAACTTCACCGCGTTTTAGAGTTACAGCATTATTGCTTCGGCCGTTAGCAAGATAACCGACATAAGCAGCCTTAACTAGTTCATGATTTTTAACCTCAAGACCAAAGATTTCCTTTGGTAGAGTTGCGGCAACAGTGGCTTTAGCGCCAGTGTTAGTGAATGTTGGGACTGCCATTATTTAACTCCCTTTTTGTTAGCAGACTGGACAAGAACAATACTTTTGCGAGGACCAGGTACTGCACCTACCAAACCGATAACATTATTCTCAACATCTACTAAGGCTACTTTTAGGTTTCGGACATTTACTCGAACGTTACCCATCTGGCCGGCCATTCGTTTACCCTTAAAAATCTTCTGAGGATACATTGAACCAATTGATCCAGGTCGGCGATAGCTACGACCACCGTGCGTCTTACGACCACGACCGAAGTTATAGCGCTTGATCGTACCGGCAAAACCTTTACCCTTACTAGTGCCGGTAACGTTAACAACGTCACCGACTTCAAAAACGTCGGCCTTGATTTCAAGACCGACTTTTTCTTCTTCGTTTGCTTCGTCAATACGGAATTCGCGGACGACTTTTGGTGTTTTACCAGAGTTTTTGAAGTGTCCGGCTGCTGCTTTGCCAAGCTTTGCTTTGTTTTCAAAGCCAAGTTGTAGAGCGTTATAACCATCTTTTTCGACGGTTTTGACTTGAGAAATAACATTTGGGCTAGCTGAAAGTAGAGTAACAGGTAGCATAGCACCGTCTTCGGATACGATACTGGCCATTCCAACTTTTCTTGTGATTAATGCTTTCACAGCTAACGTTTTACCTCTGTTATTTATAGTTATCTTTAAGGCACAAAAACACTTGGTGTCTAGCAGTTTCCTAAGGGCTTGCCAATAAGACTTGCTAACTCACCAAGCAGATATTCGCCTAGCGATAATCAAATTACCGTGCAATTGTACCAGCTCTACCTCTTATGGTCAAGAAGTTTAAAGACCAAGGACTATTCCGAACGGTAAGAAAAAGCTAATAAACATTACGCAGACCAATATTGCGTATTCTATTTTTTTATCTATTCGAAAATGTTCATGTGAAGTAAGTAGAAGACCTACTACAAAGCCCAAAGGCATCGGAACAAACCAATCTGAATTATTCACTCCGACCCGTAACCATAATGACCCTAGGAATATATAAAGTATTAACTTTAGTACATAAGCACTGTCTGATTCTTTGGCTCTTTGTTGTTGTTTTTTCATTATTAACAGTTTAGCAAAAAGCTTGTGTTTAACATAATAATGTTGTTATTCAATATTTTGTAGTACAGTACTTTTAAACAAGAGGGGTATAAAATGTCGAATGTCGAATTTGGTGGACCAAAACTGTATCCAGTTATTCATAACGAACGAGTAGCAGGAACATTAAACGCAGTTGAGCGAGTAATCAGCGCCGGAGCAGACGGCGCTTTTTTAATTAACCATGAATTTAATGCTGCCTCCTTACTGCGACGTTACGAAGCGGTAACAGCAGCGTTTCCAGATGCCTTTATCGGACTCAACTTTCTAGATATGCGTCATCCTTTTGACGCATATCAAATACTAGTAGTTTCTGGATTAGTGCCAGATGCTCTTTGGACAGATTGGTATCCATTTGATCAAGATTGTATGGAATATTTACAAGAATTAACGCCCAGGGATAGTACAAAAGAAACAAAACTATTTGCTGGGGTTTCTCACAAAGCAGCAAATTATACCGAAAATCCAGAGCAGAGTGCATTGATGGCCCAAAAGGCAGACCCTTATGTTGATTTTGTAACTACCACTGGTCCGAGAACAGGTTCACCAGCATCATTGGAAAAATTGACAGCTATGCGTGCAGCCATAAATCGTTCAAAACTAGCCGTTGCAAGTGGAGTTAATGCCGAGAACGTTGGCAGTTATGTACCGTTAGTAGACGCTGTTTTGGTTGCGACAAGTCTTGAATCATCTTTTGGAGAAATTGACGACGACAAGCTTGCAACCTTTATGGAAGCTTTTAGGCAATCCGTAACTCGAGAACGTGAAAAACGCGAAGCATCTTCAAGACTAGATAGCCATGAAGATCATGCATCTACTGTCGTAGCTACATCTTGATTTCAGCTTCAACGCCGGCTGGTAAGGACAAGTTCATCAAACTGTCGATAGTCTTTGGTGTTGGCTCAAAAACATCGATGATACGCTTATGAATTCGCATTTCGAACTGTTCACGACCCTTTTTGAAGACGTGCGGGCTTGTAACAACCGTATAAACTGTCTTTTTTGTAGGAAGAGGAATAGGACCGGCAATTGTAGCGCCAGTACGCAAAGCGGTTTCTACGATCTGCTTTGTTGAAACATCGATTACTTTGTGGTCAAAAGCTTTCAGACGAATTCTAATGCGTTGCTTACCTTCTGGCGCTTTTGGTGCATCATCAGCTTTAACTACAACCTTTGGCTCTACTATCTCTACTTCTTTTTTTACTTTTTTGGCTTCTGCCATATTAAAAACCTTTCTATCTACTTACGTTTGCGCTGTAACATCTTTACGCTGTTATAGAGAACAATCGTAACGACTTTTAGTCAGCACCATTAATTTACAGGCCTATTCTACAACAAAACCATTTAGAAAACTACCCCCTTTGCAAGAGATTAGCTGACAAATTCAACATCCACTTCAATACCCGCATCCTGCAACACGCCGGCAAGTCTTCCGCTAATCGAGTGAACTACTTCGTGGACAGTTTTGTGTACATCTCCAAAAACACCACGTCCCGTCAGCTCTTCAACTGAAAGAAAGTAACCTTCGCTCTGGGAGAACAAATCAAGCTTTAACCCTCCGACCAGACTTGCAGTTCGAGGATCTTCTGATAATAATTCTTTGTCTGTTGGTTCAAGACGTGGCTCAATCCAGGCGATACTGCCACCATTAATTCCCGGTCGTTTTTCTACTGAAATTGTATATTTAGGCATGGCTTATATAATGATACATTTTATGTATTTGTACAAGTATTAATAAGAAAGCGCCAGATAGCTCTAGCGCTTTTTTATTTTTTAGTAAACTGTTTTGTTTTATTTGGTAATTTTAGTCACAACACCAGCACCAACAGTCTTACCACCTTCGCGAATAGCGAAGCGAAGACCTTGATCCATAGCAATTGGAGAAAGTAGCTTTACCTTGAAAGTAACAGTGTCACCAGGCATAACCATTTCTTTGTCAGCAGGAAGTTCAACCTCACCAGTTACGTCCGTAGTACGGAAGTAGAACTGTGGCTTGTAACCCTTGAAGAATGGAGTGTGGCGACCGCCTTCTTCTTTGTTTAGGATGTAAACTTCAGCGTCAAATTCAGTGTGTGGAGTGATCGAACCAGTTTTGGCCAAAACTTGACCACGTTCGATGTCGTCACGTTCGATTCCTCGAAGCAAGATACCAACATTGTCGCCAGCTTGACCTTGGTCAAGATTCTTTTTAAACATCTCAACACCAGTTACAACAGATTTTGAAGTTGGGCGGATACCGACAATTTCAACTTCCTCGTTAACTTTGACGATTCCTTGCTCAACACGGCCAGTAGCAACTGTGCCACGACCCTTGATTGAGAAAACGTCTTCGATTGGCATTAGGAATGGCTTGTCTAGCTCACGCTTAGGCTCTGGAATGAAGTCGTCCATAGCTTTAACAAGTTCCATAATTGCATCTTCGTTGGCGCTGTCGCCTTCAATAGCTTTTGTTGCAGAACCACGAATGATAGGTGCATTGCGGTCGAATTCGTACTTAGCTAGTAGGTCGCGAACTTCTTCTTCGACTAGGTCGACAAGTTCAGCATCGGCAAGATCCATCTTGTTCAAGAAAACAAGAACCGATGGAACACCTACCTGCTTAGCAAGCAAAACGTGCTCACGAGTTTGAGGCATTGGACCGTCTGCAGCAGACACAACCAAGATAGCACCGTCGATTTGAGCGGCACCAGTAATCATGTTCTTAACGTAGTCGGCGTGACCAGGCATATCAACATGCGCGTAGTGACGCTTTTCTGATTCATACTCCTGGTGAGAAGTAGCAATGGTTATACCACGTGCTTTTTCTTCAGGTGCGTTGTCGATTTGGTCGTACTTAACTGGTTTGTTAACTTCACTTGGGAGGCGCTTTGCAAGCACCATAGTGATAGCTGCTGTTAGGCTGGTCTTACCGTGGTCGACATGACCCATAGTACCAACGTTAACATGCGGTTTGTCTCGCTTAAAATCTGCCATTTAGAGGGTTCTCCTTGGTTTATTTATCGTTATATTAGTGTTTTTCGCGTTCCATTTTTGCGTCAAAAGCAAAAGCCCTCACGCGAGTTACCTGTCAATATTAACAGTCTTCAATCTGTTTGTAAAGATTATTTGCCGTTTTTGGCGATGATGGCTTCAGCAACGTTGTTCGGTACGTCAGCATAGTGGTCAAGTTCCATAGTGCTTGCGGCTCGACCTTGGGTCATGCTACGGATATCTGTGGTGTAACCAAATAGTTCGGCAAGAGGTACGTAGGCTTTAATTACCTTTGCGCCAAAGCGGTCGTCCATCGATTCAACTCGTCCGCGGCGGGCGCTCAAGTCGCCGATGATGTCACCCATGAACTCTTCCGGTGTAACAACTTCTAGGTTCATGATCGGCTCTAAGATAACCGGATTGGCTTTCTTAACACCAGCCTGAATACCCATGCTTCCGGCAATCTTGAAGGCCATTTCTGAGGAGTCAACATCGTGGTAGCTACCATCGTAAAGTTCGACTTTTACGTCTACAACCGGGTAGCCGGCCAAAACACCGTTTTGCAATGCTTCAGCAACACCTTCTTGTACAGGTTTGATGTATTCACTAGGGACTGTTCCACCCTTAATGGAGTTAATAAACTCAAAACCTTTACCAGTCTCGTTTTGGCTAAGTCGCAACCAAACGTGACCATATTGACCACGTCCACCTGATTGGCGAACAAACTTACCTTCTGCTTCAACGCCGTCTTTGCGGATTGTTTCACGGTAGGCAACCTGTGGCGCACCAACATTAGCCATAACACCAAATTCACGCTTCATACGATCAACAATGATTTCGAGGTGTAGCTCACCCATTCCAGAAATTATAGTCTGGTTAGTTTCGGCATTTGAAGAAACTCGGAAAGTTGGATCTTCTTCAGCAAGACGCTGCAAGGCAATACTCATCTTTTCTTGGTCGGCTTTTGTAGCTGGTTCGATTGCAATCGAAACTGGTGGTTCAGCAAAAGTAATGCTTTCAAGCACAATTGGGTGAGCGACATCGCAAAGAGTATTTCCGGTTGTAGTACCTTTTAGCCCAACGATAGCAGCGATATCTCCAGCGCCAACTTCGGTAACATCTTCACGCTGATCAGCAAACATACGCACAATTCGACCAACTCGTTCCTTTTCGCCGGTTGAGCTGTTTAAGATGTAGCTTCCGGCAACAATCTTTCCAGAGTAAACGCGGAAGAATGCAAGTTTTCCGACAAATGGGTCGGTTGCAATCTTGAAAGCTAGGCCAGCAAATGGCTCTGATTCTTCTGGTTTTCGTTCGATCTCATCACCAGTTTTTGGTTGTGTTCCCCAAGTTGAACCACGATCTAGTGGGCTTGGTAGGAATTCGACCATGGCATCGAGCAGTTTTTCGACAATAACACCGCGTCCATCACCACCGGTTACAGGATAGAAGTTACCATTCAACGTTGCAGTACGAACAGCTTGCTTGATTTCATCAACACTCAAACCATCTTCACCAACTTCAAGATATTTCTCTAGCATTGCTTCATCTTCTGAAACAGCGTTCTCGATAAGCAGACTTCGGTAGCGCTTGACCTTTTCCATCATATCTTCAGGAATTTCGCCTTCAACAAGACTCTTATCGGTAAATTCTTTGTAGGTGTACGACTTCATCGTAATGAGGTCAACGACACCGTTAATTGACTGTTCAAAACCAATAGGCAGGTGGATAGGAAATGCGTTTTTATTAAGTCGTGCATGTAACGAATCAAGACTCTTATAAAAATCACCACCGGTTTGGTTAATCTTATTAATAAAACAAATGCGCGGTGTGCGATATTTGTCGGCCTGACGCCATACTGTCTCGGTTTGGGCCTCAACACCCATCTTACCGTCAAAAACGACTACAGCGCCGTCTAAGACGCGCAGAGAGCGTTCTACCTCAGCGGTGAAGTCAATGTGCCCCGGTGTGTCGATGATGTTAATTTTGCGGTTCTGCCAAAAACAAGTCACTGCAGCGGCAGTAATAGTAATTCCACGCTCGCGCTCTTGCTCCATCCAGTCGGTCGTGGTTGCACCGTCATGGACAGCACCAATTTTGTGCTTTAAGCCGGTTCGAAACAAAATACCTTCGGTAGTTGTGGTTTTTCCAGCATCAATATGAGCAATAATCCCAATGTTTCGAACGTCTTCTAATTTGTATTTTTTTTCTGCCATTATTTTGTTCCTCTAATAAAACTAATTACTTTTTTTACTACTGATCTTGATGCAGTTCTAGTTCGACTATTAGCCATCGTTTCTGCGGTCGGGCAACTTAAATCATCGCCCGGGCCTTCACAGCTAAGTACTCGAGCTACGGCACTATGTTCTGCAAATCTTGCAGCAAGTTTTATGCCATCAGTTACTGGATTAAACTCTTCTGGTACGTGTTCTTGCCCGATCGGTGAATATAGTTCATCTAAGTGAACTCTGTAGCTACACTCTAAACCAGTTGTCGGACAAAGTAATCTCTCCGATACTGACATATCTATCTCGCGAAGTGAGCGAAGGCTCGGTTAGATTCGGCCATTTTGTGTGTGTCTTCTTTCTTCTTAACAGCCGTTCCGGTGTTATTGAAAGCATCAACAAGTTCTAGGCTAAGACGCTGGCTCATCGGCATACCTTTACGTGAACGTGAAGCAGCCACAAGCCACATCATGGCAAGGTGCATTTGTCGCTGACCTTTTACTTCAAAAGGGATTTGGTAGTTTGCGCCACCTACTCGGCGTGAGCGGGTTTCAAGTGCTGGTCGAATATTGGCAAGTGCCTTTTCAAAAACCTCTAGTGGGTTTTCTTGTTTTAAGCGCTTTGCAGCATCTTCGATAGCATCATAAACAATTGCTTCGGCAATTTGTTTTTTGCCAGCAAGCATAATCTTGTTGATTAATCGTTGAACCATTACCGACTTATATTTTCGATCTGGTGCGACTTCTCGAACTAGTGCTTTGGTAGTTTTTCGTGGCATTATTTACTTTCTTTCTTTGTACCGTACTTTGAACGTCCTCGTTTGCGGCCAGAAACACCCTGAAGGTCAAGTGATCCGCGAACAATGTGGTAACGTACACCTGGAAGATCCGGTACACGACCTCCACGAACCAGCACAACGGCGTGTTCCTGTAGGTTGTGACCTTCGCCACCAATGTAGGCCCAAACTTCGTTGCCGTTACTTAAGCGAACACGAGCAACTTTTCGAAGTGCCGAGTTAGGCTTCTTTGGAGTTTTGGTAGTTACTTTGACGCAAACTCCTCTTTTAAACGGTGAGTTCTTTTCGTAAGTCTTATTTTTTAAGTTGTTTACAACATCAAGCAGTGCCGGGCTTTTTGTCTTAAGACCGGGCATCTTTCTTGGTTTGCGAATTAGTTGGTTGATTGTTGGCATGTTCTCCTACTTTAACAGATTTAAGCTTCTTCCGCAACCGAAGTTACGACTTCTTCTTTTACTACTCCAGTTCCAACTGGAATCTTGCGACCTAAGATGACGTTTTCCTTTAGACCGTGGAGTTGATCTAGCTTTCCACTAGTTGCAGCTGAGATTAACACTCTTGTTGTATCCTGGAAGCTAGCCGCCGATAGGAAGCTGTCTGACCAGATCGAAACCTTGGTAATTCCTAGAAGTAACTGTGTGTAGACAACTGGTTCTTGCTTGGCTTCGATTAGACGAAGGTTCTCTTCAACAACCGCAGCACGGGAAGCAATATCACCAATAACGAACTGACTATCTCCAGCATCCTCAACCTGAACCCGACTAAACATTTGCCGGATAACAATTTCAAGGTGTTTGTCAGAAATCAGCTGACCCTGGTTAGCGAAGATACGGCTAACTTCGTTGACAATATAGCGCTGAGTTTCTTCGACACCTTTAAGGCGCATTAGTTCCTGTAGGTTAATCGAACCACTGGTTAGGCGATCTCCCTGAGCAACAATATCGCCGTCTTTAACTAACAATTGTTTAAATCCTGGGATTTCGTATTTTACAGAGGCTGTTTCGTGTGGAGTGACAATAATTTCAGTTGCCGATATTTCGACAGATCCAGAAACTGGCGTGACAAGTGGGTTTTCGCCGCCATCACCTGAAGCTACGACATCACCGATTGAAACTTCTGTGCCGGCCTTAACTTTAGGCACACGTCCACCGATTTCAAGCACAGTCTGTTTTTGATCTTTTCCTGTAATCTGAACGACGTAGTTTTCGCCTTCTTCCCAAAGCTTAACCTTACCTGCAATATCAGTAAGATACGCCTGACCTTTTGGAGTTCGAGCTTCGAAAAGCTCTTCGATACGAGTAAGACCCTGAGCGGTGTTATCCTCAATAACCGAAATACGGTGCTTAGAGTCAAGGCTTAGCTGTGTACCAGGTTCACCAATACTTTGAGCAGCAATAACGCCAATCGGATGAGACGTAACAACAAGCTGACCATTTGCCGGATCAAGTCCATAGCTCTTACGTGGGATTCCACGAACCAATGAGGTCGAAAGTACACTCATGATCTTAATAGATTCTATTTCTGAGGCATCGATCTTTTCTGCAAGCTCGCTAGTTACAAGATCACCGCGGCGGGCAATCATTTTGCCGTCAATCTTTAGAGTTTCAGCAAGGTAACGTCCGAGCAGACGAGTTCCTAGAGTAATTCCAAGTTCGGCAGCATCGGATTTGTGCATTGTAAAGCCTGGATCGTGATCTTCGTCTTCAACAGTAAAGACATCTTGCGAAACATCAACCAATCGTCTTGTTAGGTAACCTGAGTCGGCAGTACGAAGAGCAATGTCGACTAGCGATTTACGTGTTCCACGAGCACCTGTAAAGTATTCCAAAGTCGTAAGACCTTGTTTGAAGCCGTTCTTAACTGGTAGCTCAATCTCGCGTCCAGTAGCGTCAGAAAGAATTCCAAGCATACCTACGATGTTTTTCATTTCTGAAAGCGATCCACGAGCACCAGAAGTAACGCTAATTGACATGCTATTGTCGATGCCTTCCATTTGAGTGTTAAGCATCTTCTGAACACGTGCGTCGATCGCTTCCCAGTTATCGATAGTCAAACGAGCACGTTCTTCATTGGTAATGAAGCCTTGATCATACTGAACAGAAATCAAAGCAGCTTGTTTTTCACCTTCTTTAATTACGTCACTAAGACCGTCAATAGGAACAAAGTCTTCCATACCCATCGATAGGCCAGAAAGTGTTGCATAGTAAAAGGCAATGTTCTTTAGTTCGTCGGCAATTTCAGCAGTTTTTTCCTGTCCAAGAGTTCTATAAACCAATGCCATAACTTTTTGAAGTTTTTTGGCGGTCATAGCTTCGTTTTGGAATGGGAATTCTTCTGGGAAGATTTCGTTAAATAGAACTCGACCAAGTGAAGTTTCTAAAACCTCACCTCTGAAACTAACTCGGATTGGATCCTGAATTAGTAGATTACCGGCTTCGTAGGCGAAGAAAGCTTCGTCAACTGACGAGAATGCTCGACGCTTCTTATCTGGATAGCGGTCGTAAGTAATGTAGTAAGAACCAAGCACAATATCTTGAGTAATGTGTAGTACAGGAGTACCGTCGGCAGGTTTTAGAATATTGCGGCTAGCACTCATAAGGTCACGAGCTTCGGCCTGCGCTGCGTCGCTTAGCGGCAAGTGCACGGCCATTTGGTCACCATCGAAGTCGGCGTTGAAGCCCTTACAAACCAGCGGGTGAAGTTGGATAGCTTTTCCTTCGATCAGCTTTGGCTGAAAAGCTTGAATACCAAGTCGGTGAAGTGTTGGTGCACGGTTTAGAAGTACGTATTTTCCTTTAATGACTTCGTCAAGTGCATCCCAAACAACTGTTTCACCAAGTTCAATCATTCTTGTTGCCGCACGAATGTTATGGGCAATGTCTTGTTCAATTAGAAGACCAATCACAAAAGGTTTAAATAGTTCGAGAGCCATCATTTTTGGAAGACCACACTGGTGGATGTTAAGTTCTGGGCCAGCTACGATTACCGAACGACCAGAGTAGTCAACACGCTTTCCAAGCAAGTTCTGTCGGAATCGGCCTTGCTTGCCTTTTAGCATGTCGCTAAGCGATTTTAGACGTCGGCGTTGTCCAGTGGTGCTAACAGCACGTCCACTGCGAGCCGAGCTATTGTCGATTAGTGCATCAACGGCTTCTTGAAGCATTCGCTGTTCATTACGACGAATAATTTCTGGTGCATTTAGATCAACCAACTTCTTAAGACGGTTATTTCGGTTAATAACTCGACGATAAAGGTCGTTTAGATCTGAAGTAGCAAACCGACCTCCAGTCAGCTGAACCATAGGACGAAGGTCTGGAGGAATTACAGGAAGAACCGTCACGCACATGCTGTTCGGCTTGATGCCAGAACGATGCATGTTTTCAAGCATTCGAAGTCGCTTCATGATCTTCTTTTTGCGTTGACCTTTAGCTTCAATTGCTTCTTTATTTAGGTCCTCGATTAGTTTTCCAAGATCGACAGTATCAAGCATAGCCTTAATAGCAGAACCACCCATTCCAACTTCGACAAGATCCTGAATATCGTCAGGCATGTTTCGGAAGTCAGTTTCAGGAACAAGTGCGTGAAGTACAAGGCTGGATAGCTGTTCTTTGGTTTGTAAGTAATTTTCTGTTAGCTCTTCAATTTCTTTTGTCTGAGCTTCAGCAAGCGCCTTAACGTCGGCTTTTTCATCGGAAGCTTCTTTTTCAAAACGAGCCTTGATAGCAACTTTTGCTGCTTCGAATTCAGCTTCTTTGTCAGCAAGCATTTGGTCGCGTTTTGCTTCGTCGACTTTTAGGAAAACATAGCTAGCAAAGTAAGCGATTCTTTCAAGGTTTTTAACAGTCATGTTTAGGACTAGACCGATTGGACTAGGAGTGCCACGAAGGAACCAGATGTGAGAAACTGGAGCGGCAAGCGTAATATGACCCATACGTTCGCGTCGAACTATAGTTTTGGTGACAATTTCACCTTTTTTATCGACAGCAACTTCACGAGACCTAATACCTTTAAGTTTGGCATCGTGCTGAGTTAGATCTTTTGCAGGTCCGAAGATTCTTTCGCAGAACAATCCGTCGCGCTCAGGTTTCTGAGTACGATAGTTAATTGTTTCTGGTTTTAGAACTTCACCATGGCTCCAGTCCAAAATATCTTCTGAACTAGCAATTGTTAGTCGTACCGCATCAAAGTCGGCAATGTTTGTTCCGTGGTCGTAACGTCGCATCATTATTCGTTTTCTCCTTCGTTCGTTTCATCGGTAGTTGTTGTGTCGTCAGTGTCATCGTCTTCATCAACGATTATCGGAACTCCAGTAGCATCGGTATCTAATATTTCAAATTCGTCAGCTACGGCTTCT
The DNA here is from genome assembly GCA_964554485.1 of uncultured Candidatus Saccharibacteria bacterium. Classification (GTDB taxonomy): domain Bacteria; phylum Patescibacteriota; class Saccharimonadia; order Saccharimonadales; family JAGQMS01; genus JBBQBM01. Next base: position 101,024 of record CAZKOX010000001.1, on the reverse strand, counting down.
TCAGTAACATCAATGTCAGATATTGAGTCTTTTGGCATATCGACAGCTGCTAGATGTGCAGCCTCGTCTTTGATATTTGCCTCAAGCACTGCTTCGGCATCAACTAACTGCCCCTCTTTTGAGTCGACTAAGTCAACTCGCAGGCTAAGACCTTGAAGCTCTTTAACAAGCACGTTAAAGCTTTCCGGAACTTTTGGTCCTTCGATCTGTGTGCGCTTGATGATGCTTTCGTAGGCCTTGCTTCGTCCGTAAACGTCGTCTGACTTGATAGTAAGCATTTCTTGAAGTGTATTTGCAGCACCGTAAGCCTCCAACGCCCAGACTTCCATTTCTCCAAATCGTTGACCACCATTTTGAGCTTTTCCGCCAAGTGGCTGTTGGGTAACCATTGTGTAAGGACCAGTTGATCGGGCATGGATCTTATCAGTAACCATGTGGTCAAGTTTAATCATGTACATCTTACCGACTGCAGTTTTCTCTTTGAAAACATCGCCAGTTCGGCCGTCATATAGCTGAATCTTGCCATCTTCCGGTAGACCTGCTTGAACAAGAAGTTCTTTAATCTTGTCGCCAGGAACACCGTTAAATGGAGGAGAGACAACCTTCATACCAAGTGCGGCAGCGGCCATGCCAAGGTGAACTTCGAACAACTGTCCGATGTTTCTACGTGACGGCACACCAAGTGGGTTAAGTACTACATCAACCGGAGTTCCGTCTTCCATGAATGGCATGTCTTCAGCAGGTAGTACGCGAGCAATAACACCTTTGTTACCGTGTCGTCCAGCTAATTTGTCACCAACCTGAATTTTGCGCATTTGAGCAACGAAAACCTGAACTTGCATCAAAACTCCAGCTTTTAGCTCGTGACCATTGGCACGACTAAAGATCTTAACTCCGACAACTTTACCGTGTTTGCCGTTACTCATGCGTTGTGAAGTATCTCGGACTTCTTTAGCTTTTTCGCCAAAGATAGCTCGGAGCAAACGCTCTTCACTCGAAAGCTCTTGTTCACCTTTTGGAGTAATTTTTCCGACAAGGATATCGCCAGGATGTACTTCGGCACCGATGCGAACAATACCTTCTTCGTCAAGATGTCGAAGAGCGTCTTCAGACACATTTGGGATATCTCGTGTAACAATTTCAGGGCCAAGCTTTGTCTCGCGAACCTCTGTCATGTAATCTACAATATTAATGCTCGTTAAAACATCTTCAGAGACTAGACGGTTAGAAATAACGATGGCGTCTTCAAAGTTGTATCCAGCCCATGGCATAAATGCCACAGTAACGTCTTTACCAAGTGCTAATTCACCATTCTCGACTGACATACCTTCAATAATTGGGTCACCAGCTTTTACTTTATCGCCAGTATTAACAACTGGACGCTGAGTAATGCTTGTGCCTTCGTTACTGCGTACATAGTGCAGCGGGTGATAGTGAACAGAGTTTTTACCGTATTTAACAACTACATCATCGGCAGTTGCTTTTTCGACAACTCCATCCGCCTCAGCTAAGATTAACTGGCCAGAGTTTCGAGCAACAGCTTCTTCAAGTCCGGATGCCACAATCGGTGACTGTGGTCGTAGTAGTGGCACAGCCTGTTGTTGCTGGTTTGAACCAATAAGTGAACGAAGCACGTAGTCTTTTTCGATAAACGGAATAAGTCCAGCGCTAGTTCCAGCAATTTGTTTGTCTGAAGCATCGATGTGAGTAACTTCATTAGCGTCAACTTCACCGGCAACTAGGCGATTGCGCGCCGAAACTCGATCTTCAACGAAGTAACCATCTTTGTCGACTTTGTTGCCTGCGCCGGCGATAACTGCACTTTTTTCTTCTGAAGCATCTACATAAACAATTTCATTTGAAACTTTGGCTTTAACAGGCCATGTAACCTGAGTTTTAATAGCCGCAAGTTTTTTAGCATCATCTGCAGTAATTTTATTTCCAGCTTTTACAAGGATTTTACCTTTTTCGTCTTCTAGGTTGACGCTGGCAATATGTCCAACAGCATTTTTGGCAGTTACGGCGTTAATTACTTTTCGGTAAGGAGTTTCGATAAATCCGTAGTCGTTAACTCGTGCATATGCAGCAAGGTTAAGTACTAGACCGATGTTTGCACCTTCCGGAGTTTCAATGACACAGATACGACCGTAGTGAGTAGCGTGCGCATCTCGCACTTCGAAACCTGCACGTTCTCGGCTAAGACCACCTGGTCCCATAGAACTAAGACGTCGCTTGTGAGCTAGTTCGCTCAATGGGTTAACCTGTTTCATGAACTGGCTAAGTTGTGAGCTAGCAAAAAACTCACGAACGGCCGCAACCACTGGTCGGGCGTTAATAAGCTGAGCTGGCATAACTGTTTCGATTTCGCACATGCTCATTCGATCCTTAGCATTGCGCTCCATTCGAAGTAAACCAATTCTAAATTGTCTTTGAACCTGTTCACCAACAAGTTTGACGCGTCGTGAGTCTAATGAATCAATATCATCAGCTGCTTCCTGAGTGTTATGAAGGCGAATAATCTCAGCAATGATAGCTGTAAGATCATCGAGTCGCATAACTCGGTTTTCGGCAGTGTTAGGCACATCAAGGTCAAGTCGCTTGTTTAGCTTATAACGACCAACTCGACTGAAGTCGAAGCGCTTGTAGTTATAAAACATGTTTTCAATAAGACCACGGGCGTTATCTACAGTTGCAAGATCGCCTGGTCGAAGTCGTCTATAAACTTCGATTAGAGCTTCATTAGCCCCTTTAGCAGGATCTTTTTCAAGAGTTATATCAAGTAAGCTTACTTCGCCGCTATCGACGTGCTTGAAGGCTTCTTTCATCTGTTGGTCGCTCATACCAAGAGCGCGAAGTAGAGTTGTAACTGGAAGTTTGCGACGGCGGTCAATCTTGACGTACAAAGCTCCAGATGCGGCTGTTTCAAATTCTAACCATGCACCACGTCCAGGAATAACTTTTGCACCATAGAGGTTTTTAGCTCCGTGAGTCGTTGAAGTAAAGAAAACGCCAGATGATCGAATCAGCTGGCTAACAACAACGCGTTCAGCACCATTAATTACAAAAGTACCGCGCTCTGTCATCCATGGGTAGTCACCAAGGTAGATTTCTTGTTCTTTAACTTCGCCCGTAACCTTATTTGTTAACTCAACAATAGCTTTTAGTGGAGCGTCGTAGCTAACATTGTTTTCTCGAGCCTCAGCTTCTGAGATCTTTGGCGGCTCAAAGTGATAACTTTTAAAACGTAGGGATAGTTTTGTACCAGTATAGTCGTCGATCGGATAAATTTCAGCGAAAAGCTCGCCAAGACCTTCGTCAACGAACCATTGGAACGATTTTGTTTGATGATCTACTAAATTTGGTAGGTCAATATCTTTTGCGTCAGTAAAACTAACTCGACCAGAGTTAGTTAATACATTTAAGTTTTTTGTTTTTGTCGTAGTTTTAGCTTGTGCCTTCAAGTTAAAAAGACTCCATTCGTTCTGCTTAAATAGTTGATAATGCTTTGAGTGAAGCTAACTAGCAGAACCTAAAAGCCCGAGATTCAGACGGTCTCGAGCAAAGGCCCACTTACCCTACTTCTTCGCGTAGTATTGTGCCCTAGTGATTATACTTTGTCAACAGAAAATTTGAGGTAATAAGTTTTACTATCTCTTGGTAATAATTTTATCAACAAGACCGTACTTTTTAGCATCTTCTGGGCTCATCCAAAGATCACGTTCCATATCTTCAGTAATCTTCTTAATTGGCTGACCGGTATTTTGCGACATTATCTCGTTCATGCGCTTCTTAAGTCTAAGACCTTCTTTTAGGCTAATTTCCATGTCTGTAATAACGCCTTTAGTTCCAGATCGTGGCTGATGAATCATGACTGTTCCATTAGGTAAAATTGATCTTTTGCCTTTAGTTCCAGAGCATAGTAAGAAGGCGGCAGCACTGGCTTGTAGGCCAATACCAACGGTCTGGATATCCGGCTTAACGTATTGCATCGTGTCATAGATCGCCAAAGCATCATAAATCGAACCGCCCGGGCTGTTGATATACATAATTATGTCTTTTTTGGGATCTTCGTTTTCTAGGAAAAGAATTTGAGCAATAATCAGATTAGCGGTATGCGGTTCGATATCTTCACCGACAAAAACAATACGGTCTTTTAAAAGACGAGAATAAATATCATACGCTCGCTCACCTCTACCATCTGTCTCAATAACTGTAGGAATCAACATATTTACCCCTGTATTTAATAGTTATAAGTTTATATAATTGGCACTTTAGTGTCAAGAGTGCTAATTATTTGAAACTTGTTTGACTAGGTAGACGATGGTTTTTTCAGTTAGAAGTCGGGCGGCGATATCACCGCGGTTTTCTGGTTTTTCAAGTTCTGCAATCATCTTAGGGTCATTATGATACTGGCTTTTTAGATTCTGCAGGCGACTTTCTATTTCTTCGTCTGTAACGGTAATATTCTCTTGGTCGGCAATCTCAGATAAGACTAAACCGGCTTTTAAGCGGCGTTCGGCCTCCGGCATTATCTCTTTAGCTTTTTGCTCTTCGGCAGTCATTCCGGCGTCGTCTAGATATTCTTGCATAGTAAGACCACGGTAGGTAATGTTGCGCTGGAGCTCAGCTAATATTGCGCTTGCTTGCTCTTCAAGTAGTCCTTCTGGAATGTCCAATTTTGACTTTAGCGTGACGGCATTAATAATTTCGGCCTCGAAATCATTGTCTGCCTGCTTCTGTTTCTCAACACCAAGTTCTTTTTTAATATCGTCTTTTAAGTCTTTAACGGTCTTTACGGGGCTAACTTTCGCAACAAATTCGTCAGTAAGTTCTGGAAGCTTAACTTCTTTAACGTTTTCAACAGTTACCTTGAAAGTAACTTTTTTGCCTTGCATGGCTTTAACGCCATAATCGCTAGGAAAAGTTAGGGTAAAGGTTTTTTCATCACCGGCACTGACGCCAACAAGTTGTTCTTCGAATCCAGGAATAAAGGTTTTACTACCTAAAAGTAATGGATAGTCTTTGCCGTCTGCTCCTTTTACTGGTTTTTTCTTGTCGTCAACGCCCTCAAAATCGATCCAAACTTCGTCATCGTTCTTGGCTGGACGCTTAACATCTGTTTTTTCAGCCATTTGACGGCGCATATTTGCAATGACTTTTTCGACCTCTTCAACCTCAACTTTTGCAATTGGGCGAGTCATTTTAAGCTTCTTATAGTCAGCAACTACGATCTTGCCCAAAACCTCAACCATAGCCGTAAATTCTAAAGTCGAGTATGGTACAAACTTAGTTAAGCTCACTGTAGGTGGCAATACTGGTCGTAGTTTTGCTTCAGTTATTGCTTGTCGGTAGGCGTGGTTTAGAGCGTCATCAATAAATTCAGCTTGAAGCTGTTGTTGGTCGATGGCTTTTTCAATTAGGTGAAGTGGTGCATTGCCAGCTCTAAACCCAGCAACCTTAACATTTTGACCAAGTTTAGTAATGGTGTGAGTTTTTGCTAACTTTAAGGTCGCCTCGTCAATTGCGACGTTTAACTTATATTTAGTCTCAGAAATTTTTTCAGTTTTTACCTGCATAGAAGGCTAGTCTATCAATCAATTAAAGATTTGTCACCTCTAGCGCGCACAATTGAAACGATTCGTTCTAGAGAGCGCTCATCCTCGTTGCCAGTTTGTAGATCTTTCAACTTAAACTTCTCGGTTTTCAGCTCTTCTTCGCCAATTACCAACAGATACTGAATGCCTTTTTTTACGGCTGTTTCTATCTGTTTACCGAGTTTTCGGTCTGTGACATCAACTGCAACGCTTACTCCCTCGTCACGAAGCTTTGTAATTAGTTTTTGTGCATCGACAAACACATCACCGATTAGTGCAATATACAGTTCAGTTTCGGTTTTTAGCTTTGGTATTAGGTCGTTATCTCTCAAGAAGTTCTCAAGAGTCACATCTCCCATTCCAAAACCAACCGTCGGCACAGGTTCCACACCGAACAGACCAACTAGGCCGTCATAACGACCACCGCCAAACATCGAACGATTATTTTCAGGGTTTTCGTCAAATACTTCAAAAACAATATCGGTGTAATAGTCAAACCCACGCATTAAACTCACGTCAAACTCAACATTGGTGATTCCAGAATCTCTTAACTGACCGAGTAGTTTAGTTAGTTTTTGAAGACTTGCGACATTTCTTAGATCCTCTGGCAATTCAGCAACCGACTTAGCACCTAAAACTGCTAAAAGCTTATCGGATGCACCGCTTTCACGCTGCGTAGGATTCATGGCTGCATCGACGCCGGCCGCAAATTCCGTCTGCTCAAGTTTGTCTTTTTTATCAATTAATCTGCGAATAGTGTTTACTTCTACACCGTCAAGACCGATGTATTTCGTTAATAATTCATCAACAAATACTCGGCTATTAAGTTTGATTGTGTAGCTGGCGCGCTTTGCATTAAATGCTTGCATGATCGAATCCGCCACTTGAATAACTTCAAATTCAGCTTCTAGTCCTTCAACACCAAAAATATCAACGTTTAGTTGCCAGAATTCGCGAAGTCGTCCACGCTGCGGTCTTTCATAGCGCCACAGGTTCGGAATTGAATACCAACGCAGCGGATACGCCAGCTCTTGACGTTTGGCAGCTACCATTCGACTAACGCTCGGGGTCATTTCGGTGCGAAGCGTAACACTACGGCCACCACGATCTTCAAAGGTATAGGTTTGGTCGTCAATAATTTCTTCGCTACCTTTCATTTTGAAAAGCTCAGTGCTTTCCAATACCGGTGCATCATATTCTTCGTAGCCAAATCTCTCAACAGCCGACCGCATTACGCCAAACATCCATTTCTGGAGGCGTTTATCTTCGGGGTAAAAATCTCTTGTTCCTTTGTAGCTTTGTGTAATTTGTGACATATTTGCTTTCATTTTACTGCATATTTAGTAATTTATAGCTGGTTTGCATAGTAGTTTCTGGTTAAGCTAGCGCCTAGCCCTAATGTTAGCTGCTATAAATATAAGTAACCCACTAACTCCAATTATGCTAAGCGTAATCAACAAATACGGTGGAGTCGTTGTACTGATACTGGACTCTGGATCATTAGAAGCAGCCAACCCAATTGGATCAAGAATTGTCCCGTTTACAGTACTGTCGCCGTCTAGTTCGCCGCCATCTGTTACCTGGTAAGCAACCAACAAGGCACGCTGATTACCTAACATTGTTTCTGTAATAGTTGCATTCCGCACTTCTGTATATGTGCCGACTTCGTTGCTGAATTTAAACGCCATTACGTCATCTAGGGCAAGATTAGTTACAAATGTTAGTTTTATAGTGTTAGTTGATCCGATAGGTACAGTAAGGCAGAAGTCGACTAGTCCCACGGGGTAACTATGTTCAGAATCTTGGTTACTTAGCGTACTCTCAGCTACTGAGGCAGAACAAGTTATTGTAGTGCCTTCAGGGGTTTCAAGCTGGATAGCGGCACCGTTACTAGAGTTAGCGAAAGTGACTGTGTTATATCTTACCTGCTCAACTTCTGGTTCAGGGATATCATCGATTGTCGAAGAAGTTGCAGTCACAGGAGCAGGCGCTGATGTTGATGCAGGCGTAGAGGTATCGATAGTAAAGCTGGCTACTGCTAGCGTATTAGATACATTTGTAGCTGTGTCGGTAATTGTAATCGTACAATTGGTATATGTTCCATCGGCTAATGATATAAAAGTAACGATGTTAACCCCAGCAAGCGCGGTTGTAGTTGTTGAGCTGCAAGCGCCGCCATAACCGACAGTGCCAGTCTCGTCAGTCGTAAAGGCGTAACTTGGAGTGACATCACTTGTCGGGGATGATATTAGCGTAACGGCTGATATCGTTGGCGCTCTCGTATCAATAATCAATGTCTTATTCGCCGCAAGATTTGTCACAGGGCTAAAGACGGACATAGAGTTTTCAACTTCGTCGGCGATAGTACCAGAAATTAAGCTAACTGTGAGGTCATCTGACGCATCCCCGGCTTGAACAGTATAGTTGCAGGTACCGGTTGTGCTGCTAGTGACAGTAAATGTACAAGTCCGGTCGGTTGCTCCAGTTTCTAATGTTACTGTCACGTCGCCAGTCGAGCTTACGGCTTCAGAAAAAGTAATATCAATATCTATGACTTCCCCTGTTTTGTAATAACCATTAACCTTATTAGAAGAGATATTAGTAATGGTTGGTATCGTAGTATCGATGGAATCCACTAGCGCCTGAGCAATCTGGCCATGTCCGGTTTGGTTAAAATGAACGCCATCGGCGCTAAATGCTGTTTGTATATCCCATAGATTCCCTACGTCACCCCCAGATCTAAATTGGCCTACATATGTGCTTGCGTCCACCACTGTAGCTTTAGAGTAGTTTGCAACTAGTGTTTCTAAAGCAGCGTTCCAATCATCTCTCGTTTGATTCTGTACATTCGTGCCATTAGTCCAGGGCAAAATTTTTAAAACCAATATTTTCGAAATGCTGCTGCTGGCTTGAGCGGCGGCAAGATTTGTAGTCCAGTTAGCCAAAAATTGCGCCTTTGTGACCGCACCACCATATATATCATTCACGCCACCTTCCATAACAACGATTCTGGGGTGCAAATTTATAACGTCATTGGTAAAACGTGAGGTTATAATCGCAGTTGTATCACTTCCCTTACCCATGTTCTGATAGGTATATCCCGTTATACCACTAAACTGACCCTCGATCGAAGATGCTAAATTTGTAGTATCAGTCGGATCCAAAAAACTATAATTACCAGGAACGCCCTGGAAAATTGAGTCACCAATAAACACTACTTGTGGCGCAGGACTCATATACATTTCAATCGGTACGACAGTTGCTGAAGAAAATTGGGCTGCCCAATCCATCCCTGTCAACGAAGCAGTTTGGTTTACGATAAATTTACTAACCACGCTACCAGGGTTATATGCATAAAAACTTGCAGCAGAACCTGATGTTTCCATACGCGCCCCATAAAAATCGCCAATCTGAACTCCCGAAATTGGGGTTAATAAATCTACAGTTGAGAAGCTGGCATTTGCTAAACTACTAGCGATATTGTTGCTTTGGCCGACCAAATCGTATGTAGTACCATTTTTTCTCCATATTTGTAGATAAAATCCAGTGAGATTCGTATTATTTGGTGTATATATTCTAAGCCGATTGATTGTTCCTGATTGTCTGACCCGATATTGATGACCATCTACAAGCCACTGGACAGAACCGGCAGCTCCGGGGCTCCAATTGCCAGCACCAGATCTGGCTGTATCATACGGACCAACAATTACGGTGTCAGAATTTGCTGTATACGGTGGATAGACTTTCATGGTCGTAACTACGAGCGTATTTGAATACACAGTTGTTGCAGTAGCGTCCGTATAAGCAACTCGATAATCGTAGCTTGTATCTACACTCAAGCCTGTGTCTACTGCCGGACTACTTGTTGCACCAGAAACGTTCGACCAACTGTTCGCACCATGGGCAGATCGCTGTAGTTGAGCGATAATAGGTGGATTAAACACATTGCTTGCGCTAGTCCAACTGACCGTAGCACTTGTAGTGGTTCGAGAACTTTCTGAAAGCGTACCAGGAAGAAGTTCGCGCAAACCCGCTGCTTGAGCATGCAATGCAATCTGGCTACTACTCAGGTCACTATATATTGCCAGGTGTTGCATCTTGCCAGCGCTAAAAAAACTTCCACCGCCTCGCGACATTAAGTACAAGGCAAAGTTTCCAAAGTTATTTGTGTTATTTACGTTAAATGGCCTACTCGTAGGAGTCTGCAGGTCGCCGTCAATATATGCTTCTACTTCATTGGAGCCAGGGCTTGTGTCGTATACCATCGTAAAAAGATGCCATTGCCCAGCAGATGGTCTAGTATATTCTGCGTTATTAAACCCCCCGTCACCCTTAAGTGTTGGGCTGTTAGTTCCGCCTACATCCTGGGCAAAATAAAATGCTCCTTGATTAGAAAGTGCCGAGGGACTTAGTTCCCAAGTTATACGTATTGAGTTATCGTAACTGCTAACAAAGATTAGTGCTTCAACGACAAGTTTACTGTACGAAGTATAGTCAAGATTTGATGCGGTCACACCGAAGTTTGTTGTGCCATTAAACGAGACTGCCGTTCCGTCGACTTGACCACTTAAACCTACCGTAGCCCCTGTAAGATTAATTACCGTACCACCTGCTGCCGGACTTAGGCTTGTAGCACCAGAAGCCTCATCCATCGGCCAATAGTTCAGTAGCGTAGGCTCGGCAAGGATAGTGTCCCTATAGGTTGTAGCATGCACAGATTTATTATTAATGCTAAGCAGTACCAATAGCAGTAGCGCACCAAATAATGCCAAATGAAATAGTTTGTTTTTTATCGCTTTTATAACTTTTTGTTGCATGTCACCCCAAAATGATCTGAACTCATAGTTCTTACGATAATTTTAGCATTTTTTCTACATTCTATACATTAGTAAGCCGCCGGCTCTTCTCACCTACGGTTCAAGTCCTGCGGCTACAAAACAACAAGCCGACCGCATTACGCCAAACATCCATTTCTGGAGGCGTTTATCTTCGGGGTAAAAATCTCTTGTTCCTTTGTAGCTTTGTGTAATTTGTGACATATTTGCTTTCATTTTATCTCATCCTTAGTAATTTAGTTTGTTTTGTAAAGAAAAACGCTCCGTAGATCGGAGCGTTAAGATATGAATAAATCGAAAGTTAACCGATCAACCGGAGCGACAGATGTGTATGACTGGTGATATTAGTTGTCATTACGCTTAGTATTATATAAGCTTTAACAGTATTGTCAATGTTAGAGTTGAACCTATGATTCTTTATAAGTATCTAAAGCCGCACAACACCGACCAAGGGTAGTAAAACTGATATCCTACCGGCGTATATTCTGCCGTATTGACCATGTTCTTCACCCTTAAAACTTTTGGCATTTTGTTCACATTCCTCAAAAAACGGGCACAAATTACATATTTCTCTTGCAGCTTTCCGTCTACGATATGTATCAATTGGTGATCTTAGTATATCTTCTGGAGAAACAATGAAGTTTTCATCAATTACATAACCAGGCTGCTCGCAGGCCGCCCAATTTGCCCACCAGTTATTTCCTAAGCCATCAGGCTGACTATCTAAGCTCATAATATTCATATTATATATGTTAACGAAATAAAACATGTTCATAGGTTTACAAGGGCAAGTGGGGTCTCTTAGTGGTTTATTAACAGTCAAGCCAATGATAACCCCGCTCTAGACAGTCGTAGAGCATTCCACAACACATAAAACGAGGGTAAGCAATTTATAATGACACTGATGGCTGTAATTACCCGGAGCAAATTCGAAGCATCATTCCAACGACACAATCCGCGCGGTTGTACACAATTTCTGTACGACAAGATTGCTGCGGGTGAAGGCAAACCCATTCTTGAACATCTGCTAGAAAGAGGGTTTGATTTCCCAGGGACCGACATACAGGATGCTACCGGCTTTCTTTATGTCTCAGACCCCGAATCTGTTGGCCCAAATCTGGCCACATGGGTTCGTGGATGCCGGATCGCCCATGATTTGAGTGCCCTTTATGTTTTCTCATCACCAGATTATCAAGCTACATATGATCAGACCGTAGAAGAATTGACGGATGTTCATGGCTTGACCGTGTCCGACATGGAAAGTGGAATACTTCACGCCCTTGCTCGTCAGGATCTGGCAATCAAGGTTGGCGCAATTCTTCTTCATCCTTTGGGTCTATAGGTATGGGTTTATTAAGGTCAAGCCTATATACCTTACTCCTGTCATCTTACAAGGCGGCTGGGTGCCCGGCCTCTCTCCGGTTCATTTGATCAGCGTCTGAACAACCACTGACCCAGCCGAAGATATTTTACTACTTCTCGCCGTTGGCAGCTACCTGACCATCCTAGTCTAATATGGTCGTCTGATGGCTGCCGTTGTCTCTATTGCCGTGGGTGTTCGCGAATAGTCAGAGTGACGGAATCAAAACCGGCAGCTCTTCGTCGATCATTCCGTCGGCGCGAGTCCAGAAGCGATGAACGTGTTCGACTATCGAGGCCGGCGATAATCCGAGAAGATCAACAACTGCTTGACCAACCGCGTAGGCCTCCTCATTGGCCGTCGCCTGTGTCTCGGACTCTAGCCAGCAAGCAACACGAAGTGATTCTGTCTGGCAATCAAGTACTGGACGGCGCCCGACGAGAAGTTCTTCGACACAATCGTAGAGTGCTGGGTGGATGGCAGATGCAGTCGGTAGCTCTATAACGAAGTAGGTCATCCATGCTGTAGCTGGCTTAACCGACTCAAGCAGCTCATCCGGTGGATACTGCGGCTCTAGGCCTCGTCTCCGGAAGGAGTCAAGGTCAGTGACTGGGCTAAGGTCTGTGCTACCAGGCTCAGCGCTATCCGCCACTGAGCCTATCTTAGGCCTGGCAGTAGTGCGGCGTATCATTATGTGCAATTATATCTCATCTTACACATACCCTAGTCAATAATGACTTGGTTTTAAAAGTCGACTGGTTGGTGCGCGGGAGAGGACTTGGGCACATTCTGCGCCCCCGCACTTTTCAAACTCAAAACATAGCTTTGAATCTGAAAAGCTGCCTTGCGATGAGCCACCGGCTCATCTCACCTACGGTTCAAGTCCTGCGGCTACAAAGCAACAAGCCGACCACAAGGGTCGGCATATTGTTTTGGTGCGCGGGAGAGGACTTGAACCTCCATGAGTTGCCTCGCTAGCTCCTAAGGCTAGTGCGTCTACCATTTCGCCACCCGCGCATATTCTTGATTGTTAATTATACCTACTCACCCGTCAACTTCAGCCGCTATTTCTTTTTACTAGTGCGTCTGGCACGATTCTACTTGGTGGCTAGCCACCAAATCGGTCGCGCCCCCACCTCGCCTTGGTTGCATTCGCAATCCAGGGCTCCGGTCTTGCATAGTGCCACCGGCACTCTTCACATTTCGCCACCCGCGCATATCTTTGATTGTAAATGATTCTTCTACTCGGATAAACGACGCTTGCTATTTTACTTCGTACGCTTAAAAATGTCGACCCCTATACTCGATAAAAGCTGACCGTGGCTTCGTCGTAAATCTTTTTTGATAGAAGTTCTAGATTTTTTGGCACAAATTCGCAGGACTTTGGAAGCGACAATATATATAACCCACCAGGTTTAACAAAATTACTTAACACGTTAAGTATGTTTTCAGGTACGTCATCATATGGCGGATCGGCTACCACTATGTCGAACCTTGCATCTGGATTATTCTCGCACCAGCTAGCAACGTTGGCGCGAATAGCCTTAAAACTATTCCCTACCCCTAGCATCTTAATACTCTTTTGCATAGAGTCGTGGGCTTCCTTGCTTATATCCACCGCAATAACAGATTTTGCACCGCGGCTAAGAGCTTCAAAACCAATTGCTCCTGTTCCACCAAAGGCATCTAAAAAAGTAAGACCGTCAATATCACCGAGTGCATTAAAGATAGCTCCCCGAATCTTTTCACTCATTGGATGAGTTTTGTGTCCATGCGGTGCAGTAAAGTTTCGACCACCTAAGTTACCAGAGATTATTCGCATCTTATATTTCTTTTATTAATTTTGGCCTAGCTTCGTTTATCGCCTCATACCATGTCAGTGTAACGGTTTTAATAATTATAGGGACGAGTTCATCTCTGGTTTGCCTTGCAAGCTTTGAAGTCCAACCAGTTTTTATATATTTTTCGTACATACCAAGCCCTGCTACTTCACGAGCTGCGCGCTTAAAATATTCAATCGCACCGATTTCACGAACAATTTTTAGATCATACGGTGTTGGACCGCAAAGATGAAAACGCATCGGCGCCATAATATAGGCAACCCCGAATTCAAAGAATCCATGAGAAACCAAAAGCCCCCTTGGTCCCCACATCTTCCAATTGTTTTTTAGCATCTTAATCTTGGTGCTACCGGGCATCACAATTTTATTAAATATTGTGTCTCTAGATTCCTTAGGACGACCTTCCCGTAATTTCGAAAGCTCTTGTTCGTATGGATAATGATGCGCTGGGGTTAGGCCGTCTACCAGGGCATGCGCCAACCAGGCGGCTTCGAATGCAACTTTTTGCATATTATGTTTGCTTAAAGCTGCCACCAGATTGTTGTAGTGATCAGTAACTAACTTAATAAGCAGCGAATCTTCAGGGTCGAACGGATCGTAATAGTGCCAAGGCTCATCGTTAGCTGGCGACTTGGCTTTTATACCGTCAGGTCCGTTTTTTCCTTCGAAATGCAAAATGTGTTTGACGTCGGGAAAGACGGCCGGATTTTTTATTAGGCTGCCCAAATATCGCCTCGACACTCTGTCGATGCGCTGGTGGACTCCAAAAATAGAGCCCGATTTATTAGTTAGCAACCATCCTGACCACATATTTTATAATTCTTACCTAACCAGCGTAAATAAACAATTAATTGAGTTTCTGTAATGACCGAAAGTTCGCAACTCTTCGGTTTAGCTGGCTGTATTTTAGCAAGTTTTCGCCTGATTTAATAAACTTCTCGGCATAATGACGAGCTTTTTCAACCTGATCACGGTCATTTAAGCTGGCAATTCTAAGATCAAGTAAGCCACTCTGCCTTGAACCATAAATCGCGCCCGGTCCGCGAAGTTCAAGATCAAGCTCGGCTAGTTTGAAGCCGTCATTTGTGCTTTCGACTGCACGCAGACGTCTCGTCATGCCAATATCTAAGCTCGGTACAAGATAACAGTAGCTTTGATGCTCAGCGCGACCAACACGGCCACGCAGTTGGTGAATTTGCGCCAAACCGAAACGTTCGGCGCCTTCAATAATCATAACTGTGGCATTTGGAACATTAACGCCAACCTCAATGACAGTCGTAGCAACCAGGACATCTATTTTGCCAGCTGAAAAATCCTTCATTACAGATTCTTTTTCTGGTGTCTTCATTGATCCGTGAACAATACCAATTTTTCGGTTTTTTAGAAGTTTGGTTTGAAGTTCTTTATATAACGATTCGGCGGCCTTAACTTGCAGGGCGTCAGAATCGTTGATCAACGGACAGACCACAAATGCCTGTCGTCCTTTGGAAATCTCTTGATCAATATCTTGATATAAACTGGCTCGCGCACTAAACGGCACAACCTTCGTTTCTGTCGACTTTCGGCCAGGCGGCTTATCTCTAATAATTGACAGGTCGAGCTCACCATAGAGTGTTAATGCAAGACTTCGCGGAATTGGCGTGGCTGTCATGCACAGAACATGCGGAAACAGTCCGGCTTTTGATCTTAATTTCTGCCGCTGGTCGACACCAAAGCGATGCTGCTCGTCGATTATTACGAGTGCCACGTTATCAGTTGCGACCGTATCTTGAATAAGCGCATGGGTGCCGACAACTAGCCGACAGGACCCATCGGCAATTCGTTTGTGGAGTGCTGTTTTTTGCGACGTTTTTAGACTACCAACCAACAGACCAATTTGATCTTTCCAGATTGTATGCGCAAAAACCTGAGCCAAAGTTTCGGCCTGTTGCCGAGCCAAAATTTCAGTTGGTGCCATATATAAGACTTGATGCCCGGCAAGCATTGTCATTACTGCCGCCATAGCAGCAACCACTGTTTTTCCAGAGCCGACATCACCTTCGACCAGCCTATTCATTGGTGTATCTTTAGACAAGTCTTTATATATCTGCCAGATGGTTTTTCGTTGGTCGTCTGTTAACTTGAAATTTAGATGTTTAGTAAATTCCACGGCTGTAGATTCATCGAACGCAATCGGCTTGGCTTTTTCTTGTTCTAACTCAGCGCTCGCTAGTAAGCTCCCCAGCTGTAGTTCAAATAGCTCCTCAAAACTGAGTCGGAGCTTAGCTTCATTAAGTTCATCTATCGTTTCTGGTGAATGAAGGGCGGCGATAGCACGACCTAACGGCATTAATTTAGCTTCTTCAACCAGCCATTTCGGTAAAGTTTCTGGTATTAATTTTGTCACCGGCAAAGCCGATGCCACCGCTTTTCTTATAAGGTTAGAGTTTATTGTTTTATTTTCAGGATAAACAGCCAGTATTCTACCGCCACTACTTAAATCGGTAGCAACCTGTATAGAAGGATTAACCATCGACAGACGCTGAGCATTAAGATCAAATGTACCTGAAATATAATAGTCAACCGAGCTCTTCAGGCCAGCCGAACGATAAGGTTGATTAAACCAAGTTAGGTGTAAACTGCCGGTCTTGTCAGTAGCTGTTGCTTCAGTGATATGCAAGCCTCGCCTAGAATATCGACTATTAATGTCTTCGATCTTGGCTTTTATGGTCACCAGGCCTGGTCGTACATCCTTTATATATACAATTTGCGAATAATCTTCATACTTTCTGGGCCAATAATTTAACAGATCGCCGATAGTGAATATTTTGGCAGAGGTTAATTTTTTGGCTGTCTCTGGACCAACGCCTTTTAATACCTCGGGACTATCTGAAAGCTTCATTGTATTCATAATACCGTTTTTCCAGATTTATACTTAATCTGTAACGGTGTAAGCCTAAGCCTATTGCTGGTGCGGAATACAAGATAGTTGGTATAATGTATTGGCAATATGCATATAAAAGACAACGTCCAGAATAAGTTGACTAGTTTTCGTAGCAACGTAGCCCGTGGACTAAAAAAGGGCCTTCATCGAAGTAAGCGAATTATAGTAAAGAAATTTCCTAAAACTCAGGCTATCGGTAGCCAAACCTTAAGGATAAATCAAAATTTGACTGCAAAGATTAGAAACAAGAGAGACATTAGTGCTAGAAAGCACGCTGAATATCTATCAACTCTTCCAAAATCACGCTGGGGACGTTTTTTTTATCGTTTACACCCCAGAAACATAGTTCATTATTGGTTTAGTCGTCGTGGGGCAATAATGGCGCTAAAGATTGCCGGTATTTCAATTCTTTTCTTCTCAATTGTGATTGCCGGGGTTTTTGCATATTACCGCAAAGATTTACCGCAAAATATAACCGACCTTAAGGCTTGTTCACTTGGTCAAACTATAAAGTTCTACGATCGTACCGGTAAGGTGCTGTTGTGGTCGGGTGCCGGCGATGTCGACTGTCGACCGGTCGCACTTGATCAGGTTTCTCCGTATCTAAAAAAGGCCGTGGTTACTGCTGAAGATAAGAACTTTTATTCACACCACGGTTTTGACCCGGTTGGCTTGTTTAATGCTGCAATTTCAAACGCAACTACCGGCGGTAGTGGTCGTGGTGGCTCAACCATTACGCAGCAATATGTCAAATTAGCTCTATTAACACCTGAACGTTCCTTAACTCGCAAAATCAAGGAATTGATTTTGTCCGTGGAACTTGATGCGAGCTATAAAAAAGATGAAATACTTCAGGCATATCTTAATGAAATTGGCTTTGCCTATCAATATAATGGCGCAGAAGCGGCTTCTAAAGGTCTGTTCGATAAGTCCGCAAAAGATATAACACTTGACGAAGCTGCGATCATGGCAGCCGGTATCCCTGCACCAGATTATTATTGGGTGCAAAATCAAAAAGCACTTGTTGAGCGACGAAACTACATTTTGGATGAAATGGCTAAATCTGGTGCGATTACAAAAGATGAAGCTAAGAAAGCTAAGGCCATAGACACATTAGCAAAAGTCGTTAAGAACAAGAGCCAGTACAAGGACATTATTGCACCTCATTTTGTGCTGGAAGTTTACAAACAGCTAAAGGAAACGTACGGAAAAGACGTAACAAAGCTTGGTCTTAGCGTCACAACAACACTAGATATTGAGCTTCAAAAAATTGCTGAAGAAGCTGTTACGAATGGTTTTCCTTGTAAGAACGGTTTGGGTATTAATTGTCTCGGCGTGTTCGATAACGCCGCATTTGTAGCCGAAGACGTTACAAATGGTCACATAGTCGCAGAAGTTGGTAGTCGAGATTTTAATATACCTGTTTATGGCCAGTTAAATATCGCAACTACACCAAGAAGCCCAGGATCAACTATCAAACCGTTTGATTATGCGGCTTTAATGCTCAAGGAAACAAGCTGGGGTGCAGGCAGTATTTTGTATGATGTTAAGACTAAGTTTTCGGCGAAATATGCGCCAAATGACTACGACATTCGTGAGCCAGGTGGAATATCAATGCGCTATGCACTTGGCAACTCACGAAATATTCCTGCAGTAAAAGCTATGTACATTGCAGGTGTTGAGAACGTTCACAACTTAGCTAAAAAGATGGGTGTCTACAGTGGAGTAACAGGATGTGATGGAGCACCAAATTGTGAGGGAATTCTAGCAACTGCAATTGGCGACGGTGGACAAGTAAGATTAGATGAGCAAACACATGGCTATGCAACCTTTTCGCGACTTGGTGTCGTTAAGCCGATGACCTACATCTTGAAGATAGAAAATTCCAAAGGAAAGATTTTGCAACAATGGCAGGACGAAGCTGGCGAGCAAGCGCTTAACCCTGAAGTTGCCTATATCGTCAACGATATGCTCGCCGATAGAGCCGCTAGTTACTTCCGAACCAACAAAGGTTACAGGCAGAAAGTAACAAACGGATTTGAGACTATGGAGATTCCAACTTCCATTAAAACTGGTACGACCAGCGAAGGAAAAGATGGCTGGATGATTGGCTATACTCAAAAATATGCTGCTGGTGTTTGGATGGGAAACCACGAAAACAAAACCTCTAGAGGAATCGACTACGTACCTGCAACAGGTCCTATTTTTGGTGAATTTATGCGTCGTGCGCATGAATTATTACCAGAAAAACCTGGGGCTTGGACACGCCCTGCAGGAATAAAAACCGCATCACTGGATCCTGAATTCTATGCTGCAATAAAGGCTAAGTGCACAGGCTCACAGGTAGGAAATGTTTGTGGTTTTGGAATAAGCGACATCTACCCTTCATGGTACTCACCGGTTAGCTCTTCTAAAGATAAAAAAGCTATTATTGATACGATCTCTGGAAAACTTGCAACTGAATGTACACCTGAGCTTGCAAAGAAAGAAGTTACCGGCGGAAACATCATGCCAGAGATTCCATCAAGCGACCCAAACTACAAAAATTGGCTTGAGCCAATTGCCGCTCGCTACAGCGGTCTCGCAGGTATTGCATTACCTGTCGACAAAGATGATAAACATTCATGTAGCGATGCCAAGCCGGCTACAACAATCAATGTCACTAAACTTGGTACA
The DNA here is from genome assembly GCA_964554485.1 of uncultured Candidatus Saccharibacteria bacterium. GTDB lineage: Bacteria > Patescibacteriota > Saccharimonadia > Saccharimonadales > JAGQMS01 > JBBQBM01. Next base: position 81,795 of record CAZKOX010000001.1, on the reverse strand, counting down.
GGCTACTACCGTTTCAGCGCCAATGTTTCGCAAGGTTTAGCTGCACTAACCACCCTTAACTTTAAAATTGACGGTCAAACAGTTAGCGGTGGATCATTTGCAACAACAAACCCCGGAACAGTATCTATGGATTACTTTTCTGAGTTAACTGGCTCGCATGATGTTAGTGCCCAAGCAATAGATGCGCTACTTTACGAATATACAACCAGCCCTGTTAGTCAAAATTTCGATGCCGTACCAGCTGTTACCGTTACTAAGAGCGGCAGTACCATAAGTTGGCCAAACACAGCATCATTAAGCTGGATAGACAGCTACCAATGGCAAATCAAGAACAGTGGTGGCGTTGTCACTAATACCGGAAGCGGCACAAACGTTAATATAAATACGGTCATTCCCATCTTACCACCCGCACCTGGCTATACGATAACTGTTGATGCTTATAAGAACTCAGAGGTAGTTAAGACTGGAACCTTGAGCTTCTCAAAACCCTAGTTAAGAAAAGAGTTCAACGCCTCACGTAAATCTGCAACCTGATGTAGTACCTTGTTATTTGTTTTTGTACGAGGTCCAACCGCTAACTTAAAGCCCATCTTCTCTGCTTCACCTAACCTTTTGTCGATAGCTGAGACATGACGAACCTCACCGCTTAGTCCAACCTCTCCAAACACTACAGCATCAGTTTTTAGCTTTAGACCTTTTGCGGCAGAGCCAATTGCCATACATACTGCAAGGTCGGCGGCTGGATCATTTAGACGAATCCCACCTACAATATTTATATATATGTCTTTATCGGCAAGCTGCAGTTTAGTTCGTCGTTCTAAAACAGCAACCAATAAATTTAGCCTATTTAGATCAAATCCAGAGGCTGCACGTTTGGGGTAACCATATGATGTCTTATTAACCAGCGCCTGAACCTCTACAAGCAACGGACGCGTGCCTTCAAGAGTCGAGAGTACTATTGAGCCATCACTAACTTGTCGTTCAGCTAAAAGCGCTGCAGATGGGTTAATTACAGTCTTTAGGCCCGTTTCTTCCATTTCGAAAATACCAGCTTCGCTTGTTGATCCAAAACGATTCTTAATAGCTCTAAGTACCTTGAAGCCTCCGTAACGATCACCTTCAAGCTGCAGGACCACATCTACCATATGCTCAAGAAGTTTTGGTCCAGCGATAGAACCTTCTTTTGTAACGTGCCCAATTATTAGCAAAGCAGTGTTTGTAGCTTTAGCGGCAGCTGTTAGTAGCTGCGTACTATTGGTGATTTGACTGACAGAGCCGGCAGCCGAACTAATCTCAGTGCAAGACAATGTTTGAATCGAATCAATAATTACTAGATCGGCTTCACGACTAGCAATTGTTGCAGCAATGTCATTTGCGACAGTTGACGTGGTGACGGTTAATTTATCAGACGACACACCAAGTCGGCGTGCGCGCAGAGCAATTTGTTCGGCAGATTCCTCGCCACTAATATAAAGAACCGATGATTTTAGACTAAGCGCATTAGCCAGCTGCAACACTAGTGTGCTCTTCCCGATTCCTGGCTGTCCAGCCAATAATATTACACTTCCAGGGACCACACCGCCTCCTAAAACATTGTCAACGTCCTCCATGCCAGTATTTAATCTAGCTTGCGGCTTAGTGGCCTGGAGAGTAGCTAAATTAGCAACTTTTAGCGAATTACCACTTTCTTTTATTGAACTACTTGATATAGCTAGCTGCTCTTGCAGAGTATTCCATTCGCCGCACTGACTACATTTTCCTGCCCAAGAGCTATAAACCGCACCGCAACTACTACACACAAATTGGACTTTTGATTTTTTCGCCATAGCTACAACTCCGCAGCCCTAGAGTCTAGATGCTTAATTAATTCGTTTTGTTGCAACGCTAGGTTATTACGTTCAATGACTTTTTGATTATATTCGTCGATCAAAGTTCTCAGAGTTTCAATCTGTCTATTGTAGCTTCTAATATTTTGATTAAAATCTTCTACCTCTGAATTATATTGTTCAATTTGACCCGTTGCTTTGTAGTTGTTAAGCCTGGCTACCCACTCCTTTAGAGAAGCAGCTTGAGATTGCAGACTAGATTCCAGTGAATCAATTTCAGACTTGCGTAATATCAAATCGGCATCAATTTGCTTTACCTGTGTTTGCAGATTCGTAAACACCAGTTCGTATTTTTCTGAATATTCGACTATCTTAATTCGGTTAATAAAATACTTCGAATAATACTTTTCAAGCTGTGGCGATATGTTCCGTAATTCCGTGCCGACAATCGAATGCATTTCATTATTCAGGCTACTAGCATCACGCTGGCGATATGCTTCCACCAAAGTTTTGATACGATCGTCACCGCTTTGATCGATGGCCTCTTTAACTAAAGCATCAATTTCTTTCCGTTCATCTTTGCTTAGTCGATCATAAGCTGCATGCAGCATTTCATGCGCTGATGTGACCTCTTCGACGCCATTAAGCTGTGGGTCGGAGATATCATATAAATATATTCCTTTGCCGTCATAGCAACCAAGAACTATGGTTTGTTCGCCAACCGTACACTGAGTATTAAAACCGTCTTTGCTTAGAAGTTGCGGATCATAAACATAGAATAGCTTTTGGCCAAGTGATGAAAGCTCTGTATTTTCGGATAGTTTTTTTATCTCAGAAGACGGATGGTAATTCCGAAGAATTAACCAGTCTGTAATATCGCGACGCTTGATGATTGCTAAACTTGAACCACCGATCGTTAGAACGCTAAGTCCAACCGCAGCATATTTTCCGAACTTTCCCATATAGGAATATTATACTGGACTATTCGGCAAGACGCTTATAGGTTAAGGCGTCTTTCTCTAAATCAACCGCTACTACAGAACCAGGCGAAAATGTTTCGTCTAACATTCCTTCGGCAACTTTATCTTCGATTGTATCCTGGATTAATCGACGAAGTGGTCTTACTCCATTCTTAGGATCATAGCCTTTATCCAGTAACCAGTTTTTTGCTTTAGTCGATACCGTCAAACCAAGTTTTTGTTTTCGCATTCGTTCTTTTAGTTCGTTAATTTGGATATCAACAATTTTCTTTAAATCATCACGACTAAGTGAGTGAAAGACTACAATCTTATCTATTCGATTAAGTAGTTCTGGTCGCATAAAACGTCTTAGCTCATCTGTTACTTGTTCGGTATTTTTGTTGTGCAACTCGGCAAGCGATTCCTTGTCTTTTGTGCTTGCCGAACTAAAGCCTAGTGATGCTTCTTTTTGAAGTTTGTCAGCTCCAAGGTTGCTGGTCATGATCACGATAGTATTACTAAAGTCTATTTTTCGACCTTTGGCGTCTGTTAACCTACCATCTTCCAGAATTTGAAGCATAGTATGGAAAACATCAGGATGGGCTTTCTCGATTTCATCAAAAAGAACCAAGCTATATGGTTGCCGTCGAATTTTTTCGGTTAATTCACCACTGTCTTCATATCCTACATATCCAGCTGGCGCACCAACCAACCGAGCAACGGTGTGCCGCTCGCTGAATTCACTCATATCAATCTTAATAAGTGCTCTTTCGCTGCCAAAAAACTCTCTTGCCAATACTCTAGCAAGCTCGGTTTTACCTACTCCGGTAGGGCCAAGAAATACGAAAGATCCTATCGGACGATTCTCATTAGCCAAACCAACACGGTTGCGACGAACGGCCTTTGATACTGCAGTAACAGCTTCAGACTGACCAATAATATACTGACCAAGATGCTTTTCTAGCTCCATAAGCTGCTTAGCCTCGCTCTTCATGATTTTAGACACCGGAATACCACTTTGCATGGCGATAACTTTTGCTAAATCGTCACTAGTCAGCTCTAGATCCTTGCGTGGACTTTTATCTCTTATAGCTTCTAGCTTTTTTGTTAGTTGGCTAACTTTTTGTTTATATTTAGCGGCACGTTCATAGTCTTCCGAATCCACTGCATCTTCCATCTGTAAAGTAATAAGCTTGATATCCTTCATAATGGCTCGTTCTTCGGGGTTAGATTTGCTTTTTTCAGTTCGAACCATAGCAGAAGCTTCATCGATTAAATCAATCGCCTTGTCAGGCATAAAACGATCAGCAACGTATCGACCAGAAAGATAAACCGCATCGGCTAGGACTTCATCACTTAATTTAACACCGTGGTGCGCTTCATAGTGTTTTCTTAACCCTTTTACGATCTGAAGTGTTTCATGCGAGTTTGTTTCTGGTACCTTAACCGGCTGAAGTCGGCGCTCAAGGGCAGCGTCTTTTTCAATATATTTAGTGTATTCAGCGGTAGTTGTTGCACCAATTAACTGAATTTTACCGCGAGCTAATGCCGGTTTTAGCATATTACCAGCATCGATAGCTCCCTCGGCAGCACCGGCACCAACAATTAAGTGAAGCTCATCAATAAAAAGAATGGTTTTCTTGTCTTCGCTGATCTCAGCGATAACTTTTTTTAGTCGATCTTCAAACTCACCGCGGTACTTTGTGCCAGCTATCATACCGGCAAGGTCAAGAGTTATTACTCTTTTATCTAACAAACTATCTGGAACCTGTTCGCTGGCAATGCGCTGTGCCAGCCCTTCAACAATTGCAGTTTTACCAACACCAGGTTCTCCTATAAGTACAGGGTTGTTTTTTGATCTTCGATTAAGAATTGTGATAATTCTGGTTATTTGCGTATCTCGACCAACTACTGGATCAAGACTACCTTTTTTAGCCAGCGCCGTAAGGTCGGTCCCGTAATATTCAATAGCCGAACGACCATTCTTTCCTCTTTTTGTACGCACACCGGCGCTCTCAGCACGTGAATTTACATCGTTAGCCTGATGATGCAAGAACTGTTCTAATTCTGAGCATAATTTATCGATATCAACGCTCATACTACGAAGCAATTCGGTAGCCCGAGCATTTTTTTGGTTTATTAGGCTATACAGAATATGTTCTGTACCGCAAACGTCTTGAGAAAAATCCTGAGCTATATCCCAACTCATTTTAAGTGTCAGTTTGGCAGTTTCACTTAAACCCTTTGCCCCCAAAGAAATATTAAGAACTTTCGGTGTTAAGTCGAGAGCAAGTCGTGCACGGTCTAAGTTAACACCTTTGGCGCTTAACATTTTTGACCCAACACTATTTTCTTGAGCTAATAAACCAAGTAGTAGATGTTCCGTTCCAACATACGCAGAGCCGGTCTGACGCGCAATAGTATCAGCGTGCTTAAGACTTGCTAGCGCGTTATCTGTTAGGTGATTAAGATAGTCTTGGAATTCATTTGCGTCCGACATTTCTTTATATGTACCCTTTTTAACTTTAGTACTAATAGTTTCGCAAATTAGCAGTCTCGCGTCAAGAGTGCTAATTAAAAAATAGACTAATTTTTTTAGCTTAAGATACCTAACTATAGCTTAGTGGTTTAATCCATATACGGTGGCAGCTCGAAGTCTGGCTCTGGATCTTCTGGAGGGGTTTCTTCTTGCGGATCTTCTACCGCTACGATTTTGTTGCTTGGTTGTACTTCGCCTAACTTTACCGCATAGACAGGTACAGAAAAAAAACTAGTCAATGAAATTCCATCTAACTTTGCGGCTTTTTCGTACGCCTGAGTTTGGGTACGGCCTGATACTACGACTGTTTCGAGAAATCTAGTAACTTTCCATAGAGGGTCAATGACCGGAGGTTCATGGGTAGTAGTAGCAAATGTTTCATGTTTAAGCTTTTCTACGGGAAGTTCTCCGTGCTTAAAAGTTTCACCAGAATCAGACATCTTATTTCCTACCTATTCTTTTGTTCCATGCTCTGCAATTGCATCGAGCAAGCCACCTTCAAGATCTTCTTTTCGCTTTGGTTTGCTTTTTGGCACTTCCTGAACTTGTGCAACTTCGGCTTCTGGAACAATGTCAATCTCGTAACCTGTTAGCTTGCTAGCAAGACGAACATTCTGGCCGGCTTTACCAATAGCAATGCTTAGCTGATCAACCGGTACAGTAACGGCAGCTTTCTTAGTTGAGGCATCAACCTGAACGCGGGTTGGCTTTGTTGGGCTTAGAGCATTTGAAATATATTCAGTAATTTCCGATGCCCAAACGACGATGTCAATTTTTTCTTGCTCGCCAATTTCGCCCGTAACAGCTTGAACACGAGTACCGTGTCCACCAACAAACGTACCAACTGGGTCAACACCTTGGGCGCTAGCAGCAACAGCAATTTTAGTACGAACACCAGGCTCGCGAGCGATATCTTTAATCTCCACTGCACCGCTTTCCATTTCTGGAACTTCGTTTTGGAATAGAAGCTTAATGAGTTCAGGACAACCACGGCTAACAATTAGCTGTGGACCACGAAAGCCGCGTTCGATTTCTTTTAGATAAACTTTTAGTCGCTGGCTTGGGTAATATCGTTCGCCCTGAATCTGTTCTCCCATTGGCATGATACCTTGAGCTTTGCCGAGATCTAGACGCACTAAACGACCTTCAACGCGTGTAACAATTCCGTTAATGATTGTGCCAACCTTATCTTCAAATTCGGCGCTGACAATCTCTCGCTCAGCCTCTCGAAGTCGCTGCAAAATAACCTGCTTAGCAGTTTGCGCGGCAACTCGGCCGAAAGTATCAACTTTTTCTTCGGTTTCTATAATGTCTCCGATAACAGCATCTTTCTTAATTTTCTTGGCATCCTCCAAAGACATCTCAAGATTTGGGTTACCTGGTGTTTCAACAACTTCACGGCTTGTGAATACTCGCACGTCACCATTATTCATGTTCATAGTAGCTCGAACTTCTTGCTCACGGTCACCGTGGTCACGGCGCCAAGCGGCAGCAAGTGCCTGTTCGATAACCTCTGTTATTGTTTCTTCAGGTAAGTTCTTCTCTTCTGCAAGAGTTCGCATGGCAATTGCCAATTGTTTTAAATCAAAATCCATTATTTTCCTTTATTTACTTTAAGTTTTAGATGAAAAATTCCGACCTATTTGGCCGGAACGATGTGCCTTCATTATAACAAAATCAACTAGTTTTGCAATCCTTCAATCAATATAGCGAAGTTCGATTTCATCGTCCGTCACCTTAACTGCAACTAACTGGTATTCTCCACTCCAGTTATTCAACATAACCCAAGCATCTGCGGCTCTCGCCATTCTTTTTAACTTGGTGGTTGTAATCGCTTCAAAGCCATCACCCCATTCATTCTGGGCGCGATATTTTACTTCGACAAAGTACACTTTATTATCATGCTTGGCGACAATATCAATTTCACACCAGCGGTTGCGCCAGTTTTTCGAAAGTATTTTCCAACCTTGTTTTTTTAGATAATCAGCGACTCTTGATTCGGCATTTCGACCAGAATCTGTTGTGCTCATGCCACCGCTATAAGATTTTAAGACTTAGGTTCTTCAGCAGGAACTTCTTCGTGAGCGGCAAGCGCAGCTTCTACCTTGGTGGCCACTTTTGCTTCTTCGGCTGCTTTTGCAGCTTCTTCAGCTTCGTGCTCAGCAGCGGCCTCTTCTTTGAGTTGTTCTAATTCAACCTCAGCCTCAGAATCATCAATCGCGTTAACGCCTTCACGGTCAAAATCAACACTCGCAAGTCGAGCGCTCTTACCACTACGGTCACGCATGTAGCTTAGGTATTTACGACGAACATTACTACGACGGATAACTTCAACCTTTAAAACGCTAGGTGCATGCAACATAAAGCTTTTTTCAACACCAACACCACTGGCGACTTTCCTGACAGTAATGCTGCTAGTTAAGCTGTTCTTGCGATCTGTTCGAATAACAAAGCCTTCAAAGATCTGGATACGCTTTTTGCCACCTTCAACAATTTCTTGGTGAACTTTAACAGTGTCGCCGCTTTGAACGTCAACTACTGCCTTTTTCTTGTATTTGGCTTCGATTTTCTGAATTAGACTTTCCATAACTTCCGCTGATTTTACACTATTAACACCTTAAATACAAGTACGGCTACAGCGAACTGATAAATGTGCTATCTCTAACAAGTTTTTTCATTGCTTGACGATTTTTTCGTGGTAGTGGTTGAACACACTTTAATAAAAGAGGTCTGACTAATTGGTCAAGGTACGCAGCCCACACTTTTGGGTCTATTACTGACTCGTCCATGGACCTAATGTTTAGCTGTGCTTCATCGGAATTTATCATTAAGTCCAACAGATCTACCGGCTCGGCGTACCCTTCAAGCTCTTCAAATCTCCTATGTGCAAACCGCGCCAGGGGTGCAATTTGTGCACGTCGGATTGACTCATTTACAAAAGGCCTACCGCCAATCATATTTACAACTCCATAATTCATCATCGAAGCTTCACCTCGGTATGTCGATAGACTAACGGCGTTACATCCTGCGTAAATCCCAGCAAGTGCAAGGGAAGACGCATCAAAACTCACCGCACCCCTGTCGGCGCCAACTGGCATATGAAAATGCTCGGCCGTAACAGTAACTCCGTAAAATTTCGGCGGGGTCCGATCTGCGTCGGCAAAACTCGTCCACGGTCTTGGCCAATCAATGCCTTCGATAGTTGCATGCGTCATATTCGGAATATTCGCACATAGTTATAAGATTTGTCAAATATACGTTTCTAAAAGAGTGCTGGCGCTACTAGCTCACTGAACTAACCGACCACCCTAAAAATCTCTTCGATTGACGTTTTTCCGGCTATTGCTTTTAACACGCCATCCTGCAACATGGTCAGCATTCCTTGCTCAACAGCAACTTTTTCAATCTCGGCAGTACTAATTTCTCGTGCCGGTCGCATTAGTAACTTTTGCATAGCCGGCGACATAATCAAAAGCTCACGAATTGCGAACTGATCAACATAGCCAAAAGGATTTTCTGGTGACGCGCCGGGCTTATATAGTTGAATCGAGTTAATGTCTGGGCGATTTACACCTTCGGGGAAACCCTCGATAATTTTGCTGAGTAATCCCTTTAGGTGCTCATCTGGAGCATAGGCTTGCTTTGTTGCGTCATCTAACTGCCGAACAAGTCGCTGCGCTTGAACAAGTCGAATGGCACTAACATACAAAGGATTTTCGCCAATTGCATCTATTAATCTAGTCATTGCTGCCGACGCAGAACTAGCATGATAGGTGCTTAAGACAAGATGCCCTGTCAGAGCAGCCTGTAGAGCCGTTTTAGCCGTATCATTGTCGCGAATCTCGCCAACCATCACTACATCTGGATCAAGTCGCATCACAGACCGGAATTTATCAGCAAAATTAGCTCCTTCTCGAGATTTAACCGGGATCTGCGATATTCCTTCAATCTGGAACTCAACTGGATCTTCCAAGGTTATTATTTTACGTTCTGGGTTATTGAGTTCGTTTAAAATACTATAGAGAGTTGTGGTTTTTCCAGAACCCGTCGGTCCAACAATTAGCACCAGTCCGCTAGGATGATGAACGATGTCATTAATTTCGTCCTCTTGCCACTTATCTAGCCCTAAACGATTTAGCCGCAGTCTCTCTTGCTGGAAATTGAATAGTCTGAGTACGGCGTCTATTCCATTAACTGCCGGTACTGTTTCGACTCGAAGATTCACAACCACGTCTTCGCCGGTAGCCAGCTTATAAGCTCTGTTTATATGACCGGTTTGGTCGTCTGTGGCACTAGTGCTAATATCTGCGGCACTAGCAAGTACTGACATTAACTGTCGATATTTATCGTTATCAAGTGTGGCGATTGGATGTAAAACTCCATGTACCCTAAATCGCACTCGAGCATTCTTAATTGATGTTTCAAGATGAATATCGCTTGCTCCAAGTTTAAATGCCTGCTGAACCAAGTAAGCAAGCATATCATCGGCTCTAACTTGCGTAAGGGTTGCAGAAATGTCAGTTACGGACTTTTTTTCGTCCGACACCAGCGAGATGTCTTGATATTCAACAGTTTGTGGCGGGTCATAAAGCCTCATATAGTCCTTATAACCACTATCGCTAATCAAAACAAAAGACACGCGCTGGTCGCCGAATCTTTGAGCCACAGATGTCATTGTTGTTTGCGAGGTCGTGGTGGTGATACCGAACGTTACTGATCCACTATTGGCCTGTAGCGGCACAATGCGCAACGAATACATCTCTGGAACGCTCAGATACTGACGATAAAGCACCTTATCGACCAACCTTGAAGTATCAAAATAAGCGATGCCGAGAAGTCCAGCTCGCTGTGCAGTATTTTGTTCGTCGATTGCACGCCCATCCAGTGCCATATTAACGACAGTATATCAAAAAATAAGGTACTATCAGAGTAAATGGATATAGTTTTAATCGCTCACGATGTTCGAAGCACTCATAATATCGGTTCCCTTGCCCGCAGCGCCGACGGCTTTGGGGTATTAACTATCTTTTGCACCGGCTATACACCTTACATAAAGGCAAACCCTGACGAAAGACCGCCGCATATTCGTCAGAAAATTAGCATCGATATCCATAAAACAGCGCTTGGTGCTGAAGAATCGGTTAATATTATCCACCACTCAAGTCTCAAGGATTTAATTCAAGAACTCCGAACTACCGGATATGCTATCGCCGCCCTTGAACAATCAGCTTCTTCTGTACCGCTAAAAAAATTTGATAAGAAAGCAAAGTTAGCCCTTATCCTAGGAACAGAAACAACTGGAATACCTGAAGAAATTTTAAAACTTTGTGATTTGACCCTAGAGATTCCAATGCTTGGACAGAAAGAATCTCTCAACGTCAGCATTGCCGGTGCTGTAGCTATGTATGAGCTTAAGCGCTCTGAGTTATACTAAATCTATTAATGGACAGTCTTCAACCAACATCCGTTCACACGCGTTTAAGTATCGGGCACGCCTTAATGGCGAGTGGGGTATTTGTATTTTTATGCCTATCTCTACTACTATCGGCGGTTTCATCCATATCTGCGGTTGCTTTTGGGTCATCAGTTATTAGTGATCTGTCGAATAGCGCAAGAAACAGTAACGGTCTAGCTTCCTTGACGATCAACTCAAAATTAACAAGCGCCGCCCAGAATAAAGCCAATGCAATGGTTGCTAATAATTACTTTGAACATACTGCACCAGACGGCACGACTGGTTGGGATTATATAAGTTCGGCAGGATATAGTTATTTGTCGGCAGGAGAAAATCTTGCGGCTAGCAATGAGGACGATGCCGGTGTGGTTAACGGATGGTTAAATAGCCAAGCTCATCGTGATAATCTTTTAAATCCAACCTATACTGAAGTTGGTTATGGAATTTCTTATATTGGAGATTATTTAGGATATGGGGGTGTTTATTTTATTGTTGCTCTTTATGCAAAACCACAGCCAGTTGTATCTAAAGTAAGTGTTGTGCCAGCGCCTGTCGCCGCTACTTCAACTCAGCCCACAGTCACTGAAGTTACCACTCCGGTTGTCGTCGAAAACCCACAGCCAAAAGAGGTAGTTGAAACAACCTCGCCACAAACTGCCACCCCAGAAAAAACGGCGCCCGGAACCAAGACTCTTACGGAAAATAGATTTGCCATGAACAAACAACTCTCCTTTGGCTTACTGACTCTTGGAACGACTTTGTCCGTAGGTGGCATGGCTATTGAAACAAGGCGTCTATTCAAACATCCACGTAGTTGGCGACATACTAAATAATCAACCTACTGAGATATCACGTTTGCAGAACCAACAAGCTCGGCAACTTCTCTGACAGTTTCTTCATCGATTGTTACTTTGTACGGTAAACGAACGGCTTGTTTATCAGGTGCCGGACCCATAACTAAGACAACATCAGTAACACCGCTTTTAGTTTCTAGTAATTTTTTTAATGCAATGAGTTTATCGGCCTCACTGGTGTTTTCAATACGAATAAACAACTTTGCGACTTTTGGAGCAGCGTCTTCTTCATAGACCTTCGGAGATTTCTTCCTCGATTTACGACCAGCCTCAGTCAGCTCTGGTGTTATACCTTTCACCTCATAACTCGCCGCCTCTTCGACACTCACTGCCTGCGCCGACTCAACAAGTATTTTCGGCTCGCTTAAAGTAGAGCCATTTTGATCGGTACCGCTAACCCTTCCCTTAACTAGCACAACATTGTCACGTTCCCAGATTTTAGATGTTTCTTTAAAGGTTGTCGGGAAAACAACCAACTCCATCTCACCACTCATGTCTTCTAATTTTACGAAGGCCATTGGCTGACCATTTTTTGTGACAATTTGACGGATAGCCGTAATTGTTCCGCCAACTTCAGCAATCTTGCCATCGTGTTCGGGTTTAATAGTGCCGAGCGGAACGGCTTTTTCTTGCAATATTAGCTCATAGTCTTTTAAGGGGTGCTCCGACAAATACAGTCCTAGTAGCTCCCTCTCCCAAAGCAAAAACTCATGTTTGTTTACGCCGCCCTCAGGTTCTGTTAACGTCAATTTTGGCATTGTATTCATGCTAGCCGATTCGGTTTCTCCGAATAAATCAGCCTGAGCGCTAGCTGCTTCTTTTTGACGGCGATTAGCAACTAGTAAGATCGCTTCCAGCGAGTTGAGTAGAGCACTGCGACTACCAAAACCGTCCATCGCCCCGGCCTTGATTAAGCTTTCCCAATTTTTCTTATTTACTGTCCGCACGCTAACTCGCTCAGCAAAGTTATTTAGGTCGGTAAATGGCTGGCCGTCACGCGCCACAAGAATTTCTTCTACTGCTCCACGGCCTACGTTCTTAATTGCATCCAATCCAAAGCGGATGCTAGTCTTACCTTTGTTCTCAATAACGGCAAACTCATGAAAAGACTGGTTAACGTCTGGCGGTAAAACCTCAATTCCGATGTGCTTGCATTCTGTTATGTCAATCGTTAAGCGATCTGTGTCGTCGTAGTCGTTGGTCATTAATGCCGCCATTAAAGCTGCCGGATAATGGGCTTTGATGTATGCCGTCTGGTAAGCAATCATGGCATAGCAAGCAGCATGCGATTTGTTAAAACAATAGGCAGCAAAATCTTCAAGTTGTCGCCAGAATATTCCCATCATCTCAGGGTCGGCATTTGAGGTTTTTACGCCACCGCTTATAAAGTCGGATTTCATCTTGGCCATCATTTCTGGATTCTTCTTACCGATAGCTTTTCTTAGGGTATCGGCTTGACCGCCAGTAAAGCCGCACATTTCTTTACTAATCTGCATAACCTGCTCTTGATAAACAATAATTCCGTAAGTATTTTTCAAAGACGGTTCCATGGCGGGGTGCATGAATTCGATCTGACTCTTACCATTTTTTCGTGCAATAAAATCATCAATCCATTGCATTGGACCGGGTCGATAAAGGGCTACCATCGCAATAATGTCGTCGAAAACCGTCGGCTTAAGCTCTTTCAGATAGCGCTTCATGCCAGCAGACTCAAGCTGAAAAACTCCAGTTGTTTCACCACGGGCCAGAAGTTCAAATGTTTTTTTATCATCAAGTGGTATTTTCGAGATATCAATTTCCTTGCCATAAACTTTCTTCACGATACGTAAGGCATTTTTAATAATCGTTAAGTTTGAAAGGCCCAAGAAGTCCATTTTTAATAGTCCGATCTCTTCGATTGGATTCATAGAATACTGCGTCGAAACTACCCCTTTTTGGGCCATTTCTAGTGGTGCGTAGTTAACAATATCTTCAGGGGCAACAACCACGCCGGCGGCATGAACACCGTGCGAGCGTATTGTACCTTCAAGTTTTACGGCCAAATCAATAACTTGTTTTGTTACCGGATCGGAGTGATAAACCTCCTTTAACTCTTCATTGTCTTCTATCGATTTGGCAAGTGGGATATGCCTGCCCTGAACAGGAGGTGGAATCATTTTTGCTAAACGATCAGCATCGGCATATGGCACCTGCAAAACCCGTGCTACATCACGAACGGCATTACGAGCAAACATCTTTCCGAAAGTCACAATATTTGCAACCCGCTCTGAACCGTATTTTTCACTAACGTATTGAATCACCTCGTCGCGGCGATCATGTTGAATATCGATATCGATATCGGGCATTGATATACGATCTGGATTTAAGAATCTTTCAAACAGCAAGTCGTACTGCAGAGGATCAAGGTCGGTAATATGGAGAGCATAGGAAATAATTGAACCAGCAGCACTTCCTCTTCCTGGTCCAAAAACAATTCCGTTGTCTTTCCCCCATTTGATAAAGTCCCAAATGATCAAAAAGTAATCATTAAAGTTCATATTATTCATAACTGCCAGTTCAAAATCAGCTCGGTCAAGTATATTTTTTGGTAGCATCTTTTTTAACTGATCGACAGTGGTAGATTCACTAAATTTCTTTGTTGGCATATAACGTTCCACTAAACCTCTATAAGCAAGCTTTTCTAGATATGATTTAGATTTTTCACCATCTGGAACGTCAAATTTTGGAATTAAAATTCCACCGAGTTCTAACTTAACATTACAAAGATCTGCAATTTTTTTTGTGTTAGCAATTGCATCAGGAATTACATCCGCCCAACGCTTATAAATATCTTGTGGGTCTGACACAAAAAGCGGAGTTTCTTTTAAGCTAAATCTTCCTTCGTCGCTTAAAAATGCGCCTGTTTGAACACAAAGTAAAATTTCGTGTGCCTCTTGATCTTCGTGTCGACAATAATGAGCATCACTCGTCACCACCATTTGAATATCTAGTTTTCTTGCAAGTTCGATGAGTTTTTCGTTAACGCGCTTTTGCTCATCCCAATCATGATCTTGTATTTCAATATAGTATCTGTCTCCAAACTTTTCTTTGTACCAAAGCGCATACTCCTCAGCTTTCTTCGGATCGTCATAGCGCAAATACTCACCGACAACACCACCAATACAGCCACTCAAAACAATCAAACCTTCTCCATGTTTTTCTAACAATTCTTGGTCGATTCTAGGTTTAAAATAAAAACCATCCAAGTTCGCAATCGTCGACAGCTTCATAAGATTCTTATAGCCAGTTTCGTTCATCGCCAGCAGTGTTAGGTGATAACGAGATCGATCTTTTTGCGGATCTTTGTCGGTGTGCTTGCGATTAGCGACATAGGCTTCGATACCAATAATTGGCTTGAGTTCACGCTCTAGGCAACCTTTATAAAATTCAATCGCCCCAGACATTGTGCCGTGATCAGTTAAAGCTACCGAACTCATGCCTAGTTCCTTAACACGATCCAACATGTCAGGGATTTTTTGTAAACCATCCAGTACACTGTAATGAGTGTGATTGTGTAAGTGAACAAAATCTATGGGTTTTACCACTGGTTCATTTACAGCTTTAGTCGCTGGTTTTTTTGATCCCATACTTAACTTAAATTATAGCAATCACAACCAGTAATAGCCGTTGTGTTTAGTACTTAAGGATTACTTTTTATCGAAAAATTTTTTTAGATGAGTTTTTGCTGCCTTAGCCTCATCTAACGCCGCGCGCAATTCTGGATCGTCGCTCGTTCCTTCATGTATTGAACTTAGGACAGTTTTAACCTTAACCTGAGATTTCTTTGCTCTTTGTATTGCTTTTTCAAAATCTTTTTTTGCCTGCTTGCTTGTAATTTTTATATTTGAAGTTGCTGAATTAATAAGACCTTGCAAGTCAGTATGCATTGCTTTTAGATCTTTTTCTGCTTGGGAGATTGCAATACGGGTTGATTCCTTTAAATCTTCTCTGGTTTCTTTACCGCTTTTTGGAGCAGTTAATATTCCAACTAAAAATCCGACGACTCCAGCAAATAGCGCCCCTAGGGCAAATTTCTTTCCGCTATTACGCCCCAACATTACTTATCCTTCTTGCTTTTCTTATTAGATTTCTTGTGCTTAAAGAATTCGAAAGCGTTAGACATAATTTTTACCGCTGCACCACTCATTGAAGTATTTTTGAAGAACTCACTGGCTGCTTCAACATTGTCTGCAACTAAAACAGCTTTTTCAGAAACCTTTTTTAGCTGTTTTAGAATCATTATAAACAGTATTAGCGCGACTACCGCTAGAACTAAACAGAGGGCTAGAACACTTGAAAGCACAACCACTAAAATTTCAAATGCATCCATATACGCCTAGTATAGCACTATTTTTGTAGTTGTTTTTTTACTAGCTCAGCCACAACACTTGGATTAGCCTTACCGCCACTATGCCTCATTACTTGTCCCACCAAGAACCCTATAGCCTTGACTTCGCCTTTTCTAACATCGTCTGCTGCGGTTTGATTGTCGTTGATCACCTGCTCAATAATGGTCATCAATTCTGATTCGTCAGAGAGCTGTAATAGGTTTGATTCTTTAGCTATTTCTTCAGGATCAGAATTATCATTGATAACTTGCTTTATTATTCCTTTTGCAGCACTAGAACTTAACAACCCACCGTCTTGCATGGCTGCTAGTTTTACAAGCTTATCGGTTGCAAGAATAACCTGTTTCCAGTTGAGCTCTGCGGCAGCGACCAGTCTTTGGATTTCTCCAGTTAGCCAATTTCCGATCGTACGAGCAGTTTTCGCATCATGAGCAGTTAATATAAAGTGCATAGCTTCGGCTGCCTCCGGTGCATCAAGTAACGTTTCAACCTGTGATCTTTCTAATCCAATTTCTGCAAACTCCTTTCGTAACTCACCAGGCATAACCGGCATATCCCCTCGGACAGCTTCAATTTCTTCAGGGCTAATCACGACTGGCGGAATATCTGGATCTGGAAAATAACGATAGTCATGGGCATCTTCTTTGCTGCGCTGCGAGAATGTTTTTTGTTTTGCGTCATCCCAGCCGCGAGTTTCTTGAACAACTTTTTCACCTTTTTCTAATAATTCCGTTTGGCGTTTAATCTCATATTCAACTGCTTTTTCGACAGAACGGAAAGAATTTAGATTTTTAGTCTCACTTCTGGTTCCTAATTTTGTTGGGTCATCACTTATACTGACGTTAACGTCAAAACGCATATTGCCATAAAAAAGATCGGCTTCGCTTACTCCGGCATACCGCATTAACAGATATAATTCTCTGGCGTAAGCCTTCGCCTCGATAGGAGAATGAATATCTGGAAACGAAACGATTTCGAGCAATGGCGTGCCGGCTCGGTTTAGATCCACGAGGCTATAGTCAGACCCCGCAGGATGAGTTGACTTACCGGCGTCTTCCTCTAAATGAGCTCTTTCGACTCGAACCGTAACATTCTCACCGTTTGGTAAAACCGCATCAACTCTTCCATTTAGTATTATTGGTTCATCATATTGTGTAATCTGATAACCTTTTGGCAGGTCGGGATAAAAATAGTGTTTGCGGTCAAACTTACTAAACCCAGCAATCTCGGCGTTCAACGCAACACCTGCTCTTATGGCAAGTTTTATTGCTTTGGCGTTTAATACCGGCAACGTTCCTGGTAGCCCAAAGCATAGTGGACCTATAAGAGTATTTGGTGCAGCTTCTCGGGCGTCATTATCAATACCATCAAACAATTTTGTTTTAGTCTTTAGCTGAACATGGCATTCAATACCAATAGTCGGAAAATAGGTTTTCATAGTGCTCCTAAATCTTTTAACGCTGACTCATAGCCCTTAAGTGCTTCCAAGGTTTTTTTACGGTCAAGACGAACAGCCTCATCATGAACTAGTCGATTACGTAATTTGTGTGCCTCCCAGACTCGCTGACGTCTACTAAGTGTATTTTTCGCGCTAACGAGTCGTTCACCCATTGTTTCACCTTTAAAGTTACGTTTCTTCAAAGCACTGTCAAGAAGCTTATCGGCATTTATAATCGCAAGTGCAAAGGTAGATTCACTTGCAGCCTTCTCAATTATTCCTCGCCAAGCTTCACGAAACGGTCCTTTTTCAAGCCCAGGTTGATTCTTGCCTACTAAGCCAAACAGCGCAAAAAGTACAATAACAGCCGCTACAATCGCTACAACAAGCGCCAACATTATTTATTCTCTCCCGTAAATGCCGCCGCTGCATTTAGTAGACTTTTATCTTTACCCCAAGGTGCAATTATTTGCAATCCAACCGGCAGACCGTCACTTAGACCGGCGGGAACACTAATTGCCGGTGAGCCAATTAGACTGGCAGCGACCGTCATAATGTCAATTAGATACATCTTTAGTGGATCGTTTATATTTTCACCAACCTTAAAAGCAGTTACCGGAGAAACTGGACCGACAAGAAAATCAACGCTGTTAAAGACATCGTTAAATTCGTTTATAAGTTTAGTTCTAACGAGAGCTGCTTTTTTATAATAAGCCTCATAATAACCACTAGACAGCACATAGGTGCCAATCATGATTCGACGCTTAGCTTCAGCCCCAAAACCCTCGGCGCGGGACATAGCATAGCTACCTTCGAGGTCTTTCGCGCCCTTAGACGAATGCCCAAAACGCTGACCATCATAACGACCAAGGTTACTACTAACCTCTGCCGGACAAATAATGTAATAAACCGCCAAAGAATACGCAAGGCTCGGCAAACTAACTTCTACGATTTCTGCACCTCTACCCTGAAGAATGCTAATGGCTTCTTTTATTATCTTTTTAACCCCTGGATCCACTCCTTCACCCATGTATTCTTCAACAACCCCAATTTTTACACCCTTCAAATCAAGAGGTGTTGCTTCATAGCCATCTTCTCTCATGATTGTCGTGCTATCTAGTATGTCTTTACCAGCAATGATATCTAATATCAAAGCTGCATCTTCCACAGTTTTAGCAATCGGTCCAACGGTATCGGTACTAGAATTCATTGCTACAACACCGTAGCGCGACACTAGTCCATAGGTTGGTTTGTAACCTACAGCTCCAGAAAAAGACGCTGGTAAACGAATAGATCCGCCGGTGTCGGTGGCAAGAGCAAATGGGGCCATATCAAGCATTACTGCAGCCACCGGTCCACCTGATGAACCGCCAGATACCCGTGATTTATCTTTCGGGTTTAAGGTCGTAAAAAAGTCACTGTTTTCTGTACTTGCGCCATGACCAAAAGCATCAAGATTTGCTTTTGCTACACAAATTGCCCCCTCGGCTTCTAGCTTCTCTATTACAGTTGCTTGATATGGTGCATCAAAGCCTTTCAGGATATTACTGGCGGCAGTTGTATCAGCTCCGAAAACTAAAATATTATCTTTAGCGATAAACGGCACGCCCGCCAAACGACCAGCATTTTTTCCTTGCTTGATCATATCGTCTATTTGCCTTGCTCGCTCCAATGCTCTTTTTTCAAGAGTAGCGATTATGGCTTTAAACTCACTTTTTGACTCAATTGTTTTTAGAGAATTTTTGACGTTCTCAACAGCGCTAGTTTTTCCAGAGTTAACTTCTTTAGCAATTTCAGTTATGGATTTCCAGCTCATTTAGATTACCCGCTTTACCTGAATTTGATTGTCCTTGACCACCGGCACATTCTTTAAAAGGCTTGCCTGATCGGCCCCGTAGTCAATCAACTCATCTGGTCGAGTTACTGTTGATAATCTGTTTACTTGATATGTCGGCTTAAGACCCTCCGTATCAGCATCTTTAAGTTGTTCGACGTAATCTAAAATCGCACTAAATTCACCACTAAACTGCTGAAGTTCTTGATCGGTTAGCCTTAATCTAGCCAAATCGCTCAAGCGCTTAACATCATCCTTTGATAGTTTCGTCATTACAGAGAAGTATACCACCGAAACCACCCCTGTTGCAAAGAAGACTATTTCTTTGGTTGATCAAGTTTTGCTTTGATCTCTTCAATCAAATCACGTAGTTCAGCGGCCTTTTCGAATTCAAGGTTGGCGCTCGCCAGGTCCATCTGTCCAGTAAGTTCACGTATAAGATGACCATACTCTTCTTTTGGAATTTTTCGCAGATCAAGCTTTTTAACTGGTTCGATTGGTGAAGTTCGTTCAATACCTTTGCCGATAAGCTTTGAGATACTGGTAGGCGTAATGCCGTGCTTTTTATTATAAGTTTCTTGAATTTTGCGACGTCGATAAGTTTCATCGATAGCTTTTTTCATAGACCCCGTAATAGTGTCGGCATACATAATGACTCGTCCTTCTTGATGTCGTGCTGCTCGACCAATGGTTTGAATAAGTGCCTGACTGGAACGCAAGAAACCTTCTTTATCTGCATCCAAAATTGCCACCAAGCTAACTTCAGGTAAGTCTAGCCCTTCACGAAGAAGGTTAATACCAACCAAAACATCAAATACCCCTAACCTAAGGTCACGTAAAATATCGCTGCGATCTAGTGTGTCGACATCGCTATGAAGATATTGAACTTTGATCCCAAGGTCCTTTAAATAGTCTGTTAAGTCTTCGCTCATACGTTTGGTGAGGGTCGTGACGAGCACTCTTTGACCCTTTTTAACCGTCTCACGTATTTCAGCGATTAAATCATCGACTTGCCCAGCTACGGGTCTTACGTTGATAACAGGGTCGATTAATCCTGTTGGTCTAATCACCTGTTCTACTGGCTCGCCACTTCTCTCTAACTCGTATGGTGCCGGAGTAGCCGATACATAAACCACCTTATTAATATGTCTTTGAAACTCATCGAATGTCAGCGGACGATTATCAAGTGCACTCGGTAAACGAAAACCGTGTTCCACAAGAACTTCTTTTCTTGCGCGGTCACCGTTGTACATACCCCTAACTTGAGGAATGGTCATGTGCGACTCATCGATAAACATCAAGAAATCATCCGGAAAATAATCCAATAGCGTTGCTGGCTGCTCACCTTCCTGACGATTAGTTAGGTAGCGTGAATAGTTCTCAATGCCCTTCACGAAACCAGTTTCCTCAAGCATTTCAAGGTCAAAATCAGTTCTTTGCTTTAAACGCTGAGCCTCGAGAAGTTTGCCCTGTTTCTGAAAACCAGCTAAACGATCGTCTAGTTCGTCACGAATATGCACCATGGCTTCTTTTAGTTTTTCGCGCGGAGTAACATAGTGGCTTCCCGGGAAAATACGGTATGAATCAAGCTCAGCTTCAATCTCGCCTGTTAAGGGATTAATTTTGGTAATCCGATCGACCACGTCTCCGAAGAAGTCAATACGGTATGCAGTATCTTCACTGGCTGGATATACATCAACGACATCGCCGCGGACCCGAAAAGTACTACGGAAAAAATCAATATCGTTTCGTTTATATTGAATATCGCTTAGTTGTCTTAAAAACTTGTCCCGAACCTTCTTTTCACCTTTTACGACATCTATAGACATACCGCTATAGTCTTCGACCGAACCAATGCCATAGATACAACTTACCGATGCCACTATCAGCACGTCTCGTCTCGACAATAGTGCGTCAGTGGCAGCGTGCCGCAAACGGTCTATCTCTTCATTAATTTGACTATCTTTTTCTATAAATGTGTCCGACCGCGGGATATAGGCTTCTGGTTGATAATAGTCAAAATAGCTAACAAAATAATGAACCGCGTTGTTCGGAAAAAACTCTCGAAATTCATTATATAACTGGGCTGCGAGGGTTTTATTGTGGGCTAATACAAGTGTCGGTTTTTGAAGCCTAGAAACAACATTAGCCATCGTAAAAGTCTTACCCGAACCAGTAACACCAAGTAGTACCTGTTCCTTGGAGCCAGACTCTAAGCCTTGTACTAACTTCGAAATTGCCGCTGGCTGATCGCCAGCAGGCTGATAGTTAGAATTCAACTCAAATAACTCTTGCATACCCTATATTGTACGACACCTATCGTCGCAACAATGCACACATACGACACTCCAGACACAACAACGCACACACTTGAGTATCTAGGGCATTTTCTCGGTGAGCAACGGAGCCAGGCTGTACGATGGTACTGCCTGGTGAGTAGACGCAACCGAAAAATGTTCTGGATACCAAGAACGTTTTATTAGTTCGAATTTACTTCGATCTAATAAAACGCGGTGTGTGCGTTGGATGTTAGGACATGACGCCAGCGACAACAGCACAGAAGCTAAAAACCGTGAGTCCAGAAACAACTAAAATCTCTCTCAATGATGATTCGTTCATTTGTAGCACCTTTTTTGTTTTTTTAAGATTTGTTAGTCGAATCTTACGACTAAAATTGAATAAGCACAAGCAGTAATCTTTACAACGTTCCTACCCCTGATGCTTACCATTCAAATACCAGTGCCCGTTCTTGAGCTCTTTGAATAAATCCATGTGTTCTCTGTTTAAGATTGTGATGATTTTCTCTACCAGCTTTTCGGGTGACTCGTCATAAATAACTTGCGAGCTAACCGATGGGTCGAGAGTTTTAATAAGCTGTGGTATTGCATCGGCTGCACCGTGACTGCCAAGCAAAACACCACAAGGTTTGCCAGCCTCTAGCGCTGAAGTAAATTCATGTAAGCTTCCGAATCTTCCACCGATAGTAATAATCGCATCACTAGATTGGACTAGATAGAGATCTCGCCCGACATAACTCATGCCGGTGTAGTTAATAAAGTCAAAAGCATCGACTGGCAGACGATATTTACGCAAATGTTCTCGAATTGATGAGGCAGGAGAAAAGCCAACCGACATTCCACCCTCTTTTGTAGCCGCCGAGGCTGCAAAGTAAGGCAGGCCAACCGTTGCGCCGGTTGTTACTATGTGGCCCGATTCAGCTATTGCTTTTCCAAGCCTTTCCGCCATATCCTGCCCGGATTCGACAGTCTTGCCGGCTGCTGCACCGGATATACAGATTGAATAACGGATTAGCGGTGTATTATTTCGACTCATCTTAGAATAGCCCTAACTTCTTTAAGATATTTTCTTTATTTGCAGACTTGTCCAGATACCGAGCAAGGAGTTCAGTATTAAGACCTCTGCGCATGGCGGTACAAGTACTGTTACTTAAAGGTACACGATAATATAGGTCATGTGCAATATCGCTAATGTTTAAAGATATGGGATGGGTTTCATCGGCTAGGCCGAATATCGTTGTTTTGTCCCAAATTTCTATCCGTTGATTAAGCATCGGGAGAACTTGGCTTGGATGCTGCCAGAAAAAATCACTAGCCTCAACAACCCCCTCAGTCATACTATTTTGAAGTTGTTTATTGCTGGCTACGAGCGAATAACAGCTCAACCAAGGGATATTCACCTTTCCGACTTCACCTATCGGCTCAGGGCTTGTATAGGTAAAGTGAGCGATTTGTCTGGCGCACGATTCTTCAAATCGGCTTAGTTTTAACAAAACTCCCCGAGCGTGAAGATGGAAAAGTCCTTCGCTCGCCAAGACAGCAGTAAGCAGTGCTGAACCAGTTACTTTTGGAAATTTTGGAACACCTACTAAGCCTATACATTGCAAAGCAACTATCTGTGTGTAGCGACCATTTTTTATGAGTCTTGGGTTAATAAGGGCGACCTTCGGGGTGGCCATTGTGATATCGGCAGGAGTTAATGCCTTCAGGCTTTTTGCGAATGTTCGATGCCAATTAATAGATTCCAATAAAAAAGCTCCAAGAAGAAGTTGCTCCAATGGAGCACGTTTTAGCATTGATTCGGTTGATCTAAAGCCAAGCGCCAGCATTACTTTCCGAGGAGGATTACTCCCGAGAATTGTTTTTATTTTCACATCTTTTATAACCGGCACTTGGGTTAATGGCGCTTTTGACGCAAGACGGTCGATCATTTTTTGGGCATCATTATTAAATGCTCTGCCCAATTCCTCGTCATCACTCTTGGCTTTATTTAAAACTAAGGCGTGTAGCTCAACCGGTGTAGTATCGGCTGGATCAAGATTTAACGCTTTTAAAGTTTTACTACTACCTGCAACTACATCGCTAAGAAGTTTGAGATCAGTTTTTTGATTCCCTGTAGCTGATTCTAGAGCTCGAAGTTTAAGCGAGAACATTGGTTCGCTACCACCTAATAAATTGCGAAGTAATCTTGCCATTATTTACTGTTTTAAGACTTGTTTCATAGTTTTTCTGGCTTATACCACTCTGGTGCATGCGCTAAATAGGCCTTTAACTCATCCATGGTTAATAACCCCTCTCGAGCCCCAACCTTTTGGACGACACTCATCGAATTAATAGGTGCATACCGAAGGGCCTCTTCCAAACTTAAACCTTTTAATATCGCCGCCAAAAAAGTACTAGAAAAAGCATCTCCTGCTCCTGTACGTTCTAGTGGAGGTGCTAGATCCGGATAATTTGGCATTTTGTATCGGTTATGGCCATCAGATGCATAGGCGCCGCTCGGGCCATCTGTAATACAAACAATCTTCGGTCCTAGTACGTGCAATTTATCAAATAAATCATTAAGGTCTTCATACTTTCCTCCACCGACCGTCACCGCTTCTTCGCGATTTAAAAACAGAATATTGGTTCGCTGATATATTCGCTTAAGTCTTTCAACACCGAACTTCATCTGAAAAGTACCCGGCTGAAAAGCAAGTTTGATGTTTGGATTTTCGTCTAGCCAATCTGAAATATCATCGTGATAATCTAGTGTATCTTCTGCTACTGAAGTTAAATAGACCCATGACGGAGTTTCTTTAGGTCGAATATGGGGAAAATGATAATCATACGGTTCATGTTTTATAAGAATCGTTCTATCTGATTTGTACCACAAAATATAATGAACGCTGGTTTTGTCGCTTGGATTGGTTCTAATAAATCGCGTATCAACTTGTTCTTTTCCTAAGGCATTAATTACTGCTCGGCCATTTTCGTCACCTCCGACATTTGCAATCAATGCCGCACCATCTCCGAGCCTTGAGATAGATACGGCTGCATTTGCAGCATTTCCGACACCGGCAATAACTTCCGAATGATCAAACGGTACTTTCGAACCATAGTCCATTACTAAGAATTTAGCGTCGCTTCGCTCCTCAACAGAAGCATTTTCGTCGTTAAGTTTGATAAAAACATCAATGTAGGCATCGCCTATACATAAAACATCTAGTTTTTTAGATTCTGACATTTTTTTATTTGTTCCACCATTTATAGTCTTTATGTATTATACAGCATTCAAGGTGTTGGTACCTTCGTTTTAAATCAATATATCGTATACTGCTTATGATATGTCATTAAAGGCGCTTTATGAAAACTTTTCAGTCAGTCCGTGGTGCGATGATCTAAGTCGTGATCTGATTAATAAGGGTCATCTCTTGGAACTTGTTACTAAGGGTGTTCGAGGCGTCACATCCAATCCAACAATTTTTGCAAAAGCCGTACTGTCTAGCGATATCTACACTGCAGATATAAAAAAAATGGCCGCCAGTGGTCGGCGCTCAGAGGCAATATATTGGGAATTAGCTATTAAAGACACCCGTGATGCCGCCGATGTGCTTAAACCCCTATACACCAAAACTAACGGAGAAGATGGTTATGTTTCATTAGAAGTTAGTCCGAAGTTTGCGCATGATCATATCAAAACCATCGCCCAGGCGCGACTGCTATGGCACAGTGTTCGAAGAGCTAACCTAATGATAAAGATACCGGCAACGCCCGAAGGTCTAATAGCCATAACCAAACTTGTCTCTGAGGGAATCAATGTTAATGTTACCCTGATCTTTAGTCTTCACCGATATCTTGAAGTTATGAATGCCTACCTCAGTGGCCTAGAAAAACGCGAGGGTAGCTTACGGCATGTGCATAGTGTAGCCTCGTTTTTCGTTAGTCGCATCGATACTGTGGTTGATCATCTGCTTAGTAAGTCAAGTTCACAATCAGTGCGTGCACTCTGTGGTAAAACCGCTGTTGCACAGAGTCAGGCAGCCTATGGTTTATTCTTGGAGATGTTCAACCCCGTCGCCCATCGCTGGCAGGCACTAAAGAGTCGTGGGGCGAATATCCAAAGACCATTATGGGCTTCGACATCCGTAAAAAACCCTAAATATAACCCACTGTTGTATGTTAATTCATTGCTTTTACCCTGCACGGTTAACACTATGCCGATTAGTACTCTGCAATTAGCCCATCAAGCAAAATCAGAAGATTGGCAATTACCTCAAGAAACTTTCGTCCTGGACGCCCATCAGATTCTTGCATCTGTTGAGGCAGAAGGAATAAAAATGAAAAAGATCACCGAAGCACTTGAAAATGATGGCATTAAGAAATTTATAAATTCTTACGACGAGATCATTCAATCAATCTCAAAACGACTTTAGGGCTGAGCTCGACCAGTGGAATTGAACATATGTAGCTTAGACTCCACTACCGCCTGCACGGCGTCATAAACATCTTGGTTGATCTTCATTATGGCGACTTCTTCAGGGTGTTCACGCAATACTCTTTCAAGGGTCTTGCGATAAGCGATCCGTATATCTGTATTAATATTGATCTTACTCACACCAATCCGACAGGCTTCTTCGAAGAAATGACTGGCCGTTCCACTGCCTCCGTGAAGGCTTAAATAACAATCAACTTCTTTACGTATCTTTTGTAATAAGCTAAGATCCAAGATCTTTGGCACAGGGTAGCTACCGTGCAAGTTACCGATCGCCACAGCATAAGTATCAACTCCCGTAGCCTTCACGAACTTAGCAACACCACTCGGCGTACTAAAACTCTTTTTTATTTCGGCGTAATCAATAGCTTCGGTGTGGATATTTGATCCACCTGCAAAATAATGTGCCTCGCTTTCAACCAGTGCGCCTGTAAATTTTGCATATTCTACAACTTGCTTCGTGGCTTCAATTATCTCCTTGTCAGAGGCATTATGGTTTGCCTGCGAAATATCAATATGAATAAATTCAAAACCAGCTTCGATACCGGCGACGGCAGCTTTTACAGATGGACTGTGGTCAAGATTGATATATACTTCGACACCATATTCGGCTTTATAGTTATCGACCATGTCTCTTATGTTTTCAAGCCCTAAAGCTTTTACTTCACCGTCGGTGATTTCAATCAGCACCGGTGCTTGAAGTTTTTTGGCAGCGCGCATAACGGCCACTAAAGTTTCCTGGTTGTCGATGTTAAATGCGCCTAAAGCAAAATGCTCTGAGCGAGTCCGCGCCATAGTGGCACGA
Source organism: uncultured Candidatus Saccharibacteria bacterium (assembly GCA_964554485.1). Lineage (GTDB taxonomy): Bacteria > Patescibacteriota > Saccharimonadia > Saccharimonadales > JAGQMS01 > JBBQBM01. The sequence goes on along the minus strand of CAZKOX010000001.1, from coordinate 54,926 downwards.
GCTTTTTGACAATTCTCTCTGATTTCTCGAAGTGTAAGCGACATAATGGTTTTGCTTATATGCTAACACCTGCGGCTGTTTTTGATAACCTTTATATTCGGTCGAGCGACTTCATCAGTTTATGGGCCACCTCTTCAATGTGCCTGTCTGTTAACCCAAAAAGCTCATACAGTTCCTCTGGTTCACCGCTTTCGCCAAAGTGGTCTTCAACTCCAATTCGCTTAATCGGAACCGGATAATTCTCGCCAAGTAGTTCGGCAACCGCACCACCAAGTCCACCGTTAATTTGTGCTTCTTCGCAGGTTATTACAGCTCCGGTTTTTCGAACGCTCGCCAATATCGTTTCTTTATCAAGAGGCTTTATTGTAGGACAATGAATAACTTCAACATCTATACCATCCTTGTATAGTTTCTCTGCCGCCCTCAGCGCTTGGTATGTCATTATGCCGGTCGTAATAATTGTGATGTCGCGTCCGACGTCATAGACATAGGCTTTGCCAATTTCAAACGGTGTCTGCTCAGAAGTAATGATCGGCACCGCCTCACGTGCAAGACGCAGGTATGCCGGACGTTTATCAGCCGCGAGAGCAATTGTGGCCTTGTAGGCTTCGTTTTTATCACAAGGAGCAATAACGACCATATTTGGTAGCACTCGCATCAAGGCGATATCCTCTAACATCTGATGAGTAGCACCGTCTGGGCCTACTGAAAGCCCAGCATGAGATCCAACAATTTTCACCGGCTGATTATTTAGGCAGATGGTTGTTCTAATTTGCTCCCAATTGCGTCCAGGACTAAAAGCAGCATACGAGCTAACAAACGGGATGAGCCCAACTGCCGCTAGGCCACTTCCGGTAGTTACCAGATTCTGTTCTGCAATACCAACTTGAAAGAATCGATCCGGGAAGCTTTCTGCAAAAAAGTTCATGTTAGTCGACCCGGTTAAATCAGCGCACAGAGCTACAACTTTATCATTAGTTTCACCAAGCTTTTTTAAGCCCTCGCCAAAACCCTTGCGAATCGTATCGCTGGCTAGTTTTTTTGTAATATCCTCAATATTCATGTCCATTATTGATGCTCACTTTTAATTTTGCCGCCGAGCGTCCGAAGCTCATGTAGTGCCTTTATTGCTTCTTCGTGATTTGGCGGCTTACCGTGCCAACGAAAATCATACTCCATAAAATCTACGCCCATACCTGGTACAGTGTGAGCTAAAATCACTACTGGTTTTTCAACAATCGCCTTTGCCATAGCATAGGCATCGATTATCGCTTCAATGTTATTACCGTCAACTTCAATAACATGCCATCCAAAGGCCTCCCATTTGGCCTTTAAATCTTCAAGCGGCATAACAACTTCAGTCGGACCATCAATTTGTATATTGTTTCGATCGATTAGAGCTATTAGATTTGACACTTGGTACTTTGCACCAAGCATAGCGGCTTCCCAGATGTTACCTTCGTCCAACTCGCCATCACCCATAACTACATAAACTCGGCGATCCGAACCTTGAAGACGCAGCCCCAGTGCCATACCAATCGCCTGACTCAAGCCACTTCCAAGAGGACCGCTAGTTGTTTCAAGTCCTGGTAGCTTAATTCTCTCCGGATGACCCTGCAAACGACTACCAAACTTACGAAGAGATTTTAATTCTGTCTTATGAAAGTAGCCAGATTCTGCCATCGCTGCATATTGGACTGGAACGCAGTGACCATTACTGAGCAAAAATAAATCGCGATCTTCCCAAGCCGGATCTTCGGGATCATGCTTTAAAACCGAGAAATACAAAACTGTCAGTATGTCGGCAAGCCCTAAAGGTCCAGCAGAATGTCCGCTGCCGGCTTCTTCCAGCATCGTGATAATACTTTTTCTGAGTTCAACGGCAATTTCTTCTAGCTGAAGAATAGTCCGCTGCTTATCATTATAGTTGTTAGCCATATTGCTTATGATTGTAACAGATTGGTAAGTTGATTGTAGGCGACGGAAGGATCCTCGGATGTCTGAATAAACCCTCCGACGTTCAACACGTCAACACCACCGTCAACTAGTTGTTTGGCGTTTTCAGCATTAATTCCGCCGTCCCAACCAATCTCTATTCCTGGTTTGTATTTTCTTAACTGTTCAATCTTTTTTAACAGACCAAAATCAACCTTACCGCCAAAATGTCCTAAGTCGCCAGAAAAGATCAATACGTGATCGATATATTCTAGTTCCTCAAGACAGTCAGCAACTTGAGTTTGCGGCAAGATCGCCATCCCGAACTTTATACCGCTAGCATGAAGAGCTCCTGCTAGTGTCGCAAAATCAACGCTCGCTTCTTTATGAACAATCAACATGCTAGGATTTAGTTCTAAAACTTCATTTAAGACATCACTAGGGTGTTTGTACATTAAGTGCAGATCAATTTGCTTACCTTCAGGAAACCAAATTTTTTCAATATCAGGTGATTTCGTAGGAGCAAACTCTCCATCCATCAAATCAACTTGAATACGGTTAGAAATATTTTCGACCCGCTCCATCTGAGTTCGATACTCATGAAGATCATCCTTTTGACAGGTTACGGTTGGGCAAACTACCGCCATCTAAAGTTCATCCATCTCTTTAATCCGCCTAGTTCGGCGCGCTAATCTTTCAAAAGGAGTCTTTAGCCAAATATCCACTATGTCAAACATTAATTGTTTGTCATTCTTCAACAAACTGGCCGGTAAAGCCAATACATTACTGTCGTCGTCATTGCGCGCCAGTCGTGCTTCTTCCTCATTCCAAGCAACAGCTGCACGGATACCTCGAAAACGGTTTGCCGTCATAGCCATTCCTTGGCCACTTCCACATAGCAATATTCCTCTTGGTTCGATATCACCAGAAGACAACATCTTCGCCACTACCCTAGAGGCGAACACCGGGTAGTCATCGTCAGGGTCTAGTTTTTGACTGCCCTCATCATCAACATCGTAACCTCGGGCAATTAAATACTTTTCAAGTTCTTCTTTTGGTGAGTATCCTTGATGATCGGCGCCAATATATATCTTCATAGCATCGCTTAAGTCGTGGATATTAACTTACCAAAATCGGCAACTAGTTCAACTAAACGGTTACTGTAGCCCCATTCGTTGTCGTACCATACAACTACTTTCGCCAGATTGCCGGCTACGACGTTCGTAAGTAGAGTATCAACCACACCAGAAAAACTGTTGCCAACATAGTCCTTGCTAACAAGTGGTTCTTCGGAAATGCCAATAATGCCTTGATAGAATGGTTCACCGGCAGCCTTCTTCAGTACATCATTTATTTCTTCTTTGGTAGTTTCGCGTTTCAACACCATCGTTACATCACTTAGCGACACCACTGGGCTGGGCACACGAATGCTTAGACCGTCAAATTTTCCTTCAAGACTTGGCACGGTCTTAGCTACAGAAATAGCTGCTCCAGTCGTAGTTGGTACGATGTTTTCGGCGGCTGCACGAGCTTCGCGCAAATCTTTCGCTGGTCCATCCTGCAAAACTTGACTGGCTGTGTAGCTATGAACGGTTGTTAGCATTGCTTTTTCGATACCAAATTCGCGGTCAAGAATGTCCATGATTGCTGCAATACTGTTGGTCGTACAGCTAGCATTACTGATAATATCGCCAGCGTCTTTGAGCTTATCTTCGTTGACTCCCAGCATTAAAGTCTCAACACCTTCACCTTTCGGTGGCGCTGTAATGACAACCTTTTTCGCACCCGCTTTAAGGTGGGCACTAGCACCTTGTTTATCTGTAAAGTGACCAGTTGACTCAATCACCACATCTACGCCAAGGTTGCCCCATGACAGTAAACTTGGATCTTTTTCTGCAAATACCGGAACAGATATACCATCGACGATAATATTCTTTTCGTCATACTTAACATCTTTATTAAACAACCCGTAACTGGTGTCATGTTTAAGTAAGTGCGCCAGAGTTTTTGTGTCAGTTAAGTCATTAATAGCCACAATTTCAATGTCAGTACGCGCAAAAGCAACACGAAAAGCATTACGGCCAATCCGCCCAAATCCATTAATTGCTACTTTTATTTTCATCCCACCCTATCATTTACTTCTTAAGCTTATTTTGCACCAAACTATCATCTTTAGCAAGAAGACAGAAGTACTTTATTGCTCGTCGATCTTAGCTCGTTCAACACATTCGTTGATAACTTTCCAAGCCTCCTTAACACCCTTAAAACTTCGAACCTTAGTCTCGCCTTTTCTAAGGGTCTTATAGTTATTGAAGTGATGCTCAATTTGCTTGTGCCATTGCGGCCCTAGTTCTTCAAAGCTTCTTATCTGACCTAGATGATAGTCGTCTTTAGGCACGCAGATAATCTTATGGTCGTTTTCTCCGTCATCTTCGAAGTCTACCATTCCAATGACAATAGCTTTCGGGACAACCACACCAGTCGGTACCGGCTCGTCTGTAACGAGTAGGGTGTCCAGCGGATCTCCATCTTCGTCTAAAGTCTGCGGGATAAAGCCGTAATTTACAGGCTTAGAAAAGATCCCTGGTTCTACTCGATCTAAGACAAAGTATTCTCCATGTCTGTCCCACTCTATCTTGAGCATAGAACCCTTTGGAACTTCAACGATAGTTGTTATGTACTTGTCGTACACACCAAATGGTAATTTATTAAACGGATATCCCATAAAAAATTTATTCTCCTTAGTTTCTAACGTATAATTCTACCATGAGATTAGTCAGCCACGCAGGTGCTGGCGGTTTGGCGCGCGAAAATTCGTTGCAAGCTGTTCAGATCGGCGATTCGTATGACCCCGAATTTATAGAAGTTGATATCCATCGCACTAAGGATGGAGTTTTTGTATTGCACCATGGTGATATTAAACGCACCTACCTCGGTACACCACTAGATGATACTTATGACGAACTAAAATCAAAGGTTCCCACTCTTATAACTCTAGAAGATTTTTTGAAACACGATTTTAATTCAAACATCTTGTTTGATATTAAAGTTCGAAATTCAACAGATGAACTTATAAAAATATTTAAAAAGTGGCAGCCTGAGGGTTTGGCATTTACGTCACCACACGTAACTGCCATGAAAGCTTTAAGCGAAGCTTTTCCGAAGTCAAAAATCTATATCTCTCAACCATTTCACGAGGGTCCTTTTAGACCCATCCAGCTTGCTAGAAAATATAATTTTACTGGTGTTAGTTTAAATAAATGGTGGCTTGGTCCGTATCCATACTTCGCCTGCCGTCGGTCAAATCTTGAATATTTAAACTACACAGTCGACAGGTCTATCACCATGAGATTAGTCGCCAAGCTTTTCCCGCACGTTATTATGATCACAAATCGCCCAGATCGTTACCCAAAACATCTACTGAAGAAGTAAAACCGAATCAATAAAATACAACCTATTGCCCGAATCGTCCTTAAAATAAGTTAGATCCACCTTCGAGGTACGTCCTTTAGCATCAGTCAAAATAAAATGCGAACCTTTCTTCGTAACCTGAATCTCACGTCCCGACAAGGTCTTTATCTTCTGCCCAACACTCAACGTAAGATCTGGTCCAGTACCGTCTGCAGCGGCATAAAAGATCGCCGCATGATAAAGCCGTAGTTCTTCTTTAGCTGGTTCTGGAGTGCTAGCAAGTGGTGCAACCTCTGCTTTTTTGAAGGCCGCGTTACTAGGCGCGAAAAGTACTAATTTTGGTAGAACTCCTGCTGCATTTGCTACAAGCTTTGTAGAAATATCTGTAGCGGACATAAAGTCACCAAATTCTTTAAGATTAGTATTTTCTGTAAGAGCCAGAAGTATGTCAGGCACACTGACTTCTTTAACTTGATTTACGCTACTCGACTCGCTTAGCGCGGCATCATTCTTATTGCCGGTCCAGATTACAAAATATACAAGACCGGCGGCCAGAATTATTACTGGTATCAGCAGGAGTAGGGATTTTTTTGATCTAGGCAGCCACTTCATAACTTGCCTTAGATTATACCATGAGCGGTTTAACGATTTTTATGTAAATATTCTCGGATCTTAAGAGCCGCTGTCGCACCCTCGCCAACAGCACTGGCGATCTGCATGGTAGCGCCGTCACGAACATCGCCAGCCGCAAAGACACCTTCAATATTTGTCATCAATTCTTCGTTAGTCTTAACAAAGCCAATTTCACTTCTCTCAACCCCACTACTTTCTAAAAAGCCCGTAGTTGGCTTAAGACCGATAAATATAAAGACTCCATCGCAAACAAATTCTTTCTTTTCACCTAATTTTTTGTCAGTTCCAATAACTTTTTTAACCGATTCCTCGTCACCCAAAATCTCATCTGTAGTTGTATTGAAGTGAATTGTTATTTTATCCTTAACTTCCTCAAGTTCCTGTTGAAGAATATCGGATGCTCGTAGCGCGTCTCCCCGCACCAGTAGATCGACATGCTTGGCAAACTTAGTAAGAAAAATCGATTCCTGAATTGCCGAATTTCCGCCACCCACAACAACTAAATTCTTGTCACGATAAAGTGGACCATCGCAGGTCGCACAAAAATGCACACCCCGTCCATAGTATGTATCTTCTCCGGGTATACCGAGCTTCTTCCAGTCTGTACCTGTCGCAATCAATACTGCTCTGGAATACATATCTCCAGCAGTGGTTGATACTTTCTTGATTTTATCTTTACCATCGAGGGCGGTCACTTCACCATACTCTATCTTTGTCCCAAAGCGTTCGGCTTGTTTCCAGAGATTATCTGCAAGATCCATGCCTGTTACACCTTCAGGAAATCCTGGGTAGTTATCAACCTTGTCGGTAATCGCAGCAAGACCACCAACTACGCCTTTTTCAATAAGCACTGTCGATAGATCTTCGCGAGTCGTATAGATAGCGGCGCTCAGAGCTGCAGGCCCTGCGCCTATAACTAAAACGTCATATGGTTTGTCCGGAGCCATAAAACTATGCTACCGCCGGCGCTAATTTTGCTAAGTTCCAACCAGTCACGACTTCCTTGCTATCATCCTGCTTGGTAACTACCGTTACCGGCACTGTTACTGCTCCACTAATCTCTTTGGCTTCTTGTCGACGCTCTGGATGTTCATCAAGATTAATTTCTTCATAAGTCAGCTGCTTACTCTGCAACCAACGTTTAACCATCACACAGTACGAACAGGTATTAGTGGTATAAATGGCGATGTGTTTTGGCATTTTTATCTCCCTAGTGTTTATTAATGCTTTTAATACACTATATATAGTGCTAACGCTTAGTGTCAAGTACCTCAATATCAAAAACTAGATCCGAATTAGCCGGTACGCTGCCGGTAGCTCTGTCGCCATAAGCAAGCGCTGCAGGCACAACCAGGCGCCTCAAGCCGCCAACCTTCATGCCCGGCAATCCTTGGATCCAGCCAGCAATTAACCCACCTTCACTAAGTTGAAAAGCGATCGGGCTACCGCTGGTGAAAGTATCGTTGCCGGCAACAATCGAGCCATCGGCAAGATTTAGTCGATAGTTAACCGTAATGCAGTCGTTAAGCTGCACAGTATCACCGCTACCTGCTTTAGTATCGATAATCTGTAGTTCACTTACTGGTCCGTCAAGTTTAAGCGGATCACCCACTACTGTTGTACTTGTTGCGTTATCTGCCACTTCACACACCTCCTGTGCCGACTGTTGCTGAATAGCATCTTGTTCGGCGTTGTTTTTAGATTGCTGGGATATTAATATTACGGTGACGATCGAGCTAGCTAAGAAGAATAAAGCCATTGCTAGCGATAACCCCCGAACTGCTTTTGATGTTGCCATTTGTGAGTTTTAGTATAGCCATACAGGACCCAATCCCTCAAAGCTTTTTTCACCACACCCAGCACCGCACGCCTTCCGCGCTTGAGCTAGTTTCGGCATACCTAGGAAGCACGGAACAAGGTGTAGGCAATACTACTCCGACATGAGTACTGGACTAGGTAGGCTGAAAATAGCCAAGAAGCTAAGCGGTGTCTTTAGCTTTGTTGCTAAAGAGCAGGCTTTGCTGGTGCAGATGGCGTGACTAGGCAAGTTCAAAGGACTTGAGTTGTTTCTTAGAAGCCTCTGTGCTTTTATGATGCTGCAGCTCGAGAAGTCTTGCATATATACCACCACTTTTAGCAAGACTTTCTGGCGAACCGATCTCTTGAACAACACCCTTCTGCAGGGTAATAATCGTATCGACGTTCTGAATAGTACTGAGGCGGTGGGCGATAATAATTGTAGTGCGTCCTTTCATTAGACGCTCCAGTGCTTCCTGAACAAGAAGTTCGCTTTTATTATCTAAGCTACTAGTTGCCTCATCCAATATTAATATTGGCGCGTCCTTTAAGATCGCTCTAGCAATCGCAATACGTTGCTTTTGGCCACCAGATAACTTTAAGCCGCGTTCACCTATCTGAGAATCGTATTTTTCTTCAAATTTAATAATGAATTCATGAGCATTTGCAGCTTTTGCCGCAGCGATAATCATCGCATCAGACGCTTTAGGATTAGCATAGGCAATGTTTTCGCGTATCGTGCCACTAAATAACGCCGGTTCTTGAAAAACTACACCAATGTTCTCGCGAAGACTTTTTTGAGTAACTTTTGTTATATCTTGTCCGTCAATTTGTATCGTTCCACCTGTTGGCTCATACAAACGCATCAATAAATTAGTTATTGTTGTTTTTCCTTCACCGCTCTCACCAACTAATGCTACCTTCGTGTCGGGCTTAATATCGAAGTTAAGACCGCGCAGTACGGCCTCTTTAGAATAAGAAAACTTAACGTCAGAAAAACTAATCGCGCCCTTGTTTACGTTTAATTTTTTAGCATTTTCAATATCCATAATAGTCGACTTAATGTCCATAACTTCAAAATAATCTTTGCTATCAGCCACAGCTTTTTGGGTGTTTTCAACTAAGAAACTAATCGTAAAGATCGGAAAACGAATATTGAAAGCTAGAAGGAATAAGGTTACCGCCTGCCCCGGCGTAAATGTTCCTTTTGAAGCTTGCACAAAAATAAACATATAAACCGCAAAAAAGACTACGTTTAAGATGGTTCGCCGTTTAGTATCTTCGCGGTGCCAAAGTATACTTTGAGGTTTAGAAATATTATTGGCAGAATTTAAGTGACGATCAAAAAATAACAATTCTGTCTTTTCACGGATAAAGCTTTTGACAACCTTAATTTGCGATATAGCTTCTGCGAAACGGCCTGTAGCAATGTCACGATGAACGTTTATGTCCTGCTGATAACTCTGCCACTTATTACTAGTGCGAACCGTCATAAAAATAAATATTGGGTATAGAGTCGCCAACATCAATGCTGTTGGCCAACTTATCAGTGCCACAAAAATTAAAGAAAATACTGCCGTAAAGATGAATTGCAAAAAGTTGTTACTCATGGCCTGAATGAATACGGTAATTTGGTCAATAGAGCGGCTTAGTCGGTTAATTATTTTGCCAGTAAGTTCTGTATCAAAATAACTCTGCGGCAGGCTAAGCAGGTGTTCAAAATACTTATTACTAAGCGTTCGCCTCAGTCTTACTGTCATCATATCGCCGATATAGCCACCTAAATTAGAAAATACAGTCGTGCCAAGGTCTTGCAAAAAAACCATGCTGACTAAAAATACTACCCGCCCGGTGTCAGCCGACGCGCCAAGTCTAATCTCGTCAATTAACATTCCACTAAATATCGGCCAAAGTAAGTTTGAGGCTGCAAGTAATACTGAAAATATGCTAATAACTGTGTAATATGGCCACAAACTTTTGGCTTGAGCTAGAATTTTTAGTATTGGCTTCACGGGGTTTTTGCTAGTTTTTTACTTTTCGCTTGCTTCTTCAGATCCAGCATCTTCACTGCCGTGTTCAGCTGGAACATCAGCCGCACTAACTTCACCTTCAGCACCCTCTTCAGCAGCTTCTTCAACCTGGCTACGAGGTACTTCAACCTTAAATAAAGGCGTATCAGCTTCAGTCATGATTTCGACACCGCTTGGAACAGATATATTTGCAACTGTAATCATATCTTCTGGATCCACAAGTAGCTCGGCCGACACTTCAAGATGGTCAGGAAGATTTGTCGGGTTAGCAGACACAATAACCGTGTCGTTTAGAGTCATGACCATGTTGCCTGCAAGCACTGCCGGCGCTGTACCAACAAGTTCAATCGGAACTTCAGCTTCAACTTTTTCATTTCGATTGACCATTTGCATTTCAACGTGACGGATTCGACCTTTTGACGGATCAACGTCTATATTCTTAACTAGTACAAGATGATCACCTTCGCCCTCAATCTTTAGCTCAATTGGATGGTTTTTGCCAGCTTCGGTGACAACTTTTCGAATAGTTTCATAATCACCCTCAATCGCGACCGATGTTTGGCCACGACCAAAAACATTGCCAACAATCAGTCCATCGCGGTAAAGACTCTTTACGCGGTTACCAAAAACTTCACGTTTTTTGACAGACAGGGCAATTGACATTAAAAAACTCCTCTAACAATTAGTAATATTTATAACAGTTCCCAACAGTATAGCTCAAGATGTTAATTTTGTGAAGCGAACATCGAATTTATCATTAAAATGCTTGCGTATTAATAGTAGACCCATGCTAACCTAATTGTGTGGAAGAGACTAGGGGTGGAGTACTCCAAAATCCTTCCCATAAAGGGGCTGGAAATCCGGCCTCTTTTGTTTTGTATGATATTTATCTCCAGCTACCGTCAAACATTTTGTTTAACGCTAATTGGAGATACAGGTGTTGGCCACCTTTTTAGTATCCCCTCGATCATCCTCCTTCGCATAAGCTCCGGCGGACGATCAAGTTACTTCTTCACTTCGCCCTTGCCATTGCAGGTAGTGCAAGTCGTCCCTAGCCCGAGAAAAACTTGCGCGCCATTGGCGTAATGCTTTCCGCCCTGGCACTTGGGATTCGGGCAAGGCTTGTAGCCCGGAGTTGTCATCTTCACCCCTTTCAAGGTGAGTCTCGGATTCTTCCAATCGATTTTGCCGAGGAAAAGTCAGTGCGCCGTTCACGGGTACGCACCTCCTAATCCTCGGCACTGCCGGTGCGCGGTTCGAGGGGGTGAACCACACGCTCTTCGGCAGCTCGCCTGAAGCCGGCCCCCCGGCTGCTTCAGGCAAGACTATTAATCTAAACACACAAGCACTCACGCCAACATGTTCAGACTAAAAGAAGATAGGTGGGGCAACAAGCTTTCGCTCGTCGCCCCACCCCTGTTTCGCCACGAACACATACCGTGCGCTTCGTGGTCGGAAACGTGCCCCTGATGGGATTCGAACCCATGACATACCGCTTTGAAGGCGGCTACTCTGCCAACTGAGTTACAAGGGCGGGGGTTGCCTGGAGTGTGTCGTCGTCGGTCTCGTTAGGTGAAAAAGTACCGTCCACCATTTACTTTCGTACACGAAGACCTTCACTTCAAGGAAAGCTAGACTTACGCTCACACTCCAAGCAGTCGGGGATGCGGAACTCGAATCCACAACCTGCCACGTATTACGGTGGGTGCTCTACCGATTGAGCTAATCCCCGCTTGGTGAAGTGGCAGTCGACCGTTGCCGGTCGACCGCCACCCCAATTGGCTTTCTGCGCTAGCGCGTCTGCCAACCCTCGCAAGCAGATTACTCTGCTCGCTAATGACTACCCCGGATTAAACCGGACGATATTCGACTTGTAATCATCGCTGCCCTGGCGGGATTTGAACCCGCGACCTTCTCCTTGTGCGGGAGATGTGAACTCCGAGCTTCACCACAGGGCTATTTCTTTTAGGAAAGCTGCATACGAGACAGCCGGCCACTGCTAGATCTTAAAATATAAGACATAGTAGCGGCCGTCTGTATCGGCAAGATTTCTATAAAAACTCCTGTGGGAAGAAGAAACAATTTGTTTGCCAACACCTGTTAAATAACTCCTCGGAGCTAATTGCTCAACGAGGCTGAACATTAATCTACAACTTTCGTATACTTCTGTCAATGAATATATTCACCAAAGTCTTGGTAGCTCTTCTGCCTGTTTTAGAAGCTCTTCATTATCCAAATATTTACGCCCATTTTCTCGCCACTCCCCTACATCAGCTTTTTCAAACCCTGCATTAACCAATCTTACCCACTTCAAATAAGGCGCTATCTCGCCAGTTTTCGGGTCAACTCTTGTGTAGTGCAGTACTTGGCAATTATGTATTTTTTCTTCTGGGTTCTTACTAGATTCAACCCAGTCTTCGTTGAACATATATTCAAGCGTTAATCTTGCCGCCCACATCCACTCACCGTGCGTCACTGCCAGTACAGAATCCACACCATCGTGATCATGTTCGCGGTGTAGAGTGTCAAAGAATTCTCGTACTCGACCGTCAGAAATTTGGACAATCGATTCACCCCCCGGAGGCGTCCAGTTAAGAATATCTTTTTGTTGCCAAGCGTAATTTCTTGGATAAAGCTTGGCGTGTTCTTCGCGACTTAGCTCTTCGGTTTCTCCCCAAGACCTTTCGCGAAGCATTCGATTCAAGCGCCATTTTGCACCTTCAAGCCCCAAAGAGGCTGCTGTTTCGCGCGTTCTACGGTGCGGCGAATACATATATCTATCAAACTTATCTAGATTGTATGCTTTTAGTACGTACTTATTAATCCAAACACCGGCATTTTTAGCTTGCTCAACCCCCTCGGGCATTAAACGCCATTCATGCCCCGGCCTTTCGAGAAACCCATCATTAAAATAGCTTTTGTCGCCAACTTTAGCTTTTTCACGAGCAAAGTTTCCTTCTGATAATCCGTGTCTTACAAAAACTAAGTGAAGCGGCATCGACATAGTAATTCCTCCTGTTCCTTAAATTATAAGCCATTTCCTTCCGAGTTTGCGTTTAGTTCTGGGCAAGGCGCGATCCTGCGTTTTGCATTTGAGTGTAGTTGCGATATTTCTTCGAGCAACGGAACAAAGCGTACTTTGTACGCTGAAGTGAGTAGCGGAGAAGAAAGATTGCAAATGCGCCAAAAGCAACATAAAGGTACAGCTTGGCTGTGGCTTTATGTTGCGGTGCAGAAGGCAGGAAGTTACCAGCCTCCTCCGCCACCACCTCCGCCGCCGCCACCCGAAAACCCTCCCCCTCCAGAAAAGCCTGAACTACCACTACTCGACGGCGCAGTAAACGATGAACTAACTGCCGATACACTGCTGTTCAAATGCGACACAAACATGGCAGTATTAAAGGTTGACCAATTACCCTGGTACCAATCCGGTGGAGTAGTATACAAATCTTTAAAGGCTTCTGCCCAGGTTTTTTCAACTCCAAAAATAATGGCGTAGGGTAATAGTTTTTCGAATAACTTAACATTGCGTATTGGTTCGTGTGCATTTTCTGCCAGCGGTGCGTTGGCGCCCTGCAACTGCGTCATTCGTTCTTTTTCGGTCATGCCAAGATATAACTTTAAGCCTTCGAGCTCATTCTTAACCTGAACACCCCGCATACTGCGCTTTTTCATAGCCGACTGAAGGCCGATAATAATGAACAAACCAATAAAGCCAAGTACGATAGGCGCTGCTGAGGACAGAGCAACCGCCATGAATGCCACAAACAGTAGAATGATCATGGCAAATATCTGTTTCATAAGCATACTCTGCCCTTTTTCCGGCGATACCTCGTATAGACCTTTTTTTGCTGTTGCGTCACTTAATGACTTCGATAGTTTATTTACTTCTTTATAAAGTTTTGATTTTTTGTCATCGAGATCGATTACCGCACCCGGTTCAGAATCATCAAAAAGTGCCGACAAAATTATAGTCTCTTGGTTTCTTAGCTCATTAAATGGCTTAAGTAGTTTTAGTGAACGCTTTGTTTTTTTCTTTATCAAACCACCACCATCAGACTCAATTATTTGAACATAGCCACGAACCGCAAGATCAATAATACTTGCTGATATGTGCTTTGGCAGTGTAGCTTCATCATAAACATACGCCGAACTCAGTAAATCCAAATTTTTTGGCGCTCCGAAAGCTGGAGCTATTACCGGCGAACTCGGATAGTCCTTGCCGAATTTACGCCATTTTCTATAAGCCGACGCAATAACCAAAAGTTCAATAGTTACGAAAGCTAACGCCGGAATGTACTTGATAAGTTTTCGCCATAGCGGAACAGGCGTAAAGTAACCTTTTTGAAAAGCAGCGATGAAGGTTAAGGTTTGCGTTGACTGCAATTCTGTTTTTGTACGAACACTCAAAGCGTCATCGTCAATTTTTACTATCTCACATTCTTGGGCACTAGATCCAAAGCTACCTGTATAGCACTGTGGCTCCATGCCCTGCGCATAATCTATGCCGCCAGGAATAGTAATATTAGCGCTTACAGACTCAAATTTCTGCGACCAATCATCCCCATTAACGTCCCAATACAGTTCATCATGATCTTTATAAAAACGAATAATATTTTCGACGGAATATTTTATTTCATAGCTATGCGCACCTGTGATTGTTCTCCCGGCATCGCCAATTTGGAGTACAAGATTGTCGTTTTGTGAATACGTTGTGTAGGGTTCGCTTGCTCCGTCGCGCATCACACTAATAATCCTAAGATTAGTGTCGTCGCTGCCATATTTTTCAGGAATAGACCTTAAAATTCCATGGTTGTTGTCAGAAAACGTTAAGTCAATCTTTTCATCAATTGTCAGCTTGCCCTGTGGGTCGTCACGATTAAGTTCATAGGTTGCCGAAAAATCGTTGATCACAAAATCATTAACATCAGCCCTTGCGGCATTCACTGGTAATAACAAACTTATCACTAAGAATGCTAGTAAAAATCTAGATGCGTTTTGCAGCCAACTTTTCATGTGCCCTCTTTGCTATGTTATCTAACAACTTATTTACCTCATCTGTTTTCAAAGTTTTTGCCGGGTGACTTAACCAAAGTCTTAGGGTGATATTTCGATGATTTTTATCTTCCTCCGACTGATATATGTCGCGAACCTTAGTTGTTGATATAAAACCATTTTCCCTAGACTCCCTATCTAGTTCCGAGCAAACAAGATTATACAATTCGTAAACAGCAGTTTTGCTTGTGATCTTAAAGGTAATATCTTGTTCGGTTTTCGGAAACACAGAAAGAGGTGAATATTTCTGCTTATTCGTACCGGTAAGTTTTTGATACAAATTTAAGTCAATTTCAAAGCCAGCTGTAAAATCGGGTAGCTTTAAGGCTTTTTTGAAGGTTTGATTAAATTCACCGATGACACCAAACGTCTCGCCACCAACCATGATCGTAGCGCTTCGACTTAATTCATAAGCACTTGTTATCGGGTAGCTATTATTTGAAAGCGGTGCAAATGTTGCCTGCTCACCGAGTAATACTTCTAAGTATTTTTTAGCCTGGTAGTATGCCGAACCGTTATATTTGTTCTTGGCAGTTTTTTGGTCTGCCGAAAAAACTAAAGCAAGACGTTCAAATTCTCCAGGCAGTTTTTCATCATCATCGTGTCCTTTTATATGTGCCTTGCCGATCTCAAATATCGCAAATTCATTATCATCATTTGGCTTAATAAAATCACTTCGAATATTAGAATAAACTTTTTCAAGAAGGCTAGGTACTAAGCTGGTTCGACAGTACTGCAGGCCTGGACTAATGGCGTTTCGAATATGGTATGCCCATTTATCTGGATCTATTCCAGAGTTTCGCATTAGATCTCCGTGCACAAAGCTGTAAGTTAGAATTTCATTGGCTCCTGCCGCACTGAGTCTTTCTCGAATATTTTGCTTAAGTTCTAGTAGCTCGTTGCGAGATGTTGGCTTGGCGCTTCGCGATGGCAGAGCGACAGGCAATTTGTCGTAACCATACAACCGCCCAACCTCCTCAACAACATCTTCTTTAATTTCAATATCTGTTCGCCAAAAAGGTGGAACAACTCTTAGATTTCCATTACTAGTAGCAACTTCAAATTCTACATTTTCGAGCAACTTAACAATTTCTTGGCTTCGAAGTTTTGAGCCAAGACGACTATTTATAAAATCAACGCTAACTTTTACGGCCTCCGGCTTTTTGATTTTTTGCCGTTCATCTTTAACATCACTAGCTTGAACACCATCAGACAATTCGCCAATCAACTTCATGCAATAGGCCAATACTCGGTCGTTTTGTAGTGGACTTTGACCTTTCGTATACCTAGTAGATGCATCCGTAAATAAACCATGACGCATACTGCTGCGGCGAATCGTAAACATGTCAAATGTCGCACACTCAATAACTATTCTTTTAGTCGTTTCATCAACTTCTGTTTCTTGACCGCCCATAATCCCAGCTAGAGCAACGGCTTTTTTATCGGTGGCTATCACGATATCTTCGCTGCTTAGTTCAATTTCTTTTCCGCCAAGTAGTGTTAGCTTTTCACCTTTTTTAGCTTGTCTCGGTCCAATAACTACACCGACACCAGAACGCATCTTAAGTTTGTCATAATCAAAAGCGTGCAGTGGCTGGCCGGTTAAATGCATAACATAATTTGTTACGTCAACAACATTATTAATCGGCTTGATCCCAACTCGCGTCAGTGCCGACTGTAACCAATAAGGACTTTTCGTGACCGTTATGTTTTCAAGGGCAACAGCCATAAATCTTGGCACGAAATTACTTTCGACCTTAACTCTTAATGGTAGTTTGCTACTGCTTCCAAACCTTGGCGACTTTAAATACCACTCCGGGCTTACAAATTTAAGGCCAGAAATACCGGCTAGTTCACGGGCTACACCAAGATTTCCAAAACAATCCGGCCGATGCGTAAACATTTTGTTTTCGCAATCAATCACTAAATCATCAAGACCAAAGTATTCAACAAATTGGTCGCCGGCTTTTGGTTTTTTATTCGCACCCTCGGCTGTAATTTCCAAAATGCCTTCATGATCATCAGAAATGCCAAGCTCTTTCGGACTGGCTAACATGCCGTTGCTAATAACTCCGCGAAGTTCACGGGTCTCTAAAGTAAACGGATCATCTGTTCCGAATGTTGATGGCACCACCACCCCTGGTGGTATCCACGCTACCTGTAGCGTAGCACGTACATTTGGCGCACCGCACACCACCTGAACAAGACCGTCTTTATCTCTCTTAACTCCTTTAACTTTTCCGCCGTCGTCTAACATAACAACATGCAACTTGTCGGCATTAGGATGTTTCTCGCAAGATTTTATTTCTGCAACAACTACTCCTTGGTATTTTGGTGTCCAGTCAACAACTTCTTCAACAGCACCCAGCTGTGAGCCGATTCTTTTCAGCAATTCGTCATGAGGAATAGACTTCAAATCAACATTCGAATAATACTGCGCTAAGTTAATACTTACCTTCATGAGAATTGCCTCAAAAATTCTAGTTTTCCTGATTCAAAATGCCTTATATCTTCAATGCCGTATTTCATAAGCACCAACCGATCAATGCCTCCGCCCCAGGCAAAGCCAGAATATTTTTCGGGGTCGATGCCTGCCATTTTAAGAACATTGGGGTGAATCATGCCGCATCCTAAAAGCTCCAACCATTGGTCGGCTTCAGATTCACCCTTTTTTAAGGCTTCTGGGCGTTCAATCGCAAATTCAAAACTAGGTTCAGTAAACGGAAAATAAAATGGCTGCAACTTGGTCTTAAGCTCCTGGCCAAAATATTCGGACATAAAAGATTGTAGTACGGCGATGAGATTCCCGACGTTGATTCCCTCACCAACATAAACGCCCTCCAATTGATAAAAAGTATGTTCGTGAGTTACGTCAACATCTTCGTTTCGAAAAACCCGGCCCGGAATAACCACGGCAATCGGCTCACCTTTTTCTAAGTTTGATTTATATTCTTTAAGAACACGATTCTGCATGGTCGAGGTATGGGCCGGCGCAATCAAGCCTTCGTCCGTCATAAAGGTGTCGTAGTCGTCACGTGCCGGATGACCTTCTGGAAAGTTTAAACTTCCGAACATATGATGATCATCGTCCAGCTCACGTGATTCGACAGCCGTAAAACCCATTCGATAATAAATATCAAGGATCGTTTTGAGTTCTGCCATTAGCGGATGCTGACTACCGATCTCGCTAGCAAGCGTTCGAGGCTTCTGATCATTCTTAGTATTAATATCCCATGGCGCCGTAACGTCAATTGGCTCAACATCACTAACCTTCGATTTCTTAGTTTTAACCTGATCTTCAAGTTCCTTTTTTAGTTCGTTTAAGGCTTTGCCAAAACTTGCTCGATCTTTTTTATCAATTACTTTTAGCTGATCAAACAAACTTCGAAGTTCCACCGAACGCAATACCGAGCTAGGATCTTCGGCAGTCTTAATACGCTCAAGTAAAAGTTTGCGCGTTTTTGTAATACTAGCGGATTGATTTTCAGCCATTTTTATCTCTATAAATATTATACGTCAGAGTGGCGATAATTGAGATGATAACTTCACTATCTTTACTCAAATAAGTATACTAGAGCCAATGGCTACATTCTCTTTCGATATCGTTTCAGATTATGACAAAGGCGAGATGAACAACGTCTTCGACCAAGCACAGCGCGAAATCGTGGCGCGTTATGATTTTAAAGGTTCAAGCGCTTCGCTTGATTGGCTGCCAGATAAAAATGGTTTTAAGATAACCGGCGACAGCCAGCTACACCTAGATTCGATTATCGATATTATTCGCAAAAAGGCTGCTACACGCGGTATAAGCCAAAAAACTTTTGACGTGAGTAAAGAACCACTAACTACAAACCTAAAGATGTATTGGGACGTGCCCTTTGTTAAAGGTCTCGACCAAGAAAAAGCTAAGAAGATTACTGCTAAGATTCGTGAATCATTGCCGAAGATAAAAACCCAGATTCAGGGTGACGAAGTTCGGGTTATGAGCCAAAAAAAAGACGAACTTCAAGCGGTTATGCAGCTTTTAAAAAATCAAGATTTTCCGTTTCCGATAAACTTCACTAACTTCCGTTAAATACAAAAGCATTTTCTAGGTATACTAATAGATAATGGAAAAACACCAAGAACTGTATGACCTTTGTGTAGATGTATTGCACAAGAATGACCAAGGAAACCACACTAAGCCAGCAAGTGGCTTATACCCTCATCAATGGCTATGGGATAGTTGTTTTATTTCAATTGGGCTAAGACACGTTGACGTGCAACGTGCCAAAACAGAAATAGAAAGTATTCTCGATGCCCAATGGGCTAACGGGATGGTACCTCATCTTATTTTTCAGCCTGGTTCTCGTTATAAGGCGGAACGAAACATATGGCGAAGCTGGGCTTCGCCGTTCAGCCCTGACAACCATGCAACCAGCGGCATTACACAACCACCCATGCTTGCTGAAGCCATATGGTTAGTTGGCGAGAAACTATCGAAAGCTCAAAGAAACATTTGGTTCAAAAAACTACTCCCGAGTTTAATTCGGCATCATGAATGGCTTTATAACGAACGAGATCCTCACGCTGAGGGACTTACGCTTCAGATCCACCCATACGAGACCGGACTCGACAGTACCCCAGCATGGCAGATTCAACTTCACGAGCATTCAAAGCCTTGGTGGATAGACACAATCGAATGGCTACGTCTCGACAAAGTCGTCAACCTTGTTCGTCGCGACACACGTTTCGTCCCACCAGGACAACGAATGACAAATATTGACGCCCTACTTTACTGGAATGTAATTCGTCGCTTTCGCCGCAAAGCTTGGGATATAACAAAAATCCTTCACCGTTCTGAATTCTGCATCGAAGATATCTCTTTTAACAGTATCCTTGTTCGAGCAAACCAACGACTTAGCCAGATTTCTAAAGTTTGTAGAATTAAAGTTCCTGAGCATTTACAGGATTCTATGAAAAGAACAGAAAAAGCTTTAAATGATTTGTGGGACGAACAAACCGGACAGTTTTATAGTCGTGACTTTATTACCCACCAGTTAATTAACGAACCAACTATTGGCGGTCTATTGCCACTTTATGCCGGATCGATATCTAAACAACACGCATCGAGACTTCACGACTTATTACGTGATCACCGCGAGTACTGGACGAATCACCCGGCTCCTAGCGTGCCGCTTACATCTTCTTACTTTGACGATGAACGTTATTGGCAAGGACCGACTTGGATAAATACAAACTGGCTAATAATCGACGGCCTAAAACGTGCCGGTTTTACCGAAAAAGCCGAAGAACTGCGTCAAAAAACCATCGAAACAGTTGCTAAATCTGGAGTTTTTGAATACTTTTCACCAATTGACGGACGCGGCCTTGGTGCTCCAGACTTTTCTTGGACAGCTGCACTTATTATCGATCTAATGACAGAGGACTAATCGTCACTGGACGGTTTGTCGAGCATCATCGGTTCAAGTACCGGTTCAACTCCAGCGATCTTTACAATATCTTTATCGATTCGGCCTAATTCTTTACTGGCGTTATTAAAATGCCCAACTGTCGCACCTAACGAAGATCCAAGTTTTTTATAATGACCCTCATAGGCAATTAAATGCCGCTGAAGTTGTTCGACATTATTACGAATTATTTCTGTGTCTTTATGAATTTCTAGGCTTCGTAGTCCCTGCACGATAACCTGCAACATTGCCGAAAGAGTACTTGGGCCAACAATAATTACCCGTTTCTCAACGGCCGCATATTGCATTAAGTCACGACCAGAAACGCCTGCTGCACCAACCTTATTTGCTAGCAAATCGTAATAAATCGCCTCACTTGGTATAAACATCAATGCTTGATCCATAGTTTTTTTCTTCGGCAAGATATATTTAGAAGTTTCGTCGATTCGTTTTTTTAAATCTTCCTTAAAGGCTTTTTCAAGAGCTGGTCGATCGGCGGTTTTTGCGTTAACTAAACGATTGTAATTTTCTAATGAGAATTTACTGTCGATAGGTAATAATTTATCGTCAAGATGAATTACTGCATCGACGATAGTGCCTTCATCTAGCTTATATTGCAAACTGTAAGAACTCGGAGGAAGAAGATTTTGAAGAATTTGATCAAGATAAAACTCACCTAATACGCCACGTTGCTTTGGATTTTGCAGAACATTCTGCAAAACCTTCAACTCATCTGCCACGTCAACAACTCGTCGATTAGTTTCATCTAGTTTAGTAAGTCGCTCTGTTACATCGCTAACAAGTTTAGCGCTAGCTTCTAGCTGCTTACTCATACTGCGTTGATTTCTATCTGCCTGTGTTTCTAGCTGAGCCGAAACACCTTCGCGCAGCTTTTCCAGTTGGCGTGTCATGGCCGTGAGGTCTTGTTTTAGTAACGAGGCGCTGTCACCACTCACGCCAGACTTACGGCTAATCAGCCAAAACACCAACGCAGCATTTAAAATCAAAAAGACAATTATTAGTATTTCCATAATCTATAGCTATTTTAACCTAAATAAAGCAGATAAAGCCTAGGCTTTCTTGTCTAACAACTTGGCTTCTTCTTTCTCATCAATTCCAAGTAGGTCGCTTCCGGCTTCAATTAGATCGTGACGAATCAAAAGTGCACCAAGGCTAGCTTGCAAAATAGCCGCAAGAGGTAGTGCCAGAAATGCCCCAACAGCACCATATAAACTCGCACCAGCTAAAGCCGCAGCAATAGCGACTGCAGGGTGTAGCTGCATGGTGTGAGCAGTAATACGAGGCCCAAGAACGTAATTTTCGAATTGCTGGTAAACCAAAACATAAATAATAAACACCAACGCGCTCCAAGGATTCTCCAAAAGTGCAACAAGTAGCGGCACGGCTGCCGCGATGTACGTACCAATAACAGGTATAAACTGCGAGATAATGCCCATAAATAAGGCCAGTGGTAAGGCAAAAGGCACGCCAATGATAAGCAATAATATTAAGGTCATAACCGTAGAGATCGCTGCAAGAATTAATCGTGAATATAAGTAACCACCGGTTTTTTCAATAGAAATTTCCCAAGTTTCGAGTAGTTGTTTTTGTTGTCTTGGTGGTAATAGCATCATTACCTTACGTCTAATCTTAGGACCTTCAGCAACAAGATAGAAAGTAAAAAGAAGTATGGTTACAAATTGAAAGACTCCAGCGGCAATCTTACCACTCAAGTTAATGATATTACCGGCAACATTACCAGCCGTTGAGCCAAGTGAGATATCGGCCTTTTGGATTTGTTCAAGCAGCTGCTTGGTAGTTACTTCAATACCAAACCAATCTTTAATTAGTTTACTGATACGCTCGACCCAGTCTGGCGCTACTTTGACAAGCTCACGAATCTGATCAATAACTAGCGGCACCATAGCGCCAATAAAAACCACGATCAGCAATACAAAACCGACCAATATCAATCCAGTAGCAAGTCCTCGGTTCCATTTTCGTTTTTCTAGCTTATTTACAAGCGGCTCAAGAGCAAAAGACAAAAACAGTGCCGTTACTAACCAATAAACTAAGTCCTGTAAACGTCCTAAGATAACCAAGCCCACATATGTCGCCAGAACCGCACCGATAACTGTAAAAGTTGCTCGAAGCACCCAAGACGGCATTTGGCTTTTTTGATTATCTGTACCCATATTTGTCTAAATTATATCACCTTAAAATTTACTAGCACGGACTGATTTTTTCCGCGTCTGACAACTACAAAACCTTTGATTGAATCCGAGTTGTCTAAAGTCATTTTGTTAAGTGAAATTTGTTGGCCATTTACATAAACAGCTGATGTTTCGAGGAACCGTTTAGCTTCAGTCTTGCTGCTAGCTAGGCCGCCGTCAACTAAAATATCAATCAACGACACTCCGGATTTTGCTTTTAATACCTTTAGCTCCCCTGCCAGTTCGGCAAAATCAGCCTTATCAAGTTCTTTATACTCTTTCAAGCCAAACAAAGCTTCGCTAACGTTCTTGACGCTTTTAGCCTTGGACTCGCCATGAACAATAGCCGTTACTTCGTAGGCTAAACGTTTCTGTGCCGGCCGAAGACCAGGGTTCTTCTTTTGATCGGCCATTAAATCGTTTAATTCTGATTTATCTAGTTCGGTGTAAATTTTTAGGTAATCTTCAACACCTTCATCATCAACATTAATCCAAAACTGATAAAACTGAAAAACACTGGTTTTATTGGCGTCGAGCCAAATTGCTCCATCTTCACTCTTACCAAATTTAGCACCGGTTGTCTTATTGATTGTTAGCGGCATACTAAGCGCATGGTCTTCCTTGCCTTCTTTTTTTCGAATAAGAGGAATGCCAGACAACATATTTCCCCACTGGTCGGAGCCACCAATCTGCAATTCAACGCCGTACTTTTTAAATAAGTGCCAGTAGTCATAGCCCTGGATCAAGTTATAGCTAAACTCAGCATAGCTAATACCAACTCCGTCCTTACCTAAACGACTTGCAATAAATTCCCGCTGCAGAAGTTCGGTCATACTAAATGTTTTGCCAACTTCACGCAAAAAATCAAGATAACCAATGTCTTTAAACCAGTCATAGTTGTCGACCAACTTAAAGTCCATGCCGCTAAAGAGTTTTTTTACCTGCTCGGCTATACCCCTAACATTTTTTTCAATTACGGTGCGTGGCTTTAAATCACGTTCCGAGTCTTTACCACCCGGATCGCCAATTAAGCTTGTTGCACCACCGACTAATAGAACCGCCTTCCAGCCATGCTTTCGTAGCCGTCTGGCAAGCATATAAACAGCAAGGTTACCGATCGTTAGACTGTCCGAGGAACAATCACTACCCAAGTAAAAAGTTCGAGGAGTATCAAGCCACGAGAGGTCGCTAAAGGTAGTGTCTTTGACCTGATTTCGCCACTTTAATTCTTCCGATAATTTCATTATTTATATCTTATCAAAACGAATACGTTATTGCTATTTTACCTGCACTGTTGTATAAATAAAGCGATGCGGTAGCTTATCTACCCCTAAAAGAAGACATTTCAAGCCGATTTCGTGCTGGTCAGGTCCAATGAAGGAACAATAAGAAGAGTCGAAACCGCTAAGTATTAAGCATGAAAGGCTTGAAATAAAATATGGCATTTAAGATATATGTAGGTGGATTGCCTTACAGCACCACTGATGAAGAGCTGCAGAAACTTTTCGCTGATCACGGCGAAGTTGAAAGCGCGCGCGTTATCGTTGACCGCATGAGCGGTCGTAGCAAAGGGTTCGGCTTTGTCGAACTTGTTAGCGACGAAGACGGCGAAAAAGCTATCCAGGCACTTGACGGCACCGATTTCGGTGGACGCAAGCTAATGGTTAGCAAAGCCCGACCACAAGAAGAACGACCTCGTCGTGACTTCGGTGGCGATCGTGGCGGTGACCGTGGCGGCTACAACCGTTACTAAGATCCGTTAGATCCAAAAAGACCTCGGTTGTCCGAGGTCTTTTTGTTTATCAGGTATTAGTGAAGTTTGCTGGCACGATTTGTGGCCTCGGATTCCACACTTGAGCTAGTTTCGGTATATCCGGGAAGCACGGAACGAGGCGTAGATAAACTACGCTGAAGTGAGTACTGGACTGGATAGACTGAAAATAGCCAAGAGACAAACATAAATAGCCGGCTTTGCTGGTATTTAGCGTTTGTCGGTGTGGGATTCGAAACTAAGGATGATGACTAACAAAGGTAAGAGCCTTACCCTTTTTGCCAGCACGACCCGTTCGACCAATACGGTGAACATAGTCTTGGTAGGTATTTGGTTGGTCAAAGTTAATCACATGACTAACATTTGAAATGTCTAATCCACGGGCTGCAACATCGGTAGCAACAAGTACGGCAACATTGCCTTCCTTGAAAGCTCGTAGGGCCTTCTGTCGCTGAGCCTGAGTTTTATTGCCATGAATAGCTTCTGCCTTATAACCGGCAGCCGTGATCATCTCGGCAAGCTTCTGAGCACCCCATTTAGTCTGCGAAAAGACCAAAACCTTGTCATAGTCTGGCTGTGCAAGAAGTTCAAGAAGTTTTGCCAGTTTTTCTTCTTTTGAACTCGCAACAATAATGTCTTGGTCGACATGAGATGCTGTTTCGCCGGTTCGTACAGAAACAGTTTCTGGGTTCTTCAAAATTCCGTCGATTAAACGATTAATCTCAGGTGTAATTGTTGCACTAAAGCAAAGAGATTGTCGTTCGGTTGGAAGTTTATCCATAATGAACTTAATGTCAGGCAAAAAGCCCATATCAAGCATTCGGTCGGCTTCGTCAAGAACAAGACCATCGCATTTTTCAAGACGCAAAGCACCCTGTTCGATAAGATCTTTTAGGCGTCCAGGAGTACCAATAACAACGTGCGGATCTTTTTGTAATGATCGAATTTGGTTATACATGCTCGTACCACCAACACAAATTGCCGAATATAGTCGAAGACCCTGGGCGAATTTGCGCCATTCTTCTTCAATTTGCTGGGCAAGTTCTCGAGTGGGAGCCATTACCAGCACTTGATAGATCTCTTTCTGAAGAATTCGGTGTATTAGAGGCAATAGAAAAGCCGCGGTTTTTCCTGTACCAGTGTTAGCTAAGCCAACAAGGTCTTTACCCTCAATAACCTTTGGAATTGCACCGTCTTGAATAGCTGTTGGAGCTTTATAGCCCAAACGAGCGAGGTTTTCAGCAATTCGAGCATCAAGCCCAATTGTTTCAAAGCTGTGAACAGGTGTAAAAACCTCCTCGGCGATTTGTTCGACTGAAGCTTTGTTAATAAATTTTGACGGGTGAATATATTGTCCACCTCGGTTATTTGGTGCTCGACGTTGCGGAGCTGAGCGTTGCCCAGGGCGACGCGACATTTTGTATGCGTAACTCAAAAGAATCCTTTCATTTAATGTTGTTCAGGTCAATGAACAACGAGAAAATGTAGATTAACAGAGTCGCTCGGTATTCATTTTTATTTTATAGCCGTATCTGTAGATACGATAAAATAACCTATTAACGATAACTATAGCACATATATAAGGCTTATGTCAATACTTTATTAGTCAACCTGTCTTGACATTTTGTGGGATAATTATGAGATGAGAGTTGCATCTTGGAATATTTTAAGCGATCTAGATGTCCCCAAACACCCCAGCCAAGCCAACCGGCTCGACGAAATCGCTGAAACTATAGCAAAAACACGTCAAGGTTCGGCAAGATTCTTAATTTATCTCTGTGAATGCGTAACTAAAGACAATATCGACTTCATAACCTCGGAAGCCGGACTCGTAGCCCTTGGCGATCCACTTAGGTATAACGACGATGATGAATACGGCATTTTCTTAGCTGACCCACAAACAGCAAGTCGAGCAATACCAGAAGAAATTACCATAGACAACAACCATAGTGTAAATTGGTTAAATGTTGATGGCTTAAGGATATTAGGCTGTCATATGCCTTGGCAATTTATTAGAAAATTACGACAGCGCAGACTGCATGCCAATAAAATCATTGATGTTAGCCCTGATATTCTTGTCGGCGATCTTAACTCACCTCCGTTTTTTCTGATGCGCAAACGTTTTGAACGTGCAGGATATGCCGAGGCGCACGCCGACGACCGTCCTGTATTTCCACACCCCAACTACAGAGGTATAAATATCCCGGATTGGTGGCCGGGTATGAACCTTGACGTTATTTTACATAAAGATACTGTTGAAGTTCGATCTTCTAGCCACAGCTACAGCAGTGCTTCCGACCACCCAATCGTCTGGGTCGATATCAACAAACCATCAGGTCTGCTAAAATAACAGTGTAAATCATGCAAAAAATTATTCTTTTTTATAAATTCGTGCCGATTGAAGATACCGAGACGGTTATGCATTGGCAGCGTGCACTGTGCGAAAAACTAGGCCTTAAGGGTCGAGTTCTTATTAGTAGACACGGCATCAACGCCACTCTTGGCGGCGATCTTAAAAACCTCAAATACTATACCCGTGAAATGAAAGCTCATAGCCTGTTTGGTGATATTACCTATAAATGGAGCGATGGCGGCGAGGAACATTTTCCAAAACTTCGAGTTAAGGTCAAGCCAGAGATCGTAGCCTTCGACGCCGCCGACGAAATTGTGGTTGGTAAAAACGGCATAGAAAACGGCGGTAAACATCTAAAACCTGCTCAAGTTCATAAGTTAGTTGAAGAGCGCGGCGACGATGTTATCTTTTATGACGGCCGCAATATGTACGAAGCCCAGATTGGAAAGTTCAAAAACGCAGTTATTCCAAATGTTACTACCAGCCGTGACTTTAAAAAAGATCTTGAGGAAGGCGAAATTAGCAAATACAAGGACCGACCGATTGTTAGCTACTGCACTGGCGGAATTCGTTGTGAGATCTTAAGCGCCATGATGTTAAACCGAGGTTATAAAGAGGTCTACCAAATCGACGGTGGTATCGTAAAATACGGCGAAAAATTTGGCGATGAAGGTCTCTGGGAGGGTAAGTTATTTGTTTTTGACGACCGCATGAAGATGGGCTTTTCTGACAAATCAAAAGACATCGCATCTTGCGAAATATGCGGTAAAAAGACTAGCCATCAGGTCAATAGCACCAATATTCGCCGTAAACTACATGTCATATGCGAAGACTGCGCTAATACCAACTGCAAATTAACTAAGACTAGGGTTTTGTAATGCACCTAGTACGATTAGGCAAAGAACGCCAAGAAGTAACAAAAAAACTAATACAGTTGTGCGACGCCACTCAAGGTTCATTGTGCTGCCCTTTCAGTTATTAGTTCACTAATAATCACAAGACGCTGACTCGCCGACCAAAGTGGCGTGCAGGTATAGATCGTTAATTTCGACTCTTTGGTTGGTGCTTCAACCATAAATTCGGTCGGCTCGACTACTTTAATCTCTTTGACCTTATATCTGTAGATAACGCCTTTCCAAACCACTACCATCTCATCACCTAAACTAACCTTATCAAGGTTATAAAATGGCGATGGAATATTTGGAAAATACGAAAAACGGTGTCCAACAAAAACCGTGTTACTTCCCAGAGAAGGATCTGAGGTTTTTGGCCTTTGATATACACCTTTGTTTATACCGTCCGGCACAGTACTTTCAAAAACGTGTTCGTCTAGACCAATACTAGGAATTGCTAATCTGTTGTCAGAAGGAATATCCGCTACTGCTTTTTTGACATCAGTTTTAATAGCGTAGCTTGGAGTATCAAAACCACCTCGCTTCTTTACCCAAAAATCAATCGATGGCGTGAAAGGAGCAAGCAGCAAGTAGCTACCAAGTCCAATAACTATAACAGTCAGAATATTGTTAATCTTTCGATGCATAGAAACCTTAGACTGCCCACCCCCTATCTTCATTTGTTCTATTCCTTATCCAGAACAAATTTTCGTCGAGTAGTAAGTAGCGCTCCGCCAATTAAGACCAGTCCAAACGCCACTGGTATGTAGCTAGATACACCAGTCTGCGCAAGAACAATTGTTACACCCTTAACTTTTACGTCGCTATGAACTTTTTCTGTAGTGACGCAGTCACGATTCACTAACTGTTCATTAACGATTCGGTAGATTGTATCTTCATAGTTGAACTCTCGTATTCCGCAAGCCGAGCCAGTTGCATAGTTAGTGTAAGTTCCTGGTACTACACTTTTGGCAATTTTCATCTGGTAAGTCAAGGTAATTGTTTCGCCTGGCATCAAGACATCTTCTGAAGCATCAGCTCCGCCAAAGGTCCAGACCACTGGGCTAACGCCAAAGTTTGGTTCTGCCACAACTAGCGCAGCTTTTAGATCGCCGCGAAGGTCGGATGTTGCCGTCCAGCTGCCGCTTACGTAGCTAAATCCAGCTGGTGGCGTATCGCTAACACTTGGGTTGTAAAGGAACGAGCCGTCAGCTGCATTTGCAAGTGTAATGCTGTAAGTAACTGTTTCCTCAACCTTCTTGGATTCGCCAGAGTTGTTGGTCTTGGCGATTTGAAGAGCAGGATCTTTGTAGTTGCCGATATAGCAGTGGGTTGTTTCGTCGGCATAGACTTGAGCATAGTAGTCACCTTCCCATGTGCCAGCTGGCTCACCGTCGTACTCACAGTAAGTATCGCTGTAATTCCAGCCATCCTGCTGAACTTCACTTAGCTCATGCCAGCCTGGAAGAAGGTTGGTAAAGGTTGTTTCGCCGTTAACATCTGTTGTTTGTGTAGTTTCGCCAAGAACAATGTCCCAGTTCGGTAGTGTTGTTTCGTCTTCATCGAAGTATCCATCGCGGTCTTGATCGTTATACTTAACAACCGTAACATTTCCAGTGCGCTGTTTATTTATGAAGGTACATGTTACGTTCTCACCAATTCCAAGCTTGATCACAACATTTCGCTCGTTGACATTAACGTCACTTCCTTCGGTACAGTTAATTGAATCAAGATCCCAGTCCTTAACGCTTGGTTCTGTAACAGTGTAAGTGCCTTCTTCGAGCGCAAACTCTCTATAGGCAAGGCCTGGATTAACTCCGTCATCAGTAAGCTCAAAGTTAGGACCGTCGTCACCAGTTAAATTACCAGTGAAGGTAAAGGCCTGTTCTGAATCTGGCTGTGCGTCCTTAACAATCTTGATTGTTCCAAGTCTAGTGTTCGTAACAGTACAGGTTAACTCTTCTCCTAGCTCGATTGTGCCTTCGCAACCTTTACTGTATTCAACAGCATATCCTTCGTGGTCGCCTTCGGTTACTTCGTAAGATCCGGCGTCCAAGCCAACTGTTGTTCCGTTTTCGTCCCCAGAGAAGCTTGAATCACTCACATCGGTTCCACTTACGTTCATCGTAAAGTCTGAGGCCGATTTTCCACCTTCTGAATCACCATTTTTAACCACTTTTATGACTGTCAACTTCGGCTGAACAGCTGTATTGGTCACTGTGCAAGTGATGTTATCGCCAAGATTTACTACAAGTGTTGCATCAGTTAGGTCGACATCGCCACAGTCCCAATCACCCATAATGAAGGCCGGCTCGCCTGGACCCTCTTCACTAAGTTCGTACGTTCCTGCGCTAAAATCTGAGTCGCTTGTTACGCCTGATTTTCCACTTAAGTTTGTCGCGCCTTTAGCTATGAGTGTCCACGCCGCACTACTGTAGCCACCGCCATAAATGTTATCTTCAAGATTCTTGTTTAACGTTAGGCTTGGTGCACGGTCATTGTTTGTAATTGTGCATGTTGCGCTACCGGCAATAGGTACTACGACATCTGTACAGTTATCGTAGGTTGCTGAGTAACCAGACACTTCCTGTTCAGTAACTGTATACTCGCCGGCAGTAACTGTTAAATCATTTTGACCATCTGATTCAAATGCAACAGTCGATCCACCATCAACTTTAAACCCGAAATCTTCGGCATTAAGTTTTCCGCCGTTATCATTAACAACCACCTTTTTAACAATCAATGTGCCTTGATTTAAGGTATTGATGAACACACATGAAACGATATCTGTAGCACCGACTGTTATGCCTGTAACCGATGTACTGCCGTTCTGCCAACTACCAACCGCCTCTTGATTCTTGTAACATTTAGCACCAACTACTTTATAGCCGTTCTTTGCTGTTTCATTTACCGAATAAGTTCCAGGATCAACCTCTACCGCTGGAGTTTGTCCATTCGCATCTGTAGAAACTGGACTTGGGTTGCTTGGGCTACCATTTACGTCAAATTCCCAATTTTCAGCAACAGTTTGGTCACCGGTTGTACTTGGATCACCGTCAACATCGACAAGTTTGGTTGTTGTGATCGTACCGCCACATAGTGTCGCAGCAAGATCGGCAAGTGTCTGCGCTAGCGCTGCAAAATCACTTGTTATTACCGCATCAGCACTTGATACTGCCTGTAAGTTTGCTGTATCAAGATCATTTCCGATACCAAGGGCAATTATGCGTGCTCCAGTAACGGTTTTTATATTATTAGCAACTAGGACTGCTTCGTTGGTAGCTTGTGTTTCACTTACATCTGTACCATTATCGACACGGTTTGGATTGCCATCAGATGCAAAGACAACTAGGTTCGGGTTGGTTCGTGGGTCAAATGTGCCTTGAGCTTTTAGAAGTCCGTCTTCCCAGTTAGTGTATCCGCCTCCAACAGGAATGCCATTAATGGCTGAATTTACGGCTGTGAAGTCCGTAGTGAATGGCTGCAAAACCGCGCCTGTTGTGGCAAATCTAGTAACAGAAAATTGGGTTGGGGTTCCAGCAAATGCAGTCGTAAACGCCGTCATTGCTGTCTTCATGGTTGCAAGCTCACCGCTATCAATACTTGTTGAGTTATCAATAACGAGCGCAATATCAAGACCACAAGACTGCCCAAGTACTGGGTTAGGTGATGGTTGGACTAGTGTTACAGAAACACTGTCGCTACAGGTGTTATTTGCTTCATTTGATTCAGATTTTAAGTTATCTGGATCAACCTTACACATATTACCGCCACCACTTCGGGGATTAGCAAGAGTACCTACGCCGTCAGGTGTAACAGTGATAGTGACAGTAAACCAGCCACCGGCAGGGATTACTACTGTACCATCAGCATCACAATCAAGGTTATCGCTTGATATTCCACAATCAATCGTTCCGGTTACTCCGCCACCAGTTAATACCGCAGGGTTTGAATAACTCGCATCTGTTGGCAAGTTATCTTGCAAAATATCTTGATTATTACTGAAGCTAGCTGATCCTTGCCCGTTGTTTGAAACTGTTAGAACCCAGTTGAAGGAATTACCGACAACAACCGACCCGCTTACATTATTCGACTTCGTTACTACTAGGTCCGATGGCTCGGTGTAATAAACTTTCACTTGTAGATAATCAACAGATGTTATAGAACTGTCACTACATTGACTAGGATCAATGGCCTTAAGTCGAACAACAAAGTTTGCATTACTAAATTCAGCTGCACTCCAGCTTCTACCCCAAGTACTTGAAGCGCCACCAAAGACTTCCAGTGCATCTGAAGAACCCAAGCTCTCATTAAAACCACTCGAAGTAAAATTAGTACCGTTATTCCAAGAAAGCTCGACCCCTAGATCACAGTCTGTCCCGCTATCATTTGACTTAGCTTCTGCTTGTAGTTGGATTCCATCAATAATTGATCCAGCGGGAATCGAAATACCAAAATTTGAAAAACCCTGTTCTGGCTGATTTTGTGGATTTGCTTCTGCATATTGGCCATTATCAGTAAGTCCATTACTTGCATCACCGAGAGCCCCGGCGCCCCAACCATTCGGAGTATGTGTCGTAGTTGGTAAATTAAATCCAGTATCTGCCGCTTTAGCGGTTGCTGATAAACCTAAAAACGGCACAACTTGTGATGCCAAAAGCACAGCTGACATTAAGACACTTTTTGTTTTTTTGAGGCTTGAACGATTGAATATTTTCATGTCTGCTCCGTTAGTTACTTTTTACTATACGGGTCGAGGTCCCACTCTCCAGCCGATCCTTATATCTTTACTATCCTCTTAAAACATAAAGATGTCAATAGTCAACTTTTGCACAGATTTTAAGATGTTTCGTCGATATATTTATATATAAATATATCGAGGAATTTAACAAGATTTATTAAGCAACACCTACCTTATTTTTATTGGCAATAATACTGGGGTGCGTTTTTTGTATTTTTTATATTCTGCGTTTTCGCCCCACTTTTGGTCAGCTGCTTTTTCTAGTAATGGTATCCCGCTAACAAAAAGCAGCAAACAGACAATATATAAAGGACTAAGCAAGCCAATTAATCTCTCGCTGTTCGATAGATAAGAAAAGGTGTAGGTATATACTCCCGCCCAAACTAACATTTCGCCTAGATAATTTGGATGCCGGCTTATAGACCACAAACCAGTGTCTATCCATTTGTCCTTATTCTCCGCCTTAGCACTAAACTTTCGCTTCTGATAGTCAGCCGTCGATTCAATCAACAAACCAGTGATGAATACAGCCAGTCCAGCCAAGTTAAGCCACCCAAACATTAACCCGTCTTTATTCCATGCAAACAAACTAGCTAGCAATATTACATAGACGCTCACTCCCTGTAGTAACCAAAATCTACCGAATTTCCAGAAACTATCACGCATTTCGTCAAAACGTTTGTCGCGTTTTTGTTTTCTTATCCTCAAAAACAAGAAGCCACCAAGTCGTATCGACCAAGTTAAAACCATCACAAGAAGAATAAGATGAGCTGGATCTTTTTGACTTGAAAGAAACGCCACCGTTGACAAAACGATAAAAGACAACGCGTACGACAGGTCAGTTAGTTTGTCAGTCTTATACCTAAATGCCGGAATAAACATTAGTAAATTTATTGCGATACTGACAAGAAATAGTTCAATCATGATGTTACTCGCAGTAATCACTAGTTTTACCAGCCTGACCGTCAGCCCCCGGGAGTTCTAAAGCAACGTCCTTGGCACTACCAGCCAAATAGTTCAACCAACAGATACCGTAAGGTGCCGCCTCCATGTCATTAGAATGTTCAGCTTTCCAGCTATCACTTTCATAGGCTTTGTTTTTTTGCCTTAAGTCATATACCCCGAAGTCGACCGCAACATTACCGGTGTTTTTGAAACCAACTGCCGTCGCAATAATGTCACCAGCCTTAACTTTTGGCGGCGAGGTAAAATCAGTGGTTCGAGAATCATCGACTTTTGCTGCCGGTAACGTGTCGGCTAAGGCTTGAAAAGCAGCAGACAAGGTCAACAGATGATCGAAACGATACATAATTCCGCAGGAAGTCGTAAGAACAAACATATACTGCACTTCATCTCTTTCTATATATCGACTTCCCTTTATGACAACCGAATCAAATGGTGCCGTGACTGTTATATCTGCGTTGGTGCTGCTATCAAATCGAAAACCTCCGTGCGGTTTGTAGTTTCCACCTCGATACTGCCCTGGATATAAAATTCCCGTAGCTTTTGAAATATCAACTGGCGAAGGTATCGATAACGGATCATCGCAAGCCGGTGGTGCTTCGCTACTGCTCCATTTTTCGCCGTCAAAGCTCCAATTTACGTTTGAACTGGTTTCTTCTTTGCTTGTTTCATTATTATTTTGAGAATTGTCAGTGTTAGAACGACGTTGTAAAAACCACCAACCCGAAAGCCCCAAGACCGCCACGACTACCAAAATAATAACTGCTTCGACTACCGAAAAACCTTTGACGTTTTTTCTCATATAAATACATGTTAAACATTCTTTGTGATCTGCACAACATGCTTATGCTCAAGTTAAGCTAAAATAACGAGCTAAGAACTGTAGTGTTTATGTTATTATTTGAGTCAGAATATTAGGGGTTTTAGGGGTTTGACAGTCGAGTCAAAAATATCTGAATGAATGTTAGAAACATTATCATTATGCTTGGTCGTGCACTACGCTACTTTGTTGGCTTTGTCGGTCGACTTTTTTTAAATATTGCTAAATTTTCTCACCTTTACACGAAAAAAATTGTTCTTTTTATTCACCACCATACCGCCAAAAGACCTCACCTATTCTTTATGGAAAGGGTCGAATGGTACAAAAATTGGCACACCTGGCAACATCATGGAAAGTTACATTTTTCTGTTCTTGCTATTTATGTTCTTGCAGTCTTTGGTGTCTTATTTACTTCTTACAGGGTCGCATTCGCTGCTGACCTAAACAACACTTGGGACTTCTTAACCCCATCGGATTACAGCTTCGACGACAACCTTGAGACAAGCGGTAGTAGCGTGCGCATGAAAGCCCAGAACTACACAAGCGACGCTAACACCATGGCCCTATTCCACCTTGACGAACTTGGCGGAACGACAGCAGATGATTCTTCTGCAAACAATAATGACGCCATCACAAACAATACACCAATCTGGGCAACCGGTAATTTAAATAACAGCCTATCCCTAGACGGCACTTCTCAGTATGCTATCTCGCCAGACTCAGCATCGCTTTCGCTCACAGCAAGTAATACCCTAGAAGGTTGGACAAAATTTGACAGCAACTTTAGCGCTGGAAGCTCACAATATAGGCAGACTATCTTAGATAAGGGTGAATACCAGCTCTACTACGATAATGAAACTGGAAAAGTTACTTATGAATTAGAGAATTCAGGATCAACGGGTTGGACACAACAGGCCGGATATAACATGTTGGCCAATAATGGAGCTAAGGTAAACCGCAGCTGGGACCAAAATGGAAAACAAACCGCCTACGCATCTGTAAAGATGGGGTCAAAGATATATGCCGCCCTTGGTGGCAGCACTAATGACGCTGAGATATGGGAATATGACACCTCTTTGGGGTTGTGGGCTCAAGTAGCCGGAGATGGTATTTTTTCCAGTTGGAATAATGAGATTAGCACCAATGCCTACGAGGCAGTATTGTCCCTAGCGACTAACGGCACAGATGTTCTCTATGCCGGTCTGGGAACAGGTACTAACGACGGAGATGTTTGGAGATTTAAGTCTGGTTCCTGGACTAAAATTGGCGGTGACGGACTTAATAGTGGATGGGCTGGCAATGCTTTTAATGGAGTCTATTCGTTAGCTGTAAGCGGAACGACACTATTTGCTGGTCTAGGAACAGGCGCAAATATGGGAGAAGTGTGGGCGTGCACTAACTGTGAGACTAGCCCTAGCTGGGGAAGTAGCCGTGTTGGTGGCTACAACGCTACCGGTGGCGCTCGTGGCTGGGGTGCGGGTTATGAAGTTGTTTATGCAATGACCGTTGTCGGTGGTAATCCAGTGGTAGGACTTGGCTCTACGGCTGGTGATGCAGAAGTATGGCATTGCACCGCCAGTTGCACCACTCCGGGTTCTGCATCTTGGACTAAGCGAGGAGGTGATGGCTCTGGAGCCGGCGGTCAAAGTTGGGGGTCTGTCGCTGAGTATGTTTTGTCGATGGCATCTAACGGAAATACAATTTATGTTGGTACAGGTATTACCGCCAATACCGATGCCGAAATATGGTCTTGTGATGTCACCATTAACTGCACGCCTACTGGAAGTGGTTGGACAAAATTAGGAAGTTCGGCGAACTTTGGAGTAGATAAAGAAGGTATCTTTAGCATTACCAATAACGGTTCAACTCTGTATGTTGGTACAGGAAACTCAGCAAACGGCGACGACGAAGTATGGCGATATGACGGTTCTTGGACAAAAGTTGGCGGTGACAATGTGAACAGCGGCTGGAATGCAACGCATAATAGCATTCGAGCACTTGTTGTAGATGACACAACAGTATATGCTGGCTTAACTAACACGACTGAAGCATATTTTTGGCAGTGCACGAACTGCAACGGCGGTTCACCAACTTGGGGTGGAAATCGTATAGGTGGAAAATATGTCAATAAAAGCTGGGGTCAATACAATATTGATAGTATCGAATCTTCGACTACAGCCGGAGGCAAAATGTATGTCGGCACTGGAAATAATACTGCCGGGGATGCGACTGTCTGGGAGCTTGATCCTTCAACTGGATTCTGGTCGGTTGTTGGTGGACAAGGCATAGATTCCAGTTGGGCTATCGATACATATGAAGCAGTATGGTCGATGGTAAATTATAAAAATAAATTATACGTCGGTTTAGGAAGTACTGCCGGGGAAGCAGAAGTTTGGAGATTTGATAATCCAGGCTGGACAAAGGTTGCAGACGGCAGCCCGTCCGTCGGCAGTTCATGGAGTACGACTTATGAATATGTTTACTCTCTTGGTGTTGCTAATGGAAAATTATACGCCGGCCTCGGATCAAGTGCTGGAGATGGCGAAGTCTGGGAATGCACCGGATGTGACGGCGGGAGCCCTAACTGGGGTGGCGCAGCAATCGGTGGAACGGCTTCCGGCAACTGGGGCACAGCTAGCTATACAACCATCAGTTCGATGGCAACATACAGGGGTTCGCTTTATGTTGGGCTAGGTGCAAATGCTGCAGGATTAGCAGAGGTCTGGCGGTATAGTGGTAGCGGTACGACTTGGACAAAAGTCGGAGGAGATGCCATAAACAGCAGCTGGGCAAACACAAAATATGAGGACATTCAGTCTCTGGTTGTATGGAACGACAAGCTAGTTGTAGGACTAGGGTTATCTGGTACCGGTACTCCAAACAACGATGCCGAAGTCTGGGCGTGCTCAGACTGTGATAGCGGCAGTCCAGTCTGGGAGCAAATTGGCGGCGACAGCAATGGCAGCGACAATATGGGCTGGCTAGATTCTAATAACTACGACCGCGTTCGTTCAATGGCTACATATAACGGTGACTTGTACGCCGGCCTCGGTTTAAGTACTGGAGACGGTGAAGTATGGAGATATAACGGGACATCCTGGGCGCAAGTGGGTGGCGATGGTTTTAATGATAGCTGGCTAGACACCACAATTGAAGAAGTTACAACGATGGTTGTTTATCAAGGCAAGTTATACGCAAGCACCGGGAACACTGCAAATGGCGACGCCATGATTTGGTCTTACGGTAATAACGGTTTTATTCAGTCTTCAACCAGCACTCAAGATACTAATTGGCACCACATAGCAGGACGCTACAATGGCACCACCATGGAAATATTAATCGATGGTAATAGCGTTGGCACTCATAATACTAGCTTAACTATTCCTGACGGTGACCAGGATTTATTAATCGGCAAATCTTATGGCGGGTTTGATAATGGACGTTCTCAGGGTTTCTTCGAAGGTAGTTTAGATGAGATTCGGATATCTAATATTAATAGGTCGTCATTTAACACTAAACCATACAGCAACGCCGCCTTGAGCATTTCACTTAATGAACCTGTTCGACAAAGTGGTGTATGGCACTGGGATAGTTTTGACGCTGACGAAACCCTAAATGGAGGAACTATCCTGTATCGCCTTTCGTCCGATGACGGCGCAACATGGAAGTACTGGGACGGCGACAGTTGGGAAACATCCGGATCAATAGCTGAAGCAAACAACAAGACAACTATTAGTACCAACATTAGCAGCTTCCCCGTTACGTTCAATGGTTTACGATGGGAGGCGATACTTCAGGGCGACGGCAGCCAAAGAGTTACTTTAAATGGTGTTACTGCAACCGCAACTTCAGATATTATTGACCCTTCGGCAAACGCCACAAGTATCGCTGCACTAAAAGCTAACGGAGGTAGTGTCTTGAATAGTGGCGCCTGGTCTAATGGGCTATCGCCATATTTCAGCTGGACAGCCGGGGTTGATAGCGAATCCGGAATAAAAGGATATTGTTTATATCTTGGGACAGATGATACTGCCGACCCAGTTACTACAAAAGGTTTACTTGGCACAAGTCCCGTAGAAACCGGTGGCCACTGCCAATTTATGATATCTACCAACAACATAGACACCGCAACCGCTGGATATATCGCTACACCTCTTAGCACTTCCAATTCTAATTATTATTTACTCGCCAAAGCCATCGACAACGCCGGAAACATAAGCAATACGACCGAGCAGTTCACATTTAAGTTCGATAACACCGCACCAACCAACCCGGCTTACATAACCGCACCTTCTGGGTTTATTAATTCTAAGGAGGTTACTTTAACTTGGCCTACCACTGGAATTAGTTCTCCGAGCGATATAAATTCCGGATTAGTTGGTCTGCAATACCGTATAGGTGCAGGTAATTGGTACGGAGACTCGCATACAGGAACCGGTGACTCAAACGACGTACTCGCCAACGACGGTAGTTACACCACAATACCCACACCAGACTTTGTAGATTTAGAGGAGGGTATAAATACTGTCTACTTCAGGACCTGGGATAATGCCGGTAATGTTAGCAGTACTTATGCAACCGCTGCTCTTAAGATTAATACTAGTGGCGCTCCTTCAGAACCTTTGAATATTATCGCCTCTCCTTCCAGTAATGTAACAAACTCTTTCGCTTTTGACTGGGACGCACCTGCGACTTTTGTTGGAGATGTAAATAACCTGACGTACTGTTACACGATAAATGCCATACCAACATCTATAAATTGTAATTTCACATCAGCTGGAGTAACGGCACTAGGCGCTGGTCCTTATGCGACACAACCAGGTGAAAATACTATATATGTGGTCGCTAGAGACGAGTCTAGCAATATCAACTACGACAACTACGGAACTGCCGTATTCACCGCCAACACACCTTCACCTGGAATATCGGAAAACCTCGACATTGTTGATGTGTCAATTAAGGCAACTAACAATTGGCGGCTTGCGATAACCTGGAACGAGCCAGCAGATGTTGGGGCAGGAATCTCTTCATATAAGGTTTATAGATCAACCGATAATGCTACTTTTTCACAGGTAGGCAGTAGCTCAAGTACAACATATATCGACGCCGGCTTAGCCCAGCAGAGATACTACTACCGCCTTCGAGCTTGCGACAGTACAAATAACTGCGGAGCAAATAGTTCGGTCGTAAATGAAGTTCCGACCGGAAAATTCACCTCACCTGCTACCTTGGTCGCTAACCCAGAAGTTAGCAATATCACCACAAAACGCGCTACTGTTTCATGGAGCACGGACAGAGCTAGTGATTCAAAAATCGCGCTTGGCACTGCTAGTGGTGAATACAGTCCTTCCGAAGTAGCAATATCAGCCCAGGTAAGTGCTCACGAAATTGAGCTAGATAATTTAAGTGCTGGTACAACCTACTATGCTATAGCAAAGTGGACTGATGAAGATGGTAATACTGGAACGAGCCAAGAGTTTAGCTTCACCACATCGCCTGCCCCGTCCTTAAAAGAAATTACAGTTAGCCGCGTCGGCTTAACAACAGCCGCAATTACCTTTACGTCTAAAGAGGCAACCAAGGTGTCTATACTTTACGGAAAAGGAGAAAACTACGGCGGGATCACAACAGTTAATACTTCTCTGTCTGAATCTACCTATTCAATCGAGCTTGAAGGTCTTGATGATGGTACAAAATATTTCTACAAGCTTTTGACATTTGATAATGAAAACTCATCATACGAAAGTAGCGTATTCTCGTTTACTACACCACAGCGTCCACGAATAACTGATCTCCGTTTCCAGCCAATAATCGGCGAACCAACCAGTACCCAAACTGTTACATGGACAACAAACGTGCCTGCCAATTCTTTAGTTACATACGGGAAAGTTGGAACTAGTGGAACGGAAGCACAAGTACTTGATCTGGTTACTGATCACGAAATAATAATTCGTAACCTTGAAGACGACAGCGAGTACTTCTTAGTCGCTCAGTCTAGAGATGAAGGTGGAAATATTGCAGTCTCTGATAGGCAACAATTTCATACAGCCCTAGACACAAGACCGCCAAAAGTGTCAGAGATAAGTATTGAATCCGCAATTCGTGGAACTGGCGCGGAAGCAAGAGGCCAGGTAGTTGTTTCATGGAAAACCGACGAACCAGCAACAAGCCAGGTTGGCTATGCTGAAGGATCTAATGCAGCTAATTACAACAACAAAACCGCCGAGGACACTCAACTAACCACTGAACACATCGTGATTGTTTCCGACCTACCTACATCTCGTGTTTATAGTTTAATTCCAATCTCTAAAGACAGGGCCGGAAATACCGGGCTAGGTGCAACAGAATCTGCGATTGTCGGACGAGCATCAGATAGCGTGTTAACAATAATTCTCAATACCTTAAAGCAAGTTTTTGGACTATAAAATGGATAATAGTAAAAGAGTAATTATTAAGGCAACTGGGGTCAATCAAAGCTTTAGAGTCAGCGACGAAACCTTTGATGTCTTGAAAGATGTAAGTTTCGAAATTAGAGAAAACACATTCAATATTATCTACGGTCCCTCAGGATCAGGTAAGTCAACTCTGCTTAATATTCTAACTGGACTGCTCAGGCCAACTAATGGAGAAATATTATTTGATCAGAGCGACATATATAACTTTTCGCCAGATCGCCTTGCACATTTCCGAGCAAACGAAATAGGCATCGTTTATCAGCAAAACTTTTGGGTAAAGAGTTTAAGCGTAATAGAGAACGTTTCGATGCCACTATATTTTCTTGGGTACACAAAGGCTAAGGCCGCAGAAGCAGCCTATCGTGCCTTGGAGCAAGTTGGAATGCAGAGTTACTCCAAAAAGTATCCAATACTTCTATCCGGGGGTGAGCAACAAAGAGTAGCGATGGCTAGAGCCATTGTTAATAGGCCTATGTTTATTATCGCCGACGAGCCGACGGGCAGCCTTGATAGTAAAAGTGGCGACAAAATCATGGAACTACTTCGTTCAACTCAGACTGATTCTAAAAGAACAATCATACTTGTTACGCATAACATGGAGTATCTTCCACTCGCCGATCACCTTATCCATATCGAAGATGGATATGTTAAGGAGATGGTAAGCGACTCGATTTCCACAACAACAGATAAACTAATGCAAGATATGAAATCCCGAATTGATCGTTTCTCAGCTAAGAGATCTCCTGCGCCAGCTACGTTAACGCCTCCGCCGACCGTAGATCAAGCTGCAGAAAATCTACTAGGAGGTAGTCATGGAAAAATCTGATGTAGTAACAAAAATGCTTCGTAAGCGCCGCAGGATAAATATAAAAATACTGCTTCATGTTGCCTGGAAGAACTTAGTTTCAAAAAAACTTCGCACATTCTTAACTGTTTTTGGAATTACTATTGGAATTGGAGCAATATTCTTCTTACTATCATTCGGCATAGGTGTTCGAAATCTTGTTACAGAAGAAATTATCGGCAACCAATCTATAAAATCTATTGACATTACTAGTCCAAACTCAAAAGTGGTTAAGTTGACTAGCGGCATGAAGGAAAAGATAAAAAATCTTCCGCATGTTCAAACAATAGGTTCATCATTCTCTTTCCCTGGTAGCCTCAAGATCAACAGTAGCGAGATAGATAGCGTCGTATATGGATATGATAAGAATTATCAAGATCTAGCTAATCTAAATTTCGTCAAAGGACGGGGTATGAGCGATAATGACGCAAAAGTTGCTGTCATAAACCACTCTGTCATTAAAGCTATCGGCGGAGACGAAAAAACCAATTTAATAAACAAGAAAATATCCCTACTTATTCCCCTTAAAGATAAAACCACCTCTGAAGTTAAGGAGATAGAGGACACCTATACTATTGTCGGCATTGTCGATTCCGGTTCAGGAAGTGAAGTTTTTATTCCAAACTATATATTTGAAAATGCCGGAGTTACCTCATATTCTCAAATGAAACTAGTTGTTGATCACACAGAAAATGTCCTCCCTCTTCGTAAGCAAATTGAGAGTCTTGGTTTGCTTACAACTTCTCCTGCCGACACAGTTGACCAGATTAATCAAATTTTTAAGGTATTTAACTACGTACTATTCGGTTTTGGAGCCATCGGAATGATCGTTGCTGTATTGGGAATGTTTAACACCCTAACCGTCTCTTTGCTTGAAAGAACAAAAGAAATTGGCCTTATGATGGCCTTGGGCGCACGAAACCGAGATGTCAAACGACTATTTATTTTTGAGGCAATACTTCTTTCCTTGGTTGGATCAATATTTGGAATAGTACTGGCGGTTGGAGGTGGAGCCATAGTTAATGTAATCCTTTATCGTTTCGCTAGTCAAAGAGGTGTCAATGAGTCATTCGATCTCTTTGCTACCCCGGTTTGGTTAATTGTTGGGTTGGTGTTATTCATGATTCTGGTCGGTCTATCCGTAGTATTCCTGCCAGCCAGAAGAGCAGCTAAAATTAACCCTATCGATGCGTTGCGACGAGAATAACAAATATATAAGTTAGATATTACTAAACATAAAAGATACAATTAACATAAGAGTTATGAACGACGACTTTTCAAGTATAGACAAATACCTACGAGCAGCTAACTACCTGACCGCTGCTCAAATATTTTTGCAAAATAACTTCTTGAGCCAGCGCGACCACACTTTCGATGATATTAAGCCCCGTCTTTTAGGGCACTGGGGTAGCGGGCCTGGCGTAAACTTTGCTTACGCCCACCTAAGTCGATTGGCGAAATTTTATGACCAAGAAATGTTATTCGTGTTGGGCCCGGGCCACGCGTTCCCTGCCCTTCAAGCTAACTTGTTCATAGAAGGTACGTTGGGACGATTTTATCCGGAAACTCCCCAGACTCTCGATGGTATCGAATATATGTGCCGGCAGTTTAGTTGGCCTTACGGATTCCCGAGTCACAGCAACCCGGGTACACCAGGAGTTATCTTAGAAGGCGGTGAACTTGGATACTCCTTATCTACTTCTTATGGTGCGGCTCTTGATAACCCAGAGCTGCTAGTAGCTTGCTTGGTTGGTGATGGTGAAGCCGAGACCGGTCCGACCGCCGGTGCTTGGCACCTAAACAAATTAGTTAACCCAAAAACTGACGGTACTGTACTGCCGATTCTTCATCTTAATGGTTACAAGATCTCTGCCCCAACAATTTTTGGGAGAATGAGTAATTACGAATTAATGGCGCTTTTTAGTGGCTACGGCTACCATCCGATCTTGGTTGATACGACAGTTGGCGAAAACCCACATAAAAAAATGTCTGACGCTCTTGAAAAAGCACATCAGCTAATTAAAAAAATCAAAACCGGCAGCCATAAGCCGTCGACACAGTCTCCGATGATTATCATGCGTACGCTAAAAGGCTGGACCGGCGTAAAAGAACTAGACGGCCAAAAAGTTGAAGGAAATTGCTTGAGCCATCAAGTAGTTTTGACAGAGGCAAAAACCGACAAGAAACAGCTTCAGCTTTTAAACGACTGGTTAAGAAGTTACAAATTCGACGAACTATTTGATGAGAAAACAGGATTTGGTGAGTTTGTGAAAGATATTATTCCAAGCGACCCACACAAATGTCTTGGAATGAGTAAACACGCCCTTGGTGGAGATCCAGTATATAAACCACTGGTTTTACCTGAAGCTGATAAATTTGCTGAAGACGCCACAATCCCCGGTACAATCGGCAGTAGTAGTATGCGCCGTACCGGACTATACTTAAAAGAAGTCTTTAAACTCAATGAAGAAAATAATAATTTTAGATTAATGTCCCCGGACGAGACTTATTCAAATAAACTTGACGCCGTTTTTGAAGAAACCAAGCGCGCCTGGCAGTGGCCGATCGAAGATTGGGACAAAGACCTGTCGCCAAACGGCAGGGTTATGGAAATGCTTAGCGAACACAATCTTCAGGGTTTGATTCAGGGTTATATCATGACTGGACGACACGGTATTTTCGCCAGCTATGAGGCTTTCATACAAGTCATAGTTAGCATGATGGACCAGTATGCGAAGTTCCTAAATCAATCGCGGGAAGTAGCTTGGCGCGGCACCATTCCTTCACTTAATTACGTCTTAACCAGTTCTGGCTGGCGGCAAGACCACAATGGATTTAGTCATCAAAACCCCGGTTTTATTGATGACGCATTGCAGCGCCAGGGAGATTTTGTTGATGTCTTCTTTCCTCCGGACGGCAACACAACATTAGCAACTCTTGACCACATACTCAA
This sequence comes from uncultured Candidatus Saccharibacteria bacterium, assembly GCA_964554485.1. Classification (GTDB taxonomy): domain Bacteria; phylum Patescibacteriota; class Saccharimonadia; order Saccharimonadales; family JAGQMS01; genus JBBQBM01. The sequence goes on along the minus strand of CAZKOX010000001.1, from coordinate 10,609 downwards.
AACGACTCGGCAAATCAATATTATGGTGGCTGGGAAGACTCAAGAGCCACGCTGGCTTACTCCAAAGCTCGCCAAGCAACAGGTTGAGAGTGGACTAATGACCTGGCATTTTGCCTCCGACCCCAACCCAGATATCGTCCTTGCGGCAGCCGGTGACTATCCAATGAAGGAAGTTATGGCGGCCATTGATCTTGCAAAAAAGGAGTGGCCAGAAGTTAAGATCCGATGCGTCAACATTAGCTCGCTTACCAGCTGCGGTTTTGGAAGAGGTGGTTTGTGTGTTACTCAAGTTGGCTTTGAAGATCAGTTCACTAAAGACAAGCCTGTTATCTGCAACTTTCACGGATATCCAGAGACAGTCAAGGCGCTACTATTTAACTACACGCACGATCCACAGCGTTTTGACGTGCGCGGCTATATTGAAAACGGTAGCACCACTACACCATTTGACATGCATGTCCGTAACCATACAAGCCGCTACGATCTCGTAATAGCAATTTTCGAAAAACTAGGAAAACTCGAGGTTTTACCATATTCCGAAGCTGAACATATTGCAACAAAATATAAGCAAAAAATCGACGAAAACACCGAGTACATCAAGCGCCATGGCGTTGACTTACCGGAAATTGAGGAGTGGACATGGACGGCTCGCTAGTTCTTATTGCTAACCCAGGAAGCGCCAGCCGAAAATATGCACTTTATGAAGGCGAGAATCTTCGCGCTGAAGTACATTTTGAATGGATCAATAAAGAACTAGAATACACCCTGTCACCATCTCCCTCTAAAACATCTGTTTTTGCCGATATCGCTAGTTTATCGGAGGCGTCATCAAAAGTATTACAAATTTTGCGTTCCGCCGAACTTCTAAGGCCCGAAGAAACGATTAGCGCTATTGGCCTTCGAGTAGTAGCGCCTGGTAGCTATTTTTTGCAACATCGGCGAATAGACGATGAATACCAAAAACGGCTTGAAAACGCGATTAGTCTTGCGCCTATCCACGTAACTGCATGTCTTGAAGAACTAGAAAGTTTAAGAAAACAATTTGCAGGCGTACAGATCTTCGGCGCATCAGACAGCGCCTTTCATGCAAACCGTCCAGATTATTCAAAATACTACGGCATCTCGCTTAAAGACGCTGAAAACTTTGATATTAAGCGCTTTGGCTATCATGGTCTATCAGTATCTTCAGTTATGAGAAAACTCGAAGCTGCAGGAAAATTAGCACCCAAAATTGTTGTTGTTCACCTTGGAGGTGGAGCTAGCGCCACGGCAATTTTGAATGGTCGTAGCATAGATAACACGATGGGTTTCTCGCCTTTAGATGGCCTGACTATGAGTACTCGAAGTGGCAGTATCGACGCTACTGCCGTATTCGCCCTTCAACAATCATTAAAACTAACCGCCACCGAGGTACAAGAATATCTAAATAATCAAAGTGGACTATTGGGTCTTGGAGGTTCTTCAGAAATACCCGAACTTATCGAAAAAGAAAAAACCGGAGATAAAAAAGCCTTACTGGCTCTCAACACTTTTCTCTACAATGTCCAAAAAGGTATCGCCGAAATGACTGCTGCTTTGGGTGGAATTGATGCCTTGGTGCTTACGGGTACAGTTAGCGAAAGATCGGAACCTATCAGATATCACGTTACATCACGACTAAGCTACTTGGACTTTTCATTGGACAAACTCGAAAACGAAGCCTATATGCCAAGTCCAGAACCGAAAGTTATTAGTCGACTAACGGCCTCAAAACCAATCATTGTTGTACCAACTAACGAATCTTTTGAAATATTGAAGATCGTTAACAGCTTGCTTTCAAATAAACCTTAGGTGGTTTCTGCTTAATTTTAATTTTTGCCGGATTCTGAATCTTGCTCATCAGCCTGCTTCTGGGCTTCTTCGGCATTCTTGGCAGCTTCTTTCTGTGCCTCTTCAGCCTGCTTAGCAGCTTCACGCTGGTCTTCGAGAGATTTAAGTTGGTCTTCTGAGTTATCTACCTCAGCTTGTAAAGCAGCGGCCTTGACTGTATCTCCGTCCTTAACTGCTTGTTCGTACTGATCTTTGAGATCTTCACGTTGGTCTTCGAGTGATTTCTGTGCTTCTTCGGCTGCATCATCGATTTCTGACTTTTTAGACTCAAGACTATCTTCAAGCTCCTGCTCATGACTATCTACAGTTCCGTCATCATCAACTAAGTCATCGAACTCTGATTTATTCTTGTTGAAGTCATCAAGTGCCTTATCAATTGCCGGTATGTCCAGCTGATCTTCTGCAAGTAAAGCTTCTAGCTCTTTAAGTCGTTCACTCGCCAATGAAGCTCGCAATTCCTTCTTGCTGCCATCAGTTAGGGCTAGAGCCCGCTGGATACCTTCGACGCCACGATCAATGCTATACAGCATGTCACCCGGTTTACTATTATTTGACGCAACGGCAGTCCCGGCAGCGACCACAAAGAACCCTGCTATGATTCCGATTATTACAATTGGTGCAAATCCTTGATTATTAGTTTTCATGTATTCCTATTCTTTAAGCACAACCATAATAACATATACAGGTTAGAATTACATTTTCTAATCGTCATACTCTTCTTCAAACCGATCATCTTCTCGATTGTTGATTCTAATGCTCTTTTGCTCAAGTACCGGTTGTTCCACCGGGACAACAACTTGGTTATTTACCACTTCAATATCCTGAAACGCTAAGCCACTATAGCCATTTGCGACAACTGCTATTCGATATATTCCAGGCTCATTAAACAATTCCCGCCAGTACTTATAACTACCGGTTAGTGATTTGCGCGGCTTAACGCTAATTTGCCTATCCTGATTCGGGCAAACGTCTTCAGAGATATATTTATGAATGCGTGTCCATTTTGAATCTTTCCAGAAATAAACCATCAGTGGCTCTTGAGGACAGTCATTGTCGATAATCACCGTACTACCAGAATCATTAACGACACTAAATTGTATTTCTTCGCCAACTTCGTATTTTAATTTAGATAAGCTGATATTCACTTGGCCATCTATGTCATTAGTTCTTTCATGCAGATAATGATTAGTCAGCGCAACGGCGAGCACAACTACCGCCGCAATTGCGCCGTAAAAAGCTACCCAAAGCAGAGTCCGTCGCAATGAGTATTTAAATAATCTACGCCTCATATGGTGTTTGCCCTCCTCAGCCTTGCTATCGTTGCAATTACGATTACAACACCGGTCATTATCCAAATAATCCTAACCCAGCCTTTTGACGTATCGGTACCAAGAAACAGTGCATGCACAAAAACAAGACCCATCACTAAATAACTTAATAGGTGGCTAAGTTTCCAAAATCGTGGTTTTTTGTCCATGACAAGTAATGAAGACGCGACGATCACTATCGTCATATAAAGCGAGAATATTCCCAACGCCACATACAACGATCCAAAATTACGCCCAGCTATAGTCACCTGTCGATGGTCGGAAGCAAAAGGCACTAGTAGATCGACAATACTAAATGACACAAACTTATCAAACAACAGAGCGCCAATATGTACTACCACTGCAGCCAGAAAAGCTATACCAAGCGCCTTATGCGTCGCCCAAGCCGTTATGGGCTGCAAAAATCTAAAAGTATGCCCGGTAACTTGGCCAATTCCAGAAAGCATTAACCAAAATAAGCTGATCGACGCCACAATCCCCGAAGCACGAGTTAAGTACCAAGGCCACGACCTGTCTATTCTAGAAGCAACTTGTTGTGTTACTGATGTTTTCTCGTTCCCCTGTATTACAATGCCAGTCGTTTGATTTTGAGCTGCAACAAAATGCGAGTTAATTAACCCAAGACTAAATACGGAAAAAGCTAACACGAATAAAAAAGTAAATGCTTTGAAGACTGGTTTCATCATTATTTATTATACCTTTTTATTAGGCTTCCTTTTTGAATATAATCATTAGCTGTTTGTAATAAATATTCATCGATATCAGTTGCTTGAAGTAATTTTACGGCACGTTTTGTTCCAGCAATCACCGCGCAGGACGCCATAATATCTGCCTGCGTAGCCGAATGATGACAAATTGTTGCCGATAATATATCCGTGTGAGCCGGAACATTTGTCGAACTATCGATCAAATGATGCCAGTGCTTATTGCCACGCTTTATCGTCCCGGACGTTGCAATAGCAAACCTTCCACCGTTCAAAATAATATTGGCAATATCCTCTTCAGGCTTAATTCCACTTTGAACTGCTACCACCCATGGACCACCTTTTTCGTCATTGCCTTTAGTCACAATGTCGCCACCCAAAGAGAACCAATAACCTTCTATACCTTGATTCGAGTCAGTTATGTCAGCAAGTTTGTCTGCTAAGAAACCTTTACCACAGCCTCCAAAATCCAAAGCACCATCTTTAGGTAAAATCACCCAATTTGAGCCGTACTTTACATCTTTAAAATCATATGTCTTGCGTGACGAATAATCTGGTGCGTCAGAACTACCAACAAAGCTGTTTTTATAACCCGAACGTTGCAGCGCCGGAAGAATGAGCGGGCTAAAAATTCCGCCAGTCTGCTTTGAGGCCACAGAACATATGTTGAGTAAACTAATTAATTCTTTTGACACAACAGTCTTTACGCCGTCAGCCATATTTAGTTTAGTCAATTCACTATTTGGCAAGAAACGACTGTACGAGGATTCAAAAGTATCAACAACTACCCATAGTTTAGCCATTTGCGATACTAAAACATCCAAGTTCTGACCAACTAAAGTCAAAATAACGTCAGAGCCTAGTGCGACTTTTTGCTGAGACAATGTTTGAAGCATCAGTTTATGAAACCGTGGTTCTCGGTGTTGGAGTAGTTACTGTCCTTGGGGTTGAGACTATCGGGCTGCTTACAGGTGTGGGCGTAGACGTCGTTGGTGTTATTTGCGGTGGGGTTGAAGATATAGCACTATCAACTTGTTGTTGACTAGTGAATCCCCCAGAAGAGTTTGTGGTTTTGTTAGTTTTTGGAAGGCTACCAACAATGTCAGTTACCGCAATAATCAACATCGCAACAATTAAACCAACTGCAGAAAGAGCATACATATTCGCCGGCCAACTTAGTAATTTTTCTGATTGGTTTTTTGAACCCTGGCTAAAAGCTTCAGTGATAATTCGGTACTCATCTACTCCCTTCGAACGAAGTGTCGACTGCATAGCAGACATAAATCCTGGTGGACCGCACATAAAAAATGTATCAGTCTGGTACTGGTTACTTATTAAACTATCAAGTATCGTTCCATCAATTCGACCGCTGACTACTTCAAGGCCTTCGAGTCTAGAGGTATCCCCGTTATTTACAGCAACAATTACTCGAATATTTTTATTCTTCTCTACAATCTGTTTTAGTTCATCTACAAAAGCTGTTTCTTCTTGAGCTTGGACACTATATATTAATGTTGCTCTTTGATTACTATTTGTAAGGGTGGCTTCTTTGAGCATGCTCATAAAAGGAGTAATGCCAATTCCACCAGCAATAAATGTTGCCTGCTTGTCTTCGTAAGGGTTAATAACAAACCCGCCAAAAGGTCCCGTTACCTCAACTATGTCACCTTTCTTGATCTGCGACATAGCAGTCGTATAACGGCCTTTAACCCTCATCGAAAATTCAAGTTTGTCTTTTTCTGATGGTGCGCTAGATATTGAAAAGCAACGGGTTGGTGTTGGTCGACCTTTTTTTATAAAGCTAAGTGCTGCATATTGACCAGCAATAAAATCAAAGACACCACCCTTGTCTTTTTTAGTAACTGTAACCTGAAAAATAGTTGGTGTGAGTAGTTTTGTTTCTGAAACAACGTATTTTGCCATACTTCTATTTTACAGCAACACTGGCATGACGCGTTCTTGCCTAAGTTAAGTTTTGATTATATAATTTATAAATATGGCAAGAACATACGATCATGCCGGTCCAGTCAGCGCTAACGGTCAGGTTTTTAGATCACAAACCGAAGCGCTTTGGTCGCTACTGCTTTTTAAGCTTAATATTCCTCATTCTTACGAGCCAATGACTTTTGAATTCCCTGATGGGTCAATTTACACTCCGGATTTTTGTTTAACGGCAGTTAATAGATTCATTGAAGTCAAAAATAGAAATGCTAACAACGATACATACCAAAAATTAAATAAACTGGCGCATCATCTTGGTCGACACACAATTTTATTAGACGGCAGCCCCAAAAATGCCAGCGCCTTCGTTTTTGACGGCCGACCGCCAGAAGAAAATTGGGAAGATCAGGAATATCCAGTCGAGGGTATCGCCTTTGAAGAAATATACGGTCATAATGCAGCCGTTGTTGTTAATCGGCTACTACAACCCGACGCTTACAGCCCGATAAAATTCATACTCCCTCGACCTCAGCTGGTTAACCAACTCGTCGAAGCTTCAAAACTAGAAATTGATTATCAGGTAACTGATGCGCAAAAAGAAGAATTGCGACACAAACTATTTGACCCAACTAGACCGCGTACCGTCTTGCCTGTGACGCCGGTCGTGTCTGGCCGCTTCACATCTGCTCCACCGCGCCGAACTAGTCACGATTATGGTGAGCTAGACCCAGTAGATACAAATACTAATATCATCTTTTAAAAATGAGGATTAGTGTACATATAAAAATTGGTCGGCGTCAGGACGTACTTGGCTGGAACGGCCAGGAACTAACTGTCGGAGTTGATGCGCCGCCGGTTAAAGGCGCTGCCAACGAAAAACTTGTTGAAATTATCAGCGACTGGCTAGTTATCAAAAACTACCAAGTCAGTATTATTAGTGGACATACGGGAAGACATAAAATTTTAGATATCGATATTCTGCCGGAGCAGTTCAACAAACTGCTTGAAAACTTACCGAAACTACCTACTCAAGGTCAGTTACTATAGCTACCTTTTTAAATCATTTTAACCCCAGATTATTGACAGTGAAGTGTATTATTGAAAGGTGCTAACACTTTTTTCAAAACTAAATGTCAAACTATACAGTTCAATAACGCGACCTGTTCTATTCAAGTTTCCTGCAGATTTTGTTCATGAGGTGGTGTCAAGGGTAGGAACAATAACTCAAAGTATTCCATTTGCGCTTCGAGCAATCAAATTTCTATTTGCTTTTAACGACAATAGACTTAATCAGACTATCGCTGGAATAAAATTTGTTAATCCAATCGGTCTAAGCGCAGGCTTCGACAAAGAAGTGCGCCTTCCAAAACTTATGCACTCTTTAGGTTTCGGCTTTACTGAGGTTGGTTCGGTTACGGCAAAACCATACGTAGGTAATAAGAAACCATGGTATCGTCGTTTGCCACATACAAAAAGCATCTTAGTTAATAGTGGACTGCGTTCTAGCGGTATAAAAAACGTTTCAGGAAGAGCCGACAAGTTACTGCGAAACAAACATGAAAATATGATAATAAATGTGTCGGTAGCAAAAACTAACAGCTCTGCATGCAATACGGTCGATAAGGCAATATCTGATTACTGCGAATCGTTTAAACGTTTAGAAAAATCACAGTGGCCAAAACTATATACCATTAATATATCTTGCCCAAATACAGAGGGCGGCGAACCTTTCAATCAACCACTAAACCTTTCAAAATTACTTAAAGCTATAGATGACCTGCAGCTAACACGGCCAGTATTTTTAAAATTACCAATTAACCTGCCCTGGAACCATGCTAAGAGATTGGTTGACGTTGCCCAGGATAGTACAGTAACAGGCCTAACTATCGGAAACTTATCAAAAGATAGGTCGCTCGTACATCAAAAAGACAAGCTTATTGATAACCAAAAAGGCAACTTAAGCGGTAAGCCGTGTTGGTTAGCTAGCAATGAGTTGCTCGCACGGTGCTATACAACTTACGGAAAACGATTTATCTACTCAGGTGTTGGTGGCGTCTTTTCTGCCGAAGATGCTTATACAAAAATAAGGCTTGGCGCTACCTTGGTCGAGGTGATAACTGGTATGATTTACGGAGGTCCAGCAATTATTGGGCAGATAAATAAAGGTATAACGGAGCTTTTGGTGCGTGATGGTTATAAAAATATATCCGAAGCGGTTGGCGTCGATTCAAAAAAATATATTAAGGAGTTACGATGATTAATACAAAAAAACTTCGACTTCAAAAAACACAAGGATTCCCGATTTTTATAGCGATAGTTTCTCTTCTTGGTCTAATAGTCTCGGTTGCTCTTTCAACGGAAAAAACACACTTACTTAAAAACCCTCGTAGCGATTTGTTATGCGATCTTAATCCAGTTTATTCATGCAAAAGCGTTATCCTAAGTCAGCAAGCAAGTATATTTGGCTTCTCAAACGAACTGCTTGGTATTGCATTTTTTGCTGGTATATTAGCGCTTGCTATTGGACTACTTGCCGGGGCAGAATATAAGCTTTGGCTGCATAAGCTTGTGTGGTTTGGTTTACTTGGCTCAATGGCTTCGGTCTTCTGGTTCTTTTATCAGTCGGTGTATGTTATCGGCGCGCTTTGTATTTACTGTTCTTCTGTTTGGCTCATTACCTGGCTATTATTTATACGCTACAGCCACTGGCTGTTAGCTAAAAAATTAATACAACCTTCAAAAAAGCTAACTAAACTATATAATTATTTTGTTAAATACCCTGTCACTGTGTGGCTATTCGTGATTTTATTATTTATCGCACTTATACTAAATCACTTTTGGTACTACTACGGTAATAATTTTTAGACACTCCCTTTGCGCCCAAGGGCTTTGCATTCATTTTACTTATCAAAACTTCAGGCTATTTCGACCAATCCAATGACATAATTTTTGCCATAGTGTTTTATGCACTTAGGACAAGTCGTATAAAAGAAATATGTTTTTTGAACCTCACGACCTTTATTTTTTGCATAAACCTGCAAATCTTCATACCATTGTCTCGCATTTTTAAATGGACCTTCATAAACTTTCGTAAGAAACGTTCCGTTTAACACTACGTTTTCAACTCCAGGAACTTCACGAGTTACAGCATAAAGCTGTTCTGACTTCCAAGGTGACAAGTCTCGAGTCAAAATCATAACTTCCTGTGGTGGCATCGCAGCATCGGCATCAACGGCAGCTTTTTGTATAGCTGTCATAACCTTGGTCATGTTTATAGGCACAAACATGATGCTTCGAGTCTGCATCCGAATGAATCGTTTGTCTTCAAACTCAACTTCTTTTTCGTTCCAATCTTCAATATTTGGAACAGCACAGCAACCCGTCTCGTTTTTATTTGTGTAGGTAAGTGGCGTTTTCATAACTCTCCTCCTCTACATATAATTATACGCCGCGAGTAAAGAGAAAACTTTAGTGGCAGTTATGTCGCAGACGATTAGTTAGAGATAGCAGTTCTTAAGGCTTCTCGTGCAGCTTCTAGTGCTGCGGTAAAGGTTGTCTTAGCAGCTTCGAATGCTTGTTTTCGGACCTCTGCAAGTGCATCAATCTGCGAACCGACTGCACCTCGAGATTTAACACTATTCTTAAAGGTTGTCATAGCAGCAGTAAGATCTGCGTTCAATACTTCTTTTACGGCCTTGTTCTTCTCGCCAGCATCACAAGATGCCTGAGCCTTATCAAAGGCTGCCGCAACAGATGTCTTCAGGGTCGCCTTTGCATTGTCAACGACAGTTTTTTGCGCAGCCAGTACAGAATCAACACCACTTCTAAATGCATTTCTAGCAGCTTCGTGTGATGCTCGTCTTGCAGTTACGGCACTTTCGACAGCGTTCTGGAAAGCGGTAACTGCTGCTTTCTGTTCATCAGTAACGGCGGTTTCTTGAAGATTTTCGTATCGATCTTGTCTTTTAGCGTCTGCAGCTTCACGATTCTCGGCTAATGTTGCATCTCTTTCGCTTCTTCGTCCGTCAACCTTTGCTATTCGAGCGTCATACTTATTCTTAAATTTACCGTTCTGTTTATCGATTCTTGCAAGAATAGTTGATTCTTTAGTTGTTAGTCTAGAACAAATACCTCCCGCCTCTTCATCGACTGCAAAACTTTTTTGAGGTACAAAAACACCGACAGCTACAAAAACCGTCATAGCAAATACTAAAGAAATCCGACTAGTTAATTTCATCTTTGATATCTCCTACGTTACTTAAGTCGTCAGTTGATATTTCTGACGCATCACTTTCAATATTCTGATCAAAGCTGTCCTCGACGCTTGAATCCGTTGAACTGTCTACTCCAACTTCTTTAATTAGCGCCGCACTTGTATTGTCGATTTTCTCTTCATCGGTCAGTGCGGCATTGTCTTCGATCCGATCAACTGTTTCAACTGTTGAGTTATTAGCTTTCATAACCCTCCAGCCAACCACACCTATCGCACCAATAACCACTACGACTAATATAATAAATAAATGAGCTATCCCTCGGCTATTTAGTTTCATTATGTTCCTTTTCATTTGTATATATATTATACATAACCTTTAGCTCTATTCGAAATAAGAATTACACCTTGAACTATAAGAACTCCGCGATACGCGGAGTTCTTATAGTTCAAACTTGGTGTTATATCGTAGATATAACCCAAGCGGCACCGGCTAACGCCAGTAGAAAGATGCTGAGTCCAACCGGTGAACCCCAGCTGAACCATGAACCCCAAGA